>JAKAFW010000001.1:0-271984 GCA_021817845.1 Bacteroidota bacterium
AAACCTCCGAGGTAGTGTGTAAAATATATGGGTATCGAAGAAAAATTAGTTCGTCCCATTTTGGCAGATGTTTTTTTTGTGACACTTCGTGTCTTGGTGCCTTAGTGGCAAAAAATAGCCACAAAGACTCGGAGACACAGAGGACTCACTATAGAAAAACGGTACGATAAAATTTTTTAATTTTTCCTAAATATTTTACACCCTACCTCCGAGGTTTAGGAAAACCTCGGAGGTTGACTAAAATATTAATTAAGGGCACTTCTAAAAACTTCAATATTCTCTGCGAACGTTGCGTATTCTTTGCGTTCTTTGCGTTAAATTTTTATAAAATATAGTTTTTAGAAGTGCCCTTAAGTTTAATATTGGTTGTAATAATTAAAGGGAGTTTAATATGGGAACACCAAGAAATTTTAATTATTCTACATTCGATACTCTCTCTTCTTGTAAAACATTGGTTAAACAATGTTTCATTGATAAAGAAACAATAGTTCAAAAAAGGCCCAGCTGTTTAGATACTTATTTCCCCAATTTGGTTGCAACTATATTATATTTTCTAAGGTGAACAAAATGAAATTGAATTTAATTTGTTCGGTTTTATTCTTTCTCTCTTTGTTTAATTCAATCAGTTATTCCCAGTGGATTCAGCAAACAAATGGACTACAATTTTGGAGTCGCGGAGAGGCAATTGATGCTTGTAATAATAACACTGCGATAATAGCTGTTGATAATTTTATTTATAAAACTGAAAATTCTGGAAACAGTTGGACAGTAATACCGTTTCCTGCCTTCGCAACACAATACGGTAATGTATCTATCTATGAAGCTGTAGTCGATATATCAATTATCGATAATTCACATTTCTGGATTTGCACAGATGCGGGAAGAATACTCGCGACTTCAAACGGGGGAATTAATTGGTCGGTTCAGTTTTACGATACTGCAATAACACCGTTCATAAATTATGTTAAAATGTTTGATGTGAATAACGGCATTGCAATGGGGGATACAAAGAATATAATTAGCCATGATAGCGTCCCTGGTCCGGCTATATTTTTAAGAACAACAAATAGCGGAGATAATTGGATTTCTGTTAACGATTCTGCTTTTGGTGGTGTTTCAGGAGATGAATGGAGAAGACTCGATTTTATAAATATAAACACGGGTTATTTCCGTGAATCAGGTTTGCTTCCGCAAAAGTTATTTAAAACCACTAACGGCGGTAAAAATTGGTTAAGCACTAAATTTCCTTATGAAGGTGGTGAACTCGTAAAATTCTATGATGAGAATTTAGGATTAGTGGTTAATATGGATTACCAAAACCCCAATATTAGTTGGCAGATGTGCAGAACTACAGATGGGGGGAATACTTGGGATACCTTTAGTATGAATTCTAAAGAATACCCAGATGATATTGAGTTCGTTCCCAGCAATCCTTCAAAAGTATGGTACGTTGATTTGGGAAGCTTGTATTATAGTTCAGATACCGGCAGAACATGGACTGAGCAAAAAATTTATAATGGTAAATTATGGGGAAGAGATTTGGTCTTTATTGACAGCGCACACGGCTGGCTTTTATGCGACAGCGGCAGAGTATTTTATACTTCAAACAACGGCGGTGTTGTCTCAGGCATTCCATCAAATAAAATACAAATTCCTTCAGAATATTTGCTAATGCAAAACTATCCTAACCCATTTAACCCATCGACAGAAATTAGCTATCAACTTTCAACCGCCAGCTTCATTATGCTGAAAGTGTATGATGTATTGGGCAGAGAAGTAAAGTCATTAGTAAATAAAAATCAGAATGCAGGATTTTATAAAGTCGAATTTAAGGCAGGCAGCCTTCCAAGTGGGATATATTTTTACCGTATCACAGCAGGAAAGTTTAGCGCATTGAAAAAGTGTGTGTTGATTAAATAAATCCAATTTAAATCTTAGCAGTTATAAATGGCTAAGGCGAAGTGACGATGAGTTTATATTTCATCAGATAGTAATTGAGTGACGGACGAACAAAAATAGGATTTAGAATGTAAGAAATTGATAGTATTTATCATTCTATTTTTGTTTTCATGTGTTTTCATTTTACGTCTCACCTCAGGCTTCTTGTTTGTTCTTCACATTTTCTCATGTCTTGATTTTCTATTCATCTAAAGATAAATTTGAACAATGATTTTCTTAAACCCCGCAGTATTATTTGGACTATTAGCCGCCTCGATCCCGGTATTGATTCATCTTTTAAACTTAAGAAAGCTGAAGCGGATTGAGTTCAGCACGCTTGCTTTTTTGAAAGAGCTTCAAAAGAACAAAATCAGAAAAATAAAATTGAAGCAGTGGCTTCTACTTGTACTTCGTGTTTTAATTATTCTTTTTCTTGTTACGGCTTTTGCACGTCCTACCTTAAAAGGCGTTGCAATTGGGGGTACCACTTCCGCAGCAAAAACAACCGCAGTATTTATTCTTGATAATACTTCCAGCATGTCAGTTGTTGATAGTAAAGGATCTTATCTTAACCAGGCTAAAGCAACAATAAAACAAATTTTAAGCCTGATGCAGGATGGTGATGAAGTTGCTCTTATTCTTACCGGTGATCTAAATAATAATGATGTTAAGACCACTAGCAATCTTGGGAAATTCCAAAAACAAGTTGATGCAGTTAAAATATCTGATGTCAGCGGACTCCTAAATAATGCTATCGTTAAAGCGACAAAAGTTTTGTCTAAATCTAATAACTTTAATAAAGAAATTTATCTTTTAACGGATTTTCAAGCCGGGCGACTCGCAGATCAAAATTCCCAATCTGATTTAGGAGAAATTTTGAATGATAGGGTTAGACTATATTCATTCAATTATTCCGGGAAGAAAGTTTTTAATATTGGAATTGACGATATCAAACTTAATACTCAAATATTTGAGAAAGATAAACCACTCGACTTTAATGTTACTGTTACGAATTATTCAGATCAATCTGTTAACAATTTAGTTGTATCTCTTTTTATCGAAGGCGAAAGGAGCGCACAGCAAAGTGTTTCGCTTAATCCGGGCGAATCAAAAATCTTGACTCTTCAAGCACCAGTAAAGCAAACCGGCTATGTTGATGGTTATGCTGAGATTGAAGATGATGAAATGCTTCAAGATGACCGCCGTTTTATTAGTTTTTATATTCCGAAAGAAATTCCGGTAATAATTTTTACTGACAATCCGGCTGATTCACGCTTTGTTGATTTAGCTTTATCTGCTGCCGGCAGCGGTCAAACTTTGCTGGTTACAGAGAAAAATCTAAGTCAATTAAATTCTACTAATTTATCTCATTACGATGTTGTTGTAATTATCGGCTCGGAAAGTATCTCTAACTATGATTTATTAAATTCATACTTAAATTCAGGTGGAAAAGTTTTATTAATGCCGGGCTCCAAATCTACGATTCAGAATTTTGGCAATATTGCCAAAGGGCTTGGGATTCCTTCGCCAACGGTTGCGGTAGGTAAGGAAGGGGCTACTATAAACCCTGTTAACTTTGATAAGGTAGATTTCAATCACCCGGTATTCCAAGATATTTTCAGCAGCAAGGAAAAGAAAAATGTAGAGTCTCCAGAAATTTATTATCATTTTAAAGTTTCTACCGAAGGTAAAGGAGCAAACGTAATTTCCTTAACGGACGGCTCATCATTTTTAAGCGAATACAAAACCGGCAAAGGGAAAATATTCCTTTTTAACACAGCTCCGGTTTTAAGCTGGAGCAACTTTCCATTGAAAAATTTGTTTGCGCCGTTGATTACTAAATCAATTTTTTATTTATCCTCAAAAGATAATTCCGGTAATCAACTTATTGCCGGAAATCCTGTTGAAATAAACCTTCAGAACAATTCTTCGCCCCAATTAAGAATTGAAGAGCCTGCATACCCTACAGGCAGCCCTGATAATAATGAAGACTATATAGACCTTGGAAAACAGACAAATAAAAACTTTATAACTTATAACAACACTAACGTTGTTGGTAATTATAAAGTATACGCCGGTGCAAATCTTGTTGACGAATTTTCTGTTAACGCCGACCCAGATGAATCTGTAACGAAATATTATAGCCAAAGCGAGTTTGAAGATTATCTTAAAAAAATTAACTTCAAGGGTAAATACTTTAATATTAATAAAAATGAAGATCCCGTTAAAATAATTACACAGGCAAGGTTTGGATCCGAATTATGGAAATATTTCTTGCTTATAGCTCTATTGCTAGCACTTATTGAAATGGCAGTAGCGAGGAATGCAAAGAAAGAATTAATTTAAGTTCCTAGTTTATGACATACGGGCGATTCTAAAAGAATGGAATAGTGGAAGAATGGAGTAATGGGGTAATGGAAGAATGGAAAATTTCCCAACATTTCATTATTCCACTTTGTTTGGCAGAGGAGTTATTAGAGGTGCCTTATATAATGTCATTTCTGCCGGCAGAGAGTGCTGCATAACTACTTTGTTGTCCTTTCGAATTATTGAAAAAGTCATTGCCTTTATTTATTAAAAGAATGACCCCTTGTGTCATTTCGAATCCGGCTTTAGCCGGTGAGAAATCCCTCGAGTAGCTTAGACAGACAAGTAGGTCATGGGATATCTCAGTCGATGACTCCTTCGATATGACAATCGAGTGTCATTTCGACTCCCGCAATCGGGATAAACTCCGGGAGAAATCTCCTTTGTTGAAAATTTAAAAGATTTCTCAGTCGAAGACCTGCCGGTAGGCAAGCTCCTTCAAAATGACATCTGGAAGTTGTGCAACAGACTCGGCAGGCAGGCCTTTGGGATTAAGGGAAAAAACCTCCGAGGTTTAGGAAAACCTCGGAGGTTTTGCTTTTATTATTTTGGACAGAAATATATTTTGCAATGTATTAAATTGAAAGTAAGAATCTATTTGGTTTTGTAAATGAATAATTATTACGTTTACATATAAATAAGAAAAAGAAATGGAATCTTAATTAAATATGATAGAAGTGCCAAAGAAAACAAAAGAACGTGCAATTCTTGTTGCCGTAGATACAAAAGATTTAAACCGGGAAATTGTTGAAGAACATCTTGCGGAACTCGAAGAATTAGCAATTACTGCCGGAGCAGAAACAATCATAAAAATTATTCAAGAGCGTTACACTTTTGACTCAGCTTTTTATATCGGTAAAGGAAAAGCAGAAGAGCTTGCTTCGCTTGTCGAAATAAATGATATAAATCTGATCATATTTGATGATGATTTAACCCCGGTTCAGGTTAGAAATCTTGAACGGCTGATTGAAAGGAAAATTGTTGACCGGAGCGGATTGATCCTTGATATATTTGCGTCACGTGCAAAAACAAAGGAAGCTAAAACTCAAGTCGAGCTTGCGCAGCTTCAATATATGCTGCCCCGGTTAACGCGCGCCTGGACTCACTTGTCAAAGCAGTTCGGCGGAATTGGCACTAAGGGTCCCGGTGAAACCCAAATAGAAACCGATAGAAGAATTATCAGAACGAGAATTAGCCTTCTTAAAGAAAAATTAAATAAAATAGAAGCGCAAAGAAGTACTCAAAGCCAGGGCAGAAAAGATTTTGTTAGAATTTCTTTGGTAGGTTACACTAACGCCGGGAAATCGACTTTATTTAATTTACTTACCGACGCAAATGTATTTGCTGAGGATAAACTGTTTGCAACTCTTGATTCCACAACAAGAATCTTTGATTTGAACAAAGACAATAAGGTATTAATAAGCGATACCGTTGGCTTTATCAGAAAACTTCCTCCGCATCTTATTGCATCATTTAAAAGCACACTTAATGAAGTCAGAGATGCCGATATCATTCTGCACGTAGTTGATTTATCCCATTCCTATTTTGAAGATCATATTGAAGTCGTTGATAAAACTCTTAAAGAACTTGGCTGCGAAAATAAAAATCAGATAAAGATTTTTAATAAGTTAGACATCGTTGAAGATAAAAACAGGATTCAATTTGTAAGGAATAACTATGAACACGGAATTATTATCTCGGCGGAAAGAGGAATAAATGTATCCGGATTAAAGGATAACATCGTTAATATGATTGAAAAATCTTTTGTTGAAGAAAAAGTTGACCTTCAATTGACAGACTCAAAAAAGGCTGCTTCTATCCATTCGCTTGCACACGTTCTATCGGAAACATATGATGATAATTATATCCATATTACCTACCGGGCTAACCGGGAAAATTCATTAAAATTAAAAAAGATTATATATGGCGAATAAAAAACTCATAATTGACGGTGACTCGCTTACTCTCGATGAGATAGATTTTTTCATCAAAGAAAATCCTAAAGTTGAAATAGCAAAGAAATCAATTTCGCTGATTAACCGTTCACGAGCACTAATAGAAAAATGGGTCGAGAGTGAAGAGCCAATTTATGGTGTTACTACAGGTTTCGGAGAATTTTCTAACGTTAGAATTTCCAAAGAAAATATTAAGAAACTTCAGGAAAATTTAATTCTAAGTCATGCCGTTGGCTGCGGCGAAAACCTACCACCTGCAATTGTAAAAATTATGATGCTGTTGCGATTGAATGCTTTGGTAAAAGGATATTCAGGCATACGGTTATCAACCCTTCAACTGCTGCTTGATATGATGAACTTCAATATTATTCCTGTGATTCCCTCACAAGGATCGGTTGGCTCAAGCGGCGATCTAGTTCAACTTGCGCATCTGGTTTTGGCTATGATTGGGAAGGGTAGAGTTCAGCTAATTAAAAATATTAATGATGAAGTTGAATCTTCTAATAAAATATTTACGTCAAAAATGATTTTGAAAAGATTTAAGCTTAATCCTGTTGTGCTTGAAGCAAAGGAAGGATTAGCTTTAATTAATGGCACTCAAATGATGACTTCTTTTGCATCGTACATTTCTGTTCGCGCCAAAAAATTAAATAAGCTTGCTGATATAGCTGCTTCACTTTCTCACGAAGCTCTTCGGGCGACTGATAAAGCATTCGATGAGAGGATTCATTTGCTGCGACCTTTCCCGGGACAATTTACTACTGCTAAAAATATTCTGTCTTTAATTAAAAATAGCGAAATTAGAAAATCACACTTAAAAGGACATGGAAAAGTTCAGGATGCATATTCAATTAGATGCGTACCTCAAATACACGGAGCTTCTCGAGATGCAATTGAATATGTTTGTTCCCGCGTTAAGATTGAAATAAATTCTGTTAATGATAACCCGATAATTTTCCCCGACACCGAAGAGCACATTGAGGGAGGCAATTTTCACGGGCAGTCAATGGCGCTTGCAATGGATTTTATGGGTATTGCTTTATCCGAGCTTGCAAATGTTTCGGAAAGAAGAACCGAAAGGATGGTAAACGGTGCTTTAAGCGGGCTCCCAAGATTTCTGGCTAATGACGGGGGATTAAATTCGGGTTTGATGATTGCTCAATACACTGCTGCGAGCCTTGTATCTGAAAATAAAGTCCTAGCTCACCCGGCAAGCGTTGATTCTATTCCTACTTCCGCAAACCAGGAAGACCATAATTCGATGGGATCAATTGCCGCACAAAAATGTTTTAGAATTATGCATAACCTGGAAAACGTTTTGGCAATAGAATTAATGACCGGAGCTCAGGCACTCGAATTTTTAAAGCCGTTAAAGCCCGGGGTTGGTACTTCCATTGTATATAACGAAATTCGAAAAGTTGTGAAGCCGCTGAATAGTGACCGTCTACTTTACGAAGACGTAAAGAAGGTTGCTGCTTTGATAAAAGAGGATGTAATTTTGGCCAACTTAGAAAAAGTGGTAAAACTTTCTTAGTTATTGAATTTTTCATAATTTTAAACTTATGGGTAAAAGAAATGAGCATTTTTTATTATTTTGTAAATTGTTTAAGAATAATTTTAAAAGATATAAATTAAGGTGAAAGGTTGACAATAGATTCCATAAATATTAATAATTTTAAGTCAATTAGAAAACTAGGTATAGAAAAACCTGGGAATTTCCTTGTCTTTGTTGGTGCAAACGCTTCAGGTAAATCTAATATTTTTGAAGCACTAGAATTTGCTAATAGCGTTTATAAATTAGGGAATGAAGCTATCAGTTTGTTTGGCGGAAATGATGAAATAAGAAATTTCAACTTACCTATGCCCTTCTACTTTAAGTTTGGCAATTATGATGATTTTATAGATATTGAAGAAAAAGTTGATGATCACAAAAGATCAATTTTATTACCTTTAAGGAATACTTCTTCTTATAATCAGTTTACTGAAAATTTTTCTAGAATTTTTTATGGAAAATCCCAGTATGTTAAAATCAATATAAATGATGACAGTAAACTCAGACTTGATTGTAAAAATTTAGAAAAAGTTTTGGGGCGACTATTAAGTGAACGAGAAAAGAAAGAAGAAATAATTGAAATATTACAAACACTTATTCCAGAATTTAATGATATAGAAATAGTTAAAAGTGAATATTCAAAAGAAGATAGAATTAATGTTTATGAAAAAAATGCCTCAAAACCTTTTTCAGGAAATTTAATCTCCGATGGAACTTATAATATCTTATCACTTATAACAGCAGTCTTACAAAATGATGAACCTCAATTCTTATGCATCGAAGAACCAGAAAATGGTTTAAATCCTAAAGTAGTAAAAGAATTAGTGATTTTTTTTAGAGAACAATGTGAATTAAACGGACATTATATTTGGCTTTCAACACATTCTCAGTCATTAGTAAATGTTTTATCTCCAAAGGAAATTATTATTGTAGATAAAAAAGAAGGACAAACAAAAATAAAACAAATTGATGGATTGGATCTACATGGACTAAAAGTAGATGAAGCTTGGCTTTCAAATGTATTTGGTGGGGGTATACCTTGGTGAAAAGGGTGGGGTTTATTGGCGAAGGTGAGAGCGAAACAATAATATTAAATTCTGATAGTTTTCAAGATTTATTGAACAGAAAGAATGTAGAGAGTGTTGGGGTCTTTGATGCAGGTGGTATTGATAATCTAAAAAATTATAATACTAAAGTTGATTCATTTATTAAAATTTTTAATGATAGGAAAGCAGATAAAATATTTTTTTTAGGTGACTTGGACTTTGAAAAATGTTTGGTCAACCAAAAGAATTCATTTTACAGATATGATGAAAAACAAGTGATAGTCATTTCAGTTCGAGCTATTGAGGCGTGGTATTTAGCAGATTCGGTTACTTTATCATCAATCTTTAAGAAAAAATATATATATTCCCAACCTGAAAATACTGAGGATTTACCATTTGAAGTTTTAAAAAAAGAATTCTTGCAAGAAACAGGTCGTGGTATTGGTTCTAAAGTTCGCTTGAGTCATTACATGATTAGAAATGGATTTTCAATAGAAAATGCAATCCAGCATAAAAATTGTAAAAGCATACAGTATTTCTTTATTAAATTGTTCACTAATTAAAATGAAGTAGTATAATGGAAATATTATTTTTACTTATCGGAATTATTTTAGGTGCGGGCGCCGCCTGGCTTACCTTAAAATCAAAAATTGAAAGTGCAAAGAGAATTCTGCCTGAAGAAGTTGAAGGATTAAATGATCAAATCAATAATCTTAATATGGAAAAAAGCAATGCCGACGTAAGAAATAGATTGTTTGAAGAAAACTTGAAGCAGATTTCTGCCGAGCTTAATTCCGAAAGAGCAAAGGTTCTGCAATTATCATCGGAGAATTCTTCGCTGAAAGCAGATTACAACAATATTCAAAATAAATTAAGCGAACAGAAGGATGAAATTGAAAAGCTGCAGGAAAGATTTACTAAGGAGTTTGAAAATCTTGCAAACAAAATATTTGATGAAAAAAGCACGAAGTTTACCGCTCAGAATAAAGAGAATCTCGACCAGATATTAAATCCGCTTAATGAAAAGATAAATGATTTTGCAAAGAAGGTTGAAGATATTCATCTGAAAGATTCCAATGAAAGGGCGGGGCTTAGAGAGCAGATAAAAGGCCTGCACGATTTAAATCAACTAATGACAAAGGAAGCAACCAACCTAACGAATGCTTTAAAAGGACAATCAAAAGCTCAAGGGAACTGGGGAGAATTTATTCTTGAAAATATTTTGGAAAAATCCGGTCTTGTAAAAGGAAGAGAATATCTTGTTCAAGAAAGTATGACTGCGGAAAGCGGAAAGAGATTTCAGCCGGATGTTTTGATAAAGCTGCCGGAAGAAAAAACAATTGTAATCGATTCGAAAGTAACTTTAACAGCGTATGAAAAATATTCTTCCGCTGATGATGAAAATGAAAAATCATCCGCACTTAGAGAACATATATTATCGATAAGAAATCATATCAAAGGATTGAGCGGGAAGAATTATCAGAATCTCTACCAGATAAAGAGCCTGGATTTTGTTCTGATGTTTATGCCAATTGAGCCAGCATTCAGCCTTGCTGTGCAAAATGATCCGGCTATATTCAGTGATGCATTTGAAAAAAATATTGTTATTGTTAGCCCTTCAACTTTGCTTGCGACTTTAAGAACAATAGCCAGCATTTGGCGCCAGGAAAAGCAAAATAAAAATGCTCTTGAAATTGCACGTCAAAGTGGCGCATTGTATGATAAGTTTGTGGGATTTGTCGATGATTTGGTTAACATCGGTAATAAAATTGATGCATCAAAAACAAGCTATGTAGAGGCAATGAGAAAACTTCACGAAGGAAGCGGCAATCTAGTTAGCCGTGCAGAAAAAATTAAAACTCTTGGGGCTAAAGTGACTAAATCATTACCTAAGACATTACTGGAGAGGACAGATAACATTGACAGCGAGGAAGAAAATTTGCTAAGCTAAAAACGATTATTTATTTCCCTATTTTAATTATTTCATCCCATTCTTTTTTTTCGACCGGCATTACTGAGAGCCTGTTTCCGCGTTGAATAAGTTTCATTTTTGACAGCTTCGAGTTTTCCTTAATTTCTTCCAAAGTAACTGGTGTTCTAAATTCTTTAACAAACTTAATATCTACCATAAACCAAACAGGCTTTTTGGGATCGCTTGACGGAAAGTAATGTTTACTTTCGGGATCAAATTGAGTATGATCCGGGTAACCTTCTTTAACAACTTCACAAATTCCAATAACAACGTTTGGTTCTGTGTTGCTGTAATAAAATAAAACTCCGTCGCCTTTTTTCATCTCATCTCTTAGATAATTTCTCGCTTGATAATTTCTAACGCCATCCCAAAACGTAGTTTGGTTTTTGCTGTTCTTCAAGTCTTCAATTGAAAAAGCAGTAGGCTCACTTTTTACAAGCCAATATTTCTTTACCATCTTTTACCTCATATTATTTATGGAATTATTCGGAACTAAGATAACAATTTTAACAAAATCCTTGTGTAAGAATTTTCACAATCTAGCTTATAGCAATAGTGTTCGCAAAGAATAATATATTGTTGAGTGTTAAATCATGTTCAGCTTTCTAAATTGAAATTATAGTCTGATGGCAATATATTAAAAATGCAAAAATCAAAAATTATGAAAAAACTAATCTTACTATCCTTAACTCTTCTTTTTGTGAATGCGTTCTCATTTGCGCAAAACGAAGGGGCATTTCAGATTGCCAGGCTTCAATATGACGGAGGTGGCGATTGGTATAACGGTCAAACAGAAGAACCCAATTTATTGGACTTCGTTAAGGCGAATACCAATATAAAAGTTAACGATGATTTTACTTCGGTTAATATAAATAGTGATGCGATTTTTTCTTATCCGTTTCTTTTTATGACCGGTCACGGTAACGTTTCCTTCACTCCTGATGAAGCCGAACGTTTACGAAAATATTGTGAGAACGGCGGTTTTCTTTATACAGACGATGACTACGGATTGGATGCATCCTTTAGGAAAGAGATGAAAATTGTTTTTCCGGATAAAGATTTGGTTGAACTTCCTTTTAATTATGGATTATATCATGATTTTTACGATTTTCCTAACGGTGTTCCCAAAATTGAAAAACATAATGGCAAGCCGCCTCAAGGTTTTGGTATTTTTATTCATGGACGATTAGCTGTTTATTATACCTATGAATCAAATCCCAGCGATGGTTGGGACGATCCAGATGTTCATGGCTTCCATCAAGATAAGAGACTTGAGGCTCTTAAGTTTGGCACCAACCTCGTTATATGGGCATTGAGTAATTAATTAAATGTTCGATGTTAGAAATTTAAAGTGGAAAAATATTTAATGAACCCACAGTCAGATTATTTTAAAGAGACTATATTCAAATTAGAACAACTAGTGAAAAGAGAATATCTGTTTTCTGCTTTTTTCGGTGTTCAAATTTCTTTTCTTACCGGAGTTATATTGTTCACCATATTTTCACTTGTTGAAATGTTATGGCATTTTTCTTCTGTCGTAAGAACCGTTTTGTTTTTCCTTTTGGTAGTAATATTTGGCGCTGTTTTCATTTATTTGTTTTTGCTTCCGCTCCTTAAATATTTTAAACTATTTAGAAAAGCCGACTATTTTAAGACAGCGAATAAAGTTGGAAAGCATTTCCCTGATATAAAGGATGACCTTGTAAATGCGATGCAGATTGTTTCGGGACAAAAAAATAAGAATTATTATTCCCAATCTTTAATTGATGCTTCATTCCAAAACGTTTATAACAAAACTAAGGAAATTAAATTTGAGAGTATTGTAAACTTCAGTAAAACCAAAAAATTTCTTCTGTATGTCGGAGGTGTATTCCTTTTTTCTGTTATCTTATTTTTATTGATACCCAATATTCGAACAGCTTCTTTTCGTTTGCTAAATTATAACCAGGAGTTCATACCTCCTCCAAAATTCTCCTTATTTGTATCACCCGGCAATTCTCAAGTAACTAAGGGTGATAACATTTCTATTTTAGTTAAAGTAAGCGGAGTAATTCCCCCAAAGGTTTTTTTAGCCATTAAGGAAAATGATCAAACAAATTTTCAAAACCAGCAGCTTTACGCCGATTCCAGTGGAGTATTTAAATTCATTATGCCCGCCGTACGCAATTCTTTTAAGTATTATGCTGCTGCTGAGAAAATTAAAAGCGATGAATATTCTATTGATGTTATAAATCGCCCTATAATCAAAACACTTGATGTGAGCATTACTTCACCCGCATACTCAAAGATTGCTCCGGTTAAACAAAAAGATAATGGAAACATAACTGCACTGCTCGGAAGTTATGTCGATTTGAGTATTTCTTCAACTAATGAATTAAAAGCGGCACATATTGAATTTGATGATTCTACAATGACAAAATTAGTCGCGGCCGGTTTCTTAGCGAAAGGAAGATTTAGAGTTAATAAGGACAATAATTACAGAATAATATTAACTGATGAAAGTAATAATAAAAACCTTTCTCCTATAAATTATAATATTAAAGCTTTATATGATGCTTATCCTACTATTGAAATTATTGCTCCCGATAAGGATGTCTTGTTAGCCAATGATAACCGCCTTCCACTTGACACAAAAATTTCAGACGATTATGGATTTACGAAATTACTTCTACATTTCAAGCTTTCTTCATCTAAAAATGAAAAACCAGATAAAGAATATAAAACCATTGAAATTCCTATTAACAAAAATCAAATCGAGCAAGAAGTAAATTACATTTGGAATTTGTCTTCCCTTAATTTATCAGCCGACGATATAGTTACTTATTATATGGAGGTATTTGATAACGATAATGTTAGCGGACCAAAATCAGCTAAGTCACCCTCTTTTACTGTGCGCGTTCCTTCCTTAAATGAATTATTAACTAATGCTGATAAAACTCAAAACGAAAGTGAACAAAACCTCAGTCAAACATTAAAGGAGGCAAAGGATCTTAAACAAAAAATGGACAACATTAGCCAGGAACTTAAACAAGATAAAAAGGATATTTCCTGGCAGGAGAAACAAAAAGTTCAGCAAGCGGTTGATCAATTTAAAAAGCTTCAAGACAAGGTTAATGATGTTGGGAAGAACTTGGAAAAAATGCAGCAGAACCTCCAACAAAATAATCTTATTTCAAAAGAAACACTTCAGAAATATATGGAGCTGCAAAAGTTGTTTGATCAAATTGCAAACGACGATTTAAAGAAAGCAATGGAGAAGCTTCAAGATATCTTGCAAAATATGAACCGGAAGCAAACTCAAGATGCTATGGAAAATATGAAATTTAACGAAGATCAATTTAAAAATAGTATTGAGAGAACTATGAATCTTCTTAAGAAAATACAAATAGAACAGAAAATGGATGATTTGGTGAAACGGGCTGAACAAATATCCAAAGACCAAAATGAATTAAAGAATGATACTAAAAACAGCAGCGAATTAAACCAGGAGCAGAAAAACCAGCTAAGTAATAAGCAAGATGAAATTTCGCAAGATTTGAAAGAGATGTCAAAACAACTTGACGAGCTTTCTAAGAAAATGGACGAGTTGAAAGATATGCCTAAAGATCAGCTTGCTAAATTGAAAGATCAATTTGACAAGCAGCAAAATCCGGAAACTTCGCAGAAAGCTTCTCAAGATATAAAGCAAAGTAGTATGCAGCAGGCTGAACAAAATCAATCTCAGATTTCCGAAAATATGAATCAGATGAAACAGCAAATGCAGCAGCTTCAGAAATCAATGGCACAGCAAAGCCAAATGCAAGCTTTTAAAGATATGATGAAAATTACTAATAATCTTCTAACGCTGTCTAAAGATCAGGAGCAATTGCAAAAGCAAACTGAAAATATGAATCCGAATAGTTCTTCGTTTGATAAAAATGCCCGCGAGCAAAAGGAAATACAAAGTAATCTTGATAAAGTTATGCAGCAGATGTCATCTCTTTCGCAAAAGACTTTTTCTATTACTCCGGAAATGGGGAAATCTTTAGGCGATGCGCAAAATGAGATGAAACAATCAATGCAGGGAATGCAGAACCGGAACGCCAATCAATCTGCAAATAGCCAGAATAAAGCTATGGCATCGCTTAATGAAGCCGCCGAGATGATGAAAAACAGTATGGAATCAATGATGAAAGGCAGTGGGCAGGGTGGTGGTATGATGTCTTTGATGCAGCAGCTTCAACAAATGTCGGGGCAACAAATGAGTTTGAATAATTTAACACAGATGTTGCAAAAAGAGATGAGCGGAAATTTATCGGCACAACAACAAGCAGAGTTACAAAAAATTGCGCAGCAACAGGAAATGTTAAGGAAATCTCTTGAGCAGTTAAATAAAGAAGCACAAAAATCTGGAGAAACAAAAAAAATCCCCGCAGATCTTAACGATATCGCAAAAAAAATGCAAGAGATAGTAAAAAATCTAAACTCAGACAACTTAAATGAAAAGACAGTCCAACAGCAGGAGCATATTCTTTCACGTTTGCTTGATGCGCAGCGGTCTATCAACGAAAGGGATTTTGAGAATAAAAGGGAATCAATCGCAGGAAAAGACGAAGCCCGCCAGTCTCCGTCAGAACTCAATCTATCCAACCAGAAAGATATTAACAAAATTAAAGATGAATTAAATAAAGCCGCCCAGGAAGGCTACAAAAAAGATTATGAAGATTTAATAAAAAAATATTATGAGGCGTTACAAAAGGAGAATGTAAAAAATTAGACCGGGTCGATGTGAACAAAAACTTTGCTAATCTCCGGTAAGTCTGCAATTGCATTTTGTACTTCCAAGCCGATTTTATGGGAAGATTCAGTTGTAACATTTTTATCGACATCAATATGAATTTCAATATGAAATTTATTTCCGACATAATGAGATTTTAATTCATTCAATCCTTTTACGCCCTCAATCTTTAATGCAGTGTTTGCAATTTCTAAAATAAGATTTTCATCTGCCGCCTTTCCCATTAAATAATCAATATTCTCTTTTGCTATTTGGTAGCCTGATCTTAAAATAAATGTTGCAATAATTATCCCTGCAATACCATCCACGTAAGGCAATCCCATTTGAACCCCAAATATTCCAATTATGGAAAGTGATGAGGCAAGAACGTCATTTAAGCTATCTACGGCGCCGGCTTTTAATGCGGGGCTTCTAAAGGTCTTGCCTATTCTCGATTGATATCTTGTAAGTAAAAATTTTACGACTATTGTAACAAAAAGAATTACATATACGAAAACAGAAATGTGAGTTTGGTATGGAGTTAATATTCTCTTTATCGACTCTTCAATCAGATTGATTCCTACAATGGCAGTGAAAAGGGCTATTAAGAAAACCGCAATAGGTTGAGCGGCATTGTGCCCAAACTGATGGTCACTATCCGGCTTTTTCAAAGAAATCTTTACGCTATACATTATAGCACCGCTGGCGATAATATCGGTAAGTGAATTAATAGCGTCTGAAATAACTGCAATTGAATTTGAAATTATTCCTGCAAACGCTTTAATAAAAAACAAAAAAATATTTACCGCAAGTGTCAGGCTTGCCGCTTTCTTTAATGATTTTGACATTACCAAGAAGATTTTGAAATTGAACGATAAAATAACGAAAAAATTAATCTAATTGACATTGATTCTCATTCTTCCTTTAAATAATTTTAATGTGGAATTAATTATTCAAAAAGGGTTTTTATTAAGAGGTATTATAATGAGTTTAAGTCAAATAGCAAAATCAATAAGCGCTTCGCCTACTCTAAAGCTAAACGAAAAAGCAGCCGTTCTTCGGGAAAAGGGAGAACCGGTAATTCATCTTGGCGGAGGCGAACCGAAATCTAAAGTTCCAATGGATGCGATATTAGCCACAGCCGCCCATCTTAATACTGCTGAAATTAGATATGCACCTGCAGACGGAATTCCGGCATTGAAAAAAGCAATCATTAATTACACAGAAGAATTTTATAACCGTAGAGTTGCTCCTGAAAATGTGATTGCATCAGGCGGTGCTAAGCAGGCGATTATGGTTGCTCTTCAAGCAATTCTTAATCCTCAGGAAGAAGTTGTCTATCCAGCACCCTATTGGGTTAGCTATCCTGAAATGGCTAAACTTTGCGGAGCAATTGGTGTTGCAGCATTGCCGGAGGACGGAAGTTTTTATCCACGAATTCAAGATATTGAACAACGTGTCGGATCTTATACAAGAGCTGTCATTATCAATAGCCCTAACAATCCTACCGGTGCAATGTACTCGGAAGAATTTATTTCTGATGTTGTGCAGTTCTGTGAAAAACGGGACCTCTATTTAATTATGGATGATATTTACCATCGCCTAATTTTTGACGGGAAAAAACCTATCAACTGCTACAACTACACAAAGGATTTTTCAGAGAACTCAAAAATTATTTTAATAAACGGGGTTTCTAAGCAATATGCAATGACCGGCTTCAGGATTGGGTGGGCGGTAGGAAATAAAAAAGTTATCGAAGCAATGTCTAATATCCAGGGACATCAAACTTCCGGCCCTTCAATTCTTCTGCAGAAAGCTGCGGTTGGTGCGCTTAACGGAGTTCAATCAAGTGTTGAAAATTTACGAGTAACTTTGGAAAATAACAGGAATGTGATGATGGATCTTCTCAATTCTTTTGAAGGAGTGAAAGTTTCTAAACCGGATGGAACATTTTACTGTTTTGCAGACTTCAGCGCTTATGAAAAAAATTCAAATAAGCTTTCAGAATTTTTAATAGATAAGGTTATGGTGCTTACCGTTCCGGGAGCGGAGTTCGGCTTTGAAGGACATTTGCGCTTAAGCTATTGCGGAAGTATAAAAGAAATAACGGAGGGTATTGAAAGAATGAAATGGGCTTTGGATCCCAATTCTCCAAATGAACTCTATATCGGTGAAAGAAAATTAGTGAGGAATTGGTCATGAGCAAATATTTAGAATTCAGCACTCCCGCAAGCAAGGAAGCAAAAGAATTGGCCTCAGACTTTGGTTTGGTAAACAATGGTCTAAATTATCTTGATAGGGTCTATTGGAATCTCCCGAACTCTGCGCTTTATGAAGAAATAATTTTCCGCAATGAAGGTCATATTGCAAGCGAAGGACCACTTATTGTTAAAACCGGAAAGCATACTGCACGCGCAGCGGCTGATAAATTTATTGTTAAAGAAGAATCTACGGATAATAAAATTTGGTGGGGTGTTCATAACCGCCCAATCACTTTGGAGAAATTTAATTCACTCATGGCGCGTATTGAAGCTTATGCTCAGGGTGAAGAATTATTTGTTCAGGATTGCTATGTTGGAGCAGACCCGGAATACCGTATGCCTATTCGTATTATAACAGAAAAAGCATGGCATAGTTTATTTGTAAGAAATATGTTCATCACTACCAATAACCCGGATGAGTTAAAAAAATTTCTTCCTGAGTTCACGGTTATTGCAGTGCCAGGTTTTAAAGTTGATCCTAAAATTGACGGTACAAGAACTGAGACTGGAATCATTCTAAACTTCGAATCAAAAACTGCAATCATTGCAAACTCTCTTTATGCAGGTGAAATTAAAAAATCTATTTTCACTGTTCTAAACTTCTTGTTGACGTTTAAGGATGTGCTGCCGATGCACTGTTCTGCAAATGTCGGGAAGGAAGGAGACGTTGCAATATTTTTTGGCTTAAGCGGTACCGGCAAAACAACCTTAAGTGCTGATCCGAAGCGACAACTTATAGGAGATGATGAACATGGATGGAGTTCGCGTGGAGTTTTTAATTTTGAAGCAGGTTGCTACGCTAAGGCAATTAGGCTTTCAGCTGAAAGCGAGCCGGAAATATTTTCAACTACTAAGAGATTCGGAACAATCCTTGAGAATGTAGTTTATGACCCTATTACACGGAAAATTGATTTGAATGAAGATTCTATTACTGAGAATACTCGCGCTTCTTATCCGCTTGATTTTATCCCTAATATCGTCACAAGTGGTTACGTCCAGTCGCATCCGAAAAATATTATTTTCTTAACTTGCGATGCTTCCGGAGTATTACCTCCTATTTCAAGATTAAATCCCGAGCAAGCACAATATCATTTTATTAGCGGATATACTTCTAAGATTGCCGGTACTGAAATTGGATTAGGTGTTGAGCCGCAAATTACTTTTAGCGCTTGTTTTGGAGCCCCGTTTATGGTTCGTCATCCATACGAATATGCCACTATGTTGAAACAAAGAATGCTTCAGAGCGGCGCCCAATGTTGGCTTGTAAATACAGGATGGATCGGAGGAAGATTTGGTGTCGGTAAGAGAATCAGTATTAAGCACACCCGCAATCTTCTCAATGCTGCCCTTGAGGGTAAATTAGATAAAGTTGAATATCGTAAAGATAAATTATTCGGGTTTGAAGTTCCATTGACATGTCCTGATGTTCCCAGTGATGTTCTCGATCCATCAAATTCATGGGGTAATAAAGAAGAGTATTGGAAAAAATATGATGCTCTTGCCGCAAGGTTTATTGAAAACTTTAAACTGTTTGCAAAAGATTCATCCGGGGATGTTCTCAAAGCTGGTCCAAAGAGAATTTCTGTACAAAAGTAAAAAATATTTTTGCGGAACGGGGTAAATCTTCGTTTCGCGAAACGTATTGAGTGATTAATCCTTTTATCAACCTAAAGCGATAAAAAATAGTTGTATCATTTCCCGACATTTCTTGTATATCTGCCAAGCGGAATTTACTTTGATATACTTCAATAATTTTTATACTTTCGTTGCAAATGTTTCATAATATCCCCTGTGTGAATAAATAATTTAAAAAAAATATATCGAGGTTTTAATGGCGTGGCTGATTTTATTTATTGCCGGATTGTTTGAGACTGCTTGGGCAATCGGTATGAAATACTCTGGTGGATTCACCAAAGTTTATGCAACTATTTTTACTTTTGTAGCAATGGCATTAAGCGTCTTTTTCTTATCGGTAGCAATTAAATCTCTTCCGGTAGGTACCGCTTATGCAGTCTGGACAGGCATCGGAGCTGTTGGCACAGCGATACTTGGCATAACCCTTTTCGGAGAAACAAAAGAATTTGCAAGATTATTTTTTATATCCTTAATAATTGTGGGTGTTGTTGGATTAAAGATTTTTTCTAAAGATTAACTTTTAGAGTATAAAATTTAAATAATTATAAGGAAGCATTATGACAAGACCAGTTAAAGGTGATTATTCGCCCCATTATGAGGGATATATTAGCAAAGTCGAAGGCGAAAATGGAATTGTGATTTTGAAATCTCAATTAAGTTCCACAATAAAATATTTTGATGAGATTCCGGAAGACAAAGGAACTTATTCATACGCAATAGGGAAGTGGAGCATTAAAGAATTAATTGGACATATTATCGATACCGAAAGGGTTTTCGCTTACAGAGCAATGTGCATTGCAAGGGGTGAGACAAAATCACTCCCCGGTTTTGAACAAGATTCTTATGTTAAGTCCGCTAACTTTAACGAAAGAAAGTTAAACAACCTGGTGAAAGAATTTAAAACATTAAGAGAAGCAAACATTGCTTTGTTTGATGGATTTGATGAGGTAGCTTTCAGCAGGCGCGGTTTGGCCAACGGAAAAGAGATTACAGTGCTGGCAATTCTGTTTATTATTAGCGGTCATACAGTTCATCATCTAAATATTTTGAAGGAAAAATATTTGAAATAATTCCGATTAAAGGAATTTAATAATCTAAATTATCTTATAAATCTCTTCAAGGATTTTTTCAGTCGCGCCAAGATTTTCTTTAACATAATCAAAGCTGATTTTCCCCTTAGCTTTCCTTAACTTATTATTATTGAACATCGTGCGTAATTGCCGGTAAGCTTCCGATTTATTTTTTATTAATATACCGCCTCCTCGTTTTAGTAGCTGCTGGCTTTCCTGCGAATTCTCAATCTTTGGTCCGAACATTACAGGGATTCCGTAAACTGCCGCTTCAAGCACGTTGTGTATACTTTGCTTAAAGCTTCCCCCAACGAATGCTAAATCCGCATAAGTGTAAAGTGTTAACAAAATACCAATCGAATCGACTATTATCACTCTTTCATTATTGTAATTATTCATAAAAGAAAAACGAATTGTCTCAAGGGTTCCCGCAAATTCATTTTCAATCCGTTCGAGGTGAACTTCGGTCGGCTCATGAGGAGCTATAATCATAACTGTATCACTATCGTATATAGATAATTTCGCAAATGCGGGAAGGATAACATCTTCGTCTAATTGCCAGGTGCTCCCCGCGACGAAAATATTTTTGTCTTTCAGTAAATTTTCTTTTATTAGATTTTTTTCTCTTGCAACAATACTTCTTTGATAAACGCGGTCAAATCTTGTATCTCCCACTGCTTTAACACGATCTGCAGGTACATTAAACTCCTTAAAACCTTGAACATCGAATTCAGAAACTGCTAAGATTGTACTAATATTTCCAAATAGATATTTATGAAAGCTTTTTGCCAATGGAAGTTTCCTTGCTGAATTGTCTTTCATAGTAGCATCGACAATGATGGATGGGATATTATACTTCTTCATTGCCCAAACATGATTTGGCCATATATCATATCGCATCATGACTGCTAAATCCGGGCGCACAATTGAAATAAATCTTTCAGCGTTAGAGTGTGTGTCTAAAGGTATGTATGAAACTAAATCTGCATAAGGATATTTTTTTGAATTCTCATATCCTGATGGAGAGAAAAATGTAATAAGGATATTTATGTTGTCCCCTTTTTTCAATTCCTTAATTATCGGTTTTGCTTGCTCAAATTCACCTAGTGAGGAAGAATGGAACCATATTAATTTTTTTGATTTATCGAGGGTAGCAGAATTTAAAATCAATTCCTCAAAAATTCTATCTCTTCCTTTTATACCTCGCTTAACTTTGTTGTTAAAAAAACCTAAGAGTCTTATAACTAAATAAAGAAATGGTATTATTAAAAAATTATAAAGTATGTACCAAATAGTTTTCATCAATTTAAAATTTCTTTCAGCTTTGAATATGCAAGAACTGGAGTCAATTCCAGCATGCACTTAAAATGTTTCTTAGGGCAGCTTTCTCTTCCAATGTGTGTGCACGGTCTGCAAGTTAATAATTTGTTCTCTAATATTAAATTTTTGCTTTTGTAAGGAGTAAACCCAAATTCTCTTACTGTAGATCCAAATATAGCCAAAACAGGCGTACCCACTGCCGTTGCAGCGTGCATCAAGCCAGAATCATTACAAATAACGACTTTGCATTTTTTTATATTTGCCACAGTCAATAATATTTTATCGTCATTACATAAGTTAATTGAACCGGGAGTTTTTTCGGTTAACTCTGCGCAAAGACTTATGTCACTTTTACCTCCGAAGATTACTATGCGAAATCCATCGTTTGAAAGCATTTTGCACAAATCAATGAAATATTGCTTCGGCCACATTTTTGTGAAATGTCTACTCCCTGGGGCTATTCCAATGAACTTTTCATCGTCGTTAAGCTCCGACTTTATATCTCCCGGATAAAATAGTTCCAATCCCTTGTTATCAAGGCTAAAGCCCGGCAAAGTTTCCCCATATCTTTTGGGAATTTCTTGCGGGCCCTTAAATCTGTTTATCTTAAAATGTACAAGGAAAAATTTATCAATAGTCTTTTTCTCAAAAATTACCGACCTAACTTTTAGTTTCCTTCTTATCTCTGCCGATCTAAGATTATTTTGAAGGTCTACGACCAAATCATAATTTCTATTTTTTAACTCATTAAACAGAACAACATTATTTGAGTTATCTTTTTTATATAGAAATAGATTTTCTATATTATTGTTATACTTTAATAAATCTTCGTATTGTTCTCTCAAAACAAAGTCTATTTTTATTCCGCTATATTTTTCATTAAGTGATCTTATGAGTGGTGTAGTTAGCAGTATATCACCTAAAGAACTTAATCTAATAATTAGGATATTTTTAATTTCATTTAGATTCAACAAAAAATCTTTCAAAAGTCATTTAAACGGCACAAATTTAATTAAATAGTAACTTACTTCCACTTTATCATTGAAGTTTTAACTGTTCTGTCCTATTTTTACTAAATAAATTAAAGGATTTTTAGATGACGTCATTACCTTCTCCTTCGACAAAGAATTTTTCTGATGATTCGTTAGAAAAAAAGGTTTATAACATTGTTGAAAACCTAAGCGAATATATTCCAATTATGAATGATAGGAACCGGTTAGGTTTTTCACTCTACAAATTCATGAGCGGTGAAGGCGATAGCCCGGAAATATTAGTCAAAAGCTCTAAAATACATGTGGTTGGAATTTCTCTCGAAGACCTTGCAGCAAAAATTTCCAAAGAAATTAATAACCTGAAATCTAAAGAATAATTTTTTACTTGTTCTACGCAAAAAAATAAACATTAGCCTGAAATATTAACTTACCTTATGCAAAAACAATTTTTCGAAATAATGGAGTATTGGAATGACGGGAAAGCCATCCGATTCCAGGACTCCATCACCCCTCTAAATTTTATGATTTATTGCTGAAATAAACCTCGCTGCTTATTTCTTCTTTCGACATAAATTCTTCCACCATCCTCACATCTTCCTCGCTTCCTATAAACAGCGGAGTTTTTTCGTGCAGAATTTCAGGTTGAATTTCCAAAATTCTTTTCCTTCCGTTTGAGGCTCTTCCGCCTGCAGTTTCAATTATCATTGACATCGGGTTGCATTCATACATCAACCTTAATTTCCCATTAGTATGACGGTGATCAGCTGGGTACATAAATATTCCTCCGTATAAAAGATTGCGATGAATGTCTGCAACCATCGAACCTACATAGCGCGATGAATAAGGACGCTCAGTTTTCTCGTCTTCTTCCTGAAGATATTTAATATATTTCTTTAATCCCGGATGCCAGTACAAATAATTTCCTTCATTAATGCTGTAAATGTGCGACTTTTTAGGAATCTTAATATTATCATGTGAAAGTAAAAATTCTCCAAAAGAAGGATCCAGAGTAAAGCCGTGAACTCCCTCGCCTGTTGTATATACTAAAATTGTGCTTGAACCGTATACAATATAACCTGCTGCTACTTGATTTAGTCCTTGCTGAAGACAATCTTCTAGTGTGCCTGGCATGCCATCTGGTGTAACTCTTTTGTAAATTGAAAAAATTGTACCGATGCTTATATTTACGTCTATATTTGATGAGCCATCAAGTGGATCAAAGAGAAGGACGTATTTCCCAATTTTATGCCTAGCGGGAATGTGGATAATATTTTCTTCCTCTTCAGATGCCATTACGCAAAAATGTCCGCCATGATCCATCGCTCGTATCAGGATATCATGAGCAAACATATCAAGCTTTTTAACTTGTTCACCGTGAACATTATTACCGCCGGTGAATCCAAGAATATCTACGAGCCCCGCTTTGTTCACTTCCAATGAAATTATTTTTGCAGCTAGAGAGAGATCGGATAGTAGCCTTGATAATTCCCCGGTTGCTTCAGGATGCCTTTTTTCGCCTTCGATTATGTGTCGGGCGAGTGTCATAAATTGTGTTTTTGACATGATGCCTTCCTTTTGTTTTTAGTTAATTTATCGAATCTATATTCAAAGAGCAACTATTATTTTCCTAATTTTATTTTTGTCCTTATGACTCTCAAATTTTATAGAAATAGTTTAAAAAGAAATGTTTCTTAGTAATCACTCTTTAAGTATGTTTACCTTAAAGAATAAATTAAATTAGAATTATTGAACAATTATGGAAAGTTTTAGGCTTAAAGTCTTCAGATCGGTAGCAAAGAATTTAAGTTTTACCAAAGCCGCTAGCGAACTTTATATAAGTCAACCTGCAATTTCAAAAAATATCCAAGCGCTTGAAAATGAATTCGGGCTTAGATTATTTGTAAGGAGGGGAAATAGGATTTATTTAACTTCCGCCGGTAAAGTATTACTAGACTATTCAGAGGAAATATTTAACCTGCAATTAAAATTAGAGAGCAATTTAAATCTATTTAAGGAAGAACAAACCGGCTCACTTCGTCTTGGAGCAAGCACTACAATTGCTCAATACGTAATCGCCCCTGTGCTGTCTAAATTCAACAAAAAATTCCCGAATATTAAACTATCGCTTCTATCCGGCAATAGCGAAAGGATTGCCGATGCTTTGCTTAAAGGAGAAATCGATCTCGGAATCGTTGAAGGAAAAATTAAAAATAAGGACTTAAAATACACTCACTTCATTTCAGATGAATTAGTTGCTGCTACTAGTTTTAATAATAAGCTTGTCAATAAAAATGAAGTCGCTCTTAAAGAACTTATCCGACTCCCTCTTATTCTTCGTGAACGCGGCTCCGGTACTCTCGAAGTTTTTGAACATGCACTGAAAAATAAAAAAGTCAAAATATCATCCTTAAATATTGTGATGTTTTTGGGAAGCACTGAAGCAATAAAACTATATCTGGAGTCTGACGAATGTATCGGATTTATTTCAATACGGGCAATAGAGAAAGAATTGAATGAAGGTGTACTAAAGGTTTTAAAAATCAAGGACCTTCAAATAAAACGGAATTTTGAATTTATACGCCTCCATGGCGCGCAAACTTTAAGTGCTACCTCAAAGTTTATTCAGATCGCCAAAAATCATTATAACCAAAAGTAATTTGAAATAACATTTTTTGATTTTGATGCCTGCCTCAGCACGCATAGGTTTACGGTTATTTCTTATTTCAAATATCTAAAGGTTTAAAATGAATGCGATTCCCGATAAAGAAATTGTAACCCAATCCTCAAATAAAAATTTTTCTTTTAAGAATATTTCTACCCGCGAGGTAATATTTATTCTTGGTTTAATCTTTTGTATCTCGCCGTTTGCTTCGCCGCCAATAGCATTAGCCGTTGGATTAGTAATTGCATTAACTATTGGGCATCCTTATCTTCATTTAAATCATAAAGCGACAAAAATATTATTGCAGGCGTCGGTAGTTGGTTTAGGATTTGGAATGAATCTCGGTACTGTAATGAAAGTCGGCAAAGAAGGAATAATGTTTACAATTATTTCTATTTTCGGCACGCTTGGGCTTGGATTCATAATCGGTAAATCGCTAAAAATCCATAAAAAAACTTCACACTTAATTGCATCCGGAACCGCAATATGTGGCGGCAGTGCAATTGCAGCGGTTGGACCGATATTAAATGCAAATGATCAAGAAATGTCAGTTGCCTTAGGAACTGTCTTTATTCTCAATTCAATTGCATTATTTATTTTCCCGGTAATTGGTCATTGGCTAAATCTTTCACAAACTCAATTTGGATTTTGGGCAGGTATTGCAATCCATGATACAAGCTCAGTTGTTGGAGCTGCTGCAAAATATGGAAAGGTAGCTTTACAAACTGCTACCACCGTTAAGCTTGCGCGTGCATTGTGGATTGTTCCTGTGGCTTTTCTCACTTCATTTTTATTTAAAGGGAATTCAAAGAAAATATCGATCCCTTATTTTATTTTTCTGTTCATCCTTGCTTCCATTGTCAGAACTTATATCTTGCCTGTAGCTGAGGTTTCTCCATATCTGGTTAAGGCATCTACGGTTGGTTTGACTGTTACTTTATTTTTAATCGGCGCAGGGCTTTCAAAAACTGTTCTTAAATCCGTCGGCGTAAAACCACTTATCCAGGGAGTAATTTTATGGACGATAATTTCAATAAGCTCGCTGATGATTATTATGAAGCTTGTTAGCTAATAGTGTATAAAAGTTTTCGGAAGGCACTAACCTTTATTGAGGTGGTCTTATGAAGCTAATAAATTTGTACCCGATCTTTATTAATGCCGAAACATCCGGTTTAATGGTAAAATAATAATCTGCCGGTACCTCCATAAAAATTTGTTTGCCCCCGTCAGACTGATGCGCAATTGAGCGAAAACTATTCTCTATTTGTTGATCGCTGCCGCTTCTCAAATGAGCAATGGAACTTTCTAAAACTATTTCTATGTTCCGTTTAGCTAACTCTTTTTTAATGAAAGAATAAGCTTTAGAAGAATAAAGATTACTGTTGTCGTCAATAATATAAATCTGAGCATCCGGGAAAGCACCTATAATGGCTCTAATAGCGTTGCCCAAACGGTCTTCCGGAAAATGTTCGTTCAATTTAAAATTCATTTCTTTAATGTTATCATTGATCAGCACATCATATTGCTTCCGGTTGGAAATTAGTGAGTCGGCAAGTTCGGCTGTTTTTTTTGAAGGGACTAAAGCGGCTGTAAATATTTCCGGTGCCATAATTATCTTGGCAATTTTACTTTCGCTCAAATTTTCCAGCCCCGTTATAATCATCCCAATGATGCCGCCATCTCTCCGAATATCTGAATCATAGTTAAATGTAGCTTTAAGTTTTAACTTATCATTCGAATAAATATTTAAAATATTTTTACCTCCAATTGTTTTTTCATTACAAATCATTTGAACATTTTCATAATAGAACGAAGAATAAATCTCCTGCAAAATTTCTGCAATTGGAAGGTCTTTCGGGACTTCAATTGAATACGAACTTAAAAGGGAATCATTGCTGTAGTCTGAAATCCTTTTTTGCTTTACCCATGATTTTTGTAAACCGAAATCAAAAACAGCTTTAAGGAATTTCTTGTTTATTGCAGCATCACCTATCTCATCAGCTTGATGCTGTGTGATTGTGCTTTTATATATTTTTGCAACAATTAGGTTAGCGGCTAAAAGGAAAATTGCAATAGCAAATAAATAGCCGGTCAATTTATTTTTATCAATTGAAATATTCATTTAAAGGATATTAGTTTATGCTAAAATATTATTTGTTTCGAAAATCCGGTTTTCTTTTTTCAAGAAAAGCTTTAGTCCCTTCCTTGAAATCTTCTGTACCGCATGATAGTGCAAACAAACTTATTTCATAATTCAATCCGTCTTGAAGTGAAATCTCATTTACTCTTCGAATCGCTTTTAATGAATAACGAATTGCATTTTGTCCTTTAGATGCAATACCGGTTGCTAAATCTATTGCTTTTGCAATTAATTCGGTCTGTGGAAAGATTTTATTTACCAAACCGATTCTGTATGCTTCGTTAGCATCAAAATTAGTACCGGTTAAAATAATTTCCGCTGCGCGTCCTGTGTTTATTAATCGTGTTAGTCTTTGTGTACCACCGTAACCGGGAATAATTCCTAAATTAACTTCTGGTTGACCGAACTTTGCATTCTCCGAAGCAAGTCGGATGTGACATGCAAGCGCAAGTTCGCACCCTCCTCCTAATGCAAATCCATTTACGGCTGCAATAACGGGTTTTCCCAGATCTTCTATGAGATTAAAAACTTCGTGACCTTTTTCAGAAAATTCTTTGCCGCTAATTACGTCAAGCTTATTTAACTCTGAAATGTCGGCGCCGGCAACAAAGGCCCTTTCTCCGCTGCCAGTTACAATCACTACAAAAATATTTTCATCCTCTTTTATTCTTAAAAAAAGAGATTTTAGCTCGTCCAGTGTTTCGGAATTTAAGGCATTCATTTTGTCCGGACGATTGATTGTCACAATTGCCACTTTCCCCTTAAGATTATATAATAAATTTTTAAACATAATTTCCCTATAAGTTAATATATAATGGAAGTCTTACTCTTAAGTCAACAGAAATAAATTGATTGGTCTGAAAATAATTATATGAAGCAAGAATCTCTAACATGAACATAGATACTCCGACTCCGGTACTAAAGCCAAACTTAGAAGTGTTTTCAAGATAATTGCTTTTACCCGTTGCCAGCTTAAATTGATGAAGTTTTTGGTAATAAGCATAATCAGCAGACGCTTCAACAACCGGCATTAGTAAAACGATACTTTTAATAAGCGGTGGAAAATAATATCGGGCACCTACTGCTAAAGGTAATGCATTGGTTGAATAGTTTGAGTAATCGGAAGTCTCATAAAATGATTGCGAACCCGGATACTGATCAAATCCGATCTTTCCAAAAAGGAAAACCGGAAGATATTCGTTATCTGTATAAGAAATTTCTATGTTAAAACCATAGCCCAAATCCGTAGAATTTGCAAAATAGTTTAAAGGCAATCTTGGTCCTACCCCGAAAGCAATAAATATACCTCTTGCCTTATCTACTGGACCTTTTTGCGCAAATAAAAATGACGGTAAAACAATTAAAAAAAGGGTAAAAATTCTTTTCATTACAAACAATTTTTGTTGAATGAAAAATACGAAAATTCAACTTCTACTAAAATTATTTATGCTTTATTTTGCTTTATAATCACAACCGTAGATAAAATTAACAATGTTGCAATAAAAATGTGAAAAACCAAAATGTATGGAGAAAATTTTTCTGCTACGATGAAGAATCCATCCCAAGCTTGGTAGCGTGCAGCAAAAAGTAGGTTAATCATAGTCCTTGAAGCGCTTCCGAAGGCAAGCAGGCATTCCCAGAAAAGTGTAAAGAAAATAATTGCAAACCAATAAATATTTTGGAAGTACTTTATCAAAAGCCCGGCAGAAACCCCCGCAAATAAAAGGACAAGAAGATTTAGAAAAGCTATTTTACTTTTTCCCGCTGGAATAAATTCAAAAGCAAATAAGAGAACAAATATGATCGACGGTTTCCAAAAATCCTCGTCTCTACTTCCGGCAGCAATAATTAGAAAAGAAGCAAGCAGTAAAAGCTGAGGTAAATTCCATATTAGATAAATCGGGAAATCCACTATTGAAGATAAACCGAATTCATAAAAATAATCCGGATCATTTATCTCTAAACGCCCGCTCAAATAAAGTAACAACAGAGATATTATAAGCGGTAAGAATATCCAGACTAACTGAGGAAAAGTTTTGTTATATTTTGGATGGGCAAAAGCTTCCTTCAAAGTTGCAAAATGTCTTTTCTTAAAAACAATTATGAAAGGCAGGAAAAGACTTATATGAAAACGAAATCCTGCAAGAATAATGAAAGTATCTAAATTAAAAATTCTCAATAGAATACCCGCGGCATTAGTGAGTGCTATTGCTGCAATCAACCAAAACAGATTTTTCTTTTCCACAGCAGCTACTTTTTAATTTCCATTTTCTTCAGTTGAGTCCCTGTGCCGTAATCATATACTAATTTTCCGCCCAATTTACCAGTTTGATAGATAAAAAGAAATCCGGTCAATGCTAACACAACAAAAATATATTTTATATATCCGGTAAATTTTTTATTCAGCACAACAAAGGTTCTGAGTACAAGAAGTCCCGCAAAAAACCAAAGGGTTATATTTGCATAAGTCGAATGATTTTCAATCGCATCAACGTTAATTTTTGCGCCCTGTTTTAGCCACAAATGTGCGACATCTTCTGCTTGATTACCGGTAAAAACAGCGGCAAGCGCGCCAAGTACTCCCAGCAATAGTATTAAATGAGCTGCCTTTGAAAAAAAATCTCTCTTGAAAACAACTCCGATTATTTCAAGCAGTACATAAGTTGATAAAAGAGCAATCGGGAAATGAACAATCTTTGGGTGAAGTTGTGCTAAGAATTCCATTATCTTTTCCTTCTTTTTAGTTGTAAAAATTTTACCCGCATAAAACCGAACCGCCGTTAACATTTAATATTTCGCCGTTTATATGCCGGGCTAAGTCAGAAGCAAGAAATAAAACCGGTCCCGCAATATCCTCGGCAGTGGCAATTCTTTTGACGGGAATATCATTTCTTACTTTTTCTTTATACTCTGAGTCTGAAAAAACACCCGCGCTCATATCAGTAATAACCCAACCGGGAGCTACACAATTTACGTTTATATTATATTCACCCAGCTCTGCTGCTAAGGATTTTGTTAATGCAATAACTCCTCCTTTCGATGATGCATAGTGAGAGTAAAAAGGTTCACCTCTTTGTCCTGCTGTTGAGCTAATATTAATAATTCTGCCGAATCTATTTTTTTTCATAGTGGGAATCACTGCTTTTGTAAATAAGAAAGTTCCCGTGAGATTTATACGAATAGTTTCTTCCCATTCTTCGAGTGTCAATTCATCGGCTTTGCCATATTTCCAAATACCGGCGTTGTTTATAAGAATATCTATCATGCCGAAATCAGAAATTATTTTTTGCGTACATTCTTCAATTTCAGTAGCGGAATTTAAATCCACCATGTAATGTTTAATCTTTTTTGTTTTAGAAAATTCACTAGCCAATTTTTTTGCGGCAGTTTGGTTTGATGAATATGTGAAGGCAACATCAGCATTTGCATTTGCAAAAAGTTTTACACATGCAGCGCCGATTCCTCTTGAACCGCCTGTTATTAACACAGTTTTTGAATTGAAGTCTATCATATTAATATTTTACCTTAAAAAGAAATAAACCTTTCGCCGGAACCGCTTCGCCGGCAGACTCCCTGTCTGTTTTCAAAATAATATCATCGATATATTTTTCATCAAAGTTATTTTTTAATGCACTTAAAAGAGTACCTATAACTGTTCTAACCATTCCATGTAAAAATCTATCGGCTTCGATTTTAAAAATTATTAGTTCTTTTAATTCTTTCCAACCGGCGCTGTAAATATTGCAAACTTTGTTTTCAGTTTCGCTGTCCTTTCTTGAAAAAGAAGAAAAATCTGCTTTACGTATTAATACTTTACTAAATAGATTTAATCGTTCACAATCGATTTTATTGTGATAGAAGAAAGAATATCGATTATAAAAAGGGGATTTGAATTTCGAAATTAAATAGATATAATTTCTCTTTTTTGCATCAAACCTCGCATGGAAAAGTTCATCAGTTTTTTCAATTTGTAATATAGAAATATCGAACGGCAGGACTGAATTAAGTGAATGCCTGAATCTATATAGATCAATTTCCTGCTTTGACCGGAAATTCGCAATTTGTCCTAATGCATGAACTCCGGAATCGGTTCTGCCGGAACCAATTAAATTGACTTCCTCCCTCAAAATAGTTTTTATCGAATCGGATATTTTTTGTTGAACGGTCTCGGCATTTCTCTGTATTTGCCAGCCCGAATAATTTGTTCCGTCATATTGAATTAATAATTTATAGTTTTTCAATTCTCTTGACGTCTCCAAAATCTAAATATTAAAATCATTTTAAATAAACCGTTTTAATATTTACAAACTCTTTTATTCCAATTGCAGATAGCTCTCTGCCGTAACCGGATTCATTGATCCCTCCGAATGGAAGTCGTGGATCTGATTTTACAAATTCATTGACAAAACAACTGCCTGAATTAATTCTTTCTTTAGCTATTATTTCCCCCCGCTTTATGTCGGATGTGAAAACTGCTGCACCCAAACCGAAGTTTGAATCATTAGCAGTTCTAATTCCTTCTTCTTCATTTTTTACGCGGATCAACGCGGCAACCGGTCCGAAAAGTTCCTCATCATAAGCAGGCATTCCTGGTCTAACATCGGCAAGAACAGTCGGAGGATAGTAAGAGCCTTTCATATCAGGAATATATCCGCCAAGTAAAAGTTTAGCGCCGAGGCGGATGCTTTTTTGTACTTGTTCATGCAATTCGTCGCGCAGGTCAGTACGTGCTTGAGGTCCCAAATCATTTGCTGTATCAAGTGGATTGCCCATCTTCCTTTTTTCCATCTTTTGAAGAAAAAGCCTTTCAAATTCTTTATAAACATCTTCTACCACAATAAATCTTTTTGCGGCAATGCAGCTTTGACCTCCGTTTATTAGGCGCGATACGACGCATGCCCCAGAAGCTTGTTCAAGGTCAGCATCTTTAAGAATTAAATAGGGATCGCTTCCGCCTAATTCCAGAACTGTTTTCTTTAGTACAGAACCAGCTAATCCTGCAACTGATTTACCAGCTACAACACTGCCGGTAATTGTAACTGCGCGTATATTTTTATTCTCTATTATCTCTTTGATCCTTTTGGAAGGTACGATTAAAGTCCTAAAAATATTTTCCGGGAAGCCTGCTTCTCTAAAAATTTCTTCTATAGCTAAAGCGCATCCGGTTACATTTGAAGAATGCTTTAAAATGCATGCATTTCCTGCCATTAAATTTGGTGCTGCAAAACGAAATACTTGCCAGAAAGGAAAATTCCAGGGCATCACTGCTAACAATACTCCCAAAGGCCGAAACGTAACAAAGCTTTTTGATGCCTCTGTGGCTATAACTTCATCCGATAAAAATCTTTCTGCATTATCTGCAAAGTAATCGCAAACCCATGCGCACTTTTCTATTTCAGATTTTGATTGAAGAATTGGTTTACCCATTTCTAATGTCATTAACTTGCCAAGCGAATCTCTTTTCTGCCGTAAAATTTCTGCGGTTCTTTTCATCTTTAACGTACGTTCTGAAAAACCAGTTTCTTTCCAACTTAGAAAATCTGAATTCGATAATGAAATTATTTTTGCAATTTCGATTTCATCCATTACCTGATATGATTTTATCTCTTCATCTGTTGCTGGATTTATTGACTTAATCATCTTGCTACCCATTATATTTATTCCAAACTAATAAATGATAATATTTATGAAAAAACATTTTCGCTTTTTTGCTGCGAAGAATTTTATCCTATTTGCGTTTATATCTTTGTTTTTTCAATAACCTTGCGACTGGCATCAGGTAGGCAAGGTTTTGCACGCTAGGCTTAAATTATTTTATTCTTTTAATTACGACTAAAGTTTTATCATCACTGTAACTACCGTTATTAGAAAAAGAAATTAGAGCATCTAAAATCTTATAAGTGATTTCCTTTGGCGATAAATGTTTGTTTTGCTGTAAAATGTCGCTGATCCTTTTTTCGCCATACCCTTCAAAAGTACTGTTTGTGGAGTCAACTACACCATCGGAAAAAATCAGTAAAACATCTCCCAATTGAAAATTTATATTTTCAATAGTGTATTTTGCATTTGGAGTTGGTCCTAAAACTGGACCGGTTGGATTTAAGTAAATAATTTCTTCCGAATCGTGTCGTAAAAACATCGGTGGATTATGACCAGCATTGGCATAAAGAAATAACCCGCTTTGGTCTGTGGATAATTCACCGTAAAAAAGAGATGCGAATTTATCATCTGCAAATATCTTATTAACGAGTGAGTTCATTCGCTTCATCAGCAAAGCCATTTTGATTTCAAAGTTACATGCCATCCTTAACGCACCTGAGATATACATTGCCTCGGCTGCAGCGCTTACACCTTTACTGGCAGCATCTCCCACAGTGACACCGAGTAAATTCTTGTCTTTCCCGATTTCAAGATAATCGAAAAAATCACCTCCAACTATTTCTGCAGGGTCGGTTATTCCGAACAATACATAATTATGAAAATAATATTCATGCTCCGGTAAAATACTCTTTTGAAGTTCGCGTGCTTTGTCTATGTCTGCTCTCAATGTATTAGCACGATGCAAAGATCTTATCTGATTTATTTGCGAAGTAAGTGCCGTCGCAATTATATTCAGCGTTAAACGTAAGTCTTCATTAATTTGTTCCGAATTCAACGCTAGTAAATATTCATAATACAATTTTCCATTAACACGAATCTTTGAACCCACACCCGAAGCGGAATATTGGAATATACCTATGCCCCGTAAAAATTCATTAGTTTCATTTCCTAGAATAGTCCTTTCTTTGGCAATCAAATCAAATAAAGGGTAATCCGTAATTTTAACGCGGAACATAGGATCAATTTTTTCAAGGCTGCCGGTTTGATAGAGCAAAATATAATCTCCCTCTATAGCATCAAGCTGCCATATTCTTCCACCGGTTACTTTGATATTTTCATGTTCAATTATCTGGTTAAGCACTGAAACTAGCATCTCTTTTTCGGATGAGAATTTTTGAGATGCAATTGCTTCAACTGTTTTGTGTAATCCTTTTTGATCCATAATTCCCATATAAAATTTGTTCAAGCATTTGTTTATTACAATATTTTTTTTGAACCGGGCTTAATCAACGGAATGCCTTTCTTGCATAGTGCGCATTCATCAGCCGGAAAAGATATTGCATCAATTTTCATCGCACTAGTTTGCGGAAATCTAAAATTTACTTTTCCGTTGCTTCGGTCAACTATAAAACCCACTCCTTGAACAATTGCGTTATTATTTTTTACAATGTCGATTACTTCAAATACTGAACCTCCGGTTGTAACAACATCTTCGCATATTAAAACTTTCTCTCCTTCTTTAAGTGAGAATCCTCTTCGAAGCAATAAAGCTTTATCTTCACGTTCTGCAAATATAAATTTCTTATTTAACTGGCGTGCGACTTCTTGACCAACTACAATCCCGCCGATAGCCGGCGCAATTACCGTATCAATTTCAAAAGACTTAAAATAACTTGCAATAATCGAACTTAATAATTCGTTGTATTTTGGATACTGCAAAACTTTAGCGCATTGGAAATAAACATTGCTGTGCCGCCCGGAAGTCAGCAAAAAATGACCTTCAAGCAATGCTTCTGTTTTCTTAAATAGTTGAAAAATTTCTTCTTCGTTATAGTTCATCTAAAAATTCCTCCATTTCCGAAGCAGCGCGTTTGTCACCCGCTTCTCTCGCTTTTATGATTCCTTTATTAAATAAATATTTTGCTTCTTCAATATTATTCTGATTTGATTTAAGAATGGCATACTGCATATAAGCAGGTACATAATTTGGGTCAGATTCTAATAGCGTCTTAAAATATTTCTCGGCATTAATAAAATCTTTTTTAGCAACATACTCAAGCGCAATTCCATATCTTGTAAATGAATCGTTAGGATTCTGATTCAATAAATTCAAAAGAGCTTCAAGTCTATTTGTCATCCGGCAATAATTTCAATTTTATTTGCAAGATTAAAATCGTTCGCAGTAACACCGCCCGCGCTGTGTGTTGAAAGAAATATCTTTACTTTATTCCATGAATGAATTAATATATCAGGATGATGATCCATCTTTTCAGCTTCAATGCCTATCTTGTTTACAAAATCAAGAGCGCCGCTAAAATCCTTCAACTTAAATTCCTTTTCAATTTTATTTTCAGAAAAAATCCACCCGCTTAAAGATTTTAGATTTTCATCTATTTCAACCCTCGTCAGTGTTACCATAGTTCCTCCGTGATTAAATGTTTAACGAAAAAAAAGCGTATCAAATAAAGTTAATACGCTTTTTAATTTATTGTTTCACAAATCATCCAAGAGCTACGATTCTGTTGTGTCGCTTTTTTCTTTTTCCTCATGCGGAGAGTCCAAAGCGCTGTCATCTTCAATGAATACTAATTCATCAGTGTTTTCAAAATGCTTGGCTATAATTTTGGAACCTTCCTTAAATGAGCCGCGAAGTATCTCTTCGGCGATCATATCTTCAACATATTTTTGAATTGCTCGTCGTAAAGGTCTAGCGCCGTATTTCTGATCAAAACCTTTATCTACAAGAAAATTTTTGGCGGAATCCTCCATCTGCAATTCCAATTTATTCTCATGCATATTGTAATATAAGTCTTTAAGCTCGATGTCAATAATTTTAAGAATATCTGACTTCTCTAAATTTCTAAATACAATAGTTTCGTCAACACGGTTTAAAAATTCCGGATTGAATAATTTTTTCATTGCATCTTCAACTGTATTCTTAAGACTGGAATATTTATCCGCCTCGTTTTCGCCTCCGAAGCCAAATGAACCTATATTTTTTATATCACGCGCTCCGATGTTGGTTGTCATTATGATAATTGCATTTCTGAAATCAACCTTCCTTCCAAGGCTGTCTGTAAGCACTCCGTCATCAAGTACCTGCAAAAGAATGCTGAAAATATCCGGATGTGCTTTTTCTATTTCGTCGAATAGAACTACAGAGTATGGTCTACGGCGTACTTTTTCCGTTAGCTGTCCGCCTTCTTCATATCCTACATATCCGGGAGGCGCTCCGACAAGCCGCGACAGTGAAAACTTTTCCATATATTCGCTCATATCAATTCTTATCAAAGCATTGTCTGAATCGAATAAATAATGTGCAAGCACTTTGCACAACTCTGTTTTTCCGACACCCGTGGGACCAAGAAAAATAAAACTTCCGATTGGTCTGTTTGCTCTTTTTAATCCGGCTCTAGTTCTTCTAATTGCTTTTGTTAGCTTGGAAACGGCTTCGTCCTGACCAACAATCCTTTCTTTTAGCGATTTTTCCATCTTTAATAATTTTTCGGATTCGGTTTGCGCAACCCGGTTTACAGGGATACCCGTCATCATAGCAACTACAGTGGCAATGTCATCTTCGCTTACATCGTGGACTATATCTTTTGTCTTTGTTTCCCATTCTCGTTTAGCAATCTCAAGATCGGATTGGAGATTTCTTTCTTTGTCTCTTAATCGCGCAGCTTCTTCATAATCCTGCTTTTTTACTACCGAAGCCTTTTCCTGACGTACTTTCTCGATATCTTCTTCAAGATTCAAAATGTCCTGTGGCACTTCAAAGTTTCCCATGTGTACTCTTGAACCTGCTTCATCAATTACGTCAATTGCTTTGTCAGGAAGATGCCTATCGGTTATGTACCGGTTGCTAAGCTTTACAGCAGCGTCAATTGCTTGTTTTGAATATTTTACATGATGATGTTCTTCATATTTGAACTTTATGTTATCTAAAATTTGAATTGTCTCATCATAACTTGGAGGCTCAACCATTACTTTTTGAAATCGTCTGTCTAAAGCTCCGTCTGTCTCAATGTACTTTCTATATTCATCAAGCGTTGTCGCCCCTATACATTGTATGTCTCCTCGAGCTAATGCCGGCTTGAACATGTTTGAAGCATCAAGTGAACCGGATGCCCCGCCTGCTCCGACTATCGTATGAAGTTCATCAATAAAAAGAATTACTTCCTTTGCCTTTTCAAGCTCGTTCATCAATGCTTTCATTCTTTCTTCAAATTGACCCCGGTATTTTGTGCCCGCTACCAATCCCGCTAGGTCCAACGTTACGACCCTCTTGTCCTGCAAAATTCTCGGAACTTTTCTTTGAATGATTCTTAATGCAAGACCTTCGGCTATTGCTGTTTTACCAACGCCCGGCTCTCCGATTAAAACTGGATTGTTCTTCTTTCGCCTGCTTAATATCTGAGCTACTCTTTCAATTTCTTTTTCTCTACCTACAACCGGATCCAACTTGTCTTCATTTCCAAGTTTTGTTAAGTCTCTTCCAAAATTATCAAGTACCGGAGTTTTTGTCCGCTCGATTTTTTTATCCGGAGGAGGAACCGTTGCACCCGCATCTTTAGGATTTTTAATGGTCAACATTGCATTAAGCTCAGAGCGTGCGGCATCGTATGTCACATTGAATTGATGAAGAATCTGCGTAGCAATGTTGTCTTCATCTCTTAAAAGCGAAAGTAGAAGATGCTCCGTACCGATAACGTCTGCCTTATATATTTTTGACTCGATCTGGGTAATCTTTAAAACTTTTTCTGCTTGCTTGGTTAACGGAATATTTCCGATTGTTAAAGTTCCCCCGGAAGTACGAACAGTATCTTCAATAGCTTTTTTAAGTTTCATTAAGTCGCAGTCAAGATTTCTGAGAATTCTGACGGCGACACCTTGTCCTTCTCGAATAATTCCCAATAATAGATGCTCCGTTCCGATATAATCATGTCCAAGCCTGAGTGCTTCCTCACGGCTTAGTCTAATTACATCCTGCAGTCTATCTGAAAAATTTCCTTCCATGGTATCACCTATTTTTTGTTTAATACTAAAACAAGATTTCCTATTAAATATTTTAGATAAATATAAAGATTGATTCCCCGCCAATCAAGGTTATGTAAAGTAGCAAGGGAAATCATTATTTCCTGTGTAAATATAGCTAATTTTTTGCTTTGACTGTATGCTTTGGAATAGCAGCATCAGATTTATGATTTGCGACATAAATCTAAACTGCAATAATGATCTCGACAAAAAACTTAGCCAAAACCTTTGTAAACGAATTCTAAATGATTAGTACTTAAATCTTTACTTACTTGTCAGGAAAATTTATAATTCAACTTTTAATATTACTGCCTTGCCTTGGGCAATTATTGTACTTGAGATTTCTGCTTTTACCGGGAGGATCCTTTAAGCCTATTTATTATCTCTAATTACAGATAATGGTGTTGCGTTTATTTACAAGATGAATTGAATTCCTCTTTGTCATTTCGAAGGAGTCCGCCGGTGCCTGTCCCGTTTACCCCGTTTGCGGGGTTTGTGGGGAGAAATCCCCTATATAGCACTGTCACTCATATTTACCTGGAGATTTCTTCCACCTATCGGGGGATTGAGTCCGCCGCGCTATGACTTAAATCCTATAAAATCGCTAAATTATTCTTATATTTGCCCCTCTCTTTTTAAGAATTATAATGCAAAGGAAATTATTCGGTTATGCTTAGCACAAGTAATATTAGTTTAAGATACGGTAAGCGTGTTCTGTTTGAAGAAGTTAATATAAAATTTACTCCCGGTAACTGTTACGGAATTATTGGAGCAAACGGAGCGGGCAAATCAACTTTTCTAAAAATTTTAGCAAATGAAATTGACCCTGCTTCAGGCGACGTGATTATTACCCCGGGACAAAGGCTCGCAGTACTTAAACAAAATCAGTTTGAGTTCGATGAGATTGAAGTATTAAAAACTGTAATTGCGGGGCATAAAAAACTATTCCAAATAATGGAAGAAAAAGATGCTTTATATTTAAAGCCCGATTTCTCTGATGAAGATGGGATACAAGCTTCCGTACTTGAAGGGGAATTTGCAGAGCTTAACGGTTGGGAAGCAGAAGCTGAAGCATCTTCTCTCCTTGTTGCGCTCGGTATTAAAAATGACCTACACAATAAAAAAATGGCTGAACTTACCGGCAATGAAAAAGTAAAAGTACTGCTGGCTCAGGCGCTTTTTGGTAATCCCGATATCCTTTTATTGGATGAACCGACTAATCATCTTGATATTCACTCAATCAATTGGCTTGAAGAGTTTTTAATCAACTTCAAAAATACCGTTATTGTTGTTTCCCACGACAGGCACTTTCTGAATAACGTTTGTACTCACATAGCTGATATCGATTATGGAAAAATAACCATCTTTACAGGTAATTATGATTTCTGGCTGGAGTCAAGCCAGCTTGCCTCTCAACAAGCAAAAGATGCTAATAAAAAAACTGAGTTAAAAATGAAAGAACTTCAGGAATTTATTGCAAGGTTTAGCGCCAACGCTTCAAAATCTAAACAAGCTACTTCAAGAAAAAAACTTCTGGAAAAATTAACTATTGATGAGATAAAACCTTCATCAAGAAAAATGCCCTACATTAATTTTAAGCCGGAAAGACTTCCGGGCGATAATGTTGTCGAAATTAAAAATATTTCCAAATCGCTGGAAGGTGAAGATGTATTTCGTGATCTCTCTTTCAAAGTAGACCGCGGAGACAAAATTGCTTTCGTTGGCTCACACGATCATTCCAAAACAACTTTATTTAAAGTTTTGATGGAAGAAATTAAACCTGACGCCGGAGAATGCGAATGGGGAGTAACTACGGTACAATCTTATTTCCCTAAGGAAAATTCATCTTACTTTAATGTTGATTTAAACTTAATCGATTGGCTGCGCCAGTACTCAAAAGAAAAAGATGAAACATTTATAAGAGGATTTTTAGGTAGAATGCTCTTCTCCGGTGATGAATCCTTGAAGAAGGCAAATGTACTCTCCGGAGGAGAAAAAGTACGCTGTATGATTGCAAGAATGATGTTGAGCGGAGCAAATTTTCTAATTCTTGATGAGCCGACTAACCATCTCGATCTTGAAGCGATAACCGCCTTAAATAACGGCTTGATAAATTTTACCGGGACAGTCTTATTTGTTTCGCATGATCATCAATTTATTCAAACTATTGCAAATAGAATAATTGAAATCACTCCTAACGGAATGGTTGATAAGAAGATGACTTTTGATGAATATATGGATGATCCTGCAGTTCAGAAGCTTCGTGATACTTTACACGAAATTGAAATGGTGTGAAATACTGTCTTGAAAACAGTGTGAAATTTTTGCGTTTTACCGTTAGCTCCCGGCAGTCGGCCATTTTGTCCGAACTAAGTTTTTTTCACCCCGTTTTTGCCTTAATTTTACCAATTTCTGCTAGGCCTATGACAAGCCTCCGCCAACCCTATAATTCTCAACTAAAAATTTTAGAAAAAAAAGTCGGCCAAAATGGCCGATACTTATTCTTATAAGTAAAACTGCTTACAGATTTTCCGTTGCTAAATACTATTAATAGCGTTCAATAAAAATGAGGCATAAATTTTGACTTTTAGTAAGCTATATAGATTGTTTTATCAATCCGTAGTATTAAATAATACTCCAATACTTCCAATACTCCAACACCCCAATTAAACCTTCACCTAATAAAAGTTGACTAATTAGTAAAATATTTCTTGAAAAAAATCTATGAAATTAAAACATTTACTATACCTCATAATATTTTATACCATAAATATTTTCCCTCAAAGCTTTTCTATCAGCGGTCAGGTTGCGGATCAATCAAATAAAAAAGTCCTCGGGAATGCAAATGTCTTGCTTACTCATAATACCGATTCTAAGGTCTTTGGAATGACCTCCGATAATCAGGGAAGGTTTTCGTTTGGCTATTTATTTCCCGGGAAATATCTGCTTACCATTAGTTATATAGGCTATAAAACATACGTCAAGAATATCGAAATAAAGGATAGAGCGGTTGATCTTGGTACAATTTATTTATCACCCGTAGGAGTTAGGATCAATACTGTTAATATTACTGCCAATGCTATTCCTGCCGAACTTAAAGGCGATACATCCGAATATAATGCTGGCGCATTCAAAACAAATAAAGATGCTTCTGCCGAAGATCTTTTGACAAAAATGCCGGGTGTTACAATACAGAATGGTACTGTTCAGGCACAGGGTGAAAATGTTACGCAAGTGTTGGTTGATGGTAAACCGTTTTTTGGCAGTGATCCTAGCGCTGCATTAAAAAATCTTCCAGCCGGAGTAATTGAAAAAGTGCAGGTTTATGATCAGAAGAGCGACCAGGCGCAGTTTACAGGTTTTGACGACGGCAATACAAATAAGACTATCAACTTTGTTACAAGATTCCGGCATAAACCTGGAACATTCGGAAAATTTACCGGTGGTTATGGAAATGATTCGAGATACACAACTGGTGGATCACTAAATATTTTCAACGGTGATCAAAGGATTACCGTTCTTGCACAAATAAATAATATTAACCAGCAAAATTTTTCCATAGGAGATATTTTAGGAGTTATGTCTGGTTCCGGTAGAATGTACATGCTTGGCAATGGGGGACAAAGACCTCCGGGAGGCGGAAGAGGTCCCGGTTTCGGAGGGGGAGGTCCAGGAGGTATAAATATTTCCAACTTCCTTGTAAGCCAAACTTCAGGACTTATTACAACTAAGGCTTTTGGACTAAATTATTCTGATAAATGGGGAAGTAAAATTGACATAACAGGTAGCTATTTTTTTAATTATACAAATAACGATGCCGAATCATCAACAAATAGAAATTATATCCTGTCTTCCTCAGAACAAAATTATAATGAATCTAATTCATCGAATACTTCAAATATCAATCACCGTTTTAACATGAGACTCAATTATCAAATGGATACTTCTAATTCTATTTTGTTTACTCCTTCTTTTACTGCCCAGCAGAACAATGGTGTAAGCAATGTCTTTGGCATTACATCTTCCGGCATAGATAAGTTGAATTCAACTAATAATTTGTTTAATTCTAATCTTTCCGGCATTAGTACAAGTAGTGATTTGTTGTTTCGTCATAAATTTGAAAAAGCCGGCAGAACTTTATCCGTTGATTTTAACGGCTCTGTAAATAATAATTCCGGCGACAATAAACTTTATGCCGAAGATCTTTTCTATAGTGGCAGCACTACTTCTGATACAATAAATCAAACTTCACATTTAATGCAGCATGGATACAGTGGTTCCACCAACATAGTTTATACCGAACCGGTAAGCAATAACGGCATATTGCAGTTTGATTCAAAATTTTATTATTCTCAGGATAACAGTGATCAGAAAGCTTTCGATATTTCAAATAATAATTCTTATTCGCCTCTGGACACATCATTAAGTAATGTTGCAAGAAAAATTTATAGGAATCAAAGTTATGGGACAGGATATCGCTTCAGAGAAAATGATTTAATCTTTTCATTAAATCTTAATTATAATATCGCCCAGCTTGAAAACAATCAGGCATTCCCACAACAAGGAAATATCGAACGGACTTTCCACTCAATTTTACCGTCGTTCTTTTTCCGCTATAATATATCTCGAGGAAACAATCTCCGGATTTTCTACAGGACAAATAATGATGATCCAAATATTAATCAATTACAAAATGTATTGAATAATTCAGACCCAACACAGTTGAGCATTGGCAATCCTAATCTTGGTCAGGATTATAAACATTCATTTATTTTACGTTATCTTCATATGAATGGTAGGCACATGCCGTTCTTCCTTTTATTGGGTGCAACGGTTACGCAAAATTATATCGGGAATAACGCAATAATTGCAGAAAAAGACACCCTCGTGTTAAATAATATTCAATTAAACAGAGGTACAAGAATCTCTTTTCCTGTAAACCTAAACGGATATGTAAATCTTCATTCATTTGCGAACTATGGATTGCCGTTAGACTTTTTGAAATCAATTCTTAATTTTAATATAAACGCTAGCTATACCCGGACACCTGGAATAATTAATAACATAACCAACTATGCAAATTCCAGCACCTATGGCGCAGGATTTGTTTTAGGAAGTAATATAAGCGATAAGGTCGATTTTACTCTAACAAGCAACAGCAGCTATAATTATGTTAACAACAGCGTTCAGGGGAATAATAACAACAATTATTTTACTCAAATTACCGGGATAAGATTTTATTGGGAATTCTGGAGGGGTATCTTTTTGGACAATAATATTAATGACCAATATAACAAAGGCTTGACAAGCGCATATACGCCAAATATTTTATTGTGGAATTTAAGTATTGGGAAGAAAATATTCAGTAATGAAAGTGGCGAAATAAGGTTTACCACTAATGATATATTAAACCAGAATACAAACATACAACACAACGTCACCGACTCTTATATAGAGGATGTAAAAACAAATGTACTCGGCAGATATTTTTTGCTTTCATTCATATACAACTTAAGATCGTTTTGATTACCCAAAATTGCTAAACTTAAAAACATAAAAAAAAGCTGTCATTCGGCAGCCTTAATAATGAATTAAAATTAAACTTACTTTAAAAGTAACATCTTCTTAACACTTACAAAATCTCCGGTAGTAATTCTATAAAAGTAAATTCCACTTGCAAGATTGTTCCCATTAAATTCAACTCTATAGTTACCGGCATTCTTTTCTTCATTTAACAAAGTTGCTACTTCATTTCCTAATACATCGTAAACTTTAATTACTACAATACTTTTTTTAGGTATTGCATAATTTATTATTGTATTGGGGTTAAAAGGATTTGGGTAATTTTGCTGAAGTAGAAAAGCCAAAGGTATCGGATTATGCTCATTTTTAACTTCGCTTGGAATTTGTCTTTTATAAACCCTTACTGTCCCGTTATAACTATCTGTTACGTAAAAAATTGAACCGTCTGGACTTGTGGCAATGCTGGTTCCACCTGCAGTAAATGTTTGTATAACAGAATTATCAGCAAGCGAAATGATTAACTTCTCAAAACTACCTGCTACAAAAGCGTATTTATCATCCGATGTAATAGCTATATTTTGAAAGCCGGTATTATAGGATAAATAAGAAATTTTATTTGTTACCGAATTACTTATTAATGAAACACGGTCAAGCGAATCCCCGTCAAAGATGAGCGCCTCATTTCCATTATGCAAGATTGCGACACCGTAAGAACCGGACGATATACCGGCAATATTTTGAATTTCTGAAGTGAGTAGGTTTACTTTTTTAGGAGAATCAGAACTAAATGTTGTTACAATTGCCGAACCTCCGTCTGGCGTGATTGCAATTCCCTCAAGTTCACCTGACGTATTTACAGGAATAAAAGACGTCACGGAACTTTTACCTGTCGCATCAATTAATCTCACTCCCTGTTGAGTACAACCTGAGCTTAAATCCGGATAAACAGCGTTTTGACCGTTAGGCGTTACGGCAATTCCATAAAGAGTAGTACCCGCACAAGGTGCTGTAAAAACTCCCTTAATTGAATGATTAAATAAATCAATGAATATTGTTTTGTGTAATGTGTTTACGAGAGCTGTTGAGTCATTCGGTGCGATAGTTACAGCGTTAGGATAGTTTTCTATAGAACTGATATCAATGTTGGAAACAGAATAGTTTGAGGTAGAAATAATCTTAACTGATCCGGGGTTAGTATTATTTGTAACGACCAATTTACTTCCATCCGAAGTAATGGCAATTCCTGATGAATTAACTCCGGTTGTTATGGAAGTATCGAATGACCATTGTGCAAATGACGGAGAGGTAAGAAATATTGTAATTATAACTATCGGTGTGAGCGCCTTAAAAATCTTCATGAATAACTCCTTTCTTAAAAGGGAATACGCATTATACAAATAGTCCACTCCGCCAGGTAAGATGACTAAAAAATCAATTGTGGGATGATTTCCACACTGATCTTTTTTTGCAAAAGTATTCCTGCCCGTCAGAGTCTTGAACAATAAGATACCCATTTTTTTTCCCTGTAAATGTCCCCTTTACCTTCGAGCCATTCCATAAGGCATTTACCAAATCCCCCTTCTTTGGTAACTTGAGCCACTCAAGAGATTTCTTCCTGATAGCGAAAAATAAAAGAATCGCAAAAAAAATCTCAAGGAGTGCAGAAAGCGTACCTGTAAAGACTCCAAATAAATCCAGCAAAAACGAAAATACAACAGATGGAATAAATATCAAGAAGAAAAGTTTCAAAGCCCTGTCATTTACCTGATTTGCAGGTATTTTTTCTTCCCTTACGTAGTATTCAATACTAACACTAAGGGCTAATAATAGGAAAAGAAAATAAAACAGTAACATAACCCCACCTATATTTATTATGAATTCTTTATTGTATCTACAATAAAGTACTGTTTCCTATAATAAACATTATAGGTAATAAATTTACTGATTTCAAAAAGATTATTTTTGTAGCGACGATAAACCCCTTTACCCGAATTGCATATAGGTATATGCCGCTCGCCAACGCTACTTATTTTCTTAATTTCAATCAGTTTTTAAGTAAGAGCATTACATGTACTATACTGTTATTTAATTATTTATGTGGTTAAAAAAGTTCAGAATTTAGTCATATAGATAGGTACCCCCAGATAGACAAGCCTGCCAGCAGGCTGGGTCCTCTTCTACTTCAATATTTTATAAATCTAAGCCTTAAAACCCCACAGCTAAATAATAAAAATAGTAGTTAAAATAACTTAACGAATGAATAAATTAAAAACAAGTAAAATTATTTATACGCCATTTTTAATTTTCATTTTAATAAAACTATATATTCCCGGGCATTGGTATCTGTAACGTTTTTTGTCAATCGACAGCCTTGAAGTTGATGTAATTAAAACCAAAATTTTATTTCATCAAAATTAGTTTTTTCGTCTCTACAAAACTTCCCGCTTGCATTCTGTAAAAATAAATACCGCTTGATAATTTGCTTGCTTTAAATTCTACTTTATAATTTCCAACTGGTTTTTCTTCATTAACCAAATTCGCTACTTCATTACCCAGAATATCATAAACCATTATTGTTACCAAACTTGTCTTAGGAACTAAGTAGTTTATCGTAGTTGTCGGGTTAAATGGATTAGGATAATTCTGTGCAAGTGAAAAATCGGCCGGTAAATCATTCCGTTTATCTTTTATCAAGGTAACCATTTCTGATAGAGTACGTCGCCATACTCCGTTACCATTAGTGCCGGCAAATAGTGTAGTGCCACTTATGACAAAAGCATTAACATAATTGTTCGCCAAACCCGAATTGACTTCCGTCCAGCTCGTGCCGTTATTTGTCGAAAGAAAGACTCCGCCACTAGTGCCGGTAAAAAGATTATTGCCACTGATAGCAAAACCATTTATATAAGTGTTCGTCAACCCTGAATTGACAGCATTCCAACTCGTGCCGTTGTCTGTTGAAAGAAAGACTCCGCCGTTATAAGTGCCGGCAAAGAGATTACTGCCACTGACAGCAAGTGCAAAAACATCTTTGTTCGTCAAGCCTGAATTGACAGCATTCCAACTTGTGCCGTTGTTTGTAGAAAGGAAGATACCACCTTTGGTGCCGGCAAAGAGATTATATCCGCTTGTTCCGGTGGGACTAACAGCAAGAGTCTGCACATAATCATTCGTCAAGCCCGAATTGACAGCATTCCAACTCGTGCCGTTGTTTGTTGAAAGAAATTCTCCTGCGACATAAGTGCCTGCAAATAGATCTGTTCCGCCTGTCCCGGTGTTGGTGACGGCAAATGCGTAAACAGATGTATAAGACGGCAAGCCGTTATTAACAACCGTCCAATTCGTACCGTTGTTTGTCGAAAGATATACTCCGTCATGCGTGCCGGCAAAAAGCTTATTGCCGCTGATGGCAAGAGTCTCAACATAAGTGTTCGTCAAACCCGAATTGACAGCGCTCCAACTCGTGCCGTTATCTGTCGAAAGAAAGACTCCTCCGTCGTAAGTGCCGGCAAAAAGATTGTTATTACTGACAGCAAAAGAAGTAACCGTCGTTCCAGACGGACCATTAGTTTGCACCCATTGTGCTTTAGTTTCGCCAATAAATAAAAATAAAATTCCCAAAATAACCGTTAAAAGTAATCTAAATTTCATAACACCTCAGAATTAAATAATGTGGTTATTATCGAAGTTAAAAAGTTTAGCAACTCGAATAGGGCATCATCTGTTTCAGTCTTTTACAAATTTTGACTTAAAAACTTCGCTACTAATTATTAAAAGCTAAAACCATAATAAATTAAGAAACTAATTGCTTAGAATCAATTATTAACTTATGCTAATTCTTTGTGCCGTTTCAATTTTCATTTTACCACATAATAATTTTTCGGTCATTGGTATCTGTAACGCTTTTTTTTGTCATTGGGGATTTCTCATATTATAATCCCAACCCTAATCCCGCTCAGTTACAAATTTCAACCTCACAAAAATTCCCACTCGCTCCGCATCCACTAAAAATCCCGCCAAAGCTAATCAGTGATTTTTCTTCCTCAAACAATTTAAAATGCATAACCTTTCTGCCGATAGGCAAGATTAAAAATTTCCAAAATTTTGAAAGGCGATTATATTAATCACTATTATATATCTGATTGTTTGATTAGTGTCCCCTTTTCCTTAATCGCAGCAAGTATGACTTTATCTAATTTGCCATTTAATTCAATAAGTGAAAGTTCTTCTTTGTTTAATGATACTATAAACATTGAAGAAATTTGTTTGTCGCTATTTTGCTGAAAATATATTAAGGTCATTTCATTGCGGTTTGTTTCTCTTACGAAATATTTCCATCCGTTACGCACTAACTTTTCATTAATTCTTTGAAACAAATTATAATTGCTTTGTTCAATGGTTATTCCTTTATAAATACCGATCTGAATGCCCGAAATATTTTTTAGCATATCTTCATCATCATGGTTTACAAAAGTCCTGACGATTGACATTGAAACTGAACCGAGTGAAAATTCAATGTCCCTATTATAGTGGCTCCCGATGGAAGATAAAATTTCATTCTTTATTTCTGAAAAACTCCCATTTACTTGGTAACAACCGGTAGCAATAAAGCTGAATAAAATTAGGGGTAAGATTAAAGCCGTCTTCCGGTACATCTTATTTATCCTTCTTGTTATCTATTCCATCGAGGGAAGGAATATTAAACTTTTGGCTTAATTTACCTATAGCATTCATATTTATATTCCCAACAATATTTACAAAAGTAGCTTTGCCGTCTTTTTCAAAAGTAGACACAACGAGTCCGGAAATTTCCTTATTATTCCCGGCTGATTTAATATATACGAAAGTGTATTCGCCGGGTTCTTTCACTTTTACAATTCTATCCCAATTTTTTGATGTCAGACTTTCATCCATTTCATCCATTTTGCTTAGCAATTCTTTTTTCTCTTTCAACTTTACATCAAATGAATAGACTTTAACCAACTTTAAGCCATGAACAAGTTGTGATAGGTCATCGTTAGTGTCGCCTGTTGATCCGTTCATCATGTTTAGTAAATGACTGTCAATATTAACTTCGGTAACATTATCGCCTTGAATAAAGTGCGAGAGGTTTCCAAAATCAAAGTAGCCGGGATCTTTTGAATAATCTTTGTCATTTTGCGCAAGTGAAACAGATGCTGCAAAAATAAAAATCGCAAAGAATATTTTAATTATGTTTTTCATTTTATCCTCCGTTAAATAAATTATTAATAACCGCTGTACTCTTTTGAATAGGTCGTGCCACGTCATTACTTATTACTTCATTAGTTATTTTATTTTGTGCTTTTGCTAATATTTTTCCTACCAGTACAAATGATTCTTTAACCTGTGTTTCCGCCAGGGTAACCTGCTCTTTTGAATAAGTCGGTTCCTGTTTCGGCTGTCTTAATAAAAGGAAAGTTGAAACACTTAGAATAATTATTAACGCAGCAGATGAATACACCGGTTTCATTATAAGGACTTTGTATAAACTAGATACTAAAGAGATAAACGCATTATCCCGGATATCAATTTCACTCCGGACATTCTTCAAAGACTCAGTTGATCTATATTCCTTTGAAACATTTCTAACCTCTTTTGCTGTTGCCTTATAGTCATTTAAAATATTCTTTACCTGAGGATTTAAATAAGCTTTTATATGAACTTCAATTTTATCAAACAGACTTCCATCTCCGTAAGCAACGGAAATAATTTTATCAATATAATTATCGTCGATTTCAAATTGCTTCTTCATGAACAAATTCCTTCAATTCAAACTGTAATTTTTTTCTTGCACGCAACAAGTAAACTTTAACGCTGTTTATAGGGATATTTAATATTTCGCTTATATCTTTATATGTCATTCCTTCAAATTCGTAAAGGACAAAAACACTCTTTAACTGTTCCGGCAGATTCTCAACTGCTTCCTTAATTTTTAATTTCACGGTTTCCCGCCGGAGGGTAATTTCCGGGTCACTTAGCACATCTTCCTCCTTAAAATTATTTTCAAATTCTTCATCTATTTCAATAAACTTTTTTGTCGAGGACTGACGTTTCCGCAAATAATCTAAGCATAAATTGTGAGTAGTTCTCATTATCCACGATTTAGCCCTGTTGATGTCGAAGCTATCGATATTCTTCCAGATACGGATTAGAACTTCTTGAGTAATATCATCAGCATCCATCCGGTTTCTCAACATCAAAAAAGAATAACTGTAGACTCTATTTTTATGCTGCTTAATTAGTATTTTGTATCGTAAAGACTTTAACATCTTTTTACTTAATAGACGAAATGAATGGAATAATTGTTACAAACTTTGGAATAATTATTTTATGGCCAAAGATAATTATTGTAAAATAATATTCCCGTTTTATTTGACTAATGGCAGTATTAGGATTATGTTCGGCGTTATTCAGTTAGATAAGTAAAGTGCGCTTATGTTATTACTTCAAAGCCCAAATGACTGATCCTGTTGTCATTGCTACGACCAATAGGGAGAAGAAATCCCCCGCATAGCGCTGTCTTTTATATTACTCACAGATGTTTTGCAACTCTTGAAAAATTAAAGTAGTGAATTAATAGAATTGAGCGGCTTTTCCCCATTATTCTTTTTCGTCTCCACAAAACTTCCCGCCTGCATTCTGTAAAAATTTACCCCGCTTGTCAATGGGATTACTGTCTATTGCCAACTGTGTACTATAATTTCTCGCCGGTTTTTCTTCATTAGCCAAACTTGCTACCTCATTTCCGAGAATATCATAAACCCTTATTATTACAAAGTCCAAACGCGAAAGCTTACCCGGCTTTAGCCGTAGATTAAGTGGTTTTGCAAGTTAATTATTGGACAAAATGATAAGAGACAAGTTCAGTGCGTATTATTATTCTGTAATTGATCGTGCTGTTTGTACTGGAATTCCACTGATATACTACCATATCTAATTCTTTTAAAACCAACCCGACATTATGAACAAAATATTCATATCCATTATCTATAGTGTAATCCGGATTATGATGATAAGTCGTTAACTTAATTTTAAAAGCAGTAAAGGCTCCTGCAGAAACGACAATATTTTCTTTACCCACAACTTTCGCTATAGTCTCGATAGATTCTTTGTTTGCTGAGGTATCTACAAATTTAGATCTAACCCAAGAGTCATTTATTCGCAGCGTATTTTTTATATAGGGAGCATCAGGAATAATATTTTGCCATTCTTGCGGAGTAACAACCATAACGGCATCATTTGCCATTCTAGGGCACCTCTAAAAACTTCAATATTCTCTGCGAACGTTGCGTATTCTTTGCGTTAAATTTTTATAAAAGCTAGTTTTTAGAAGTGCCATAAATAACATAGTTAAACAACTGCTGATATCTTAATTCCCATATCAACGTATGTTTCATATTGCGTTAAGAAATCGTATAAAATATTTGGTATTATAATCATACATACCCACTCTCTTTGCTGCAATAGTGCCTTCTTTTGAAATTATAAAAGTCGATGGTATTGTCCCGGTATCATATATTTGTGGCAGATAATCGTTTATAAAATATACGGGAAAATTAAATCCTTCTTTTTTAATAAATATTTTTGCTTTTGTAGTATCTTCATCAAGGCTAACTAAAACGAAAACCAGATCAGGCTTATTTTTCATTTTATCATATATACTTTGGATTGTCGGCATTTCAGCTCTGCACGGTGGGCACCATGAAGCCCAGAAGTTTAAGAAAATTGTTTTACCTTTGAAATCGGAAAGACTGGTTTGATTTCCATCAAAACCGGTAAGTCTTAAGTCATAGCTTGCTGCTTGCTGTTCATTCGCAGGTATTTTAATTTCAGTTTGCAGCAGTCCGGTTGCCAAAACAACTTGCTGAATCCGTCCTAATACTTCAGTATATAACCCTGTATAATATAAAAAAGCTACGGTAATGATTATTACACCCCATTCTATCAATTGCCTTTTCCACGATTTTTTATTTTTAATTTTATTATTCATTTTGTTTTTCATTTCCAGAGAAAAATTCGATGTTAGTTAGTCAGCTTATATTTGAAAATTGTTTTTAGGTTACCTTTTTATTTTTCGAAGAATAATTTTATCGAATACAATAAAAGAAAAGCTGCAAAAGCTTTTTTAATTATCTCCTGTTTTAATTCAATTACGAAAAGAGATACAAAATAACTACCGACAAGAAACGCTATCGCCATAATAGCTGCTGCCTTAAAGTTGATATATCCACCCTTATAAAAATTCATAACAGCCAATATTCCGATTGGCGTTAAAAGCAACGCCAGCATGAAATGATGTTATAAAAGATCCGTTACAGCCTGTCATAATCTTTCGTACAAAAATAGTAATGGAAAGTTTTCCAGGTATTTCTCATTGTAATGTAGTTCAGCTGTTCCCGTAAAATTTCTATGGCCGAATATAGGCCCAGCCCTCGGCTTGTTTTTTAACAATCTCGCTAACACCTGCAGGAACAATATCAACGTTATCAAAAAGTGAATCTTTAGTTATTCCAATTTGACGAAGTGAATTTTCACAAGCAATGATTTTAACATTCTTTTGCTTCAGCTTTGTTATTTTTTCGGAGTGCCATTCTAATCCTTTTTGGAAAATTAATACACCTTCGGAATTTGCTACTAATTCTACTTTCACATTTTCATCACCCAAATCGGAAATTAAGTTTAATATGTTTCCAAATACCACATTTGCTTTTGATTTTGTGTTTTCATCAATATGAAATACTACTTTATATTTTCCCATTTTGTATATCCTTTATATTATTTTCATTTAAATATTTTTTTAAGACTAATTAAACGTCATTCAATTTTCTTGCTGCTAAAACTTCTTTCAATGTGTAAACAAATGCCGGGACTGCAACGACGATCATAAACAATCCTATTTTAGCCGTATATTCTAATGGAAACTTAGGGTTGAATTTGAACGTAACCTTCCTGTATCAATTCAATTAGTCGGGCAACGGCGCCGCCGTTTACTTTTATATCCGGTAAAAGATTATCGTTAGCCCAATTATGTGCTTTCATAGAAACAGCGCATTCTTCTATTTGTATACCTTGTTTAATAAGTTCTGAAATAAGTCCTTTATAAGGATTTCCTGTTGTTACATGTCGAAAAGCGTCATATGCTTTGTCGTTTAAAGTCATATAAGCTGCCTCCCCGTGGAATATTCCAATTATTTTGCCTTGTGTACTCATTTGTTTATACCTGTTTGCCAGAAGGTGCATATATTTAATACCCACCGGAACATCTCCGGCAAAAGCTAAGTGATCCATATTAAACACAACATTTGCTTTCTTAAGTACTATTGGAATGTCGATGTGTAGTGATGAATCGGCTTTAACAACCTGCTGTTGTCCGGCAAATAAAAATTGATTCAACCCGAGAGTAATTATTAATACAATGAATAAGCTGTGAAATATTCTTACCAATTTACCTTGACTCATGGTTCTGCCTCTAAATTTTATTGTTAAAAGTTATACTAATAAACAGTAATGTCTTTGTTCGCCGTTTATTTGATGTTAGATTAAAATGATTAGCTTAATTTGCTAATCAATATATCAATGAGATGTAAAAAGTTGGGACAGGATCTACTCCTTTTGATAAACCTAAGGTTAATAGATTAAAATGTGATTATCCGCATTCAATTCGCTTCCATTTATTTTACGAAAAGTCTGCCGGAACTCAGATAATTTTTACTTAGAAAGATATGGTCTATTTTCTTGAAATTAAAATATAAATACTTTATCGGAATCAATTTTATAATTAAAATAAACGATTATTACGTATTGGTCACTTTATAAAATAATTTTGTGCTGAAGGGAAGTATAACCCAACTACAGGAATGATAACCTGTTGATTATAGAGCAGTCTTTCTTAATTTGATAAACTAATTGCCATGCTATTAAATACCAATTTGCTATTAAAAATGCGTTATTATATATTTCTTTTAATAAGTTCTTTATTTTATTCTTTTACTAACCGGTAATGGTTTTGCTTTATAGCAAAGTGAGAGGGAATCGTGTGAAATTCACGAACTGTCGCGCAACTGTAAGTAACTAAAAAGTTTTTACCAAAAAAATCCACTGTTTTGAATAATCAAGATGGGAAGGACGGTAAAAATGTTACAAGTCAGGAGACCTGCCCTTACCGACATGGCAATGCTTTCGCGTTATGAAGCTTAGTCAGGTTCATGCACACTTTTCAAGAAATACTTTTTCTCATACCTTAATGGTGCATAGTTTCCTTTCTTAATTTCACTTCCCGCAAAGCATTGTGAATCTCAGCAATTACTCTTTAACAATTTGATTAACTATTTAGGATGTTAAAAATATGCTAACACACAATCTTCTTCAAAAAAATGATTAGTGGCTGTTCCTTAAAGTCTTATGTTGCCTGATTACATTATAAAATGGCTTCTCACGAAATAAAATATTGCTCAATATGTTCAACAGCATTTGAATGTAAAGTTGGAAACATTACACAATGCCAATGTTTTGAAGTGCAGTTATCTGAAGAAGAAAAGGAATTTATTTATAATCAATACCAGGACTGCCTTTGCAAAAATTGCCTAATAGAATTAAAGAAAGAATATTCGCGACAAAAAATTAAAAGAAAGGAATCCACTTAATGGAAACATATACTACAATTCAGTTCGTTAAAAAAAGAAATGGGAATACAGTAGAGTTCGACACTCATAAAATATTTACTGCAATAAAAAAAGCAGCCGGCTCAACCGGAGAGTTTGGAGAAGATATAGCAAGGACACTTTGCATTAAAACTATTAGTCTGGTTCAGCAATTATATATTGATAAAACACCTACTGTTGAAAACGTACAGGATTGTGTTGAACAAATTATTATAGACTCCCCCTTTAAAAAGACGGCTAAAGCGTATATCTTATATAGAGACCAGCATTCAAAATTGAGAGAAATTTCCCTCAAATCACATGTAGAGCTTATTGATAGTTATTTGAATAAAGCCGATTGGCAGGTCAATGAAAACAGTAATATGAGTTATTCATTGCAAGGTCTAAATAATTATATCTCCTCTGAGTTAAGTAAAATATATTGGTTGAACAAAATATATCCTGTTGAAATCCGGGAAGCTCATCTTTCGGGAGATTTTCATTTGCACGATTTAGGTCTTTTAAGCGTCTATTGCGTAGGATGGGATTTATATGACTTACTCGTTAACGGATTTAAAGGTGCTTCCGGGAAAGTTGAATCTAAACCAGCAAAACATTTCAGAACAGCATTAGGACAAATCGTAAATTTCTTCTATACCCTGCAAGGTGAATCAGCCGGTGCCCAGGCATTTTCAAATTTCGATACGCTGTTAGCGCCTTTCATTAGATATGATAATCTTACTTATAATGAAATAAAACAAGCCGTACAAGAATTCCTGTTTAATGTAAATGTCCCTACTCGTGTCGGTTTTCAAACTCCATTTACAAACATTACGTTAGATTTAACCGTTCCTTCATATTATGCAAATATGGCGGTTATCATTGGCGGAGAAATGATGAGTGAAACTTATGCCGGTTTCCAAAAAGAAATGGACTTTTTTAATAGGGCATTTTTGGAAGTAATGAAAGAGGGAGACGCCAAAGGTCGAGTTTTTACATTTCCAATTCCAACGTACAATTTATCTAAAGATTTTGATTGGGATAATCCTAATTTGGAAATCTTGTGGGAAATAACTGCAAGATATGGCATTCCTTACTTTGCTAATTTTATTAATTCCGAAATGAATCCTGAAGATGCACGGAGTATGTGCTGCCGTTTAAGAATTGATAACAGAGAACTTATCAGAAAAGGAGGGGGACTATTCGGAGCGTCACCTCTGACTGGTTCGATTGGCGTTGTAACGATTAATTTACCGCGTCTTGGTTATTTATCTAATGATGAATTTGAATTTTTCGATAGACTCGGTAAACTGATGGACCTGGCAAGAGAGAGTTTAGAAATTAAGCGTAAAGTTATCGAAAAATATATGGATATAGATCTCTATCCATATATGAAATTCTATCTTAGAAGTGTAAAAGAACGATTTAACGAATATTGGAAAAACCATTTCTCTACAATTGGTCTTGTTGGAATGAATGAAGCATGTATAAACCTTTTAGGCGACAGTATTGCCTCTAAAAATGGGCGGGACTTTGCTCTAAGAGTAATGGATTTTATGAGAAATAAATTACTGCAATATCAAGAAATTACCGGAAATATGTATAACCTTGAAGCTACCCCTGCAGAAGGTACTTCATACAGACTTGCATTGATAGATAAAAGGAAATATCCCCGGATAATTTGTGCGAATGAATCTTCATTTAACGAAAAAGATTCTCCCTTTTATACCAATTCAACACAGCTATCCGTTAATTATACAGATGATTTGTTCGAACTATTGGATCTTCAGGATGATCTTCAATCAAAATATACAGGCGGAACAGTTCAGCATATTTACATAGGAGAAAGGATTACAGATCATATGGCGCTTAAAAAATTAATCAAGACTATCTCTATAAATTATAAATTACCTTATTTCACTATCACTCCTACATTCAGTGTTTGTCCAAACTGCGGATATATTGACGGAGAAAAGTTTGAATGCCTTGCTTGCAGTTCAGAGTGCGAAGTTTATTCTCGGGTGGTTGGATATTTACGCCCTGTCCAACATTGGAACAAAGGCAAACAATCCGAATTTGAAATGAGAAAATTATATTCCGTATGAAAATAGCTGCCATCCAAAAATTATCCTTGATAGATTATCCCGGCATGATAAGTTCGGTTATTTTTACCCAGGGGTGTAACTTCCGCTGTGGTTACTGCCATAATCCATCTTTGGTTTTGCCCCAGTCTTTTGGTGATTTTGTTTTAGAGGCCAAAGTATTTGATTTTCTACAAACCAGAATCGGCAAAATAGAAGGAGTAGTAATTACGGGAGGCGAACCGACAATTCAGTTTGACTTGGTTCGCTTGATTAAGAAAATAAAAGCGCTGGGATTATCGGTTAAATTAGATACAAACGGAAGCAACCCCGGAATGCTGAAAAAAATAATTGATAACAAACTAATTGATTTTATTGCTATGGACTTAAAAGCCCCGTTAAATAAATATAGTGCGATTTGCAATGTTAATGTTGATATTGAGAGAATTAAAAAATCTATTTTTTATATTAAAAACTCAGGCATAGTAAAGCAATTTAGGATTACAGCTATAAAAGGGATTCATACTATTGAAGACTTAGACAGCATAAAGGGGATTATCGGGGACAATATTACTTTACAAAATTTTAAATTCTCCGGAAAACATATTGGTAATTCATTCAGTAAAGAAAATGAATTTAGCTCAAAAGAGATGGATGAGTTTATTAGTATTCTGAATTAGTCGATTTTTAATGAAAGAATTTTCTTTTGCAACACGAGAGAGCCAAAACTTTTAAAATAATTTTGTTGAGCGAATAAAATATAAGCGCGCTTCTAAAAACCAACAATTAAACTTGAATTAATTTATAAACTCATTTTTTCTAAAAAATCTAGATAAATTTCATAGAATATTATCGTTTTATGCTCTTTATTTTAAAGGATCAAAGATCGCTTTTGAAGATTTTATCTTCTGGACACACCTCACCCTGCAAGCTGTAAAACAACAGTTCATTTTGTATATCAAATGCATCAAACCTATCGCCCCGTTTGTTATTAGCCTGCCTATCGTTCGTATGTATATCCCCTTCATACCGTTGGTCAGGTAAGCAAACATTAAAAACCTATTCACTGTACCATGATTACTTCGCATTATAAATTGGGTAATTTTGTGCTATAAAGTAATTTTCTATGAAATAAAAATTAAAATTTTAATTAACTTTGCGCAGATCATTATATGGTCCTTCTAAAATGAATATTGAAGAAATTATTAATATAGTCCTGTCTAAAGAAAACAGCGCGTTTTTTTACACTCCTTCGTTTTATAACGATTCTTTTTCTTATTTGTTTGAGGAACCGGTAAAAGTACTCTCGGCAAAAACAAAAATAGAATTCGAAAAAGATCTAGCTATCATGGATAAAGAATTATCTTCCGGTTTAATCGGATATAATTTAATTGCATACGAGGCGGGTTATTTACTTGAAGACAAGTTGAATAAGCTCTACCGCGTCGAAGAAGAAATATTTAAAGCGGTCCTTTTTAACAAGGTATCAAAGATAAATTCCCAAAATATTACTATTGATTTTAACTTAGGCAGTTTAGATTATTCTTTGAAGGATTTCAGATTAAATATTTCCGAAGATCAGTTTATCCGAGATGTACATAAAATCAAAGGATATATTAAAGAAGGAGATACTTACCAGGTTAACTATACCGTAAAAGGAAAATTTCAATTTAACGGTGATTATTCCGCGCTTTTCAAAAGCTTAATATTCAATCAATCGGCAAAATATACTGCTATTATTAATTGCGGAAGTAAAATAATTATATCGCTTTCACCGGAGCTGTTTTTCTCTATTGATAAAAAGAAAAATATTATTGCCAAGCCGATGAAAGGTACGATAAAAAGAGGCAAAAATTTACAGGATGACCGGCGCAATTTTGAACTGTTAGCGGGCAGCGAAAAGGATCGTGCTGAAAATTCGATGATTGTGGATTTGTTAAGAAATGACATCGGGAAGATTTCCGAATATGGAAGTGTAATTACGGAAAATATTTTTGAAATTGAAAAGTATGAATCTGTGTTTCAAATGGTTTCTAAAGTTAAAGGAGTTTTGAAGAAAGATTGCAGCTTAAGCGATGTATTGAAAAGTCTATTCCCCTGCGGCTCTATTACAGGCGCGCCTAAAATAAGGACGATGGAAATAATAAATGAATTAGAAAAGGAAAAAAGAGGAATTTATACCGGCGGCATAGGTTTGATACTTGAAGACAAGACTGTTTTTAATGTAGCAATAAGGACAATTGAAATAGATCGGGATACCGGATGCGGCGTTATCGGCTTGGGAAGCGGAATTGTTTGGGACAGCATTCCGGATAAAGAATATAAAGAAACCCTTTTGAAAGGAGAATTCCTTTTGAAACCGCAAAACAATTTTGAAATATTTGAAACCTGCAAGGTGGAATATCTAAAAGTGTATTTGCTAGAGCAGCATCTGAATAGATTAAAACATTCGGCTGATTATTTCTTATTCAATTATGATGAAGAAAAAATCAGAAGTAAAATTCAGGAAGCGGTAAGTAAACTTGATAACGGTTTAATTTATAGGATAAAATATTCATTGAACAAAGGCGGCGATTTAAGAATAGAGACAAGCGGCTTTCCTGCAATTCCATCAAAAGTACGAATAATAATTTCCGGTAAAGAAATCGATACTGCGGATAAGTTCCGGTACTTTAAAACGACTAATCGCAAACTTTATAATTCAGAATTTGAATATTATAATTCGAAAGGATTCTTCGATGTAATTTTCTTAAATGAAAACGGATATATCACCGAAGGAGCGATATCGAATATATTCTTAAGAAAAGGAGGAAAGTGGTTTACTCCTCATATAGACTGCGGAATATTACCCGGGGTTTTTAGAGAGTCTTTCAAACTCAAATTGCAGGATATTGAAGAAAGCAAACTAACGCTTTCTGATCTTGTAACTGCGGATGAAGTTATTTTAACTAATTCTTTGAGAGGAGTTGTTAGGGTTGATGAGGTCTATTTAGAGGATGGAGAATTAATTAAAATGAAATCTTCCGCTAAAAGAAAAAGAAGTTTTTGTTAGACCGTAATAGTGATTTTATTTAGGATGCGGGAGTAATGATAGAGAAAAATATTTTAACCACGATTAACATAATATATAGCCCACAAATTCCCCGAAGATATTATGTTTAAAAGTGAATAAAAAAGGCATCCTTTCTGTAAACGTGCGAGTATATTTTAAAAATATTCCTTGACATCTGAAATTTTATATTATATCTTTGCATTAATAAAAAATGAACAACGAAAATAAAAATATTAACCTAAGCGGATCAAAAGCAATGTGTTGCTGCTGCATGATGTATTCATTACGGCGGAAGGACACAGTATAATTTTTAATAAATAATTTTTTATTGAACCCTTCCCGAAGTCTAATCGAGAAGGGTTTTTTATTTTGAATATGACATAAAAATTATAAACATAATAAAACTCTTATCGAGAAAGGTTGAGGGAACAGGCCCTGAGAAACCTTAGCAACCACCCGGGTAAATCGGATTATGGTGCTACTTCCTGCCCGTCCCAATTTAATCGGGATTATGGGAAAGATAAGAGAAGAAGTTTTCAAAAACCTCTTCGAGTATTTTTTCCCGGAGAGGTTTTTTTATTGAAAAAATTATAGGAACAATATGATAGACAACCATAACAGAAGTATTATTAAAGCAATTTCATGGAGAGTTTTTGGTTCGATGGATACTATCTTGGTTTCTTTGTTTATAACAAGAAGTTACAAATTGGCTCTCTCAATCGGCTTTATTGAAGTATTCACTAAAATGCTTCTTTATTATTTCCATGAAAGGTTATGGAATAAAGTCAATTTCGGAAGAGTCTCTAAACAGGAATCAATTTAAAGGAGAAAAAAATAATGGATGAAATTTATGAATTGAATTTAAAATTTGAAGATAAGTCTGCCGAAGATATCTTGAAATATTTCTTGAGCAAATATGAAAATAGACTAGCCCTTGCATCGAGCCTTAGCATCGAAGATCAGGTGTTGACTGATATAATATTAAAGATTGATAAAAATGCCAAGATATTTACTTTAGATACCGGCAGACTTCCTTATGAGACTTATAAACTCTTAGATGAAACAAATACATATTACAATTATAAGCTTGACATATATTATCCTCAGAACTCCCCGGTAGAAAAAATGGTAAAAGAAAAGGGAATAAATCTTTTCTACAATAGTGTGGAGGAAAGAAAACTCTGCTGCTACAACAGGAAAGTAGAACCATTAAAGAGAGCGCTGAGCGGTTTAGACGCATGGATTTGCGGTCTAAGAAAAGAGCAATCTGTTACGCGTGAAAACCTTGAAATTGTAGAATTCGACGAGGGCAACCGTATGCTGAAAATAAATCCGATTCTTAATTGGACTGAATTAGAAGTATTGAAATACATAAAAGAAAATAATGTTCCATACAACAAACTTTACGACCAAAATTATAAAAGTATTGGATGTGCACCTTGTACAAGGCCGGTTAGAGAAGGCGAGGATTTAAGAAGCGGTAGATGGTGGTGGGAAAATCCTGATACAAAAGAATGCGGTCTACATATTAATCATTCAAATAATAAAGCATAATTATGGATTACCTTGAAAAATTAGAAGCTCAAAGCGTTTATATATTACGTGAAGCATATAGAGAATTTAAAAATCTTTCTATGCTTTGGTCAATAGGTAAAGACAGTACAGTCATGCTGTGGCTTGCTAAGAAAGCCTTCTTCGGACATGTGCCATTTCCTCTTGTGCACATTGATACGTCGTATAAAATTCCTGCGATGATTGAATACAGAAATAAATTGGCTATTGAATGGGATATAAATTTAATAGTAGGCCAAAATAAAAAGGCATTACAAAATAAACTTACATTTCCCGATGGCAATGTCGATAGGCTTACCTGCTGCAAATATCTTAAGTCAGAAGCTTTAAGAAATACTCTTTCGGGAGAGTGGCCAAGATATAAGTTAGATCATGTTACCGGAGAATTTATTGAAGACAACGATAGGACTTCCTATACAGGAGTTATTGTAGGAGTAAGAGCCGATGAAGAAGGGAGCAGATCGAAAGAAAGATATTTTTCTCCAAGAGATAAAAACAATGATTGGAATATCGGCGATCAGCCGCCCGAATTGTGGAATCAATTTAAAACTGATTTCGCGCCCGGGACCCACGTCAGAATCCATCCTCTTTTGGATTGGACGGAATTAAACATCTGGGAATATCTCGACAGAGAAAATATTCCAGTAATTCCAATCTACTTTGATAACGGGAAAGGTACAAGATATAGATCGTTAGGATGCTATCCATGCACAATGCCAGTCGAATCCAACGCGAAAAATGTTAAAGAAATTATACAAGAATTAAAAAGCGGAAGGTTTGTCAACGTTGCTGAAAGATCAGGAAGAGAACAGGATAAAGAAGGCGGCGGCACCCTTGAAGAATTAAGACGTGAAGGTTACATGTAGATGCTAATTGAAAGGATATTAATGAAAGAAAGAATGAACATAGTAATCGTAGGTCATGTTGATCATGGCAAAAGTACATTGGTTGGCAGATTGCTTGTAGATACAAATTCTCTACCTAATGGAAAACTTGAGCAAGTAAAAAGGAAATGCGAAGCAAATTCTAAACCATTTGAATATGCTTTCTTGCTTGATGCTCTTATCGACGAACAAGCTCAAGGAATAACTATCGATACTGCGAGAATCTTTTTCAAAACACAAAAGCGAGAATATATAATTATCGATGCTCCGGGTCATATTGAATTTCTAAAGAACATGATCAGCGGTGCAGCAAGAGCAGAAGCTGCTATTCTTTTGATAGACGCTGGAGAAGGAATCGCAGATAATTCAAAGCGGCATGCTTATATGTTGTCAATGCTCGGTATAAAACAAATAGTAGTTGCTGTTAATAAAATGGATATTGTTAATTATGATGAAGAAGTCTTTACTAATATAAAAAATGAATACATATTATTTCTTGAAGAGATTGGAATAAAACCAATTGCCTTTGTCCCTATTTCAGCAAGAAATGGAATTAATATTACTGAAATTTCCGATGTCATTTCCTGGTATAACGGTAAAACAATAGTTGAATTTATAGACAGTTTCACAAAAGAGAAGGATGAACACCATAATAACTTTAGAATGTTTGTCCAGGGTGTTTACAAATTCACTGCTAATAATGATGATAGAAGAATAATTGCCGGTACGATTATTTCGGGTTCAATAAATGCCGGAGATGAAATAGTTTTTCTTCCTTCCGGAAAACGAGCAAGAGTAAAATCAATCGAAGCCTTTAACAAACCCTTTCAATCAAAAGCATATAATGGAGAAGCAATTGGGATTACACTTACTACCCAAGTCTATGTTAAGCCTTCTGAACTAATTTGCAGGGCGGATGAAACGCCTCCGTATACATCAGATAGATTCCGTGCCAATATATTTTGGATGGGGAAAAAAGCATTGGATGAAGGGAAAAAGTATAAGTTAAAAATCGGCACAAATACAACAGAATTTTGCATCGAATCAATCGAAAATGTACTTGATGCTTCCATACTAGAAAACATAACAGACAGAAACAAAATTCATAGACATGAAGTTGCACAATGTATTTTAAAAACTAAATACCCGATTAGTTTTGATTTAATTACCAGTATAATAACGACTAGCCGTTTTGTAATAGTTGACGAATATGATATTGCCGGTGGCGGGATTATCACGGAGGTAATTGAAAATGAATTGGATATTAATTTTGGAGCGAATTATCACCCGTTTGAATTAGAACTGAATAACCTTATAAGAAAACATTTTCCTCATTGGGAAGTTAAATCGTTGTTTGAAAAATAAAAAACTAAATGAATAAAACAATAAAATATGATGTAAACTTAGGCGAACTTGATATCGAATTAGTCTCAAGAGAATTAGGAATTGATGAGCTGGCAAAGCAAAAAAATAAAATGCTTGGCGGTGAGGAGTTACGAAAAGAGCTGGAGGATTTAACAAAAGATGATATTGAAAAAAGCCTGCATATAAGTTTAAAGTCTAATGGAATTTATATCCAATTTGACCGCGAGCTTATTAAAGACAGTGTACGTGAATGGTTTTTCATGGTTCGTGATACTGTGTGGGGTGGCGGAGATATATCTCCAGACAATTGGATGCATATCAGTAATCTTGCAGATCTTTATTCCAGATCGGATGATGATTCTCCGTCAATTAGATTGACTACAAGACAAAATTTTCAATACCATAGGGTTACAAAAAAAAATCTTATTCCGGTGGTAAGAGGCTTATTAGAGATTAATTCTCCATCATTAAATGGCTGCGGAGACAATACGAGAAATCCGACTGCATGCCCTTATAAATCAAACATATTTGATGCTAATGAACTAGCAAGAAAAATCGGTAAGTATTTTCAGCTCCCCTTATCCGGTCATTATGAAATATTCGATAAAGATCGTGAAGCGACTAGAAATAATGGTTTTAAATATTCTGAATTTGGATTACCGAGGAAATTTAAAATCGGAGTCAGCGGATATTATTTTGATGAAGAGTTTCAAAAGGAAGTTAATTGCAACTGCGGTGATATTTTAACGAATGATATTGCGATTGCACCAATTATTAAAAATAAAGAATTGAAAGGATACCAAGTTTATATAGGAGGCAGCCTTGGACAAAAAAATGGTAAAGCTACTTTCCCTGCCCTTGCGGGAAGATTTGGAGTATTTTTAACTGAGGAAGATTTGATGAAGGGACTTGACGCAATTGTAAAAGTATATCAGCAGGTCGGTGATCGCAAAAACAGACATTGGGCAAGATTAAAAAATATTTTAATTACTAAAGGCCTCGAAAAAACTCGCCATAATATTGAATCAGTTATTATAAATGAAGAAATATTTAAAGAAGTGAGAGATCTCGGAATTGAATGGTATAGAGAACAAGTCAACTCTTTGGGGATTAATGTTTTACCGAAGGTTGATATGGAACTTGGAAACCTTTTTAAGCATCATGGATGGAAAAAACAATATGACGGCAACTGGAGTTTCGGAATATGGATTGAAAACGGCAGAATTTCAGATACAAATCCGCAAGGCAAAATAAAATCTTTGATTGATGAAATTGTTTCTAAAATCAAACCGACAATTCGGATTGCTCCAACTCAGGATATTTTATTTACCGACATTGCTGAATCATCGAAAGATGATCTAAATAAAATTCTTAGGAAATATAATTACGGTGGGTATTCTAAGATGAAAATTAATTCGGAAGCGTGTGTTGGACTATATACCTGTTCTTTAGCAGTTGCCGAATCTGAAAAATATTTTCATCCGTTAATTTCGGAACTTGAAAAAAGAGGCTATGCAGATGTTGAAGGCGTTTCTATCGGTATTAGCGGCTGTGAGCGGCATTGTTCGCGAAATATCCGTTACAGCATTTCGATTGAAGGAAAAGGTGATTCAGTTTATCAGTTAAAGCTTTTGCTTGGAAAAGTTGATGAAGAACATTTGGCTCAAGATATAATTGATGAGAATAAAAAATATTTAAGATCAATTCCAAGAGAATTAATCCCGGATGTTATTTCCGTTTTAATCGATAATTATCTCGCAAATAAAAAACCCGGTGAAGATGAAATTTCTTTATTCCATAAAAGAGTCGGGATGAAAAACATTGTAGAATTTTTTAAGGGCAATGAAAAGACTGCTGCGCTCATGGAAAAAACTTACGACCCTTATTTAGCTTAATAAAATGAAAATGAATTTATTTAATAAAATTTATAAATCCGTAGTTAAGAGAAATAATTATTCTGAAATAGTATCGAAGAAACACTATTCTACCAAAACTTTGCCAATTCTTCTTAAAGATCCTAAAATATTATTGATAGGAGGAGGTAAAGTCGCGTATCAAAAAGCTAAAGTATTAAAATCAAATAATATTGATTTTCAAATTTTGTCCATCAAGGTTAATGAAGAAATAAAAGCTCTTGGCGTGAATTATAAAATTAAAAAATTCAATCATTCTGATTTGAAAAACTTTAATATTGTGGTTAATGCAACCGGAAGCAAAGAAGTAAGCGTCACTTTGAGAAAATTGAAACAGCGAAAACTTCTTTTGATTAATATCGTGGATGTTCCTGAAGATTGTGATTTTTATTTCTCTTCCCTGCTTGTATATAAAAATCTAAAGATAGCCGTTTCAAGCGATGGAGCAAGCCCGGTTCTTACACAGATAGTCAGAGATAGAATAAAAAAAATTATCCCCAGCGAATTGGGAAATCTTGTAGAAAGAAAATTAATTGAACGGAAAAACGGAATTATCGATACTCAGCTAACTAAGCAAGAAGCGCTTAGTTTATTCGGTAAAGTATTTTTAGTAGGCTGCGGTCCTGGCAGCTCCGATCTCTTGACCATTAAAGCTTTAAGGATAATTCAGGGTGCAGATATAATTTTATGCGATAATTTGGTGAGTGGTGACATTTTAAGCTTCGTTAAAAAAGAAGCCCAAATATTTAATGTAGGAAAAGAAAAAGGTTACCATAAATTTTGCCAGGATGAAATAAATAAAATTATGGTTCAATATGCCAAGGACGGTTTTATAGTTGCAAGATTAAAAGGCGGGGACCCTTACATTTTCGGAAGAGGCGCCGAAGAGGCTGAATTTTTAATTGATAATAATATTGAAGTCGAAGTTGTTCCCGGGATATCTTCATCTTTTGCTGCACCTCTGCTTGCCGGGATTCCTCCAACACACAGAGATCATTCATCAGGTGTATCTATCGTAACGGGACACAATAAAGATATAAATGAAAATTTCAATTGGATGGACTTCCTAAAAATTAAAAACCATACTACTATTGTTTTAATGAGTATAACAAGAGCAGACGAAATATTAGTCAATGGCATCAAAAAAGGTATCGATTTGAACTTGCCTGTTGCAATAATTTCAAATGCGTCACGGGAAAATCAAAAAGTTTTAACTTCAACTTTTGAAAATATCCTGGAGATTGCAAATGAAGCAGAAAAACCTGCAATAATGGTCTTTGGTCAGACAGTCAATTTGCACAAAAAATTATATTTAAATACACTTGAAAAACATTCAAGATTAGCTTATTCAAATCTTGAATAATAGAATTTTAGGACAAAATAAGTAGAGTCAAAGTTATTAAAATTTCGAAAACATATATTGTCTACTACCAATATTTTATAAATTTGACGGCATAAATTTATTAATAAATAATTAGAAAGTTTTTATGAAATTATCGTATCCTTTTTATAGTAAGCGCGTTTGTAATATCAGGAATAGGTATAGAATAGGTATAGCTAAAGTTGTTGCTGTAGTAATATTCAGCTGCCATTTTTTAATGTCGCAAAATTTACCACAATATAATTTGAATGATGTTATTGTTACAGCAAGCAGAGTTCCCCTTACCTTTTCTGATTTAACCAGAGATGTAGTTGTTATAGATAAGGAGGAAATTAAAAAACTTCCTGTAAGCAGCGTGCAGGAACTGCTTCAATATGTTTTAGGTCTCGGCCTAGAGCAAAGGGGCATCGACGGCGTACAGTCGGACGTTACTATTAGGGGCGGCAATTCAGAAGAAACTTTAATAATGATAGACGGAGTAAGCATTAATGACCCGCAGACAGGTCATCATAATTTAAATTTACCTGTTCCCTTGCAAGATGTGCAGAAAATAGAAATTCTTGAAGGTCCCGGCTCAAGCATATACGGTGCAAATGCATTTAGCGGCGTAATAAATATAATTACTAAAAAAGGTAATGATAAATCCCTATCCCTTGGGGCTGAGGGAGGTGAAAACGGCTATTACAAAGGCTCTATTTATATGGCATATCCGTTTGGAATTATAAATAATCATTTTGCGGTTTCAAAGAAAAAGTCAGACGGCTACATTCACAATACCGATTTTGATATAACTAATTTTTCATACGGCGTTTCTCTGAACACAAAAGCAGGAATGATGAACTTGTTCTTTGGCTATGATGATAAAAAATATGGCGCAAATAGTTTTTATTCAGTTCTTTTTCCAAATCAATGGGAACACACAACAACAAAACTTTTAAGCCTTACCGGAGATATTGGTACGTCAAATTTTATTTTATCGCCTAAGATTTATTGGAGGCGCAATGATGATAGCTATCTACTGGATTATACAAATCCCCCTTTTTATCATAATATTCATCAAACAAATATTTATGGTGCAGAACTTCAAGCTTCTATCATTTCTGGAATAGGTACAACATCCTTCGGCGGTGATTATAATTCCGACAATATAAAAAGTAATAATCTAGGCGATCATTCGCGCGAAAGAAAGGGCTTTTTTGCCGAACAGACTTTTTCATCTATTCAAGATCTAACAATAATTGCCAATGGATTCGCCTATGATTATCCAACAATTGGTTGGAAGTTTTGGCCCGACCTTGATTTAGGGTATAATGTTACGAAAAACTTCCGGGTCTTCGGAACAATTGGAAGAGCTTTCCGGATTCCGTCCTACACTGAGCTTTATTATACTTCACCGACAAGCATGGGAAATCCGAATCTTGTTTATGAAGAAACAACCGACTATGAGGTTGGTATGAATTTTAATCACCCGTTATACAGTGCTAAAATTAGTTTGTTCAGGAAGGAAGGAAAAAATTTAATCGATTGGGTTAGAGAAAACAATAATCAACCCTGGACAGCAACAAACATAGCCACGCTAAATACAAACGGAATTGAATTAAGTTTTATGTTACAGACCGATAAGTTAATTCATGATTTCCCCGTAAATCAAATTAACATTAGCTATTCATATTTAAATTCCGGTAAAAACACAATGCAGTTTCAATCGCAGTACTTGCTTGATTATTTAAGGCATCAGTTGATCATCAGCGTTGATAATACATGGTGGTATGGTATTCGTCAGAATTGGGAAGTGCGTTATGATGATCGGGTAAACTTCGAAGATTATTTTTTGGTTGATACACAGATATCAAAAGAATTTGATCAATTTGAAGTTTTTGTGAAAGCAACAAATCTTTTTAATAAACCCTATTCTGAAATAAGCGGCATTCCTTTGCCGGGAAGGTGGGTGACAGCAGGAGTTCAAGAAAATTTTAGTTTATAGCAATTAGTGTTAACTCGAGTTGTAAGAAAATTATTTAAGCCGGGATTGTCCTTGCTATACTTGAGTAGTGTGACGTTTGCTCCTTTAATAATGATTCAAAATTTTTATCTTTAATTCTCATAAAAATTAAATTATTCATTATGGATACCTTTCAATTTGATTTTGTTATTATTGGCAGCGGCTTAGCAGGATTATATTCGGCTCTTCATGCTTCTAAGTTCGGTAAAGTTGCACTTATTACTAAAACTACATTAGAGGTGAGTAATTCTTTCTGGGCGCAGGGAGGAATAGCAGCCGCGATTGACAAGAATGACTCGCCGCAATTTCATTTTGAAGATACGATTAAAGCAGGCCGCGGGCTTTGTAAATCAGAGGCGGTTAAAATCCTTGTTGAAGAAGGAAAGAAAGGGGTTGAAGAATTAATCCAAATGGGAATGCCGTTCGACCGTGAAAATGGAAAAATTGTTTCAGGATTGGAAGGCGGCCATGGCAGAAAACGTATTCTACATGCTGGGGGTGATGCTACCGGTAGAGAGATTGTAAAATTTGTTTTATCATTAGTTACTTCAAATAAACAAATAACAATATTTGAAAATACTTTAATTCATAAGCTGATTGTAAAAGACAATATATGCTATGGAGTTTACGCATTTGATATTTTGAATAGAAATAATTTTGAAATAATGGGGAACTCAACTTTTATTAATTCCGGCGGAGCTTCGGCAATTTATCAAAGATCTACAAATCCTCTTACTACTTTAGGCGAGGGAATTTCTTTGGCTTATGATGCCGGCGCTGAAATTGAGAGTATGGAGTTCGTTCAGTTTCACCCAACATCTTTCTATGCTAATAACAGTGAAACATTTTTAATAAGCGAAGCAGTTAGGGGCGAAGGCGCTTTCCTTGTTAACCATGACAAGAAAAGATTTTTAAGCGATTATAATATTTCGGAACTTGCCCCTCGCGATATTGTATCCAAAGCAATATTTTATGAACTTCAAAAGTCCGGCAAAACTAATGTATTCTTAGACCTATCTCATCTTAACTCCGATAAAATAAAGCAACGCTTCCCAAATATATACCGGGCTGCTTTAGAATTTGAAATAGATATTACTAAGGATCTTGTACCCATTGCGCCTGCAGCGCATTTTATGGTTGGCGGAATTAAAACCGGTGTGTTTGGAGAAACAAATATCCGTCATTTATTTTCAGTTGGCGAGGCAGCATCTAATGGTGTCCATGGAGCAAATCGGCTTGCAAGTAATTCCTTGCTGGAATGTATTGTCTTTGGTAAACGCGCCGTTGAATATTCTTTAAATATTAAACCTGAAGAAACAAAATATCAACAAATAGAAACAGGCAACTTAGAAATTGCGGAAGAGCATAAGAAAATATTTGGCGAAATTAAAAATACAATTGCTGCGCTATTGTGGAATAATGTAGGAATAGTGCGTTCGAGCGAATCTCTAAAAACAGCTTTGAACGAGCTGCAAAAATTTTCCGTCAGTTATGTAAATAATCAGAATGAATATTTTAATGGACGAATTATTAGTTTAATTGAAGTTGCCCAACTAATTGCGCAAGCGGCTTTAATTAGAGAAGAAAGTCGCGGCTGTCATCTTCGTGAGGATTATCCCGGTGAAGATCAAAAATTTGAATGCACAATTATTCAGCAAAAGAATAGAAAAGAAAAATTTTTGTCTGTCAATTAGATCGTGATCTTATTACAATTTAGTAATGGAAAAATTATGAAATCAATAAATAAAAAGGAACTTGAAAGAATTATCGATGCTGCCTTTAAGGAAGATATCGGCAGCGGGGATATAACTACAAACCGGATTGTACCGAAAAATCGAAATGCAAAAGCCTATTTTCTGGCAAAGGAAGATGGGGTAATTGCCGGGCTTAATATTGCTAAACATGTGCTTAGAAAGCTCGACAAGAAAATCATATGGAAAAGCTTTGTAAAAGAAGGTGACAGAGTTTCCGCCGGAACTAAAATTGCCGAAGTGAATGGTTCGCTTAGAGCATTATTAACCGGCGAGCGAACGGCTCTAAATTTCCTTCAAAGAATCTCAGGCATTGCTTCTATTACATCAAAATATGTGGAAGCTTTAAATAATACCGGTACAAAAATTCTTGATACAAGAAAAACAGTACCCGGTTTGCGTATGATTGATAAGTATGCTGTTAAAACCGGCGGTGGAACAAATCATAGAATTGGTCTTTATGATATGGCGCTTATTAAAGACAACCATATAAAAGCTGCCGGAAGTATTTCAGAGGCTGTTCGCAAAGTTAGATCAAAGAATGATAAGCTTAAAAAGAAGGAAAAATTAAAGATTGAAGTCGAAACCACCAATCTTGATGAAGTACGCGAAGCCTTAAAATGTAGAGTTGATATGATTATGCTCGATAATATGTCGCCTTCCTTAATGAAGGAAGCTATAAAAATAATTAATAGAAAAGCAAAAGTTGAAGCCTCCGGTAATATGAATATTGATAAAATACGTGAAACAGCCGGTGAGGAAGTAGATTTTATTTCCGTAGGAGCTTTGACTCATTCTGTTAAAGCTCTTGACATTAGTATGAAAATAGAAAATTAAAATTTCAACGAACACTATTCAGAAATGATCAAAAATCAATTTTGTATTGACTCTTAAATCTTTACTTTTTTCTTGAACTTAAACTTAAACTATCACTTTTTATTAAATGAATTAGTAAATATATGGATGAACTTGTAAGTGAAATATTAAAACTAAAAAAAGAAAAGAATGCAGTAATACTTGCGCACAACTACCAAATTGGTGGCGTGCAGGATGTAGCTGATTTTGTCGGCGACTCGCTTGGTCTTTCTCAGCAGGCTGCAAAAACAGATGCAAGCTTAATTGTCTTTTGCGGTGTCCATTTTATGGCAGAAACGGCTTCAATAATATCACCCGGCAAAAAAGTCTTAATACCCGATTTGGAAGCCGGCTGTTCATTAGCCGCGACTATCGATGCAGAGCAATTAAGAGAGTGGAAAAAAGAGCATCCCGGTGCAGTTGTTGTATCTTATGTTAATACCACTGCCGAAGTAAAAGCAGAAAGCGATTACTGCTGCACATCATCAAATGCGGTTAAAGTCGTTGAATCAATCCCAAAAAATAAAAAAATATTATTCTTGCCTGACCGTTTTTTAGGGCAATATGTTAGAGCAGTGACCGGAAGAGAAGTGGAAATATGGAACGGTGCATGTCATGTGCATGAAAAGATTGGCGATATAAATTTTGCCGATGCGCAATCCCAACATCCTAATGCTGATTTTCTCATTCACCCCGAATGCGGATGCTCCACATCCTGCATGTTGAAATCTCAGATGCATTCAGACAACAAGAATGTAAAAATATTTTCAACAGAAGGGATGATAAATCATGTTAAGAACAGTGATATAGATGAATTTGTAATTGCAACTGAAGTAGGTATTATACATAGACTTAAAAAAGTTAAACCCGAAGTAGATTTTTATCCGATGAGTGAAAAATCAATTTGCGAGTATATGAAAATGATTACGCTTGAGAAACTTTATGATTCCCTCCGCTATGAACAATTTGAAGTCAAGGTGCCGGAGGATATTGCCCGGCTTGCAAAACTTCCGATTGAAAGAATGCTTTCGATTATTTAACTGAAAGAATTATAGTGTCATTTATCAGCCTACGGATTTTTTTTATGTCAAAATATTTTTTGTGATATAATTCCTCCTGCATAAATATGTCAGACACCTAATCTAAAATAAAAAAGCCCAATGATTGGTCGACCACCGGGACCTAACTCTTTTTGTGTTGACTTGCCTTTCCACTTTCATAAAAAACTCTCCTTTGGATTAAACTAAATTAAAGTTAGAATGTCCCTTTCTTACATGATAATATTAATTTGTTTTAATTGCTTCGTTAAGTATATCAATTAATTGATCCTTTGTGAATGGTTTAACCAAATAATGTGTACAGCCTGCAGCAAGAAAGTCTTTCTTTGATCCCTGCATGGCGTACGCAGTAAAAGCTATAATCGGAATGTTTTCATATCCGTGGATGGTTCTTATTATTTTTAAGGTATCAAGGCCGCTCATTCCATTACCAAGGTGTATGTCCATAAGAATAGCGGAATAAGGTTTTGATTTTACTACTTCTACTGCGCTTTGGCCATTGGTTACACTGTCAATATTAAATACTTTTTTTGAAAATAATTTTGTAACGTGTGTTGTAATTTCATCATCTTCAACAAGTAATATATTGGGTAGTTTTTTCCCTTTTACTAATGTAGAGGCAACTTTCTTTTCTATGATTTTTTTGTTATCATCTTCCTTAAAGGGATCTAAAGATGGTTTGTGATTTGTTGATTTCAAATTAATTGGGAGTACAATTTTAAAAGTGGTTCCTTCATTTTCTGTAGAGATAAAAGACACACTCCCTTTCAAATATTTTTCAGTCAGAAATTTAATACTATATGTGCCTATTCCCCTTCCGGGTCCTTTTGTTGAAAAGGAGCGTTTAAATATTTTTGCTTTAATCTCTTCAGATATAGTTGTTTGATTGTTAACCCAAAAAGAGATTTGCTCATTTTCTTTTTGGCATCCAATAGTAACAATACCTCCGGGTAATGAGGCTTCAATTGCATTCTTAATAAGATTTTCAATCACACGGCTAAGCAATGCTTGATCTGTCTGAATTATTATATTTTCGAAGTTATCAGCGATTATTATCTCTTTATTTACTTCAGTTGCTTTTTGAAAGATATTCCTGATTAATCCACCGATAAATTCCGGGGTACTAATTGTAGTAGGGTTAAGTTTTATTTCTGTTTTATCTGAGGTAAGGATTGATCTATGTGAAATAATTTCTTGTATAACTTTATTGGAGATTGCAGCAATTTGACGTGCGTCAGAAAGCAATGATGAGTTTACTTGGTTATCGAATAAATTATCTTTAAGTAAGTCAGCAAAGCTTCTAAGATTACCGGCAGTATTTAGAATATCGTGGAAGAAAAATCTTTCTATTTGCTTATGCTCAGAAATATCTTCAAAAATACCTACTACGGATAATATTTTTTCTTTCTCATGGACAATAGGAGAAAACATTGCCTTTAAGGAAATTATTTTATGAGAAGAGATTGATTGGAAATCGCCTTCGTAATGTCCTATGCTTCCTGCAAAGGCGAGTTCAATAGCATTCTTAAGTTTTATGTCCTCAATTTTTTTAAAATCAAATCCTAAAGATTCAGTTTCGGGGATATCTAAAATTTCCAAAAGCATATTATTGCAATCAGTAATCTCCATTTTAAAATTTATATGAGCAATACCCATGGGCGCTGTATTAAATAGAGATCGATATTTTTCCTCACTCGCCTTTAGAGCTTCAGCGGCAACTTTGAGTTCGGTGATATCGCGGCTTAACCCCACAATACCAATGATATTCCCTTTGTCATCCCGGAATGGGGATTTTGTTACGAGGCTCCAATTTGTCTGACCGGATGTATCGGTCATTGATTCTTCGCGATTAAGAATAGGGTTTCCGGTTCGGATAATTTCTTGTTCTTCTGCACGGTACTTTAAAGCTACATCATAAGGAAAAAGGTCGAAATCAGACTTCCCAACTAACTCAAGCGGACTAGTAAATCCCCATCGGTTGGCTAATGCCTTATTGTAAATAATAAATCTATGTTCGAGATTTTTTGCATAAATGCGATCAGGAATATTATCAAGTAATGAACCCAATAAATTGCTTTCTTGCGACAGCAATTCTTCAGTTTGTTTTTGTTGGGTGATATCGAGAGAAAAAGCGATAACACCGGCAATTTCACCTTTTGCGTTGATCCATGGGATTTTATCAGTTCTGACCCATTTTACACTATTTCCGGTAGTGACGGATTCAATAATTCCAATTTTCGGTATTCCGGAAGTAATTACTTCGAGGTCATCTGCGTAGTATTTATCGGACTCAATGGGAAAAATAAACTGCGTAGACTTTCCTTCAATTTCACCAACATTTTTATTTGCGATTTCAGCTGCCGCTTTGTTAACCCGGATAAAATTATTCTTAGTATCTTTGAACCAAATGGAAGCCGGTGAAGCGTCAATAATAGTGCGGAGCTGTTCCCTTTCCTCAAATAATTGAGCTTCTAATTTATTTCGCTCGCTAATATCTTTTACAATGATTTTATAGTAAACTTCATTATCAAGCCGGATCAAGCTCGACTTAACTTCTGCAATGAAACTGGAACCATGTTTTTTTAGGTTTTTGGTTACAAAAGTTAGGAAGTCTTTTTGGTTTAGAATTTTAATTTGTGTTTCAATATCAGCTTTAGCTTCAGGGGATATTAAATCGTAAAAAGATAGTTGAAGAAGTTCATTCTTTGAATAGCCATAAATTTGGACTGCGAGGTCGTTTGTATCGATAATGTTAAAATTAAAGTCAGCAATAATGGTTATATCGTTTGCATACTTAAGAAGATATTCGAAGTAAATTAGTAGTTTTTGTTTTGAATCAGACAATTTATTACAAATCTAATTTATTTTTAACTCACTGATTAATATCACGATTTTGAATTAAGTTTAATTTTAAGTTCAAGCTTTTGATTGAAATTCAAGGAATAATTTATCATGTCGATAATTATATAAAAAAAGATTTGAAAGCTATATCCATTTTTTATAAGATTTAATTTAATGGGAAAATAATTAACTAACAAATGACAGAAAGTTAAATAATTGTGGTTATTATTAAGTTTGATAATTAGTTTGTAATCTATTGTACTATGCGGTTCATCATAATTTCTTAGGAACTAAATGCAATTACTTTTATATTTTAGTTGTAAAACAAATTAAACTAAAGGATAACAAAATGAAAAAGTCACAAATACTTAGCATTTCAGTTCTCTTCTCACTTTTGTTGTTGATCACTTCAACATATTCCCAGGTCCAAGGAACCGTTGGAAAAGTTTATACAAAGGATCAGGCAAACCAACTCTTTGGCCCGGTTTTAAGTTCGCAATCAATTAGTGCAAACGCCCTTTTAGCCCTTGCCCAAAAGTGTCCACAATATATAATGTTTAATATCATTAATGGACATCTTTACATCCTTAATGCAAAAAGAAATGTTTTAGCAGGACCTTCAGCAGCAGCAGTAAGCCCGACACAAATATTTCATTTTTGCAGCTCAAGTAAGATATTGGAACTTTTACAGACCAGCGGCGCATCAACAATTAACGTGGAATTAAGACAAAATAATCTAACAATTACAGCAGGCAGTCTTACCTTGGAAGATTTTATGACCTGCCCGCCAACTTGCGCTCAATAGAATGATTTATTCTATTCTTACTTATTTATTATTATTTGTCTGGTCAATTATACCGTTCCGGCAAATAGGTAAGAAACATTTCTATTTCTTTTTGGCAGGTATTAGCGGTGATATCACTACGCTTATTGCTAGAATAATTTTTCATTCAGATACTAACTTATTTGTGATACTATTTTTGTTTTTAGGTTTTATTTCATTATTTGAATGGAATTTAATCTTCAAGAATAGATTTATAATAATCATTTCAATAGTTGTTCTAATTTTTATAGAAATGAATTCAAACTACAAATTAGATTTTATTTTAGTTGATGTTATAAATATCTCTATTATGATTGCATTTTTAACAGATTTTATATTGCATTATACAGCAAAAAGAATTTTTTCATTACCTCTGATACTATTAGTCCTTTATGAATTAACCGTAGTAACAAAATATATATCCCTAATAACAGAATACAAAAATGCTTATCCTTATTTCATTATCGCTTCTATTTTTGAAGCTTTCGTCGGACTCTTCTTTTGTATATTTAAGGAAGATGACCCCAGAATCATTATTCAGCTTAAATAATCCGGTAATTTATTCAATACTTTTGCTGGTAATTATTTTAGTGATCATTTTCACTTTTTACAGCTATGTAATAAAACCAATGAGGGTTCATTTTGATAAAGAAAAGAACGACATAACGCGTAAGCATCTTGAGCTGATGGCAGCATTTAGCGAACTTGACCCTGAACCGGTCTTCCGGTTTGACGGAACGGGGAATATAATAATGACAAATCAAGCGGGGAACGATTTAGACACCTCAAAATATGCAATCAACAAACCATTAGTATCAATAATCCCGGAAGTAGCACAAATCGATTTAGATTCATGCATTAAAGAAAATAAGGCTCTTAATATTATTTCAGACTTAAATGGTAGAACATTTCAATTTACAATTCGTGGATTTTCGCGGATGCAGATCGGTCAGATATATGGAAGTGATATAACCGAATTAAAATTAGCGGAAGAAAAATTAAAACATGCATTGATAAAGGCAGAAGAATCTGAAAAGTTAAAAACCAACTTCCTTTCGCAAATGTCGCATGAAATCCGTTCACCGCTGACTGCGGTGCTGGGGTTCAACCGGATTGTTAAAGAACAGTTTAATAATAGGTCATCAGAGGATCTTACTTTTGCTTTCGAGGCAATAGAGAAAAGCGGAAAACGATTGATACGAACAATGGACCAATTATTAAATATGTCCCAGCTCCAAACTGTAACTTATGATATCAGTTGGCAAGAGGTTGAGCTATTAAGTTTTATAAAGAAATTAATAAATGAATTTAACAATGAGATAGAACTGAAAAAGTTAAATATAATTTTAGAAAATGAACTTGTGGAAAGCAAAATTATATGCGATACGTATGCTCTTAATCAAATTGTACAAAATATTTTGGACAATGCTATTAAATATACAAGCAAAGGAGAAATTAAGATTCATTTAGGAAAGGATTCAAAAGAAAGAATCATTTTATCAGTATCCGATACAGGAATCGGAATGTCAGAAGATTATATTAAAGAACTTTATAAGCCATTCTCGCAAGAAGTTATGGGGTATAATCGCCCATTCGAGGGAAACGGACTCGGCTTGGCTATTAGTAAAAGGTATGCCGAATTGAATAATATTAACATTCGGGTTGACAGTATTAAAAATTCCGGGACAACAGTGACATTAATTTTTAACTAAAAAGAGGAGTTAAAATGGAGAACGTAGCTAAAATCAAAAAGAAAAAACTTCTTATTGTTGAAGATGATTTGGAAAACCAGAAGCTGCTTGAGGTATTATTAAATAAAGAATTTGAAGTCGAAGTATGCGACTCCGAACAAACATTTTACGAACAATTGAAGAGTAACAAATTTGAAATAATCTTAATAGATATTTCAATTCGCGGCAGGAAAGACGGACTGGAATTAACAAAGGAATTAAAACATACTTCCGGATATGAAAATGTTACGGTTGTTTGCCTAACCGGACATGCTTACAGAAAAGATAAAGAGAATGCTTTGAAAGCAGGGGTAGATGTTTTTTTAATCAAGCCGATTAACAATGATGTTTTGGTGAATACGTTGTTGGAAGTAGGGCATATGGAAAAAAGAATTGTCCTATAGTTGTGCATCTGTAATATCCAACCCCCGGTAACTTCGTCGCAGTACTCCTTTATTCTACATCCTAATGCAAGTTGTTATTCAATCTCAATTTTTCATAAGATTTAGTTAATAACTTACCTTACGCAAGTTAGTCAATGCTGTAACCCCAGCATTTATGCTGGGTGTCCAAATAAAACTTGACACCTGGGCTTTAGCCCACAAAAAATTAATATTTGAAGCTAATACCATAATCGATCATTTTGTTTAGTCCACCTACTAAAGAATTTAATTCTCCATTTCAATTTTTTGCGTAACATGAGTTATTAAATAATATTAACTAATAAAAAATAGCGAAATTGGCTTGGCTAGCTAATGACTTAAATTGAGTTAACATATTTATGGTATTGACTTTTAAATCTTAGTTTTTTATGTCAAGCCTGTCCGCCGGGGCGGAATATTTTTATGATAAATTTTATTGCGTTTCATTCAAAACCTGCCGGCAGGCAAGGTTCAAAATTCATAATTCAAAATTGCGTCTTGCCGCGCTATGGTATTATTTACTTTCTTCAGCTACAACTAATAGTCCTAGCATTCCGAGATCACTGAATAACAATGGCGCTAAGATTGGAGCAAATGCTAAAATCCTTTCAAGGCTTATTGCACCGGTTCCAGCAAGATCGGCTGACAGGTGAAACCCGAAACCAAGCACGCCAACTATTACTGCAGCAATCATTGTCCAGAGATAAACAACTTCATCCCCCTTTGACCATTCCTTTGCAATTGCAAGGTATATGACAACTGAAGCGGCAAACAATCCGTAGACAATTGCAATCATCTTATAAAATGTATATCCGTACTGCGCATGATCTATAATCGAAGTTATTGCACTTGCGGCAAATCCCAAACCAACAAGCCAAAGAAAATGCCTGTCTCTTGAGATCGGAGCCTTAAATATTCCCAGCCCTGGAACTTGAAGCAAACCGGGTTCATTATTTATTTCTTCGGTGATTGCATATAATCCGAGCAATGAAATTCCAGCAAAAGCTAACGGTGCTAAAATAGGCGATCCGAATACAACCCATGCCCAGGTTAAATACCCTGCCGGGTTAAGTACTGCGTTGGCATGGAATGCTGTTCCGAGAACGCCGATCAATATACCTATTAACATAAGCGCAATATGAACTAATGCAGTCCACTTTTTCGGCTGGGTTTGGAACGCAACCATCAAACACGAAAGTGCACCGAAAGGAAAATACATGATAGGTATCCATTCGTAAATGGGGATATAATCATTTATTGAATGAGCAAGCGCTACATCGATTCCGGTAAACATTAAATTTATTCCGACAAAAATCAAAAGTAAACGATTCTTTGCCATTGGAAGTTTAATGCTGGCTAAATGAAAAATATTTATCTTGCTCATAGTTTTCCTCCGCGTTTGTGCGCAGCACGAAGGAATGCGGCTTCTTCTTTTACCTTTGCAAGCTGTTTAAGCAGGGGATAGACGCCATGCCATTGAACATAATCAGGTCCTTGCATATATGCACCGAATTTGGCTGTCCTTCCATAGAAATGCCATAAATCAAATGCATCAAAACTAATTGTATTAGCAAAAGGTTTATTCGAAATAATTCCGTCTTTAACCAAGCCCTGCATTATTTGATTTGCTTCTTCAACTTTTGAATTTACAAATGCAGTTACACTATCAGCCTTTGCATATTGTTCATCAACAAATTGAGAGGAATGACAATTTGCACAAATGGACTTCATTGCTTCGCGTCCTTCAAATGCATTTGGTCTGTCTGTTGTAACGGCTGCAAATAAAAATTTAGATAATCTTTGGCCTACGTCGTGGGTAGTGCCTTGATTGCCGAATCCACTCATATGGCAGGTAGCACAAGTAGGAGCCGGCATATCACTTGTTGTTAACCTTCCCGGTTTCTGATCCCAATTCCATTTAGACCCTTCCGTTTGGTACATCACCCCGTGCGCTGATTCGTGATAAATTTCCATTTGAGGATGATCGGGTCCAAGATGGCACTGTCCGCAAATCTCAGGTTTCCTTACTTGTGAAATGGAAAATTCATGGCGAAGGTGACACTTATTGCAATTTCCGATACTACCGTCTGCATTCGGCTTACCAATTGAATGACATGTTAAGCAAGCAGCCGGTGTAACAGAAGTACCTTCAATATCAAAAAGTGAATTTCTTGTCGCAGTGATAATTCCGTTTGGACCTCGATTCACTTCAGGGATTTGTTCAACTATCTTTTTCTGTTCGGCAGTAAAATCTGAAAATCCGCTTAATGCTACCCACGCCGGACCGCCGTGCCTGCTGTGCTCAAACTGTGTTGTTTCTGCGGGATGACATTTTGCGCATTGTTTTGGAGTAGGTGAGACAGTGATGAAAAATCCTTCATGTTCTTTTCCCATCGGATTAGAGTGATCAACAACATGACAGTCTGTACATCTAACGCCTGCTTTTGCCATTGTACTATTTGCAAATTGATTTACAATATCGGGGGTAACTCTTTTATGACATGTGGCGCATTTATCAGTTCCGCTGTATGAAATTTGTCCCGCACTTTTATTCTCTCCTCCTGTAGGAAGCTTAGTAAATAAATAAATAAAAATAAGTATTAATAGTGTTACTGTGCTTCCTATTACTAACGTCCTTGGTAGTTGTTTAAACATAAGAAACCTTTTATTTATATAATTTAAATTAAGACATTTTTATCCGAATATCAAATTCTAATTCCCAATTCACTTATACGCTACGATATAAAGAAAAATAAGTCAAATTTATTTCTTCCGATTTTAACATTCTTTTTCATCATTATTGATAATTGATAATTGATAATTGCAAAGGATTAATCCCTTTTTCATCCCTTTGGGTGAGTGACGTGTCTTATGGTTATATGTCTTCTATTGGGATACATTTAGAGCTATACGTGAAAAAGGGTTTGCTTAACTTTCATGCTTAACGCCCGACACTTCATGGATTGGAACATCATCTAACTACAAGTATTAAATTGATAAATAAAGTACAGCTTCAGGTAGTTGTATTAGACCCTATTGATGCATTCGTGATGGGAGGAAACCAAACTGAAGTAAAAATAATGTTGCTGCGTCTTGTGGATTATTTGAAGATGAATAATATCACTGCATTCTTCGCAAATCTCTCGAATGCCGGAGATAATCAGGAGCTTACAGATATGTCGATATCATCTCTGATAGATATGTGGCTGCTTTTACGAGATATTGAAATTGGCGGTGAACGTAACAGAGGAATGTATATACTTAAATCGCGAGGTATGTCGCATTCCAATCAGATTCGTGAGTTCAAGTTGACTGATCACGGAATTGAATTGCTTAATGTTTATGTTGGTCCGGAAGGCGTATTGACCGGCTCGGCTCGATTATCACAGGAAGCGAAAAACGATGCGGAGCAATTATTGCGTAAACAAGACATTGAACGCAAACAATTTGGATTAGAACTTAAACGCGCAGCAACGGAAGCACAAATTGTAGTATTACGATCTGAATTTAAAGAAGAAGAATCGGAAACACTAAAGACTATCGAGATGGAAAAAGAAAAAGCTGAAATGTTCGTACAAGATCAGAAAAAAATGGCAGTGAGCAGAAAGGCAGATGCTTTACTGAAACAACCAGTAGGGAAATTGAGTTTTCAAAAACATTAATGATCTTACTTTTCTTTTAATGTTTAAGCGTGAATTATTCGACCGTTTGATCTGATGGCTAAATTAGATTTATCGTCGCTTCTTTTACTATCAATATTAAATTTGGAAACAAGATTTTGTAGATTCTCAGTCAATCTATTTAGATCTTCAACAGCTCGGGCAATCTGTTGAACACCTGTCGCTGATTGTTGAGTAACGCTACTAATTGCTTCAATGTTTTTACTGATTTGTTCTGCGGAGGCTGATTGCTCTTCGCTTGCAGAAGCCACCTGTATAGCTTGATCAACGACTTCTTGTGATCCGGAAATAATTTGCTCTAATGATTCACTTGCTTTTGATGCCAGTTCTTTCCCTTTTTGAACTTCAACTGCACCTTGTTGAATTGATTCAACGGCTTCGTTAGTGTCTCTCTGAATTCGTTTTATCATGTCTGCAATTTCTTTTGTCGCTTTTGTAGTTCGTTCCGCTAATTTGCGAACTTCGTCGGCAACTACTGCAAAGCCGCGACCTTGTTCGCCTGCGCGAGCAGCTTCAATGGCGGCGTTAAGTGCTAATAGATTTGTCTGGTCTGCAATGTCATCAATTACCTGGATGATTTCACCGATCTGATCGCTGTTCTTGCCTAGCTCTTGTATTGTTTCGGCAGCTTTGGTAACTACATTAGCAATCCTGTTCATCCCTTCTATAGTTTGCAGAACTATCTTACCTCCGTCTTTCGCTATTTGACCGGCATTTTTTGCTGCATCTGCTGTATTCCCTGCATTTTTTGTCGTTTCTAAAATTGTCTTAGTCATTTGATCAACTGCTGCTGCTACTTCCTGAGCCTGGGAGCTTTGTTCTTGTGCACCTGCTGCCATTTCTTCAGAACTGGAAAAAATTTGTGTAGTTGCGCTGGCTGTCGCTGATACTTCTTCGGCAACATCATTAAGAACTGAACCGACAGAATCTCCAAGCTTATTTATACTGCTCTTAATTAATTGATGTTCCCCTTTATATTCTCCCGTCATACGAACAGTAAAATCCCCGTTCGACATAATTTCTAAAACATTCGACCCTTCTTTTATAGGTAATATCATAGCATCTAAAGTATCATTAATCCCTTTAACCAATCCTTTATATGCGCCTTCAAACTTTTCATAATTTCCGCGTGTATCTAGTTTGCCTTCTTTCCCAGCTGAAATTAATGCACCGGTTTCAGAAATCAGCTCATTAATTTTGCCGCGCGTTATTTCATAAGCATCTATTCCTTCGTGTGCCTGCATGATCATTTTATCTAATGTGTTTGCCATACTGCCTATTTCATCTTTTCTATCAAAGCTCAAAAGCTTTGAAGATTTTTCTACTTTAGTAGTTAAGTCTCCGCTAGACATAGCTAGCAAACCATTCCCCAAATTTGTAAAATCTTCAGTTTGTAATTGCTTAACCCTATCGGCAACTATATTTATTGGGTCTATAATGCTCTTGGTAATAGTAACGGCAAATCCTATTACCAATAGAAATGCGAATATTCCAATAATGTGCAGTAGGTTTTTTGCAGAGTTATTTATATCGTAAGCTTGAAGTACAGCAGTATTTACCCCTTCATTTTGGTAATTTATTAAGTCATTAATCGCACTTATATAATTGGTCTCAGCGGTTTTCAAAACACTTAATAATATTGTAACTGCATTTTGGTTATTTCCATAGTCCAAGGACTCAAGTATGCTATTCCGTAATTGTATGTATTGATCTCTTAATTCTAATGATTTAGCAAGAAGTTCCTTCTCTTTTTCTGTTGTAGCTGTCCTTTTGAGAGAATCGAAATTTTGTGCAGTGTTATCAGCAAGAAATTGGATCCTTGCTTTAAGTTTGACGGTTTCTACAGTGTCTTTTGTTAAAGGGATTTCCCGTAGGCGCAATCCAATTTCTTGGACATTATTGATTATATTATTCGCCCAAATCGTCTTTGGGAATTGTACTTTATCGATATTTTGGATTTCGTTATCAATCGAAGTCATTTTAATTGTTGCAAAGAGTACAATTCCAAACATAACAAACAGTCCGCTTAAATAGCTGAATGTGAGTCTTACCCCGATTTTTAGATTATTTAACATTTGAACCTCATAGAAATATTTTTATATTGTATTCTTTGATTCATTCGCAAATTTTTCTTTACCATGGTAATATTTAGTAATTGAATTAGGTCAGGTAATATTATTTCTATCCACGTATATCCCCATTTTTATATTCTCCAAATATATTTTAAGCTAAAAGTAAAATAACCTTTATAAACATAATCGGAGAAAATAGATGTTTGTTTAGGCGCAATAATTTTGAAGGTGATATAATTGTTGTTTTTGAGTCGTTTTGAAGATAAAACTCTATTTCCAGCCTTTTAGATATAATCTTAGCACTTAAATCTTTTTCCTAATTTAAAAATAAAAAAGCCCAATGATCTGACGACCACCGGGACCTAACTCTTTTTTTAAGCCCTAAAATCAAATTACATTTGTCAATTCAGTTAGCGCTTTTATCAGCTGATCTTTCTTGAATCTGATTTAATAATAAAATTATTTCAATAAAAACATAAAAAAAGGCTGTCGATCGACAGCCTTGAAGTTGATATAATTAAAATAGAAATTCTATTTCAATAAAATTAATTTCTTCGTCTCCACAAAACTTCCAGCCTGCATTCTGTAAAAATAAACCCCACTGGCAAGTTTACTTGCAGTAAAATTAACAGAATACCTTCCCGCCGGTTTTTCCTCATTCATCAGACTTGCTACCTCATTTCCCAGAATATCATAAACCTTTATCGTTACCATACTTGTTTTAGAAACGGAGTAATTAATTGTTGTTGTTGGATTAAATGGGTTAGGATAATTCTGTTCAAGTGCGAAGTTTGACGGTAAATTATTCTGTTCTTCTTTCACGCCGGTAATCATTTCCGCAAGCGGACGTCTCCATACGCCTCTATCATTCCCTGCAAAGAGATTAGTGCCGCTGACAATAAGCGCATTCGCATCACTATACCCCCAATTATTTGACAAGCCAGTACTGTCTGACGTCCAGCTTGCGCCGTTATTTGTAGAAAGGGAAACACCGCTTCCGCTAGTTCCCACAAAGAGATTAGTACCATTAACTGCGAACGAAAAAATATCGATGCTTGTCAAACCGGAATCGGCTGACGTCCAGCTTGTGCCGTTGTTCGTTGAAAGAAAGAGACCGTGTATTCCTTGCGCCGCAAAGAAATTCGTCCCGCCTGCGCCATTGGGATAGATAGCAAGAGCATAAACATAATCAGTACCAGTATTAGTAGATAATCCGGAATCGACCTGAATCCAGCTTGTGCCGCTATCGGTTGATAAGGAGACTCCAAAGTCAGTCCCCGCATAAAAATTCGTTCCGCTTACGGCAAGCGACATGACCTGATAGCCTATCAAGCCGGAACTAATTGCACTCAAACTTGTTCTGTCGCTCGGGACAAGAAATATGTCGCTCCGAGTCGCTACAAGGAGATTATTCCCGATGACAGCTATAGAATGGATATATGGACTAAAGTAATTAAAAATCAAGGTGGAATCGAACACACTCCAACTTGCGCCGTTGTCGGTCGATAAAAAGATTCCGTTTCCCATAGTCCCTGCAAAAAGATTCGTTCCGCTTACGGCTAAAGCAGTAACAAAGTTACTCGTCAAACCGGAATCTACTGCAGTCCAGCTTGTTCCGTTGTCCTTGGATAGAGAAACACCGTAACCATTAGAGCCCGCAAAGAGATTCGTGCCGGAGACGGCAAAGCACTGGGTAAAATCGCCGTAAGGATCATTAGTTTTAACCCATTGTGCTTTAGTCTGCGTTACACATATAAATAAAATTCCAAAAATGACTGTTAAAAGTAATCGAAATTTCATAACACCTCAGAGTTAAATTATGTGATAATTATTGAAGTTAAAAAGTTTTACATCTCGAATAAAGCTCCATCTGTTTCAGTCTTTTACTAATTTTAACTTTTGTACCTTGCTGTTAATTATTAAAACCAATAACCATAATAAACTATAAAATCAATTGCTTAGAATCAATTATTTAATTATGCTAATTCTTTGACGTTGAGCCATTTTACTTTTTATTTTCGACTAATCATATATTCCCCGTCATTGCTATCCATTGTGCTTTTTATGCCATAAATAATACCGCCTTTTGAAATATATTAAACATCGAATTTATAATAAAAACCCCCAATGATCGAGCGACCACTGGGACCTAACTCTTTTACTTCAAAAGGCAGGGGAGAACCTTTTGAAAGAATTATAACAAATTTAAATATTTGACTGATTTTATCAAGGAAAAAACAATAATTAGTCGACTTTTTTTAATATTATAAGTTAATCATTCACCCAAAAATCTTGGCACACTTATCTCTTTACTTATATCATCCCTACTGGGATTTATTTCCCCTAACCCCGAAGTTATTCCGTTTAAAGGTAAATAGAAAAGGCATCCTTTCTGTAAATTAGATAAAATTGATTTATGACTAAATCATCTAATTAAAATAAAAACAGTAAAGGATGCCAAAATGAAAAAAAAAGTAAGAAACTTGATTTTAGTAATCAACTGATGTCTGTTGATGTCTGTAGGAATAGATGTTCATAAAAAGAGATGACATTATTATAGAAAAATATTGTAAAATAAAATAAAACCCCCGAATCTTGCCTATTCAAGAAAGCAAATCACACTGGCGGCTGTCGTCGTTTTTGGTTATCATTATTGACAACTGATTTGAATATTTGCTTTAAAGCACAAAGCTTATTCCCTATTTTAGATAAGTTTTGTTTAGTTAAAGACAGTTAAAAGATGATTGCTTAAGATGATATCCAAAATCATTATCATTCAATATTTAAACTAAAAATTTAGTTTAGTATGTTCTATATACTTTATATAGGTATTACCTCCCGGAAATAATTATGCATCTCCAAAAATTTTCTCCAATAAGCGAAGAAGGACAATATAATATTCTCTTCGAGTCAAATCCTTTCCCTATGTGGATCTACGACCTAAAAACATTAAAATTCTTATCTGTAAATGATGCTGCTGTTAAAAAATACGGATATTCAAAAGTGGAATTCTTTGATCTCACGCTTAAAGATATAAGACAGGAAGAAGATATTGGACTCCTGTTGGATAATGTGGAAAGGGAAATTGCTCAATACCAGTGGTCAACGGGATGGCGACATAAGAAAAAAGACGGCTCAATTATAGACGTCGAAATTATATCCCACGATATTTTATTTAATAAAATAAAAGGAAGATTTGTAACTGTAAATGATGTTACTGAAAAAAATCGTACCGATGAAAACTTTAAGCTTGTTATTGAATCCTCTCCTAATGCAATTCTACTAATCGATCAGCAGGGTAAAATTAAACTCGTTAATAGGCAAACGGAAATTTTATTCGGATATTCTCGCGAAGAATTAATCAAACAACCCCTTGACATTTTAATTCCCCCTAGGTTCTCAAAGACTCATTTACATCATCAAAATAATTTTTTCTTAAACCCGAAGAATAGGAGTATAGGAAAAAGAAAAGAACTGTATGGTTTGCACAAAAACGGCAATGAAATACCTTTGGAGATTGGACTTGATCCTATAACAAATGAGGGCGGCTTTTCGGTTCTTGCTACTATCACTGATATTACCGAAAGAAAACAAGCTCACGAAGAATTAGTTAAAGCTGAAAACCGTTATAGTACCGCGTTGGACTATATGATGGAAGGATTTCAAATTATTGGAAATAATTGGCGCTATCTCTATGTCAATAATGCGGCTGCAGCACAAGGAAGAAAAACTAAGGAAGAATTAGTTAATCATACAATGAAGGAAGTTTATCCCGGCATTGAAAGTACTGAAATGTTTTCCAAGCTGGCGGATTGCATGAAGAAGAAAACTCCTTTCTCTATGGAGAATGAATTTATTTATCCAAATGGTGATAAGAATTGGTTCTTGCTCAATATGGAACCTGTCCCGGAAGGGATTTTAATTTTATCAAAAGACATTGCGAGTGAAAAACAAATAGAACTTGAGTTAAAATTATACCGTGAAAAACTTGAAGAATTAGTAATTATAAGAACTGCACAGCTTGATGAATCAAATAAGGAACTTGAATCTTTTTCGTATTCAGTTTCCCATGATTTGCGCGCTCCGCTTAGACACATAATAGGGTTTCTGCAGCTTCTTCAAAAAAATATTGGCTCAAGTTTAGATGATATGAATCGAAAATATATTTCTAATATAAATGACGCTGCAAACAAAATGGGCAACCTTATTGATGACTTGCTTTCATTTTCAAGAGTAGCGCATTCTCAAATGAATGAGTCAGTAGTAAATCTAAATAATATTATTACTGAATCCATTAATGATCTAAGGGATGAATTAAAGGAACGGGAAATCTCCTGGAAAATCGATAAAATGCCCGGTGTCCTCGGCGATGCTTCAATGCTAAAGCAGGTTTTTATAAATTTAATCTCGAATGCGGTTAAATATACAAATCAAAAAGATATAGCCACGATTGAAATAAGTGTTGAGACTAAAGAAGACGAATATATTTTTTGTATAAAAGATAACGGCGCAGGTTTCGATATGAAATATGCCGATAAGCTGTTCGGCGTTTTTCAACGGCTACACAGTAACTCCGAATTTGAAGGAACCGGGATCGGACTGGCAAACGTTAAAAGAATTATTACCCGCCATGGTGGAACTATTTGGGCGCAAAGTGAAGTGGACAACGGTGCATCATTTTATTTTACTTTAAAAAGAATAAAGGACAAAAATGAATGAATTAAAAAGAATTCTACTTGCTGAGGATGATAAAAATGATATTGAATTAACCCTGGCTGCTTTGGAAGAATTTAACCTTGCAAATGAAGTTGATGTGGTTAATGATGGCAAAGAAGCGCTTGACTATTTACATTACAATGGAAAATTTACAAACCGTATTTCTGTAAACCCCGCAGTAATTTTATTGGATATTAAAATGCCTAAGGTTACCGGGCTTGAAGTACTGAAACAAATAAAGTCGGATGAAAATCTTAAAATGATTCCCTGCGTTATTTTAACATCATCCAACCAGGAAAAGGATTTAGTGGAAGGTTATAAGCTTGGTGCTAACGCTTATGTAGTTAAGCCCGTAGATTTTCAAGAGTTTATTCGTACTATAAAACAACTCGGCTTATTCTGGGCGGTAATAAATGAACCCCCTCCAATGAGCGTAAGTAAAAAATAAATTTCAATTAGATATTACGGGACGTTTTATGGACAAAATAATTTCTATTCTTCACCTTGAGGATGATGAACAAGATGCATTGTTAATCCATCACACAATTTATTCTGAATTAACCTCCTGTAAAATAAAAAGAGTGGATAATAGGCAAGATTTTGAAAATGCACTTTCTAATGAAAAGTTTGACCTAATTCTTTCTGAGTAAAACATTGGAGATACGATGCTTGCTGAAAATGCCCGGCTTTTAGAAATTAAGGAAGGAAATTCTTTATGGCGAAAATGGGGACCCTATTTAACGGACCGCCAGTGGGGAACTGTCAGAGAAGATTATTCAGCGAATGGCGATGCGTGGGATTACGTCTCACACGATGCAGCTCGAAGCAAAGCTTACCGCTGGGGCGAAGAAGGTATCGGAGGTATTTGCGACGATAAACAAACTATTTGTTTTGCTCTTTCTTTTTGGAATGGTAAAGATTCGATCCTGAAAGAGAGATATTTCGGATTGACAGGCAAAGAAGGAAATCACGGCGAAGATGTTAAAGAATATTTTTATTACTTAGAAAATATTCCGACGCATTCATACATGAAAATGTTGTACAAATATCCTCAAACAGAATTCCCTTATTCTCAGCTTCTCCAGGAAAATCAAAAACGCGGAAAACTTGATCCTGAATTTGAATTGATCGATACTGGAATCTTTAATGAAGATAAATACTTTGACGTCTTTATAGAATATTCTAAAGCCGACCTCGAAGATATTTTAATTAAGCTTACTGTTTGCAATCGCGCTAATGAAAATGCCATGCTAAATGTTGTCCCTCAAATCTGGTTCAGAAATACATGGTCTTGGGGTTATGATGATTATAAACCCGGAATAAGTACCGGAAATAAAAATTATCTTCTGTTAAGTCATCAAAATATAGGCAACTATTCTCTTTTCTATGAAGAAAATCCCGAATTACTTTTTTGCGATAATGATACTAATATTAAAAAACTTTATAATGTTGATTCTGAAGACCTTTTTAAGGATGGAATAAATGACTTCATAGTAAACGGTAAAAAGGAAGCTGTAAATAATACGGCCGGGACGAAAGCTGGCATAAACTACAAAATTACGCTTCCCGCGCTTGGCTCAAAAGTAATTAGACTAAGATTGAAGGCTAATTCGGACAAGCCAGAATTAATAAATCCTTTTGAAGATTTCGATTCGATCTTTAATCTGAGAACTAAAGAGACAGATGAATTTTATGAAGAACTTGAGTCTCAAATTAAAAATCAGGATGAAAAAAACGTCCAACGGCAAGCGCTAGCAGGAATGTTATGGTGCAAACAATTTTATTATTACGATGTCCGGCATTGGCTAAAAGGTGACCCTTCTCAACCCTCTCCGCCACCAGAAAGATATAAAGGCAGAAATAATGAATGGAATCATTTAAATAATTCGGATATAATTTCTATGCCTGATAAATGGGAATACCCATGGTACGCTTCGTGGGATTTGGCTTTCCATTGTATCCCATTTGCTTTGATTGATCCTGAGTTTGCAAAACACCAACTCAGACTTTTAACTCGTGAGTGGTATATGAACCCAAATGGTCAGCTTCCCGCTTATGAATGGAATTTCTCAGATGTCAATCCGCCCGTGCATGCTTGGGCAACATGGCGAGTTTATAAAATAGATCAGAAAGCAAATAACGGTCATGGTGACATCCCTTTCCTTGAATCGGTTTTTCATAAACTCCTTCTTAATTTTACATGGTGGGTTAATAGAAAGGATGAAGATAATAGAAATATCTTTCAAGGTGGCTTTCTCGGCTTAGATAATATCGGAGTATTCGATAGAAGCGCCGGTTTACCCGAAGGCGGGCATCTTGAAGAAGCAGACGCTACAAGCTGGATGGCAATGTTCTCACTTAATCTTTTAAGAATTTCTCTTGAGCTTTCAAAACATAATCCTGTGTATCAAGATGTCGCCACGAAATTCTTGGAACACTTTCTGTTTATAGCCGGCGCTATGACTGACATTGGCGGCGAAGGAATCGATCTATGGGATGAAGAAGATCAATTTTTTTATGATGTCCTTCATACTTCAGACGATAAATATGTAAAACTAAAAGTACGCTCGATGGTTGGTTTAATACCGCTTTTCGCCGTCGAAGTGCTCGAACCTGAAATAATGAGCACAAGTCCAAAATTTTCAGAAAGACTCGATTGGTTCTTAAACTATCGCCCCGATCTTGCTAATCTTGTTTCAAGATGGCAGGATAAAGGTATGAAGGAAACACGCCTCTTTTCTTTGCTGAGGGGACATCGCTTAAAGAAAATCTTAAATCGAATGCTGGATGAGACGGAATTTCTTTCGGAGTACGGAATTCGTGCGCTCTCAAAATATCATGAAAAAAATCCTTATGTACTTTTAACTGGTGGTAAGGTTTTCTCTGTTAATTATGAGCCTGCTGAGTCTCAAACCGGACTTTTCGGAGGTAATTCAAATTGGCGCGGACCTGTTTGGTTCCCGGTAAATTTTTTAATCATCGAATCGCTGCAAAGATTTCATCATTATTATGGCGATGATTTTAAAGTGGAATATCCTGTAAACTCGGGAAAGTATCTTACTCTTAAAGAAATTTCCAACGAATTAACAACCAGATTATCAAAAATATTTCTGAAAGATGAAAATGGAAATCGTCCTGTTTTCGGAGAGAATAAGAAATTTCAAACTGATCCTCATTTTAAGGATTATATTTTATTTCACGAATATTTCAATGGAGATAACGGAAAAGGATTGGGAGCCTCCCATCAAACAGGGTGGACTGGTTTAATAGCCAAGCTTCTTCAACCAAAAGTTTAATTTATTAAAAACAACTGGAGCAAAAATGAGTGAACCTACAAAAGAAAATTTTCCCGAAATAGTAATGCCTCAACCCGAACCAATAAAAATCCTTTCCGGGCAGAAGGCTTTAGTAACCGGAGCTAATTCAGGTATTGGCGAAGGCATTGCAATTCAACTTGCCAAAGCCGGCGCAGATGTTGTCGTCAATTATGTCAACAATCCCGATGAAGCAAATGCCGTGGTTGAAAAAATTAAAAAGTTAGGAGTAAATGCCGTTGCCATTCAAGCTGACGTAAGCAATGAGGCAGAGGTTATTTCAATGTTCAATCAAATGTTTAAAGAATTTGGCACTATTGATATTCTCGTTAACAATGCTGGGCTTCAACAAGATTCTCCTTTCGATAAAATGACGATTGAAAAATGGAACAAGGTCATAAGCGTAAATCTTACCGGGCAATTCCTTTGTGCCAGGGAAGCGATTATAGAATTCAAGCGCCGGGGAGTGAAAAAAGAAATTTCCTGTGCTGCTGGAAAAATAATTCATATAAGCTCCGTTCATGAAGTTATTCCTTGGGCAGGACATGTAAATTATGCCTCATCCAAAGGGGGAATAATGATGTTAATGAAAAGTATTGCCCAGGAAGTTGCACCTTTCAGAATTCGCGTAAATAGTATTTGCCCCGGTGCTATTAGAACGCCGATAAATAAAAGCGCCTGGGATACACAGGAAGCTTATAATAAGTTGATGGAATTAATTCCTTACGGTAGAATTGGAGAGGTAGATGACATAGGTAGGGCTGCTGTTTGGCTTGCTTCGGATCATGCCGATTATATCACCGGTACAAGTATTTTTATTGACGGTGGGATGACTCTGTACCCGGGCTTCGCTACTGGCGGATAAGTTCAAAGTATCCGGATTAGAATTTCTTCTAATCCGGATATATGATTTTATTTTTTCTTTTTTACGTTCCAGACTACTAAGAAGATCAATCCGATTCCTGCAAATACAACGGCTATTAATGTGAAAAATGAAACCGGTTCCATCCCGGGTTCTTTTATCATTCCTCTTTCTATTCCGTTTATGGATAGAATGTAGGCTTCAATATCCGAAATTTGCTGTTGCGAAAGCGCTTGCTGGTCTCCGAAGGCTTCCATTTTTAGTGCAGGATTTGCGCCTTTGGGAACTGCTCCATGTTGAATTATTATGTCAATATTCTTTGAAAATATTTCAGGGTCTTTGTTATATAATCTTTGTGAGATCGGATTTAAAGCCGGAACTACTCCTGTTGCTGAACCTGGGTTGGCTATTTTCCCGATGCCATTTTTACCATGACAAGCCACACAATTTTTATCAAATAATACTTTCCCGTGCTCGGTGCTGCCAAGAATTGAAGCCGCTAATCCTGCGGATTGAAGATTTACTGAATCGACTTTTGTTTGGCTTGCTGTATCTGGAATTGCAACTGTATTAGCGTTTGAATTGCTTGGTTGTGTTGAAACAATCTGCGGAGCCGATCCGGGTCCCATGTTGCTTGGTGTCAACAAAAATGCTACCAATTGATTTAGTTGTGCGACTTTCAAAAATGAAAAAGGCGGCATTATGGAAGTTGGGTTATGCAATTTTGAGTTTTGAATTTGAGCTATCAACCATTCCTTTGTCCTTCCTTTCTGAACTTCATTCGATAGATCTGGACCAACTGTTCCGCCGGTGCCCATAATTGAATGGCAACCAATACATCCTATCGATGTGAAAAGTTGTTTGCCAAGCCTTATATCATTTGAAGAAAAATTTTCTTTATGAAGAATTTCTTTTGAATTACTTTTTTGTTTAACCGCTGTTGATTCACCACTTAGATAACCGGCAATTGTTAGTATGATTACTGCCATAACTATTAACAGCCCGGTTGGAACTACAATTAATCTCTTAAATGGATTTCTAATTTTATTTTTATCAATAAATGGAAGCAATAACAATAGTAAAACAAGTACTGTGGGGATTCCTACCGTTCCTATAACTTCAAGTACACCTGGAAAGAATTTTAAAGCTTGATAAAGAAACAAAAAATTCCATTCTGGCTTTGGTACGTACGAACTATCCATCGGATCTGCAGGACCTGAAAATGGTGGCGGAGAAAATGTTGATAAGGCGACTAACGCCAACAAAATTATAATTGCTACTAAAACGTCCTTAAAAATTTGATCCGGCCAAAATTGTCCGGTTACATTTCTTTTTTCTTCCTCCCACGGTCCCACACTCCCGTGTTTTCTAAACGCTACCAAATGAAGTATTATAAACATGACAATAACCCCCGGTATAACCGCCACGTGCAATATAAAAAATCTTGAAAGCGTCAACTGCCCCATTGAACTACCGCCCCTAATCACTTGTTTAATGAAATTACCTAAAAAAGGAAACGTTCCACCTATATTTGTCCCAACCTGCGCTGCCCAGTAACCTCGTTGATCCCACGGAAGCGCTGCTCCCGTAAAACTCATTCCGAGTGCTAACAAAAACAGGATTACACCAAGAATCCAGGTTAGCTGTCTCGGATTTTTATATGCTCCCCATATAAAAACTCGAAGCATATGAAGTGAAACAATCACAATCATTGCGGTGGCTCCCCAGTAATGCAACCCATGAATCAACCATCCGAAGGGTACTTCAACCCTCAGAAAATTTATACTGTCGTAAGCGTGGTCAACAGTTGGTGCATAATAAAATAGTTCAAGCACACCCGTAATTAGTTGGATTAGAAATACTAACAATGTTGCACTTCCAAGAGCGTACGAAAATCTTGAACCTCCGGGGATTTCTTCATCCATTCCCATTCTAAGTATTGAAGAAAGAGGAATTCTTTCGTTAATCCAGTACCATACTTTTTTTGACATGTTTTTACCCGTTAAATTTTTACTTTTTTGTTAATGCCAAGTTGAAATTTTTCCCATTCAACATATAATTCGTCTCCTTCAATTTTCGTAGGAAGTGTGTCTAAACTTCTAGGTGCAGGACCTGAAATTACTTTCCCGTTTTCCGCAAAAACACTGCCGTGGCATGGACATTCAAATTGACTTTTTTGAGGATCCCAATTATAGCTGCATCCAAGATGCGGGCATATTGGCGAAAATACTTCTATATCCGAATTGGATTTTTTTATTGCCCAAACATTGTGCATTTCTGTGTCATTTAAATAGGCATCCTTTGCGCTTGATGCAACTGTTAGTCTCACCGGCGAACCTTCAGGAATATTTCCAATTTTTCCGGCTTTAGAAAATGATGTTAATCTGGATTTTAATGCTGGGCTGATTACCGCATCTAAAGCAGGTATCCCCAATATTAATCCTGAAATTGCTGCTAAAGAAACGGAAAATATTTTTAAGAATCCTCTCCTTGAAAATTGAGACGATCCTTTTAAGCCACCTTCTTCTTTCATGGTACTCTCTTAAATATTTTTGGAAATTAAATTATTAATTGATGTTAAACAAAATTTATTTTTTAATCCACTCTACCGCTGCTGAATTAAAAGTCGTGGCTATTTACCTAATTTATTTTTAACAGCAAATTGCCAAAACTTTTATATTTTATTGGGAGAAGGAAAAAACTATCTTGAATATTATACGCAAATAGATTCTAAATTAAAAAATTTAAAACCATAAACCAAAGTTGATGGTAACTTTTATCAATTAATGTGCCGGAGTTAATTTCTTCAGTTTAATTTGTCCCTGAACAAAAAAAATTAAATTCTAAAGGAATATTGTAAAGCTTTGTCAATCAAATGTTGATGAATGTCAATTATTCTCTGAATGCAAAAATTGCTTTCTCAATAATGAAATATTTATTACACTTAATGAAAATGCTGAAACTCTTGCGTGACAAAATCATATTCTAAATTTAATGGAATAAAAAAATAATATTGATTAAACTGAAGGTGCTTTATTTTTGTTTAATTATTATTAGTTAATTACTTATTTTTACCAACCAATATTTGATTTAATTTATTGCAATGACTCAAAGCCCAAAAAAGAATAGAATTATTTTTATAGATTTAATGAGAGCGTTTGCCGTTTTTCAAATGGTTCAAGGGCATACCGTGGATGCCCTGCTTTCCAATAATTACCGCAATATGGACTCTCCGGTTTTTGTTTTTTGGTTCTTTATGAGAGGAATGACAGCTCCTATTTTTATGTTTACAGCCGGAACCGTTTTTATGTATCTCTTTAGGCTTGCTGGGGTACCTTTCCATTCTAACCCACGTGTTAAAAAAGGTATTAAAAGATTCTTTCTTCTCCTGTTCTTAGGTTATTTGCTTCGCTACCCAACTCCTACAATCATAAATTTTTCAAATGTAACCCGGGAACAATGGAATGTCTTTTTCGCCGTTGACGTTCTTCATCTTATAGCGTTTGGACTTTTGTTCTTAATGATTTGTGCTTACGTTGCTGAAAAATTTCACGTTAACGACTACTTGGTCTTTTCAATTGTTAGTTTAATATTTTTTGCACTGTATCCTCCTTTCAGTTTAATCAATTGGTTAAAGATTTTTCCTGCACCAATTGCAGGTTATTTTTATACTGGCAGCGGTTCAAATTTCCCCCTATTCCCATGGGTTGGCTATGTTATTGCCGGCGGTGTGCTAGGTAGTTATCTTGCAAAGCACCCTCTTGTCTTTAAAGACCCGCGCTTTAGTCTAAAACTTGCTTTTGCTGGTTTGCTTCTTATTATTGTAGCTTTAATTGGTAATGAAATTGAAATTTTTACTTATCATCAAAGTTACCTTTGGACCACTAGCCCGAACTTAATTTTTTATCGATTGGGTATAGTTCTATTTCTTAATTCAATAATTTCGTTTATTACTCTTAAGATCGAAACTATTCCGAGGGTCTTTATCTTGATCGGAAGAAATACTTTACTAATTTATATTGTCCATTTGGTGATTTTATATGGCAGCGCCTGGAATCCTGGACTGATCGACGCTTTTGATAAAAGCCTTAATGTCTGGAACACCATTGGCACAGCAATAATTATGATCCTTAGCATGACGCTTATGGTTCTTGTGCTTCATTATTTTAAGATGAAAAACAAAGCTGTAGCTGCATAGTATTTTTATTAACTTATTCTTTAATATACAAATTCATTAAACCTAAATGAGAAAATCAGCCTCCACAAATCCTGAACCGGATGAAGAAGAGAAAAAGTACGAACAATCTCTTCGCCCATTAAGATTGTCTGAATTCGTCGGACAAACTAAAATTACGGATAATCTTAATGTCTTCGTCTCTGCTGCTAAAAAAAGAGGTGAGGCGCTTGATCATGTCCTGTTAACTGGCCCCCCGGGACTTGGCAAAACTACTCTCGCTCATATTATCGCCCATGAACTTGGCGTAAAACTCAAACTTACATCCGGACCAGTGTTGGAAAAACCCGGCGACCTTGCAGGTCTTCTTACTACCTTAGAAGAAAATTCTATCTTGTTTATTGATGAAATTCATCGTCTAAGCCCGGTGGTTGAAGAATATCTTTATTCCGCTATGGAAGATTATAAATTGGATATTATGATCGATAGCGGACCGAATGCAAGATCGGTGCAAATTAGTCTTCCTAAATATACTTTGGTCGGCGCTACAACCAGAGCAGGCATGCTTACCTCACCGCTTCGCGATAGATTCGGAATAAAATTTCGCCTCGATTATTACGATGCCGAAACTCTTAACAAAATAGTTATTCGTTCTGCTCAAATCCTTGACCTGAAAATTAATGAGGATGCCGCCTTTGAAATCGCAAAACGTTCACGCGGTACTCCCAGAATTTCAAATCGACTCCTAAGACGAACTCGTGATTTTGCCGATTATGATGACAAAAAAATAATCGATATAGATGTTTCTAAAAAAGCCTTAACTGCTTTAGAGGTTGATGAATACGGCCTTGATGAAATGGACAAGGATATCATTTTGGCAATAATTGAAAAATATAAAGGGGGCCCTGTTGGCTTGGGTACACTTGCCGTAGCCGTTAATGAGGACCCGGGTACCATTGAAGAGGTTTATGAACCGTTCTTAATTCAGCAAGGATTTATTCAACGGACTCCGAGAGGTAGAGAAGCTACTGAACTCGCTTATAAAAGATTCGGAAGAAATAAATTAAATTCGGACAAAACCGGATTTCTGTTTGACTGAGTTTTGAAGATTACAGTCTTCTTTCTTTAGAAGAATTAATAACCAAAATTTAATATTTGAAATAGCAGTTCTATTTGTAACCTTCAAATTGAATTAGCATATTTGCCGGCAAAAAAATATGAAAATATTAAAGTATCTAATATATCTGTCGCCGATAATTGCCTTTACTATTGCAATAACTGTTAGGCAGTTAAATGAAGGTGCGCTTGGTACCAGGAATAATCCGATAAAAATTTATTTTACCCCTTCTGTTGACGCTAATAGAATTTCTTTCAATGCGACGGCTTTGACTGATTATTTACATAACAAAACCGGATGGTATTTTACAACCGCTGTTCCCGCAAGCTACATTGCCGTTGTTGAAGCATTTGGGTCAGACAAATGCGATATTGCAGCTATCAACACCTTTTCTTATTTGATGGCTAATGCTAAATACGGAGCTGAGGCAAAGTTAAGAGTTGTCCGCGAAGGAAATCAAACAACTTACAAAGGTCAAATTATTACCCGATACGATTCCGGCATAAACACCCTCGCCGATCTTAATGGTAAAACTATGGCGTACGTAGATCCCTCTTCTACTTCAGGTTACCTTTTACCAAAATCATTGCTCGAAAGTAAAGGAATAAAACCCAGCGAAACAGTTTTTGCAATGCGCCATGATAACGTCGTTACTATGGTCTATCAACGCCAGGTTGACGCCGGCGCAACATATTACTCGCCCCCCGATTCAATTACCGGCGAAGTTATGGATGCCCGCGGAAGAGTCCTAAAACAATTCCCTGATGTTGTTCAAAAGGTTAAAATTATTGGCTTCACTCAAGATATCCCTAACGACCCATGGGTCTTTAGAAAAAGTATGAATGAAGATATGAAAGAAAAATTGATTAATGCTATACTTGATTTTGCTTCCACTAAAATAGGTAAAAAAACTTTGTTCGATATTTACGATATTACCGGGCTTATTAGAACTACAGATAGCGATTACGATGGCATCAGAGATCTGCTAAAACAGCAACATATTTCATTTGAAAAGTTGGTGAAGTAATGCTTTTAGAAATTCAAAATTTACATAAAATTTATAATAACGGTACTCACGCTCTTAAAGGTATAAGTTTTGGAGTTAATGAGGGCGAGTTCCTTGTTGTTATCGGTTTAAGCGGCTCCGGCAAGTCTACGCTTCTTCGCTGTATCAACCGCTTAATTGAACCTACCTCGGGTACTGTCCGTTTTCTCGGTAAAGATATTACCCACATCAAAGGAGAAGAGTTAAGAAAAATTAAAGCACAAATAGGTATGGTCTTTCAGCAATTTAACTTAATTAAAAGACGTTCGGTGCTTTCAAATGTACTTAACGGTAAGCTCGGATCTCTTAGTACTTTTGATACTATTCTTGAAAAATATTCCGACGAAGTTTATAAAGAAGCTTACAAATGTTTAGAGACCGTTGGAATAAGCGAAAAAGCAAAAGTTAGAGCTGATTCATTAAGCGGAGGACAACAGCAGCGTGTTGCTATTGCAAGAAGTTTAATGCAAAGCCCTAAGCTCCTCTTAGCCGATGAACCAGTTGCTTCACTTGACCCGGCAACTTCAAATTCTGTTATGCAGTACTTTGAAAAAGTAAACAAGGAATTCGGAACCACTGTTATTTGCAACCTCCATTTCCTTAGTCTCGTTAGAAGATATGCAACCAGAGTTATTGCGCTTAAAGCAGGAGAAATAATTTATCAGGGCGCTCCTTCGGACATTAATGAAACCTGGTTTAGAACTATTTATGGCGAAGAAGCCGAAGAGGTAGAAATAAGATGATTTTAGACCCGGAACTTGAATTGCATCCGCAAAAATTAATTGCGAATAGGAAGAGGAAAGCTGATAAGTTTAATCTTTATAAAGCAATTTTTTTAGATATATTTTTTGTCTTCTACTTCATTCTTGTTGTTCAACGCGCTATCTATTATAAATTTATCCTGAATCTAAGCGACTTACCGTTTTCGTGGAATGAAATATTATCCATCTTTATCGGTAGCGTCATTATCGGAACTTTTTGGGCTTTATCCAAAACATCACTCTCATGCAAACTTTTAGGAATTGCAAAAGATAATAAAACAACAAAATGGACTGTGGAAATTTTTGGATGGTCGTTGTTTAATATTACGTTTATTGCAGGATGGATTGTTACAAAAATTTCAATTGTCGGGCTTTTTAGTAGTGAAGGAATTGCAGGCGCGGAAAGGCTCTTCGGAGCTATGTTCACACCTCAGTTCAGAATATTTGACGATGCTCTCTTCGCTATGATTGAAACTATTTATATTGCGTTAATTGCTACTTTAATCTCGATTCCACCCACTCTCGTCCTTAGTTTTTTTACAGCCAGAAATTTAATGAAAGATAATAAAATATCTTTTGCGGTTTATTATGTCTTGCGAATTATCTTGAACTTTATCCGGTCAATTGAACCACTTATCTGGGCAATTATATTTTCGGTATGGGTAGGCATTGGTCCTTTTGCCGGTATGATTGCGCTTCTTGTCCATACTATTGCATCTAATGCAAAGTTATACTCCGAGGCTATCGAAGGTATCGAACAAGGTCCGGTCGAAGCTATCTCGGCTACCGGCGCAAACAAAATTCAAGTTGTTTGGCATGGAGTAGTTCCACAAATCGTTCTGCCGTTTTTGTCTTTTACAATTTATCGTTGGGATATAAATGTTAGAATGGCAACTATTATCGGGCTTGTCGGAGGCGGCGGTATCGGAACTATGCTAATGCAATATCAAGGTTTAGCTCGATGGCATGAAGTAGGTTTGATTATTATTATGATAGCTTTTGTAGTTTGGATTATGGATTATGTAAGCGCTAAAATTCGCGAAGCGATATATTAATTGTGTTTTAGTGTTGGGTATTGAATATTACTCCATCACTCCAATATTCCAATACTCCAAAGACCCAACGCATGAAACTATTTTTTTTGTATCTCTAATTGATGGTCAAACTCCTTAAATGAAAGAAATAAAAATTCAGGTAAAAAATCTTGATCTGTTTTACGGCGATAAACAAGCGCTGAAAAATATTTCTTTAGATATCCCTGCAAATAAGGTCACTGCCCTAATCGGTCCCTCCGGATGTGGAAAATCTACTTTTATAAGAACAATTAACCGGATGAATGAATTAATTCACGGCGTCAAAATAAAAGGCGATATTATAATAGACGGACAAAATATCTACGACAGAAACGTTGACGTTGTTAACTTGCGAAGAAGAATCGGCATGGTTTTTCAAAAATCTAATTTGTTTCCTAAAAGTATTTATGAAAATATTGTTTATGGCGCTAAGATAAATGGCCTAAGAAATAAAAAAGCTTTAAAGGAACTTGTTGAAAAAACTTTAACTCATGCGGCTTTATGGGATGAGGTAAAAGACAGATTAAACTCATCGGCATTAAGTTTATCGGGCGGTCAGCAGCAAAGACTTTGTATCGCTCGCGCGCTTGCCGTTGAGCCGGAAATTGTTTTAATGGATGAACCCGCAAGCGCGCTTGACCCCATAGCTACTGCAAAAATTGAGGAGCTGATTCACGAATTAAAAAGAAATTATACTATCGTTATTGTTACCCATAATATGCAGCAAGCCGCCAGGGTTAGTGATCAGACGGCTTTCTTTTATATCGGGGAGCTAATCGAATACGATAAAACAACAAAAATTTTTACTAACCCTTCTATCAAACAAACTGAAGACTATATCTCCGGCAGGTTTGGCTAATTCATGAAAAAATAAGGTGTAATATGGAAAGACAATTTGATGTCCAGATAGAAAAATTGAAAAAGAAAATATTGAAGATGTGCAGTCTTGTGGATGAACAGGTTGAATTTTCAATCAAAGCAATTGATGAGAATGATCATGAGCTTGCAAAGCTTGTTATCGAACGGGATGTCAAGGTCGATAAATATGATGTGAAAATTGAAAAAATCTGTCAAAAAATATTTGCGCTTAACCAACCTGTCGCTATGGATCTCAGATTAATCATGTCGGCTATTACCATCAATACAAATCTTGAAAGAATAGGAGACATTGCCGTAAATATTGCCGAAAACTTTCTTATCCTAAAATCTAAACCGGATTTTATCTCACGTACAAAATATTCCGAAATGGCAAAGCTTGTAAAAGAAATGATCCGCAATGCAATTGATTCCTTTATCCAAAATGATCCTAAGCTGGCGCAAAAGGTGATCCAAACAGATCCAATTATTGATAGTTATAACATCGAGAATCATCAAATCCTAATTGAGTTGATGAAGGAAAACCCCGGCAATATCGAGCCTGCAGTTGCTCTGTTAGTTATTTCCCGGCAGCTTGAAAGACTGGGCGACCATGCTACAAATGTTGCCGAAGATGTTTACTTTATCGTTGAAGCGCAAATGATTAAGCATAAATATGAAAAGTTCATCATGGAAGATAACCCCGATGAAGATGATGATGACGACGAAATTGAAATTAAAAATAATCCGTAGACTGCAAAGTACGGGGGTAATTTTTTCTCTACTTTTTACCTGAAAAGTTATCTAATATCCCTAATAAAATTTCTTTTGTAGCTTGGTGTTTTTCATTACCGGTAATCTGGCTTATCTTACCAGTAAACAAAAGTCCCCAACTTTGATTAACCCAAAATGAACCTAACGATGCATTAACCGTTTCTTTCTTCTCTAAATAAGCGTCTGTTAATACTGAGTTTAATAATTCTTCCTCTTTACTAAAAAGACTCTTTACAAACTTTAATTCTTTCTCAAAAATATTTTCTTTTAATAAATTCAAAAGCGTTTCATAAATCAATCTGTATTTTTGATGGACCGTCTCTTTGTAATTCAAATATTCTGTAAAAAGAATTTTTAAGTCACTCTCTTGACCATTAAATAGATTTTTTATATCGTCTAATAACTGTGTTGCCTCCCAATCAAGGGCAGCATAGAAAAGTTCATCTTTCGATTTGAAATAATGATAGATAGTCGCTTTGCCTATCCTTAAATCGCGGGCAATTTCATCAAGGGTGGTCTTATTCAACCCATGTTTTGCGAAACGTTTATCTGCTGCTTTAATTATTTGAAGTTTTCTTTCTTTTTCCATTCCAATTATCAATAGATTTTTCTTTTATAAAAAATTACACATCCGAAAATAACAATTAAATAAATAAAGGGCACCTCTGATAACTCCTTTGAAAAACCAGATGGGATAATGAAATGTTGGAGAATTGTCCACAATTTTATTCTTCCATCATCCTTTCGATCACTTGTAACTCTTTACTCGTCATACTCTCCCATCGTTTGCCATTTTTGTCACACATTAATCCTTTTTCCTTCGTTTTTTACCTAAAATTTCTCCATTCCTACTAGGCCTCTGCTAAGCCTATGCCAAGCCTCCAGCAAGCTTATAAATCTTACCTAAATATTGCAAAAAAAATAGTGTGACAAAAATGACACACTCTCATTCACATAAGTAGCATCTTAAACAGATTTTTCTATGCATAGCACTAATGGCACCTTACAATAAAAATGAGGAATAAATTTTGGTTTTTAACTATTCTCTAAAAAAATTATCTATAAACGAAACATCGTCAACAATTAAAAAAATTATTTTATGTAGGGAAATTATTATATTAAAAACAATAAAAAATCATTGTTTCATAAATCGGAGAATAAAATGACTAATGAAAAAAACTCTTCTTCATTAAACCATGATGAGAAAAAAAACTCTAAAAACCACCACGTTGGAAATGATAACGGAATGGTAGGTGGAATATACGGAATGGCTTTCATTGGAGCTGCCATATATTTTATCCAACACGCTGCCACATTCTGGTTGGGAGTGCTGGGTATTATCAAATCCTTATTGTGGCCTGCAGTTTTAATCTATAAATTACTTGAATTTTTAAAAGCATAAATGGATTAAATATTTAAAGTAGTAAGGAAGCCTTACAAGAAAGGTTTGAAGTTTGAATTGTACAGAGAAACGCTAACTGTAAGAAATTCAGTTTGGCAGGATAATCTTATTTTATTTAGATATTAAACATTTCCATATTGATAGAAATCAATTTTTATTGCAATACTTAAAAATCAACTTGACATTATTATCAAGCACACTTATCTTTGCTAATAAATTTAAGAATAATGAACAACACGAAAAAAAATATTACTTCAGAAATAGCCGCAGTAACCACAAGCGGTCACTGTGTTGTTATAACAAATTCTTTAAGTTACACTTCTTTAGATATCATTCTATGGATTTCGATTATTATTAGCGTGCTAGGAATTATTATTCTAGGCTAATAACAATAGTCAATCCCAAATCAAATTAAACAAAATTAAAAAAATAGATTCGGGATTGACGAAGCCCAAAAGTAATATCTGAAGTCTTTTTTATTCAGAGGCTACTGTGAGATCTCGATTCGAAAATAACGGCCGTCAAAATACTTCCAAAAGAAGTTTTGATAATTATGCCTTACTCACCAAAAGTGTTGTATTATTAAAACAACATCTCACCAAATGCTTTGTAATTATTGCTCTGTTCGCTGACACAAAAATTTATCTACCGCAGTGGATAAATAATATTTGTGAACTAACTATTAGCCGCATCTAGGCTAAAGAAAATCGCTTCTCTTAGCGGTGATCTTTCGTAGCTTGGATGCAAAAAATAAAAGCAATAAAAAGCTAGGTTCCATTTACAATATTATTTTGAAAATAATTCTTCTTAGTAAGGAAAATTTAATTTTTCTTAGAAAACGATAGAAAGGAAAAATATGATAACCTCAAAACTAAAGTTGTCCGGTGCAGATATATTTTTTGAGTGCTTAAAAAGAGAAAAGGTTGAGATAATCTTCGGCTACCCCGGGGGTGCAGTGCTTAAGTTGTATGAAAAGCTCTATGATGTCGATTTCCTAAAACATATTTTGGTACGTCATGAACAAGGCGCAACCCACATGGCTGAAGGTTATGCAAAAGCTACCGGTAAAGTTGGTGTAGTTCTTGTTACTTCAGGACCTGGTGCGACGAATACTGTGACTGGAATAGCGGACGCATATATGGATTCTGTCCCTATTGTCATATTTACCGGGCAAGTGCCTACTCATCTTATCGGAAATGATGCCTTCCAGGAAGCTGATATTGTTGGTATCACGCGTCCAATAACAAAACATAATTTCCTTGTCCGTGATGTTAACGAATTAGCTTCAACAATTAAAAAGGCATTCTATATTGCTTCAACCGGAAGACCCGGACCTGTTCTTGTCGATCTGCCTAAAGATGTTATAAATTCTGTCTGCGAATTTGACTATCCTGAAAAGATTGAAATGCGCGGATATAAACCCACTTTTTTAGGACATCAAAATCAAATTAAAAAAGCTGCCGATATCATAAAAAAAGCAAAACGACCATTGCTTTATGTCGGAGGCGGAGTTATTATGTCCAACGGATATCGCGAACTTAGACTTTTTGCAAAAGAAAATAATCTCCCTGTTACAATGACGCTCCAGGGGCTTGGCGCCTTTCCAATGACCGATGGACAATCTCTTGGAATGCTGGGTATGCACGGAACTTATTGGGCTAACCAAGCTGTTAATAATTGCGATGTCCTTGTCTCGCTCGGAGCTCGCTTTGACGATAGAGTCACCGGGAAAGTTGATTCATTTGCCCCCAACGCATATAAAATTCATGTTGATATCGACCCTACATGCATTGACAAAAACGTAATAGTTGATCTTCCTATTGTTGGCGACGTAAAACATGTCCTTGCAGAATTAGCCGCTGAGTTTGAGGAGGCTCCGGATTTAGCTCAATGGTGGAATGAAATAAATCAGTGGCGTGAAGAATGCCCCCTTCATTATGAAAAGAATGACGGAAAGTTAAGAACGGAATATATTATTGAAAAACTTTCTGAAAAAACTAAAGGAGAAGCTGTTGTAATAACTGACGTCGGTCAACATCAAATGTGGGTTTCCCAATACTATAAATTTACCAACCCTCGTTCTCATTTAACGAGTGGCGGACTTGGCACAATGGGATTTTCCTTGCCTGCGTCAATCGGTGCTGCATTTGGAATTAAGGATAGACCAATCATTTCTATCAGCGGTGACGGTGGGTTTCAAATGAATATCCAAGAACTTGTTACCGTCGCCTTTTATAAACTTCCGATTAAAATCATAATAATAAATAATAGTTTCTTGGGAATGGTTCGTCAGTGGCAGGAATTATTCCATGCAGAAAAATACAGTTTTACAGATCTTTCGGAAAGCAATCCCAATTTTGTTAAGGTGGGTGAAGCTTTCGGAATAAAATCCTTTTCTACAAATACTCCTGCAAATGTTGACTCAATTCTTGATGAGGCTTTTGCTTATAACGACGGACCTGTTTTAATAGAATTTAAAGTTGTGAAGGAAGATATGGTTTTCCCTATTATCCCAGCTGGTCAAACAGTAAAAGAAATAATGACAAAACGTCTTGATCCTAAGGAAATGGTGTAACCTATGAAGCATACAATTGCAGTCTTAGTTGAAAATCAATATGGCGCTTTTAATCGCGTCGCTACAATGTTTAGCGGAAAAGGATTTAATATCCATAGCATTTCAATCGGCGAAACAGAAGTTCCTGAAGTCTCGAGAATGACAATCGTAACCGAAGGTGAAGACAAGATAATTGAACAAGTCGTAAAACAGTTAAATCGGTTGATCGACACCATAAAGGTAATTGACTTAACCGGTCAAACAAGAGTTGAAAGAGAATTGGCACTAATAACCGTTTTCTATCAAAAAGGAACTCGTGCCGAAATTACTAACATCTGCGAAATATTTAGAGGAAATATTGTAGACATAAATAACAAAACTCTTACTCTCGAAATCACCGGTCCCCCCGACAAGATAGATGCGGTAGTAAATGTTTTGGAACCTTACGGAATTAAAGAGATGGCTCGCTCCGGTACTGTTGCCCTTAAAAGAGGTGAGCAATTAAAACACGATAAAAAAGAAACTGTAGTATAAAAAAAAGGAAAAATAAAATGAAAGTTTACTATGATAGTGATGCATCGCTGGAATATTTGTTAAGCAAAAAAGTTGCTGTGCTAGGCTTTGGAAGTCAAGGTCATGCTCATGCTTTAAATCTAAAAGAAAGCGGATGTAATGTTGTGGTTGGTCTACGCTCCGGTAGCGATCGATGGGCAAAAGCCGAAGCTGCCGGTCTAACGGTTAAAACTGTCCCTGAGGCTGCAGAGTGGGGCGATGTTGTCATGATATTATTACCGGATCAAAATCAAAAAGCTGTTTATGATAAAGATATTGCTCCATATATAAAAGCCGGCAATACAATAGCATTTGGACACGGATTCAATATTCATTACAAACAAATTATCCCCCCTCAAGACGTAAATGTCATGATGATTGCTCCTAAAAGTCCCGGGCATCTTGTTCGCCGTACTTTTTTGGAAGGCAGTGGTGTCCCTTGCTTAATTGCAGTTCATCAAGACCCAACCGGAGAAACAAAACAATTGGCGCTTGCTTGGGCTAAGGGAATTGGCGGCACTAGGGCCGGTGTTATCGAAACTAATTTCAAAGATGAAACTGAAACTGACTTGTTTGGAGAACAAGCTGTCCTTTGCGGAGGTTCTGCAGAATTAATTAAAGCAGGCTTTGAAACTCTTGTCAACGCAGGTTATCCGGCGGAACTGGCTTACTTCGAATGTATGCACGAAATGAAATTAATTGTCGACCTTTATTACGAAGGAGGTCTGTCGCGCATGAATTATTCGGTTAGTGATACAGCCGAATACGGTGGCATGACAAGAGGAAGCCGTTTAATAACAGCCGAGACACGCAAAGAAATGAAGAAAATATTGGGCGAAATTCAAAGCGGACAATTTGCAAATGAATGGCTTACGGAATATAAAAACGGACAACCTTTAATGGAAAAATTGAGGAAAGAAAATCGGGAACATGAAATTGAAAAGGTAGGCGGAAAGCTTCGCCAAATGATGAGCTGGTTGTTTAAGAAAAATGCTAAGGAAGAGGTTGGTGTATGAACTTTAAGGTAACTCTTCTTCCGGGTGACGGAATTGGTCCGGAAGTTGTTAATGCTGCTGTTTCGGTTATGAAGGTTGCTGCCGAAAAATATAATGTAACTTTTAAATTTAATGAACAGCTTGTAGGCGGCTGTTCATACGATAAAAACGGAGTTCCGTTGACGGATGAGGTGTTAAGCTCTTGTTATGATTCGGATGCTGTATTACTCGGGGCAGTTGGCGGATACAAATGGGAAACTCTTCCACAAAATCTAAAACCCGAAGCAGCTTTGTTAAAGCTTCGTAAGGCATTGGGTCTCTATGCTAACATTCGTCCTGCAAAAGTTTATTCCGCTTTACTTTCTGCCTCTACACTGAAGCCTGAAGTTTTGAACGGAACTGATTTCATAATTTTGCGCGAATTAACCGGTGATGTTTATTTTGGCGAGCCGCGAGGTTTTGATGAAAACCACGGTTGGAATACTATGGTTTATACAAGAGAAGAGGTTGAACGAATAGCGGAATATGGCTTTGAACTTGCAAGAAAGCGCGGTAAAAGAATTACTTCTGTTGACAAAGCTAATGTTCTCGATTGTTCTCAGTTCTGGAGAAAGATTGTTCATGAAGTTCATAAAGATTTTCCGGATGTTGAGTTAAAGGATATGTACGTTGACAATGCCGCTATGCAAATTGTTCGAGACCCAAAACAGTTTGATGTAATACTTACTCAAAATCTTTTTGGCGATATATTAAGTGACATAGCTGCAATGATTACCGGCAGTTTGGGGATGCTTCCTTCAGCAAGTCTCGGGAAAAATTATGCTCTTTATGAACCTGTGCACGGCAGCGCTCCTGATATTGCCGGTCAAGGGAAAGCAAATCCGCTTGCTACTATCTCTTCTGTAGCAATGATGTTTAATTTATCATTCCAAATGTCAAAAGCTGCTGAATTGATTGAAGCTGCAATAGAAAAAACATTAACCATGGGCTATCGTACAGCCGACATTTATTCACCGGATACAATTTTAGTTTCAACTACACAGATGACTGAAGCTGTAATCGAAAATTTTAACCATATTTATGATGAGCAAGCACTTGGAGTTTTTACTCTTTAAGAATTCCAAATTAGTTTTCATTTTTTGAAAATAAATTTTAAGATTGAGGTAAATAAATTGAATAATAGAGTAATTGTATTTGACACTACTTTGAGAGATGGCGAACAAGCACCAGGAGCTTCATTAAATGTTTTTGAAAAATTAGAAATTGCAAGACAACTTAAAAACCTCAACGTTGATGTTATCGAAGCAGGATTCCCGGTGTCTTCACCCGCTCAATTCGAAGCGGTTAAAAGAATTTCCGGTGAAGTGGATACAGTTATTGCCGGACTTGCCAGAGCAAAGGAAGTTGATGTTAAAGCTGCATATGATTCCCTTCGCGAAGCAAAACACTTTAGGATTCATACTTTCTCAAGCACTTCGGATATTCATATCCTCGGCAAGTTCGGAGATGATCGATATGGTAAATCGCTTTCAGAAAAAAGGAAAACAATTATTAAAATGTCTTATGACGCCATTGCTTATGCGAAAACTTTTACAACCGATGTAGAATTCTCGGCAGAAGATGCCGGTAGAACCGACCTCGGATATCTTACTGAAGTAATTGAAGCTGCAATTGAGGCAGGAGCCACCACTGTTAATATCCCAGATACAACCGGGTATAATTTCCCATCTGAATTCGGGGCTAAGATTTCCGAGTTGAAGAAAAAAGTAAAAAATATTGACAAAGCAATTATCAGCGTTCACTGCCATGACGACTTGGGCCTAGCTGTTGCAAATTCCTTAAGCGGAATTGAAAACGGCGCCCGGCAGATTGAATGCACAATAAATGGTATAGGCGAACGCGCAGGTAATGCTTCACTTGAAGAAATAGTAATGGCATTGAAAGTTAGAAAAGACCTCGTTAAATATTACACAAATATCAATACAGAAGAAATTTATAATACCAGTAAAATGGTATCATCATTTACCGGAATGATCGTGCAGCCCAACAAAGCAATTGTTGGCGAAAATGCATTTGCCCACGAATCAGGAATTCATCAGGATGGAATGTTGAAGGATAGACAAACTTATGAGATAATGACCCCCGAAAGCGTAGGTGTTAAAAAAACAAAAATAGTTTTGGGAAGACATTCAGGTCGACACGGTTTGAAATCAAGACTTCTAGAGCTTGGCTATACTATTTCCGAAAATGAATTAAATCTTGTTTATGAAAAATTCAATGACCTTGCCGATAAGAAAAAAGAAGTTTTCGATGAAGATCTTCGAGTAATGATGGGAGACGAATCTGTTGATAAAAAAGATGAGTACTTTGAGCTCGATTATCTTCATGTAAACATGGGTACGAACTCAATTCCGACAGCTACAGTTAGAATTAAATCAAAAGAAAATATTTTTCAGGAATCGGCAACCGGTGACGGTGCTGTTGATGCTTGTTTTAATGCGATTGAAAGAGCGCTTGAAATTAAACCTCAGCTTGAATCCTATAACGTTCGTTCTGTTACTTCCGGTAGACAGGCTATGGGTGAAGTAATAGTTAGAATTAGAGAAAATAAACGCTCATTCACAGGTCGAGGTATCTCTACTGATGTAATTGAAGCCAGCGCTAAGGCTTATTTACAAGCTCTAAACCAGCGTCAAATTTTTATAAAAATGAAATCGGAAGAAGAATTATTAAACCATACACTATCAGATCTATCACAAGCAGTATAAGGACTATTCTATGGCAATGACTATAACAGAAAAAATTCTAGCAAAAGCTGCCGGCAAAAAGAATGTTGAACCCGGAGTAAATGTTTGGCTTGACGTTGACGTTTTAATGACTCACGATGTTTGCGGACCACCGACTATTGACATCTGGAAACGTGAATTTGGCGGACAAGCAAAAATTTGGGATAAAGATAAACTTGTTATTTTTCCGGATCATTATATCTTTACAAAAAATCCGCAAGCTAATAGAAATGTCGAAATCCTTCGCGAGTTTGCAAATGAATTTGGAATTCAAAATTATTATGATGTCGGAACTGATAGGTATAAAGGTGTTTGTCATATCGCTCTTGCTGAAGAAGGTTATGATTTACCAGGTACTGTCTTGTTCGGCACTGACTCTCACACTTGCACTTCCGGCGCCTTCGGAATGTTTTCTACAGGTGTTGGAAATACCGATGCGGCTTTTATCCTTGGAACCGGAAAAATTTGGGAAAAAATTCCCGAGTCTTTGAAGTTTACTTTTGATGGCGAGTTGCCGCCGTATTTAACGGCAAAGGATTTAATTCTAAAAGTATTAGGTGAAATTACGACTGACGGTGGAACTTATCGCGCATTAGAATTCGACGGAGATGCTGTCTTTTCTTTATCAATGGATGAAAGAATGACCTTAACAAATATGGCTATTGAAGCCGGTGCTATGAACGGTGTTATTGCTGCAGATGCCGTAACTGAAGCCTATGTGAAACAAAGAACCAAAAAACCTTATGAGATTTTCCATAGCGATCAGGATGCAAATTATAAAGCTAAATACCGCTTTGACGCTAGTAAGATGGAACCTTCCGTAGCCAAGCCGCATAGCCCGGATAATTATGATATCGTTAGAAATGTGAAAGGTACAAAATTAACAAAATCATATATCGGCTCCTGCACTGGTGGAAAGTTGAGCGACTTTGTTGCAGCCGCAAAAATTCTTTTTGGAAATAAAATTGCGGTTCCGACCTTTATTGTCCCTGCAAGTACCTTGATTGCGCAACAACTCGAAGAAGAAACAATTAGCGGTGTTTCATTAAAACAAATTTTTGAAAATGCCGGTTGTGTTGTTGCTCAATCTTCATGCGCTGCATGTTTAGGTGGACCTATGGATACAATTGGACGCGCTGTTGACGGAGAAACAATTATTTCTACTACAAACAGAAATTTTCCGGGAAGAATGGGAAGTAAAAAATCAGCTGTTTATTTAGCTTCTCCTTTGACTGTAGCAGCCTCAGCATTGACCGGTGTAATTACAGACCCGAGAGATTTTTTGTAATCTCTTATGAGCTTATAGAAGAAATATATTAAAGAAACTTAACGGAGAAATTTTAATGGAAAAAATAGTTAAAGGCTATGCGTTTGTTCTTGGAAATAATGTAGACACCGATCAAATTATTCCGGCTGAACATTTGGTCTACAGCTTAAGTGATCCGGAAGAAAAGAAAAAATACGGACATTTTGCTTTGTCAAGCGTTCCGATTTCGCAATCTGGCTTGCCTAATGGCGGAATATCATTTATCACCGGCGAAAATTATACCTCTGAATTTAATATCCTTGTCGGCGGGGCAAATTTTGGATGTGGTTCATCGCGCGAGCATGCTCCTTTTGCGCTTCAAGTAGCCGGGGTTAAGGCAATTATTGCAGAATCTTATGCAAGAATTTTTTATCGCAATTGTATAGACGGAGGATTTTTGCTTCCGTATGAAACACCGATCAAATTGAATGAAAAAATTAAGACAGGAGATGAACTCGAATTAAATGTCGAAATGAATTCCTTGAAAAATATTTCGACCGGTGAAATATTCTCCTTAAGATCACTCGGAGATATTCTCCCGATAATTGAAGCAGGTGATATATTCAAATATGCAAGACAGTCTGGAATGTTAGCGTAAGTAAATTTATTTCAAAGTAAAAGATTAACGGTGAAATTATGAACAACCAAATTGAAGTGTTTGATACCACTCTTCGCGACGGTACGCAAGGTGAAGGGATAAATTTGTCGGTTCAGGATAAATTATTAATAGCTCATAGATTAGATGATTTCGGCATTGATATTATAGAAGGCGGCTGGCCCGGTAGCAATCCGCGCGATGAAGAATTTTTCGAAAAAGTTAAAAGATCAAATTTTCATAAAGCAGAAATTTGTGCCTTCGGATCGACAGCTCGCTCACTGAACAAAATTGAGGAAGATCAAAATTTACAAGCAATTCTTCAAACCGAAACTTCTGTTGTTACTATTTTCGGTAAAACGTGGAAGCTTCATTCTGAAAAAGGACTCGGTATTTCAACTGAAGAAAATGCTGAGCTGATTTTCAAATCTGTAGAGTTCCTTAAAAAGCATGGTAAAAGAGTTATCTACGATGCAGAACATTTTTTTGACGGCTACAAAGATGATTATGAATTTTCTTTGAAGATGCTAAAATCCGCAGAGGCTGCCGGTGCCGATGTTATTGTACTATGCGACACCAATGGCGGGACTTTGCCTCATGAAGTTTACGATATTGTTCTCAAATTGAAAAATCATATTCATTCACCGATCGGAATCCATACACACAATGACTCCGAGCTTGCAGTTGCAAATTCTATTGCAGCGATTGAAGCTGGCGCAGTTCATGTCCAAGGCACGATTAATGGCGTTGGCGAAAGATGCGGTAATGCAAATTTGTGCAGCATTATACCTAACCTAATATTGAAATTAAAAAAGACGACTAAACAAAATATTAATCTTGAACATCTTACTTCACTTTCAAATTTTGTATTTGAATTGATGAACCTTACTCCTAATTCCAGGATTGCTTATGTAGGAAAATCTGCATTTGCCCATAAAGGCGGCATTCATGTGAGCGCTGTTTTGAAAGATAGCAGAATGTATGAACACATCGATCCAAAAGTAGTTGGTAATAGCCAGCGTGTTTTAGTGTCCGATCTATCAGGCCAAAGTAATATTTATTACAAAGCAAAAGAGCTTGGAATCGATTTGTCCGATAAGAAAGAGCTTAGTAAAAGGTTGGTTAACTATATAAAAGATTTGGAGTACAATGGATTCCAGTTTGACGGCGCAGAAGCATCCTTTGAACTATTGCTCCGTTCTGAATTACATGAATTTCTTCCTTTCTTCGATGTGCTTGATTCCAAAGTAAATGTTTTCTACGATAAATTGGGAGTCTCAAAAGCCGAAGCAGTTCTAAAAATTAAAGTGGACGGTGAGATAGAACATACTGCAGCAGACGGCGATGGTCCCGTTAACGCGCTTGATAACGCACTTCGTAAAGCATTATTAAGGTTTTATCCTGATATCGCTTTGATAAAATTAGTTGACTATAAAGTTCGTGTGCTAAATGAAAAGGAGGGCACGGCTGCAAAGGTAAGAGTTATAATTGAGTCTAGTGACGGTAATGAAACTTGGAGTACGGTCGGAGTTTCGGAGGATATTATTGAAGCAAGTTTTCAGGCTTTACGGGATAGCATCAATTATAAATTGTTTAAATTCCAATCTTCAAAAGCAAAGCTTACTGCTTGAAAAATTATTATTAAAATGGAAATAGGATTAGTTCAATATTGCCCGGTCTGGGAAAATAAAGTAAAGAATCAAATAAAAATTGCTTCTCTTTTAAAGGATTTTGTTAAAGCTGGGATTGATCTATTGATTTTTCCCGAAATGTCTTTAACCGGTTTTACAATGCATGCAGAAAAGTTTTCGGAACAATTAAGCGGAGAGAGTTTTCAATATTTTTCTAAGATAGCTCGAAAGTTTAACATACACATACTTGCCGGAATTATTGAACTAGAGAATAAGAATTTTTTCAATACATTATTGCATATCGGAAGGGATGGAGATATTCTAAAAACTTATAGAAAAATTCATCCTTTTTCTCTTTCATCTGAAGATAAGCATTATAATAAAGGTAAAGATGCTGTTGTTACTGAAATCGATGATTGGAAGGTTGGACTGTCAATTTGTTATGACTTGCGTTTCCCTGAACTATATCGTTTGTACGGAAAAGAGAATGTTGATTTAATCGTAATTAGTGCCAACTGGCCTGACACTAGAATTGAACATTGGAAAACTTTGTTGAAAGCAAGAGCGATTGAAAATCAATGTTTTGTTGCCGGTGTTAATCGAGTAGGAGATGATCCAAAGTTATTTTATCCTGGTTATAGCGCTGTCATTGATCCCATGGGTTCTGAAATTATTTCTTCAATAAATGAGGAAATATTAATCTGTAATATTTCCCGTAAAATGGTGAGCGATGTAAGGAATAAATTACCTTTTTTAAATGATATTACTTTAATCTAGTGTGAGAATCGTATTTTTATTCTTGTTTGAAAAACTCAAATAATCCTTAATAGGAGATGGTTGGAAATGGAAGAAAACAATTTTATTAACGAGCAGATAAATCTCTCGGCAAATATTTCTACTCCCTTAAAGCAAGGGATGTATGAGCCTCGCTATGAACACGATGCTTGTGGTATGGGGTTCGTGGCTGATATTAGGGGAAAGAAGTCTCGCCAAATAATTGAAAAAGGAATTGAAGTATTAAACAACCTTGAACATCGCGGTGCGGTTGGCGCGGATCCATTTACCGGCGACGGAGCTGGAATATTAATCCAAATGCCGGATGAGTTTATGAGACGGGTTGCTTCAGAGAATAATATTACCCTCCCGAAAGAAGGAAGATACGGCGTTGGTGTAATGTTCCTTCCTCAAAATCCGATTTTAAGAAAATCTGTAGAAAATATAGTTGAAAAAATTGTTATTGATGAAGATCAGCAATTCCTTGGCTGGCGCGATGTTCCTGTCGATCCAAGTGTACCCGGAGAAGGCGCGCGTTCGACTCAACCTTTTATTCGTCATTGCTTTATCGGCGCTGATAAACGAATTAAAACGCAAAATGAGTTTGAACGAAAACTTTATTTAATAAGAAGAATTATTGACCATAGGATTAGAACAGAAATAAAATGCGATAGAAGCAAATATTATGTTCCATCCTTCTCAAGTAAAGTCTTGATTTATAAAGGAATGCTACTTGCTCCCCAAATGAAATCATTCTATAAAGATCTTCTTTCCGAAGATATGAAATCAGCAATGGCTATGATTCATATGCGCTTTTCTACAAATACTTTCCCGACTTGGGATCTTGCGCATCCATTCAGAATGATTGCGCATAATGGTGAAATAAATACGCTTCAGGGGAATAAAAATTGGATGAAAGCCCGCGAAGCCGTTATGGATTCTCCTTACTACGGAAGAGATTTAAAAAGGATGCTCCCTATTATTATGGATGGCCAAAGCGACTCAGCTACTTTTGATACGGTGCTTGAACTTTTAGTAATGAGCGGACGAAGTCTTCCTCACGCTATGATGATGATGATCCCTGAAGCCTGGTCAAAAAACGATTTGATGGATCCGGACAGAAAAGCATTTTATGAATTCCATGCAACTATGATGGAACCATGGGATGGACCGGCGGCAGTTGTATTTACTGATGGAACCGTTATTGGCGCTACGCTTGATAGAAACGGTCTTCGCCCTGCACGATACACTATTACAAAAGACAATCTGGTAATTCTAACTTCCGAAGCCGGAACTTTAGAAATCGATCCTGAGAATGTTTTGTCAAAAGGTAAACTTCAGCCCGGAAGAATGTTCCTGCTTGATCTTAACCAAGGTAAAATTTTAGACGATGAAGAAGTTAAAAGTGAAATTGTAAAGCGCAAACCTTATAGGCAATGGATAACCGAAAATATGTTGAAGATGAATCACTTGCCAACACCTAATCAAATATCAAATGCTAATCCGGAAACTTTAATTAGTCGGCAAAAAATATTTGGATATACCAAAGAAGATTTATCAATAGTAATCCCACCTATGGCTTCAAACGGTGAAGAAGCTATTGGTTCGATGGGTACCGATGCCGCACTCGCTGTATTATCCGATCGTCCACAGGTTTTATTTAGATATTTTAAACAAATGTTTGCTCAGGTAACTAATCCTCCAATTGACTCGATTAGAGAAGAATTGGTAATGGAGCTTACAACTTATATCGGACCGGAGCAAAATCTCTTGGATGAAACTCCAAAACATGCGCATCGTCTTGAGCTTGAACATCCGCTTCTTTCAAATTCACAGCTTGAAAAAATTAGACACATTACTCGCGGACATTACAAGGCAATAACAATTTCTCTTTTATTCGATCCTGATATACGCCACGATATGCGTGAAAGACTTGATAAAATATGCAACGAAGCTGTTGAAGCCGTGAAATCCGGAGTGTCACTCATAATTTTATCAGATAAGGGAATCGATGAAAGACACGCTGCAATACCAAGTCTTTTAGCGGTATCCGGGGTTCATCAATTTTTAATAAGAGCTGGGTTAAGAACGAAAACTGGTTTAATAATTGAAAGCGGCGAGCCGAGAGAAGTTTCTCACTTTGCATTATTATGCGGTTACGGCGCTAATGCTATTAACCCTTATTTAGCTTATGAAACTTTGTCAGACCTTTGCAAGAACGGTTTTATACCGGTTGATTATAAAACGGCAAAGAAAAACTTTGTTAAAGCCGTAAGCAAAGGATTATTCAAAATCTTTAGTAAGATGGGTATTAGCACTTTGCAATCCTATTGCGGCGCGCAAATTTTCGAAGCCATAGGGCTTGATACTGAAATAGTTAATAACTATTTCACGGGTACAGCAACACGGATTGAAGGGCTTAGCCTTGAAATGCTTGAAGAGGAAACGACTCTGCGGCATAAAAATGCTTTTAATCCTTTGTCAGATTCAAATACACTTGAATCCGGTGGTCTATATCAATATAGACGAGAAGGCGAGCATCATTTGTGGAACCCGCTTACTATCTCCAAGCTTCAGCTTGGCACACGGAATAGCGATTATAAAACCTTTAAAGAATATACGGAATTGATTAATAATCAAAATAAAAAACGGGTAACGCTGAGAAGTTTGTTTGAGTTTGATACTAGCGGTGAACAAATCCCTCTTAACGAAGTTGAACCTGCCGCTGAAATTGTAAAAAGATTTTCTACCGGGGCTATGAGCTTTGGTTCAATTTCATGGGAAGCCCACACATCACTTGCTATCGGTATGAATCGCATTGGCGGCAAATCCAATACCGGTGAAGGCGGGGAAGCTGAAGAAAGATATATTTCGCTTCCAAATGGCGATAGCATGAGATCTGCGATTAAACAAATTGCCTCCGGAAGGTTTGGTGTTACAGCTCATTATTTAGTTAACGCAGACGATATTCAAATTAAAATGGCTCAAGGTGCAAAACCCGGCGAAGGCGGTCAACTACCAGGGTTCAAAGTCGATAAAATCATTGCAAAGATTAGACATAGTATGCCTGGTGTTACTTTGATCAGCCCTCCTCCTCATCACGATATTTATTCGATTGAAGACTTAAAACAATTGATTTTTGATTTGAAGAATATCAATCCAAAAGCGCGTATTAGTGTAAAATTAGTTTCCGAAGTAGGAGTCGGTACTATTGCTGCTGGTGTAGCTAAAGCTCATGCAGATCATATTTTAATAAGCGGGCATGACGGCGGAACAGGCGCGAGCCCTATTACTTCAATTCAATATGCCGGAACTCCCTGGGAATTAGGCTTAAGCGAAACTCATCAAACATTAGTTCTTAACGGACTACGCGATCGTGTTTATCTTGCTACTGACGGGCAGTTAAAGACGGGTAAAGATGTTGTTGTTGCTGCTTTACTCGGCGCCGAAGAGTTTGGATTTTCTACCGCACCGTTGGTAACCCAAGGTTGTATTATGATGCGTAAGTGCCATCTAAACACTTGTCCCGTTGGAGTTGCTACCCAAGATCCAGAACTTAGACAAAAGTTTACCGGAAAACCGGAGTACGTGATAAACTTTATGTTTTATATTGCTGAAGAAGTCCGCGAGCTAATGTCACAGTTAGGCTTTAGAAATTTTAATGAATTGATCGGGCAAACTGAGAAGATTATTCCGAAGAGATTAAACAATCATTGGAAAGCCCGTGGCGTCGATATGAGTAAACCGTTGTTCAAACCGACTCCATTGTATAATACTGATTTTTATAGGACACGCGCTCAGGATCATAAGATTGAAGAACAAATAGATCACGAAATTATCAAGCAAGCTCAACCGGCGCTTGATAATGCAATTCCGGTAAAAATTGAAATGCCTGTTAGAAATATTAATCGAACTGTCGGCACCTTACTCTCAGGTGAAATCGCTAAACGTTACGGGGCACAAGGTTTGCCGGACGCTACAATAAAAATCTTTATGACCGGAACTGCCGGGCAAAGCTTCGGAACTTTTCTCGCTCAGGGAATTGAATTACATCTTACCGGAGAATCTAACGATTACACGGGTAAAGGATTATCCGGAGGAAGGTTAATAGTTAAAACTCATCCGAATGCTACGTTTGATCCTGGAGAAAATATTATAATCGGAAATACTTGTTTGTACGGTGCTACAAGCGGTGAAGTCTTTATAAACGGCGTTGCAGGAGAAAGATTTGCCGTCAGAAATTCCGGGGCTAATGCTGTAATTGAAGGAGTGGGAGATCATGGCTGCGAATATATGACGGGCGGAAGAGTCATAATCCTTGGTCGAACCGGTAGAAACTTTGCTGCCGGTATGTCTGGCGGTATCGCTTATATTTGGAACCAAAAGCATGACTTCGATAAGTATTTAAATCATTCTCTCGTAGAGTTGGAATACCTGGTAAATGAAGATGATATTGATGAGGTTTTTAATTTGGTAAGAAGACATTTTGAGTACACGGGTTCTAAACGTGCAGAATTTATAATTGATAACTGGGATATTGAAGTTGAAAATTTCTGGAAGGTAATTCCTGAAGAATACAAGAAAGCACTTGCGAGAATTAAAGAAGAAGAGAAGAAATTGTCTCTGAACCCGCATGAATTAAAGGAGGTTGTAAATGGGTAAACCGACAGGCTTTAAGGAATATCAAAGGGAGGTGCCAAAAAAGGATCCTATTGCTGAAAGATTAAGGACTTTTAAGGAATTTGAACATCCATTTAAAGAAGAAACGGCTAAAGTTCAAGCAGCGCGTTGTATGGATTGTGGGATTCCTTTTTGTCACGGCGAAACTGGCTGCCCGGTTGAGAATTTTATTCCCGAGTGGAATGATTTGGTTTATAAAGGGCACTGGAAAGAAGCTCTTGAAAATCTTCATTCAACAAATAATTTTCCTGAGTTTACGAGCAGGCTTTGTCCCGCTCCGTGCGAAACAGCTTGTACGCTTGGAATAAATGAGCCGGCAGTTTCAATAAAACATATTGAAAGAACAATAATTGATCGCGGGTTTAAGGAAGGTTGGATAAAGCCTCAACGACCAAAAGAGTTATCCGGGAAAAATATTGCTGTAGTTGGCTCAGGACCGACAGGATTAGCAGCAGCCCAGCAATTGGCAAGAGCCGGTCATTCCGTAACTGTTTTTGAAAAAAATGATAGAATCGGAGGATTGCTCCGTTATGGTATTCCCGATTTTAAATTAGAAAAATGGATCATAGACCGGCGATTGGATCAGATGATGGCTGAAGGTGTCATCTTTAAAACAAAAGTTAATGTCGGAGTTGATGTCTCAGCTAAACAATTAGTTGAAAAGTTTGATGCTGTTATATTGGCAGGCGGTTCTGAAAAACCGCGGGATATAAATATTCCGGGAAGGGAGTTAAAAGGAATTTATTTTGCAATGGAATTTCTGCCGCTTCAGAATAAAGTGGACGCAGGAGATGAAATTAAAAACCAGATTGTTGCTACTGATAAAAACGTGGTAATTATTGGCGGAGGCGACACGGGTTCTGATTGTGTAGGTACATCAAACAGGCAAGGCGCAAAATCCGTAACTCAATTAGAAGTACTTCCAATGCCTCCTATAGAAAGAGCTGAAAGCACTCCCTGGCCATACTGGCCTTTGATGCTTCGTACTTCTTCAAGTCATGAAGAAGGCGCGGATAGAAAATTTAGCATAAATACGAAAAATTTTATCGGCAATGAAAATGGTGAAGTGAAAGCGTTATTATGCAATGAAGTTAGATTTGAAAATGGAAAATTAAATGATGTTCCGGGAACAGAATTTGAAATTGCTGCCGACTTAGTTTTAATAGCCGCCGGTTTTGTCCATCCGGTGCACGATGGAATGATAAATGAATTAAAGGAAAGCGGGCTTGAACTTGACACACGCGGAAATGTAAAGGCTGTTTTCGGTAATGATGAAAATGCCCACTCAACTTCATTGGGAAAAGTTTTTACTTGCGGTGATATGCGACGTGGACAATCACTAATCGTTTGGGCAATTTCAGAGGGTAGGAAATGTGCTGCGGCTGTTCATAAAAACTTAACTGAAGTCCTTTCTGAAGAAGCAATTGCATAATTAATTTTTTATGGAATAGACTAATTCTTTCCATTATTCCAACATTCCATTACTCCAAAGGGAAATCTTGAGAAAGGTGACTTAGTAATTTTTATTTCATCAATATTTTCTGTCCAAGATATTTCTCTTAGCAATATGCCCGTCTTAAAAGTGATTCAAAACAAAATATATTAACATTCAAGAGATTCTTTATATTTATATTTGTGTCAGAATTATTTATTCTTATCAAGTTTTCCTAAATATTCCAATAAGTCAATGAGACATATATTCAAGTTCCTAAGAATCAATTCAAGAATATACATAAGACGAATAATCCATCTTATCTCTTCTAAGGTCGAATTAAGAACTTTCATAATTTTAGCAAGCCTTGTTGTTGGAATATTGTCAGGCTTAGCATCTGCACTACTAAAGAATTTTGTACACTTTCTCGAAGTTGAGCCGAAAATTTATTTTGATAAATGGGGGATTGCATTTTTACTTTCCTTTACACCGCTTTTAGGAATTGTCTTATCTGTTTTAGTAGTAAATACTTTCTTCAATGGAAAAATTAGTAAAGGTATATCCAATGTTATCTATATAATCTTGAGGAAATCTTCCGATATACCTAAGGTTGATATGTTATCGCATTTTATTACCAGCGGAATAACTGTGGGATTAGGCGGATCGGCGGGATTGGAAGCTCCAATTGTAGTTACTGGTGCAGCGTTTGGCTCGAATATAGCAAAAGAATTAAAGTTTAATTATAAGACAAGGACCTTACTATTAGCCTGCGGGTCTGCCGCAGGTATTTCGGCTATATTCAATAGCCCGGTTGGGGGTGTAATATTCGCTATCGAAGTATTGCTCCCTGAGTTTTCAATACCCTCTTTTATTCCGCTTCTTATAGCTTCTGCATCTGCAGCCGTTGTTTCCAGATTCTTGTATAGCGGACAGCTATTTTTTCTGGTCACCCAAGGCTGGGTTTTGAATGCAATACCATTTTATATAATTCTCGGAATCCTCTCCGGGATAATATCACTTTATAATATTAAAGCTACTTTTTTAATTGAAGATTATTTTGAGAAAATTAAAAAGCAGTATTCAAGAGCCGTAATAGGCGGACTGCTTCTTTGTTTGTTAATATTTCTATTTCCTTCGCTCTATGGCGAAGGTTATATTACTATCATGAATTTATTAGCCGGGAATTTTGATAAGATTATTCCTTATAGTTTTTTGATGACTGTCTTTGATAAGAACCTTCTACTAATAATTATCGCATTATTGATAATTGTAACTAAAGTCTTTGCTGCGTCTTTTACAATCAGCTCCGGAGGCAATGGAGGAATAATTGCTCCGTCATTATTTATCGGAGCTTTTACCGGATTTTTTCTTGCCAAGTTATTAAGCTATTTAGGAATTGCCGATCTTAACTATTCAAATTTTATTGTAGTGGGAATGGCTGGAGTATTAGCCGGTACTCTTCATGCCCCGCTAACCGGCATATTTTTAATAGCAGAAGTTACCGGTGGGTATATTTTAGCTGTCCCATTGATGATAGTTACGGCATTATCATTTTTTATATCAAGGCATTTCCATCCAAATTCTATTTATTCTACACCGTTATTTCAGAAGGGAATTAAATTTAGATCCGAAAAAGAAAAATACTTTATTCAACAAATAAAAGTCAGTGATTTGATAGAAAGTGATTTCGTTACACTTCAGCCAAATACTACCTTAAGAAAAATTGTGGATGAAATAATTCACGCTAGAAGAAATTTATTCCCGGTGGTTGATAAAAATAATATAATAGTTGGTATAATTACCTTAGATAATATCAGAGAAATTATGCTTAACACTGATGTTTATGATGTTATATTGGCATTCGAAATAATGAACCCTGATTTCCATTCAATAGATAGTAATGCAGACATAAATCTTGTCCTTGAAATGTTTGAAGAACACGATGTTTGGAACTTGGTCGTAACAGATAAAGGGAAGTATTGCGGTTTTATTTCAAAGTCTAATATTTTTAATAAGTATTTGTCTTCATGGGCGAAACATCAAGGGGAAGAGATATAGAGATGGTTTATAACTTCCCGCCTTCCTTTTCAACTATTATTGTGTCAGTTGTATCTTTTTTATAATCGTGCACGTGAAAGTTTCTTAAAGTTATCACGCCATAAATTGCGGCAATTATTGCGGCAAGCCCACTTACCGTTAAACCCCATCTCGGATTTGCGTGTTCTCCGATCCAGCCTATGATTGGACCTCCGATTGGAGTTGAACCTAAGAAGGCAACAGACCATAAAGACATTACTCTGCTTCTCATTGTAGGAGCGCTTTCCAATTGGAGCATAGTTTCACCCATGGAAGAAAACCGTATTGAAAAAAATCCGACTATAACCATAGAAAGAATTGCAATATGTAGACTAGGTGAAATTGCAACTAAAATTACTGCTGATCCAAAAACGAAAATTGTCCTGATCATACTTTTGGGTAATATTTTTTTCCGGCTTGCTGCTGCAAGTCCGCCAAGTACAGCACCTATTCCCATTCCGGAGTTCAATAAAGCAAAACCGCTTGCATTGCTATTAAATGTGTATTTTGCTAACAGCGGAAGGTTGACCTGGAATTCGTATGTAAATGTGCCGATAATAGCCATCATTATTAATAGATTTAAAAGAAATGGGTTATTTCGGACATATTTAAATCCCTCACGAAGCTGTCCCTTTGCTCGTTTAATAGGCTCAACAAGATGGAATTCACTATTTTTCATTAAGAAGAGGCAAGCCAAAACTGCAATGTAGGAAATTGCATTTAAGTAGAAACATGAAGCAAGTCCTGCGCCCGCAATTATGGCACCCGCTATTGCTGGCCCAACTATACGGCTCAAATTAAAGGCAGTAGAAAATAGCGTAACTGCATTGTTTAATTCTTTTCTACCCACCATCTCAAGGACAAATGTCCTCCGAGTGGGGTTATCAACCGCATTGAAAAGTCCGACTAATGTTGCAAGAATGTAAATCATCCAAAGCTGAACAGTGTCAGTTGAAACTAAAATAGCTAATATTAGAGCAAGTACACCGGCTCCTGCTTGAGTTATATAAAGTAATTTACGTTTGGAAAAGCGGTCTGCCAATACACCGCCCATTGGTCCAAAGAAAAGTACAGGCAAAAACTGCAGTGCTGTAACAAGTCCAAGCGCCGTTCCGGAGTTTGTTAATTTTAATACAAGCCAGGCTTGACCAATCGTTTGCATCCATGTGCCGGTAAGAGAAATACTTTGTCCTATAAAGTACAACCGGTAGTTGCGGATTTTCAGTGATGAAAATGTATTACTGTTGAATTTTCTTATCGAGTCAGATAATTGATTGAACATTTGCGAATAATTTTTAATTTATAGCAACAGACAATCCGCGCACTATTGCAGCCAACCTAACCGCATCAAATATTCTTGCTTCGGAGGAGCCTGCCTGTCCGTTAGGCAATCCGTATTTTCTAACTGATTCCTCGTGAGAGTTAACGCATGACTCGCATCCGTTTACCGCCGAAACTGCAAGGCTTATCAATTCAAATAATTCTTTTCCCAATACCGGGCTCATCATAATGTTCATCTTTATTCCGGCGGGCATGTTTTGGTAATTTTCATTGCTGTTTTTTATAAAGTGTTTGAACCGGTAGAAAACATTATTTACTGCCAGCGTTGAAGCGCATGCATAAGCCTCGGCAATTTCTGCCCCATTTGCGCCGTTAGCTTTAGCGTGATTTGTAAATGCTTCGATTAAGATTTTATTTCGTTCATTAACTGAAATAGCAAGCGCTATTAAATATGCTTCTTTGCTGTTTAAGTTTTCTGAATTAAGAGTGTTCTTAAGATTTATTCTTAAGTCTCTAATATATTTTATTTCCCCTTCAACCATTATTTCTAAGACAGGGAAGTGACCATTTTCATCTATTCCCAAATCTTTAAGTAAATCAATTTTAGTTTCATTCATCGACATAAAAATTCCCTCTGTAATTTATTAGTTAGAAAGTTTTTATACAAATAATTATAGTTATGTAAAAATATAATTTAATATAGAAAAGATCCCGATTTGTCATTCCCACGAAACCTGTCTTGATAATATATTCAACTTAACACATAATAATTCTGCCACGAATTAATTCGTGGCAGAATTTGAAAATATAGCCAAAGATAATCCATCCCTTTCGGGCAATGAATTATTTTTTTAATTAAGCCACATGTATTGTATCTTGCCCTTTTTCCCAATTACACGGACAGAGCTCATCTGTTTGAAGCGCATCAAGGACACGTAAAACTTCTTTTACATTTCTACCGACGTTCAGATCATTAGCACTAACCCATCTGATGATTCCTTGCGGATCAACGATGTGCGTTACTCTGTATGCAACTTTCTCATTTGCTTCAAGAATTCCGAGAGATTCGGCAAGAGATTTAGAAGTATCGGCGATTAAAGGAAATTTCAAATCCCTTAAATCTTTATGATCTTTTCTCCATGCAAGATGAACGAACTCGGAGTCAGTAGAAGCGCCAAGTAATTGTGCCTCTCTATCACGGAACTCTTCGTAATTTTTATTGAACTCGGCAATTTCTGTTGGGCAGACAAAAGTAAAATCTTTTGGATACCAAAACATTACCATCCATTTGCCGGCGTTGATATGGTCTTGTGAAGTAATTTCAGAAAATTCTTTACCTTTTTCAGTTGAAATTACTGAAATCTTTTTGAATTCGGGGAACTGTGACCCGATTGATAATAGGTTACTCATAAAAAGGTCCTCTCTTAAATATTATAAATATATAAATTATTTAATTAAATTTAATCTTAAGAGTTTCAGTATTCAAATAGATTCTTCCTATGAAGCAATAGCTATTATTGATGGGACACAAAGGCAATGACCTATATTTAATATCACAATTAATCTTAGCTGATTTTCTTAACAATAATTTTTTCTTAAAAATTACTCATCGGGTTATTTAAGAATCCCATTTCAATTGCCGCCTGCTTTAATTATATTTATGTAAGAAATCTTATGACTCTAACACAGCTTTATTATATCGTTGCAGTAGATAATTTCAGGCATTTCGGCACCGCTGCCGAACATAGCTTTGTTACTCAGCCAACCTTAAGTATGCAGATTCAAAAACTTGAAGAGGAACTCGGCGTAATAATTTTTGATAGAGGGAAGCAGCCTGTAGTTCCGACGGAAATTGGGGCAAAAATTCTGAAGCAGGCAAGAACTATTTTACAGGAATCTGAACGGCTTCAAAACATTGTCGAAAGCGAAACCGGCGAATATACAGGTACACTTAAAATTGGGATTATACCTACAATTGCACCTTATCTTTTGCCTTCATTCATCCAATCGTTTATAGAAAAATATCCTAATCTTGAATTGGTAATTGATGAAATAACGACAAGCGAAATTTTAAAAGGGATTCATAAAGATTTAATTGATGTCGGAGTTTTAGCACTTCCGGTAAACAATCAGGACATTGCAGAACGTGTACTTTATTTTGAGCCTTTCGTAGCATATATCGGAAAGCGAAGCCCGCTTTACAAAAAAGACAAAGTTGATGTCGATGATCTTTCCACAAATGATCTTCTTCTACTTAAGGAAGGACATTGTTTACGCGGTCATGCATTGAAGCTTTGCAAGAGTACCGAGAAGGAATGGAGTCAAGGGAAAAGGAAAATTTTATTTGAAAGCGGTACGCTTGATACTCTGAAAAAACTTGTTGAACAAGATTTTGGCCTTACGCTTCTTCCGTTTCTTGCAATAAAGGATTTGGAAAGCAAAGAAAAAATTTCGATGGTAAGAGAGTTTAATCCTCCGGTTCCTAAAAGAGAAATCGGATTGGTGTTTAGCAAAGCATATTTGAAAAGACATTTGATTGATGCTTTGGCTGAGGAAATAATAAATGTAATTCCTAAAAATCTCCTATCTAAAGAGAATAGCATAATATTGTAGTAAGACGAAAAGGCAAAGAGGTAAAAAAATGTTTAAGACTAAAACCAGAATAAAATTTCATGATTGCGACCCGGCAGGAATATTATTTTTTGGAAGGGTTTACGAACTCTGCCACTCTGCTTATGAAGGAATGATTTCCGGTTTTCACCTTGCTGAAGATTATTGGAACAATGACGAGTATATAGTCCCGGTTATTAAAAGCGAAGCGCATTATCATCAGCCCATGAGGTACGGAGAGGAAATCTCAATAGAAATTTCAGTCAAAATTTTAAAGTCGTCTTCTTTTGAATTAGAATATTTATTAAAGAACCAGGACGCAGTTGAATGCGTTTTGGTTAACACAGTTCATGTTTTTGTTGACAAAAAGACATGGAAGAAAAAAGCGATGAAAAAAGAAATTGCTAATGGATTTGAAAGATATTTAGTCGCAAATTAAAAATGGGAGAAAAGACGGAAATAAATCTTGATATTTTAATTCTTAAACATTTCTCTTAGCTTTTCTTTTTGGACTTTCCCAAGCTCTGTTTTGGGCAGTGATTCGATGGTTAAAATTTTCTTTGGATGTTTGAAAGAGGCTAGCTTATCATTAAGAAAAGATTTTATCTCTTCAAGGGTTATAGTATTATTATCTTTTACAACAAGAGCTGCGGCAATGATTTGTCCCCATTCTTGTTCCATCAAGCTGAAGACACATACTTCATTTATTAACGGATGTTTTAGTAATTCATTTTCGACTTCTACCGGATTGACATTTTCGCCGCCGGTAATTATCAAATCGTTGCGGCGCGCTTCCACATAAAGAAATCCATTATCATCTAAAAAGCCATAATCTCCTGTATAATAAAGTCCGATTGAGAATTTCTTTTCCGTTTCGTCCGGATTATTTAGGTAGCCTTTGGTAACCGAATTTCCTTTAATTACGATTTCTCCGGTTTCTCCCGGAGGCATAATATTTTTATTTTCATCTAAGATAAATATTTCATTTGGTGGCAAAGCCTTACCTGCAGATTCTCTTCTTTTAGAAAATTGATCAGACGTTAATACCGAAACGAATGAACAAGTTTCAGTAGCACCGAATGATTTTGCTACATTCCACCCTTTTTCAATGGCGCTTTCTATCAATGAGGATTCAATAAATCCTCCTCCTAGTAAGACTTGGCGCAATTCTTTGTTTGGCTTAATGCCGGATTCAATTAACCTTTTTAATTGAGTAGAAACAAATGAAGCATGGGTTGGATGAAGATATTTTATCGCATTTGCTAAATGTTTGATGTCCAAACTTTCGGGAAAGATTAATGTGGCACCGAAGAGAAATGTCCTGACGATAATAGAAAAACCACCGACGTGATAGAAAGGAAGACTTGCCAACCACCGGTCATTTTTTTGATGACCAAAATATTGATTACCAATCAAAGCGCTTTGCACAAGATTAGCAAAGGTAATTTCAACTCCTTTTGGTTTCCCGGTTGATCCTGAAGTAAAAATTACTAAAGCCATGCTATCTATATTTATATTGAATTGTATATCATTCTTTTCATTAAGATTATCAAATGGGAAAATAAATTTTTGTACACCTGAGGAGCTGTACTTGCCGTCCAATTCATTTGAAATAAAAATTCTTTTGCAGCCGGATAAAGAGAGGAGTTCGGATATTTCACTTTCAAGTAGACGGTTGCTAATTAAGACCGGAATTGCACCTGTCATCCATAGAGACAAAACCAAAACAACAAATTCGGGAGAATTATTGCTTAATATCCCCACATACTCATTCCCACTTATTCCAAGAGTATTCAAGTGAGAGGCAGTTTCCAGAATTTTATTTTCAAGTTCGGAATATGTGATTGATTGTGAACCGGAATGAATCGCAAATTCATTTGAAGGGAAATCATTCAAAACGTTAAAAAGTTTTTGTGCGAAGTTCATTCTAAAAATATAAGATTAGTTATTGTTTTGAAGGAAAATCCTTCCGTTTCTGACAGGGTAAGGATTTGGATATAGATCATTTTTTAAGAACCTCGCAGTATCAAGTCCGTGAGCAATTTCTTCTTTTACGGTAGATGCAGCAAAGATAGCCCAAGATCGTCCTAAAGATGATTCAAAAGACGATGATATAATAACTTTTAGGTTTTCTCTTTCGGCAATTTTTATAATTTTTAAAGTGGGAATAATTCCACCGAGCAACATTGGTTTAAGCACAAACGCTTTTATTGTATGTGATTTGATAAAATTCTTAGCGTCGTCGAAGCTTCTAATCGACTCATCAGCGGCTAAAGGGATTGAAGATTTTACCGAAACCTTTTGAAATCCAATTAAGTTGTTTACCGGTTGTTCAACATATTCAACATTAAAGCTTTCTAATAATTTAAGATTTTCAATCGCTTCAACAATATTCCATTTGCCATTGACATCAATGCGTAATTTAATGTCATCACCAACTGCTTTCTGAATCGCACTTAAACAATTCAGGTCGTCCTTAAATTTATCTCTGCCGGTTTTTATCTTCAAAGTTGTAAAACCTTCCTTAACTAATCGTGAAGCTACGGATGCAGATTCGGCAGGGTTTAACAATCCAATTACTGCGTTTACCTTTATTCCAGGCCTTGAAGTGCAGTTTAAAATTTCGTTCAAAGAAATGTTCGCCTTAGCGCATAAAAGATTCAGTAAAGCTTGTTCAAAGCCGTGTCGCAAAGCAGGTAAAGCTGATAAGGCTCCCAAATTATCTTCGATACTATCAATAAAATCTTCAGGTAAAATATTTAGGTTAAGTTTGAAATCCTTTAATGCTTCTTCATCTTGTTCAAAAGTTTCGGAACCAAATTCGGGGAGAGGATTTGCTTCGCCGTAACCTGTTTTACCGTTGCTTTCTAATTTTATAATAAATCCTTTTCGTTCAAATATCTTCGCTTTTGAATTTTCAAAGTTATTTGAAAGCTCAAGTTTGAATGGAGAATATTTTAGTCCGATATTATTCATAAGGCGAGGCCGGCTGCAAAAAGAATTCCAAACAGTGCGGAAAATTTTGCTGTTAGTTCAAGGGTCTTGTTGAGTTGAAGTCCATCTAAAGTATATAGCATTGTTACTAGGCGATAAGCAAGAGGTATAGTTAGATAAGGAAGAAAAATCCATGCATGAAAATTAAAAAGTAAAAAAAGAATTGCTGGAATAGCGAAAGAAGCGATTAAGAGAAAAATAAATTGATACCTTGTAAAATTTCGACCGAGAAATACTGCTAAAGTATTTTTGCCTGCAGCTTTGTCCTCTTCAATATCCCGGTAATTGTTAACAACAAGAATATTAGTCACCAACGCGCCTACCGGGATAGAAGTTAAGAAAGATAAAAGCGAAAATTCTCTTAACTGCAGAAAATAAGTTCCAGCTGTGCCTACTACTCCGAAGAACATAAAAACAAAAATATCTCCAAGTCCGTTATAAGCTAGCGGAAAAGGTCCGGCAGTGTATGCAATACCAGCAATTATTGAAATAATGCCGATAATTAGCACAACTATTCCGCAGGCGTAAACTAAATAAAGCCCCAAAAGAAATGCTGTAAAAAAAACTAAAATGCTTCCTACTTTCATTTCATTAACTGAAATTAATCCTGAAGATAGCACTCTAAGAGGTCCTTTTCTTTTATGGTTATCTGCGCCTTTAAGAAAGTCATATAAATCGTTTGTGAAGTTAGTGCCGATTTGGATTAGAAGGGAACAAAGCAATGCAACGAATGAATAAATGAGGAAAAATTTCCCTCTGTTTATCGCAAGCGCTGAACCAACAACAACCGGAACAACGGCAGCTAACAGAGTCTTGGGGCGGCTCGCTAAAATCCAGCTTTGAAATTTTGAAATTCTTTTTAAGTCTTCGTTCATATATTCCTAAGGTAATTTTGGAAACTTTCCAAAGTTGGGTTTTCTTTTTTCAAGGTATGCCTTTTTACCTTCCTGTGCTTCTTCGCTCATATAATAAAGTAAAGTTGCGTTACCGGCAAGTTCTTGTATGCCGGCTTGTCCGTCAAGTTCGGCATTGAAAGAAGACTTCAGCAGCCTAAGTGCCATAGGGCTATGCTGAAGAATTTTCTTTGACCATTCAACCCCCGTATTCTCTAATTCTTCAACCGGAACAACTTTATTTACCAAACCCATATTAAGTGCTTCTTGTGCGTTATACTGTTCACAGAGATACCAAATTTCACGTGCCTTTTTTTGTCCTACAATTCTTGCCAAATAACTTGAGCCAAAACCGCCGTCAAAGCTACCAACTTTTGGTCCGGTTTGACCGAATATAGCATTATCGGCAGCAATAGTAAGATCGCAAACGACATGAAGAACATGACCTCCGCCAATCGCATAACCTGCAACTAAAGCAATTACTGGTTTCGGAATACTTCTGATTAATTTTTGAAGATCAAGAACATTTAATCTTGGAACACCATCTTTACCGATATAACCTTTATCACCGCGAATCCTTTGATCTCCTCCTGAACAAAATGAATATTTCCCATCTTTGCTTGGTCCGTTTCCTGTCAACAATATGACACCTATTGTCTGATCTTCTCTTGAATCGGCAAAAGCATCACACATTTCCGTAACTGTTTCCGGTCGAAAAGCGTTGCGCACTTCGGGGCGGTTAATGGAAATCTTAGCAATCCCATCCATCTTTTCGTAAATAATATCCTGATACTCTTTAGATTTTTTCCAATTGAATTTCATTTTTAACCTTGATTATTTCAGATCGAAAAATATGGAAAACTTTATAAAGTTAGAATTCAGAAAGGAAAGAATTTATTACTTCAATAAATTTTCCGGGTTGTTCTAAGTGGCAATTGTGTCCTGCATTTTTTATGATAATATGTTCAGACGCGGGAAAAACATTTGCCATTCTTGAATTTAATTCACAATATTTTTTATCTTGCTCACCGGTAATAAGCAAAGTTTTTGATTTGAATTCTTTTAATTTATCAAATAGGGGGAGCATCCTTCCGGCGCCAAATCCGAGGAGAGAGTTTGATAAACCGGTTTTGTTGTTCCCTGATTTTTGGGTACGAATTTTATCTAACTTTTCTTTAGACAAGTTTTTTTGAGAGGCAAATAAATCGATGTTCATCCAGTAGTCAACAAAATCTTCCATTGAATTATCTATGATATATGAAGCTAATTTTTCATCCTGAATTTGTCTTTCAATTCTTAGCTTCTCATCTTCAATTCCGGCGGAAGAGCTTTCTAATATTAAGGAATAAATTTGCCCCGGATTTTCTATTGCAAAATTTAATGCTACTCTTCCTCCCATGGAATAACCGATAAGAGTAACCGGCTCATTGGTGAATTGGTATATTAGAAATTTTAACTGTCGAGAAATGGAAGAGAAATTATAATAAGAAATTTCATTTGGAGAGTCACTCTTTCCATGCCCAATCAAATCAACTGCAACGCATTGATAATTATTATTTATTGAAGGAATGATTTCATCCCAATCACAAGCGCTTCCGGTAAAGCCGTGAATGAAAAAAATATAACGCGGTGCAGCACATTTAGATTCCGAAACTTCAACATTCAATAAAAGATCAGATAATTTTAATTGCATAATTAAGCTGAGATTTAAAGTTAAAAATTCACGTTACGCAGGATTTCCATTTGGAGTAATGGAATGTTGGAATAATGGGAAAATCCGTTCAACTCCATTATTCCACTACTCCAACATTCTAAAGGTTGCGTAACATCAGTTAATAAGTAATAGATTAAACTTGCATCATGCTTTGATTTACTTCTTCCCAGTATTTTCTACGCAATTTTACGGATACTGCTGCGTTTGTCTTAACTTCCAGAACGGTTAATTGTTTTCCCTTTGTTGCATGAATGAATAATTTTTGAAATTGTTTCCAGCTTTTTATTGAATAATGTTTGCCGCCGTAGGCTTCTACAAATTTGGAAAAGTTTAATTTGTGTGGCGTTACAAAATATTGCTTAAAGATTTTTCCGTAACTCGAGATAGGCAGAATCTCAAAAATTCCGCCGCCGTTGTTATTAATTAAAACAATTGTAAGAGATGTCTTGTACTTTTGAGCGTATAATAGGGAATTGAGGTCATAATAAAAGGCAAGATCGCCGGTAATCAAGATAGTTGGCTTTTTATTAGCTGCTGAAATACCAAGCGCAGTTGAAGTTATTCCGTCAATTCCGCTAGCACCGCGATTATTATAAACTGTGATAGATTTGTTTTTATTTGATGCGAAATAATCAAAATCCCTAACCGGCATACTATTGGACAGCATTATGCTGCATCCATCCGGGGCTGATTTCAATATTTCTTCAATAATTCTGCTTTCGTTTGGAAATTCTGATTCGTCAATAATTTTACTCTTAAGAATGGATGACTTTTCTTCTGCATTTTTAATCTTTGCATGCCAGTCATTCGCTTCTCTCACAAAATTCTTTTGATCAAGTTTTTGGTTCATAGTTTTGCAAAATAGAGAAGGATCACAAGAGTAAGCTGCTTTGGCTTTTTCTGAAGGATCAAACCAGTCGCCATAATCATTTATCATGAACCTGTCTGCACTGCAATTACTTAGAAAAGTCTCTAATCCTTTGGATGTAATTGTCCTGCCGAACTGAAGAATAATTTCAGGTTTAATTTGCTTTGCGAATGTTTCAGAACGTAGGAAAGCATCGTAGTTAGAAATAATATTTTCTTTCCCGTGTCTGCCAAATCTTAATTGGGAAGTTCCGTCAGCAAAAACCGGGTAACCTAATTTTAATGAAAGTTTATTACATTCATTTATAAAATTCTTGCCAAGATTTCCGGGACCCGCAATGATAATTCCTTTTGGCTTTTCTATAACTAATTTTAAGATGTTTTTAACCCATGATTTTTGAGCAAAATTAGCTCCAATTTTTTGAAGGGTTTGAGAATCATTTACATCTGATTTTCCCGCAAACACAAATGTATCTTTGTCTACTTCATCAGTAAAAAATTTTGGTTCAAAAGGCTTTTTGAAGGGGAAGTTGATATGCACAGGACCCTTTGTGCTTAATAAACTTTTATCGAACGCCTTATTGGCAGCCTCTTTTAATTTGGCAAGACTCTTAATATTCGGTTCGGGTAATCCGGTATCGTAAAACCACCTGATATGATTTTTATATAAATTGTTTTGGTTGATAGTTTGATTTGCACCTCGCCCGCGAAGTTCCGGAGGTCTATCCGCAGTACAAACAATCAAAGGAACTCGTTGTTGGTATGCTTCAATTATTGCCGGATATAATTCCGCCGTGGCTGTGCCGGATGTACATACAATTGCTACCGGAGTGTTCGTTGCTTTTGCAATCCCAAGCGCAAAAAAACCGCTGCTTCTTTCATCAACATGAACGAATGATTTTATTTTCTTATTACTTGCAAAAGCTAATGTTAATGGAGTGTTTCTTGAACCCGGAGAAAGTGAAGCATACTTTACACCGCAAGAAACAAGTACTCTTACAAAAGTATCTGCCCAAAGTATATTACGATTAATTGGAATTTTCATTAAACAAAGATAAAATAGTTTTCAGTTTTAATTCTGTTTCTTGATATTCGGCGTCAGGATCAGAATTCTCCACGATACCGCATCCCGCAAAAGCAATTAATTTATTATTTATTGTAAGCGCTGATCTGATTCCGATGACAAACTCGCCTTCGTCATTAAAATTAAACCAACCGATTATCCCCGAATAAAGTCCACGCTTATATCCTTCTAATTTTTTTATCAATTGTAAGGAAACATCTTTTGGTAAGCCACAAATAGCAGGGGTTGGATAAAGTTCCTTAAGCAATGTATGGAATGTATAAGATGAATCTAAACTTGCAGAAATCTTTGTCCATAAATGTTGGATATTTGCAAGTTTCCTAACATGTGAATTGGTCTCGACAACAATATTACTTGAAAAATTGGAAATAGAATCTTTTATATGATCAATAACGAAACTATGCTCATTATAATTTTTTTTGTCGTTAAGCAATTCCATCTCAATTTTTAAGTCATCCTCCGGAGTATTTCCGCGCGGCGCAGATCCTGCTAATGCATCTACTTCTAAATTCCCGTTGTAAAATTTTGCAAGTTTCTCAGGTGTAGCTCCGAAAAAAGATGATTTGCCATGATGATAAATAAATAAATATGAATCTGAATAATTTTTCCTTAACCTTGGGATAATTTCCGAAAAGTTGGGTTCATCTGAAAGAATTAAATCCACTTTTCTTGATAAAACAATTTTATCGATTTCATTTTCACTTATCTTTTCAAGCGCTTCGGAGACCATGTTCTTCCACTTTTTTTTATCTTTCGGTTGAGAGCCCGAAATGTTGCGGATTTTTACCCCATCCTTACTCTTTATTTGAGGTTTATTACTGAAAAGTTTCTCAAGTTTTGCTTTGAATTTGTTTAAGGTAACACCTTTAGAATAATCCGAAGAATAAACAAAATTATAGAGGAAGTAATTTAGTCCGTTGATTTTTAGTAACATAAATTCCGGGATGAACCAAGTTGAATCATTAAAATCCGACCAATCATTATCAGCATGTTCTACATTGAATTTCATTGCTCCGAGAAAAAGAGGGAAATCCTTGGACGGGAAGTTTTCCCAATTAGAAACAAAATTCTCTTTCCATTCCTTAACTTTTTTGTCGGTCGCAGCAAATCTTTTATCTCCGCTTTCCGAAATTACTAACGCTTCATTAAAACCAAAGATAATAAAATTTTCGTTTGGCTTTTCAAAATAGAACGATCTTTCATGTAGCTTTAGCAGCGAATCAATTTGGTTATCAATCGGAAAATCAATCATTGTTTCGACAAAACTAACAAGAACGTTGTTCGAGTATTTTTTTTTAATCCTAGCCTCTGCTTCTGCAAGAAATTTTGTAAATCTATCTGCCGAAGCTGAAATAAATTCTTCCATTCTTTATTATTTTTTTGTTGGTTAAATATAATTTTATTAAAAAAGGATTCCAATTGCCGGCTGTATAAGTGCATTATTAAAAATTGATATCATCTTCAATTGTTTCGAGAATCCTTAGGTAGCTGTCATATCTTTCGATAGAAATCTTTTCTTCTTCAACTGCTTTAATTATTGCGCATCCGGGTTCATGATTATGAGTGCATGAATTAAATTTACAAAGATTAATATATTCGGAAAATTCCGCAAAGTGGTGCCCAAGGTCTCCTTTCCTAATTCCGTAAGGATCAATTTCCCTTATACCAGGCGTATCAATAATATAAGTATCGTCTTCCATTTTAAGCATCAAACTTGTTACTGTTGTATGTTTCCCTTTTTCCGTATAAGTACTAATATCGCCGGTATTAAGATTTATCCCCGGAAACAATTTATTTAACAGCGAAGATTTCCCAACGCCCGACTGTCCCCAGAACAAATTCTTTTTCCCGGTTAGCAGCTTTTTTAATTCTGAAATTCCTTCGCCAGTAATTTTGCTTGTAGTTATCATATTGTAACCGATGTTTGAATAAAGCTCAACCCACTTTTGCGCAATTCCTTCCTCGTCAAGATCAATTTTATTCAAAATGATTATAACATCTATCTTTGAGCTTTCTGCGGTGACAATCAATCTATCAATTACCTTATTATTAAAAGGAGGTTTAGTCACACTGCTTATCACAAAAAGATTATCAATATTAGAGGCAACAATCTGCTCAAGCCGTTCGCCGCGATAGCTTGAGCCCCGCATCTTAATTGCTTTGCGGGATAAATAATTTCTTCTTTCTTCAATATTTTTAATTACTCCGGTTCCATCATCATTAAAATCAAACTCAACATAATCTCCAACAACGGCAATATCTGTTTGATAGAGTTTATCTTTCTTTAAATGAAAATCTTTCTTGAATTTTCCACGAAGTGAACACCTGATTTGGTCTCCTTCTCCAAACGGAAGTACATAAAAATCTTTGCTTTCTGTTCTACAAATAGTACCCTTGATACAATTCTCCAAATAAAGTTTACCCTTAAAATAATTTGGATTTCTTACTCTGTCAAATATATTTTATGTGAATTACTAAATTGCAAATAAAAAACCGGCTGTGATAATGCAAATCATCACAACCGGTCAAGTATTAAAGAAAATTTTTAGAAGCGATAGGTAGTTGATAAGATAAATTTATTTGTAGAAATGTCTTGATAAGTCCTTGATACATCTACACCGTAATTATCACCATAATTACTCCATGAACCGTGAGCAAAGGCAAGATCAATACCAACGGAATTATCAGCTAAATAGCCAATTCCTAAGGTATAATACTTTCTGTCATACTTAGAGGGATCATTTAGATAAGCTGAAGGCTGGACAAAATAGCCCGCGCGCAATCTAATTCCAAGTCCCGGCAGGGTGTATTCTGCACCAAGATTATAATTTACAACTGATCTAAGCTGATCTTTGATATTTTGATTTATAGAAGCTATATAATCAGCGCTTAATCCGCTTGCATTTTGAAATTGAAGCTGTGTATAATCTACAAAAGTAATTTGTGCGCTAAGGATTAAACTTTGAAGGTTCACTGCACCTCCAGCTCCTAATTCAAATGGAGTAACGATATCATATTGAACCTGGTCACTGTATTTTGTTGGGTCTAAATTATATGATTGTCCTGTGGCGAATTTGCTGTAACCGCTAACATTAAAATTTTCTTTAACGGTGTAAGTTTTAGGAAATTGTACTGTAATGCCAAAACGCGCCATATCTTTCAATTGATACAGCAAGCCAAACTTTGCATCCCAACCAGATATATTCCAATCTAAAAGTTTGTTAAGGTAAAAAGTTTGAAAGCCCATAGTAGCTGGAGTATTAGGATCGGTTTGAACGTTTGCATAATAACCGTTAAAATCATCTTCATAATAGCTGTTATTATTTTCGTAACTACCGGAGATAATGTTAAGATTTAATCCCAAGAAAAGATTTTTATAAACTTCAATAGCGCCGGAAAAAGTCCAATTGTTTGTTGAACCGCTCTCAAGAATGGTACCGCTTTGGTTTAGATGTCCGTTGATTGGAGTATTAAAATTAGTATCAGTAAGATAAAGATCGTAAGGAATATTTGTGTTAGAATTCAAATCCTGAATCATTGAAGTATTGCCGCCGTTATAGCCGTTAAACTTAAGAGCGCCGGTGTAGTCCTGCGTATTGTGGTAAGCAACTGCAAAAACCAAACTTCCTTGAGTAGTCGGGAAGGGAAGAGCAAGGCTAAAATTGCTTAACCTGGTTGCGCTGTTTGAATAATTTGTATATTGGTTAAGGAAAGTTGTGTTGTTGTTATAATTTTGATAATCTATACCACCTGAAACTTCCATTCTATTTAATAATCCCCAGCCTGCAGGATTGAACTCTGCGGCGCCTGCACCGTCACTAAGACCGATATAACTATCACCCATTCCAAGTGCCCTTGCATCGGAACTTGTACCCGGCATACTAAGCCTAAGAGCATCAACAACGCCTTGTGCATATAAGCATTGTAGAGTTATTAAAGAAAAAAGTATTGACAGACTAATTAATCTAAGATTAAAGCGTTGCATTATTTCCTCCCGTCAGGATTTCGACTTCCATTATTGTTTCGTACACTGTTATTTTTTTCAGAACTATTTCCTCTGGTCGTAGAGGTATTATTAGTAGAAGTATTATTTGTACTGTTATTTGAATTTTCGACTTTTGCTGCTCTGCCTGAATCAGATGTATTATTATTACTATTTGTCGTAGTGGTTGCTGGTGAACCATTTCTTATTGTAGCAGGCGCAAGTACATTCAAAATAGCATCTCTTATCGGAGAACTTCTACCTGCTTCATGATTTCGGATAAAAGATTGAGCCTGATTCGTATCTCTATTATTATAACCAGGTGAATTTGTTTGATAACTCGGCAAACTGTAAGAGTTCCACCAGGGCGAATTGTAATATGTACCGTAACTTCCGTAGAAAATTTCGGGATAGAAATTATCTACAGTTTGAGTAGAGTCAGGTAAATTTTGATCCGGCGTCCAAACCATCGTATAACACCCAGGAAAGAAAAATATCCCGGAAATCAAGAGTAAAAAGCCAGTCAAACATCTATTTTTCATAATAATTACCTTCCTCTACCTGAGCTACGTGGACTACTACTACTTCTGCTACCGCCGCCGCCGCTGCTTCTGCCTTCACTACTACCACTAGAACGTGCCGGGGGATTGTAACTTGGAGGAGGAGAAGAGGTTCTGGGTGCAGAATAGTTACTTCTCGGGGCAGCGTAACTTTTCGGTGCGGAATAGCTCCTTGGCGCTGAATAACCGCCCGGATTGCTATAAGATCTTCCACCTCTGGTATAATTGCCATTACCTCTATTATTAGCAGTGTTAGCCGGTTTTGATTGGTTATAACGGTAGACTTGTCTTTCGTGATTTATCACCCAACCGTTATATTGTTGTTTTTGGTTATTAGCTACTCTGCTGTTTGAATTCGCTGGTGCAATATTCCTGGATTCTCCATTGCTTCTGATCGTACCGTTAGTAAGATTCCATGAATTTCCTCTCACAGTGGAAACATCACTTCTAACATTTGTTTTTTGAAGTACTCCTCTTTGAGGAGTAGCATTATTTGTTCTTACAACAGCAGGTGAATAAGTCGATACGCTTCCATAGCCACCTCTATCCACAGTAACTCCTCCCCCAGTAGGGGAAGCAAAACCTCCGCGTCCTCCAAAATCCCTTCTAAGTCCATCATTATTTCTAAGGTTGGTCATACCCTGTGATCTTGGTGGATTATTGACAGCACTATAATATCCCCAATAATTTTGATAGTAAGGATACCAGTAGTTCCCGGGGTAATAATATCCAGGATAATAACTTACCGGGTTGTAGAAGTTACCATAGTAATATGGAGAGTAGATGTTATAAGACCATAAATTAAATGGGTCCCAGCTATAAGGATTGTACCAGGGATTTCCGTAATTAAATCCAAATGAAACAGAAGGATAGCCGTTATAACCATAGTTCCCGCAGAAAGGATTATAATTGTTATCATTGTAATAATTATTTCCGTTTCCTTGCCCATTGTCCGGAGGATATTGGTTATTATTGTCCTGCGAATAATTATTATTTGTTGAGTCCGGGGGGTACTGATTTTGGTTATCATAATTATTTTGATTGCCATATCCGTAACCCGAATTGTTTGGCGAATTATCTTGTGTAGCAATTTGAGTATAGCATCCTCCCAAAAGGAAAGCTAGAGTAACAATCAAAGCACCACTTAAAAATTTAATCTTTTTCATAACCAATCTCCTTAAAAAATCCTAATCGAATATCCTCAAAAATCAAGCCCATAAAAAGGTAAAAATAAAACTTGATTTCAGTAAAATTTGAGTATGATGTATATTTAACTAAACTATTTTGTATACTTTTGAGTACAAACCTAAACCATTTACTTTATAGTATTTGACATTCCTAGAGCATAAAAAGTTTAAGTCAGAAAAGCATTAGAAAATGCTTTTGATATATTCTATTCTTAATGCTCTATCAGCAGAACTTGGGCTCCATTTTTTATTAGCAAGCAAATCTCGAAGGTCAAAGCCAAGAGTAAAACCGGAGCCGATTGACCATCTAATACCTAAGTTCAAATAACCGTTGCCATTGCCGAAATATCTTGTCGCATTATCATTGAAAGCAAAATCATATTCTCCAATGATTGAAACATTTTCTCCTAATGTTTTTTCGGCGCCGACGCGAAGATCTACAAAATCATCTCCATCTTTACTTTCCAGGGAGTAATTTACCGTACTGTGTAGACTTAAATATCCCAGGAATGCAAAATTTTTACTTGCCGCGGCAAAAAATCCGGGAGACTTAATTGCATAACGTGATGTAGAGTCAAAATACTCACCTTTACCTTGCGAATCAAAGCCAAGCGTAAGTGCGGGAGTTGATACGGTTTCATTCATTAGCCTGAAGCGAATATTTACGCCGGGATAACCATACCATTTTGGAGATCCAGCTCCAATTAGATTTTGCCCGCCGTAAGAGATTCCAAAACTAATATTATCAAAAACTCCTACTTCAATTCTTTCTATTAAATCACCTCCAGGCAAAACATCTGAAGTAATGCCGACGAATCCTTTGTTAAGAATACCGGCTGTGGGCATGTCAATTAAATACCTATATTCATATTTGGCGTTTGTTCCTGCAGTACCTTGAGCTAAAATAATGGAAGCTGAAATAACAATCAGCGCTAATGTTAGTCGAATCATTTTCATATTCCCTCAAGTCTTGTTGGAAAATATTTTTGAATAAATTTCTAAATGAAAAATAATAATAATATCTGAAAGATAATCTTTATGGAAAAATTATTTAAATGCATAATCGGGATAAATAAAAATTATTATTTCAGACGGAAGCAAAGAATTTACCGATTTAACGGAGACTACAACCTTGCCTGTTTGCCCTTTTGCCCTTATAACATAAATACCTCTTAAGAAATCTTCACGGATAACATTTACTAATTGACTGCCCTGGATAATTTGAAAATTAGTTCTTGAATGCCGAAACGGAGCTCTTAATCCAAGGGCGTTTAACGGTATAGTTTCTATTGTGACTGTTGATTTATAATCGGCAAAAAGATTTTCGGGATTGATAGAGTAGGTTACTTCATAGATATTAATTAGATAATGGTAGGACAAAAGCCCCAGAATAATAATGAAGGAAATAATAATAAAATATATTTGGGATTTACTCATCAAGTTTTAAGGCAAAGTTATTTTAATGGATTTTTTTCCTGCTGATAACAGCTTTTAACATTTTCTTAATTATCCGGAGGATAACATTATCCGGCACGCCATCGCGATGAAGCGAACTTAAACGCATATCGCATTGGTCATTAACATAATCAATAGCAATAAATTTATTATCACCGGTAAGCACAATTTCAGTTGAGAAAAAATCAAGCTTTACATTTTTAGCGATCAAATTTGTAATTTGAAGAAGTTTTTTCAACTTAAACTTGGTTAGTTCTTCCGGCATCATTTCTTTGTAAAGATGGGTTTGATCATCCCACCAGACCGGGATTGTAGTGCCGAACGACCAGAAGCATCTAAACCAAGCACGATTTCCCTCAAGAATTGCCGGATGGATTTTTTCTTGAAGAATGTATTTATCATGAATATATGAAACACGTTCTTCAAGTACTTCTTTGAGCGATTCTGCACCCATGACAACACCCATACCGCCTCCCGTTGTATTGCAAGGCTTGATAATAAAGGGTCTTCCGAGATGTGCAAGATCGTCCACCGAGATAAAGATATCCTCTTTTTCACTGTGAGGCGGAATAATTATTGAGTATGGTACGTTTATCCCGGCAGTAATAAATTCCAGGTGCATGCTTGCTTTATCAATTGCGTGAATAACATTGTGGTAAGGATTAAAAATATGAGTTTTTCTTTTGGTTAAAATTTTACCCAGTTCTTCAAAATCCTCATCAACATCCCAAGCACGGTCAAGATAAAAATCAAATGAAAGCTGTTTGTTTAGAATTTTTTCTTTCACTTCAAAGATATTGTGACTTGAAACAATGTAGGTAGTTAATCCAGCATTATGGAAAATCTCCTCGATTAAAGAGATAAATCCATCGTCATATTCCCAGAGAAAAGCTATGCCAAGGTCAATTCTTTCCATACACCTAAACTATTTTTACAAAGATATTGTTTGCTATATTTGTAATCAAGAAATCAATGCTTGCTTGAAATCAAGATTTTATTAAAATATAAAATAACTTCATGCGGCTAATTACCTTTTAAATCAAAATGCTTATCAATATATTTTCGAAAAAAGTTGTGAATTTATGATCAAAATATTGCCGTTATTAATTATGTTAGTTGTTTTTGCGGGATGCTCTTCTCAAAAAGAAATTACCAAATCTCAAGGCAAAGAAGCAACCCGGAATAAACAAGGCACAAAAGCCTTAAAGGATGAAGCGCTTAACTCTTTCATTAATGGTTCCATTGCCGAAGCAAAGGGGGATTATGCTACCTCTGTTATTGAATACCAGGATGCCTTACGAATCGATCCCAATGCGGGAATATATTATGCGCTTGCAAAAGATTATCTATTTCTAAATAAACTTCCACTTGCACTCCAGAATGCAAATAAATCTATCGAGCTTGATTCAAGCAAAATAGATTATTATAATTTACTTTCCGATATATTCGTAACCGCTCAACAATATGATTCAGCCGCTATTGTACTGCAAAAGATTATTAGACTTGATTCTACTGACGTGGAATCTTATTACAGGCTCGCAAGAATTTATGAAGGGAATAAACCCTTACAGGCGATAGAAATTTATAACAAAATTACAGAAATAATCGGACCTGATTGGAATGTATTAACGCATGTAGCAGAGTTATATGCAGGCCTGGGAAAATTTGAGGAAGCCGCTTCTTCCGTAAAAAACTTGCTAACAATCGAACCAAACAATACGGGATTACAACTGCTTTTATCCGAATATTATCTCAAGGCAAAAATGTATGATGATGCATTGAAGGTTGTTAATGATATAATTACTTCGGCACCGGATAATGCCGGAGCACATGAGCGGAAGGCTCAAATTTATATAGGCATGAATAAATGGACTGAAGCTGCGAAAGAATATTCATTCCTCCTAAAGCAGCCGAACATTACTCTGGAGCAAAAAATAAGGATTGGGGCGATCTACTTTAATCAATCTCTAAAAGACAGCACTCTGATGCCTGTTACAAAAAAGATTTTTGAATCGATTGATAAAGATACATCGTATTGGCAGGTCAAGATGTATCTAGGTGCGATAGCTACAAGTGAAAAAAATGATTCTGTCGGAATAAAATATTTTAAAGCTGCTACACAACTTGCACGGTGGAATGCCGAAGCGTGGGTTAGACTCGGAGGTCTATATTTTGACAACCACAAATATGATGAAGCTGTTAAGGTGATGAGCGAAGCGATAAAATATTTCCCTGAAGATTTTCGAGTTAATTTAATTCTTGGTTTAGCGCTATCACAAAATGGAAAATATGCCGATGCCAGGGGATATTTACAAAAAGCTTCTGAGCTTGATTCTACCGACGTTACTGCGCTTTCTGCTTTCGGCTATACATTGAGTCAGTTGAAAGAAAATGATGAAGCTATAATCTATATAAAAAAGGCTTTGGCTATTTCGCCGAACGACATAAACTTGCTTGGTACTCTTGGTCTAATTTATGACACGCAAAAAAAATGGGATGAATGCGACAGCGTATACTTAAAAGCATTGTCTATGGATTCAACCAATGCGCTTATAAATAATAATTATGCCTATTCACTTTCGGAAAGAGGAATAAAACTGGATGAGGCATTAAGAATGTCTAAACTCTCAGTTAAAGCCGAGCCGAAAAATTCAGCTTACCTTGATACTATGGGATGGATTTATTTTAAGATGGGAAATTATACCGAAGCGGAAAAATATGTACAAGAATCATTAACTATAGGCGGCGATAAGTCCGACGAACTTGAGCATCTTGGTGATATAGAATCCAAGTTGGGCAACAAGGATAAAGCGAAACAGATATGGCAGAAGGCTTTCGATATGGACAAAACCAATATTGAGCTAAAAAATAAAATTGAGAAAGGTGAAATTTGAAAAAGTATTTAATTGCAATTCTAATGCTTATAAACTTTGGAGGAATATTATTCTTTAACGGATGCGCACCTACTAAACAGGTAGCGAAAGTCGAAATACTTTCTGCTGAAAGATTAGTAGACAAGTTAGAAGTTAATCGTCGAAGGATAAGAACTTTTGAAGGCACAGGTACACTTGTTATAAATTCTGAAGGAATCGAAAATAGGGCTTCATTTAAAATTACTTTAACTAAACCGGATTCAATCGAACTTTCAATCATGGGTCCTTTCGGAATTGAATTAGGCGAAGCGCTTGTTACTAAAAAGAATTATGTATTTTATGATGCGCTTCAAAATACTGCTTATGAAGGTGAAGTGAACGAAGATATTTTGAAAAATATTTTTCGGATTGATCTTCCTTTCAGCGATTTGATGAATGCATTTCTCGGAGCTGTAAATTTAACAAATCATTTGTACAAGATGCCTACAAAATATTCTGTAGACGGCGATAAATATGTATTAACCTACATTGACTCTGTAGATCAACAGACAGAAGTTTACCTTGTTGATATTCGCCAGCTTGGTATAACAAATTATGATGTTACAAACTTATCCGGCGATCTTCTTTTCACCGGTAGATATACCGATTTTGATCTGCTTGAAAATGTTGCTGTGCCATATTCGGTTAATATAATTGATAAGCAGAACGACCAAACACTTTCAATCAAATATAAAAAGATATCTGCCAACAGACCATATATCCACATTAACTTTAATATTCCAGCCGATGCAAATATTATCAAATGGTAAGAATAAAATAATATTCTTATTGCTTTTTTTTATTTGGGCGTCATCTTCTTTTGCTCAAGAGGGGAGCTTGATTAAAAGCAAGAAGAGTGAACTTGGGAAAATTAAAGATCAGATTTCTGCACTTGAAAATACTTTCAATCTGAAGACAGCAAAGGAAAGAGAATCATACGAAGCGCTTGATAATTATAACCATCAAAGTTTTTTACTCCATCGATTGATAAACAGCCTTGTTAACGAAGAGCAAAAAAAAGAAGAGGAAATTTTAGGTACTGAGAATGATATTCAAAAATTAGGCAAGGAAATTCAATCCTTAAAGGAAAATTATTCTAAATATGTTGTAGCTATATATAAGAGGGGAACAATTAATGAATGGGCGAGTGTACTTGATTCTAAGACATTTGAGCAGGCTATACTGCGATATAAATATCTGAAAAAGTTTTCGGATCAGAGAGTAAAAGACATCTCCGAGTTAAAATCTAAGAAGGAAGAGTTGATTGCAGAAAAGTCAAATCTTGAAAAAGAACGCGCTGATAAAGAGCTATTAGCTGAGCAAAAGCAAGCAGAGCAAGACAATCTTAATCAAAAGAAAATTGAACGGAGCAGAATATTAAATTCAATCAGACATGATAAGGCAGCGCTGAAAACGGAGATTGCCGCAAAGCGTAATGCTGAAAGAAAGATAACAGGCTTAATTGCAAAGTTGATCGAGGAAGCGGAAAAGAGAAGGGAAGAAGCAGCCCTTATAAGATCCAGGAGCAAAAATAATAATGTCGCTACCAAAGAGATCAATAAAAAAAGTGTGAATGAAAATTTAGATACTTATGATATTGACTTATCAACAGCAGGCTTTTCTTCCTTCTCCGCTCTAAAAGGAAGACTAAACTGGCCGGTGGAGAGGGGGAAAATAGTTAAGCAGTTCGGAGAAAACAGGAACGTAAAACTAAATACAGTAACCTTGAATTACGGTATTGATATTAAAACCGTTTCTGAAGAAGACGTAAGAGCTGTAGCGGATGGAGTTATATCGGCTATAGATTGGATACCAGGCTACGGCAGCGTTGTTATAATTACACACAAAGGAGATTTCAGAACTGTCTACAGTCATTTATCGAACATTTTTGTTAAGGAAGGGGACCGGGTAAAATTGGGAACAATAATAGGGAAAGTGGGAGAAAGCCTGGAAGGGAACATATTACATTTCGAAATATGGAACTCGCGCAACAAACAAAACCCGGAAGTTTGGTTGGCGAGGAAATAAAACATCAGTTTTCATTTCAAACCGATTATGGCTATTTTTTTCTATTATAATTTCTCTGATATTAATGTTTGGGAGATATTTATCTTTCCTTCATTATCCCGAACAATTTTGAAGTCATTATTAAGACTTTTGCTTTTATATAGGAAGTTCTATACTAGTGAAGGCTAATTAATGTGCATTCAGAGTGTATTGAGAGTGCATTCAGAGTGCATTCAGAAAATGTAGGGAAATAACTTTGAAATAGGTAAGATTCAAACTTAATATTTTCTTAAAAATTATTATTTAATATAATTAGCAGAAAAGTATTTGTTAAGAATTACTAATCAAATATTTAAAAACTTAATATCATTAGCAAGCGCAGAGGTGATAAGTAAAATAATTGCGCTTTTAACCGCGGCTTATTTGGGCAGGGTATTAAAACCTGAGGGATTTGGGATTTTAGGATTTGCAACAGCGTTTGTTTCGTATTTCTTATTAATGGTGAATTTTGGATTGGATACTTATGGAACTAGGGAGACAGCAAAAGACAAATCACTCCTTTCGAAACTTGTCAATAATATTATATCAATCCGAATTTTATTTGCAACAGTATGGTATATCATTTTTTCGATTGTTATTATATCAATCGATAAGCCGCTGATAGTAAAGCTTGTCCTTTTTATTACTGCAATAAATTTATTTGTTAATGCATTATCTATTAATTGGCTTTTCATTGGGATTGAGAAGATGTGGTTGATTGCAATAAGGCAGATAATGACGAATCTGCTTTCACTGATAGGAATAATATTTTTTGTTAGGTCGGAACAGGATATCTTTTTAGCCGCCGGTGTAATTGTTATTTCAAGTTTAGTTAATTCAATATGGATGCTGCGAATTTATAATAGAATGTACAGCAAAGTATTATTTGAAATTGATAAGACTTTTTTGAAAGTAATTCTTAAAGAGTCGCTGCCGTTAGTGTTTTCTTCTTTTATGATTGCCATTTATTACAACCTTGATATGGTAATGCTTGGTTATATGAAGCCTGGAGCAGATGTTGGTATCTATAGTGCGGCATACAAAATTATATTAGTTGGGATAATTCCATTCACATTAATATTAAATTCATTCTTCCCATCACTTTCAAAAATTGGGTTAAAAAATTCATTAGAATTCCGGAATATTATAATGCAGTATGCAATAATTATGTTATCATCAGGAATAATTGTTACAAGTATAATCTATTTTAATGCAGGCAGAATTATTGATGTTGTTTTTGGGAATCAATATAATAGAGCGGTAGCGCCGCTTTCAATTTTAGCACTAAATTTATTGGTTATTAGTGTTAATATTTTTTTTGGAAATCCGCTTATTGCATGGGGAAAACAAAAGGAATATTCAATTGCAATCGCATTTGGAGCGGTTACAAATATTATTCTTAATATTTTGTTGATACCTAAATATTCTTATATAGGAGCATCTTTAGCAACGCTTATGGCTGAAGTTGCTGTTTTTGTGGGGGTATTTTATTTGTTTAATAAATATACTTTTAGAAAATTGACTATATGAAATATGATTACTTAATTGTCGGTGCAGGTTTTGCGGGGTCGGTGATGGCTGAGAGGATTGCCTCACAATTGAATAAAAAAGTATTGATTGTTGAAAAAAGAAATCATATAGGCGGTAATGCTTTTGATGAATATGATGAACATGGAATATTAGTTCATAGATATGGTCCGCATATTTTCCATACAAATAGTAAAAAAGTTTTTGATTATTTATCTCAATTTACCGAATGGAGATTTTATGAACACAAAGTGTTGGCTAAATTAAATGGGGAATTGTATCCAATTCCAATAAATCGGATTACATTAAATAAATTGTATGACTTAGAATTAAAGTCTGAGGCAGATGTTAAAAATTATTTAGAAACTGTTAGACAAAATCATTTCCCGGTTCTTAACTCCGAAGATATAATAGTTAATCAAGTTGGTAATGATTTATTTGAAAAATTTTTTAAGCATTATACGAAGAAACAATGGAACCTTGAGCCGAAAGAATTATCTGCGCAAGTATGCGGAAGGATACCTGTAAGGTTTAATGATGATTGCAGGTATTTTACAGATAAGTATCAATATATGCCTAAGGATGGATACACGAAGATGTTTGGCAAAATGCTTTCCAATAAAAATATTGAGATTGTTGTGAATCAAAATTATAAGACTATTTTAAATGAAGTAAAATATGATAAGATGATTTATACCGGTCCGATTGATTATTTTTTTGATTATGAATTTGGGAAGCTTCCTTATAGATCGATTAGATTTGAATTTGAGAATATCAAAAATGAATGGGTTCAAAAGGTTGCACAAATCAATCATGTTTCAGGTGAAGTTGAATATACGCGTATGATAGAGCATAAATATTTGACAGGGCAGCAAGCAGATACTACAACTATTACCAAAGAATATCCACAAAATGAGGGAGAACCTTTTTATCCAATTCCGACTGAAGAAACCCGGCATTTGTTTTTGAAATATGAAGCCGAAGCAAAAAAGTTAAAAAATGTTATTTTTTGTGGAAGGCTTGCAGAATATCAGTATTTTAATATGGATCAAGTTGTGGCGAATACATTAAAAACTGTAAAAGATTTATTTTATTATGAGTAGAAATAATGAATCAATAGCCGCAGTAGTTGTCACATTCAATCGATTGAATCTTCTTAAAGAATGTATTAGTTCTCTCAGTACACAATCAAGAAAAGTTAATGAAATTATTGTAGTTAATAATTCCAGTACTGACGGAACAAACGATTGGCTAATAAAACAAAAATACCTAACTGTTATCACGCAGGAAAATTCTGGCAGTGCAGGTGGCCAATATACAGGGATTAAGACAGCTTATGAAAAAGGCTTTGACTGGATTTGGTGTATTGATTGCGATGTAATCCCGCATACTAATGCATTACTGAAATTATTAGGTTGTAATGTATCTGATAATCCAAAAACCGGATTTCTTTCAAGCCTTATTTATTATGATGCTGAAAATTTAGCTTACGCCAATATTCCCGAATTAGGGAACCCGTATGAATTGCTCAACGCGATTTATAAACAAAATCCAATTCCTATAATAAGTGCTTCTTTTGGATCTTTATTGTTGCCAAGTAAAATTTTATCGGAAGTCGGTTATCCAAGTAAAGACTTTTTTATATGGGGAGATGATGCTGAATTTACTTTGCGAATAATTTCTAAAGGATATAAAGGGTATTTGGTCCAAGAGAGTGTAGCACAACATTTTAATCCTTCAAATTCATTGACACCGTATGCAGTTCTATCACAAAAGGATATAAAATTTCAATTTGGTATTCGAAATATGGTGTATGTTTCAATGCAAAGAAATAAAATTACTCATAATTCTAGGGTACGTGGATTATTAAGCGGAATAGGGTTTATTTTAAGAATAATTAAAAGTCGTGCAAAATTGAAAAAGGATGTTCCAATAAGGTATTCAGTAGCAATCATGGTTCTTTTTATAAAGGGTATTTTATTTAGACCCCGAATAGAAATCCCTGAGAAGAGACATTGAAATGAGCTGAATTAAAAAATGAAAATTACAAATATAAAATCTAATATTTCATTACTGTTTTTACCATTAAAAAACTTCATATCATATATTCTTTTCTTTGCTATATCATTAATGATTAAATCGAAAACAGCGAAGTCTTTAACGACAAATAATGTACTACTGATTAATACTGAAAAAATTGGTGATTTAGTAATGGCTTATGATTTTATAAACTCAATAATGGTAAGTAATAAATATGACCAGAAATATCTATTAATTTGTGAAAACTATTCAGATTTATTTAATTATAATTCGCCTAACCAAAAGATTATTTCTTTTAATCATCGAAGATATAAGTATAGTATAATTTACAGGATAAAGAAAATAAATCAACTTAGAGAATTAGGGCTAAAATATGCGATTAATATTACACCTGAACGAGGGTCAATCAGTGATGAATTAACATTGTTATCTGGTGCTGCAGTTCCTATATGTCTTAAAGACAAATCGCCCTATTTGTCAAGCTACATTTTAGATAAAAATAATAATTTATATGCTTATATTATAAGTTCCAAATGGAAGAATGAATACGATCAACTTAGAGATTTAGCCTTTTACCTCGACATATCTATTATAAAGAACGCAATTATGCCTTTTCTTAATATAAATTTGGAAACTCTTCTTCCATTTAAGAAAAATATGGACTATATAGCAATTGCTCCGTCAGCATCTAACAGAATTCGAAATTGGCCTTTCGATAATTTTAAGAAAGTAATAGAATCGTTGTCCAAATCATACCGGATCATATTACTCGGTACATTACAACAACAAAAAATGATTAATAAGATATCAGTTGAAATGTTTAATGTTTACAATTGTGCTGGAAAATATAACCTTAAAGAATTACCTGTAGTCATAAAAAATGCGAAGCTATTTATAGGATTAGATTCCGGATTAACTCATATGGCTTTGCAATTAAATGTACCCTTGATAGCAATTATCGGCGGTGGAAAAGCTGGTGTATTTTTCCCTTATAAGGAAAACGAACATTCAAAATTCCTATTTCATCAAATGGAATGTTTCGGCTGTAATTGGAAATGTATTTATGATAAGCCATTGTGTATAACAAAAGTTACCTCAAACGAAGTTATCCAAAATGCATTTTCGATTATTGAAAAATGAAGATTAATATTTTACATATTTCTCCCGATTTCAATTATTCATGCGGGGTGAGCAAATATGTTTTTTCCTTATTAAATGGCTTTTCTCATAACGAGTCTTATAGAATTTTTTTCATTACAAACGGAGGCGATGCGCTTGATAAATTAAAAGGAATCAACTTGTCTCCGCAAATTATAAATTTTTCAAGAGGGATAAAGAATATTTTTAATATACTTCCCAATATAAAAGTTTTAAGAGATTTTTGTCTTAAAAATGAAATTGATATAATTCATACTCATCATCGTTACCCTGAATTTTTAGCATACCTGATTTCCAGGAAAATTAAAGTTAAAACAATAACGACCGTTCATAGCTTAGTAAAAGGGAAAAATAGATTTAGCTTTAAGTCGGATAAGATTATAGCCGTAAGTAATTCAGTAAAAAGCATGTTGATTGATTATTATATAGTGCCGAATGAAAAAATTGTTATGATGTATAACTGTTTAGAACAGCTAGATAGTTACAGTCTTCAAACTGAATTAAATATAAGGGCTGATCTTGGTATACCTTCATCCGGTAAAATAATATTATTTCTCGGGCGAATTACTAAAATGAAGGGTGTAGACATATTAATTAAAGCATTCAAAATTCTTAGGAAAAGAAATCAAAACCTGTACTTGTTAATTGCAGGAAGTGTTTATGATAGTAGTCTTAATAAGTTATTAAGAGATATCCCTAATGAAATTAAATTATTGGGTTCAATTGAAAACCCGTATACATATTACTCAATAGCTGATATAGTTGTTTTGCCTTCAAGAATGGATTCATTTCCTTATGTTATGCAGGAAGCAGGGTTACTGAAAGTCCCATTCATTGGATCACGTACCGGTGGAATTGAAGAGTTCATAGACGATAATATAAATGGTTTGCTTGTTGAACCTGGTAATGTTGAGGAATTAGCAGATAAAATTAACTATCTAATTGAACATCCTGAAAGAGGAAAGTTTTTGGCTGATAATTTATTTAATAAAGTAAAGGAGAGTTCATCATGCGAGAAATATTATACCAAATTAGAAAAAGTCTACCATGAACTTATTGAGTAATACAAAGGATGCGGCTTTTTCTAAGAGTAAAATAATTAACATTAATATTGACGATGTAAATTGTAACCAACTTACTTCTAAAATTAGTAGATCTATTAAGGAGAGAGAAAAACTTATAATTAACTATGCTAATGCAAATAGCATAAGGATAATTGAAAATAAGAAAGAATTCAAACTTGCATTGAATTGTTCTAATATAATTCATTCAGATGGAATCGGGATTTGGCTAGCTTCCGGAATATTAAAAAGCCCAAAGTTGATAAATAGATTCAATTTTACAGATTGTGCATTGAATTTCTTAAAAAATTGTCAAGAAAACGGTTGGTCATTATTTTTGTTAGGGGCTAATGACAAAATTCTGAGTTCGGCTAAAAACAATTTGGAGAATAGATTCCCAAATCTAAATATTGTAGGTATGCTTAATGGGTACAATGATATTACTTCAAAGAATGTAATTGAAATTATTAACCTTGCTAAACCAGATATATTATGGATTGGAATGGGAACACCCAAACAAGAAATGTGGATTAAGGAAAACAAAGATTTTTTGGATTGCCTAATAATTCAATCAGTAGGGGACTTGATTACCCATCTCGCTTCAAAAAAAGAAAGAGGTCCGTTAATAGTCCAAAAAATGGGGTTAGAATGGACTATAAGATTAATTAACCATCCCTTTAAGTATTTTGACAGGTATATACTTGGTATCCCAATATTTTTATTTTTGCTTATTAGAGAATTAGCAAATAAAAGGTTATTTAAAATTTAGGAACATTATTTTGTTTTTGATTGGGAAAAATTTATTAGCAACTAATAGAAATAAAACTTTGTTAGGGATAGTAGTAACAGCAAATGTTTTATTTTTCTTCTTATACGAATTATTTCTAAAACATATTCTAATAAACCATTTTATTAATCTGCAAGATCAAATTAATAAGAGTTATTATACTAAAATATTTTCTTTTCTTGAATACCCTATAATTTTTATAACTATTATTCTTTTACTTTTAATTCTGTTTTATAATCAAGTTAAAAGATTTTTAAATAATATAAAGAATGATATCCCATTTCTAATTATTGTTCTTTGTTTTAACATTTTAATACAATTAGTAATATTGATTACAGTTCAAACGCTGCCTATTGCCGATAGCAAGTATTACATTGACCTGGCTTTACGGCTTTATCAATCAGGTTCTTATGTAAATCCGAGCGGACATTTAACAAGTTTTTGGCCAATTGGTTTACCTGCATATTTAAGTTGGCTAATGTATTTGAGCACTAATTATCTCATTTTGGCTAAAATATTTAACATCGTTATTTCTACAATATATATTTTAGTCCTATATCTTCTATTTAGAAAAGAACTTACTATTAAAGGTAGAATAATATTTCTTCTTGCCTTTACTTTATACCCAGACAATTTATTTAATTCAAATTGCATAATGGCGGATTATCCATTTGCCCTTTTACTCTGGATATCTGTTTTCATAATTATGAAATATCGTAATAATAATAAAATAATCTTATTGACTTCTGTGATTTTAGCCTTAATGTCTTATTTAAGGCCAGTGGGTTTATTATTGCCAATAATTTTTTTAATTGATTTTTTCAAGAGTAATAATCTAAAAATATCATTAAGACATTCATTTATAATGATTATTGTATTTTGTTTGGTATTAAGTCCATGGGTTTATCGCAATTATAAAATATTTAATAAATTTGTTCCGGTTTCAACAAATGGCGGATTCAATTTTTTGATGGGAAATCATAACAATTCAAACGGGGGAGTAAATTTTGATTTCCAATATAACAATTCATTACAAGAAACAAAGGCAAACGAAAATGCATATTCTAAGGGTATAGATGATATAATCGATCATCCTGTTGAATCTTTGTTAAGATTACCAATGAAAATTATCTTTTCATATTATCGAGGCGATAGTTCAATTACCTGGAGTTTGAAAGAAACAAAAAACAAAATTCTTCCTGTTATCTTAAGTTTTGCTTTCTTTTTTGCGAATTACTTTTTTTATTTGGTTGTATTTATTAGCATTATTTGTATTTTCTCTTGTAAAAAGATTTTCAGGAACGATTCATTGAAATATTTTATGGGATCGCTTTACATTTATTTTATTTTAATTATCATTAATTACGTAGGAGCGGAAAGGTATTTAATTCCAATTATGCCCATTCATTTTTTCTTAGTGGGAAAGTATTTTTCCTAAATGGACTACGCTAAAATATAATTGTTCAACCACTCTTTGGTATATTCTGGACAATATTATTTACCGCTTTCGAGCTTACCTGTTTATTCCTATATTTATAATAAGTAATATTAAATTCCTTTATCTCTTAGAATAAATTAAGATTTAGTTGACGTTATTAAAGAAATATTTTGTTGTAATTTTTCTGTCCCTATTATTGGTTAGCTGCTCATCGACAAAAAAAGACGATACCAAATTGGGGCATGATAATATCATTCAATTAAACAACTGGAGTTATTTAGTTTTAAACGAGCCGGATAGCTTGAACTCCGGAGACATGGGTGTGCCTGATACATCAGCTTCTTATAAGTGGAAACCTATTTCCTCTCCGGATAAGATATCGCCGCTTTACAAAGGCGAGATTGTCTGGCTGAAAACAAAATTGCCCGGTCTGTATAAAAGCGGGGAAGCTATTTATTTTAGACCGGTGCTGTACGCTGTTCAGGTCTTTCTGAATAAGAACTTCATTTTTCAACGGGGTAATTTTAGTCAGCCGGAGAAAAAGTATATCCTATGGAACCAGAATTTAATACAACTCCCATCTCTAAAAGAAGGGGATGTACTGTTTTTCAAAATTAAGGTTGAAAAGGATAATCAAACAATTATCCATTCGATACTTCTTGGCTCCACACTGGAAATCGTAAGCACTATTTATAAACAGAACCTTCCCGATTTTATAATATTATCCATCATTCTACTTTGTGGTATTTTAACTCTTCTGCTTTATTTCTTCTTTGAAAGAACAAATTTATTACTCGGGCTCTTTTTATTTTTAATATTTGCAGGAATTCTTCTTGCAGTTAACATTGAATTTATCAAGCTTCTTTTTAAGCTTCCTGCTCTATATTATCAAGTAAATTATATTTCGTTTCAAATGACCGCAATCAGCTTCTTCTATCTACTCGCACAAATTGCGGTAGATAAATATAGAAAGATTATAACGTACATTTGGCAATTTAAGCTTGCATTATTTCTTATTTCAATTGTTCTTTTTAATACAACTAATATCACGTTTATAGAAATTATAAAATATTTAGTTTTTGTTAATTTACCGCTTATTATCATCGCGTTGACTGTACTTTATTTAAGCATTAAGAAAGACAGGAAACAAAGAAACATTTTAATAGCTGCATTGGCTGTAGTACTTATTAGCTTGATAATTGAATTGCTAATGTTCTTAAAGTTTGGAATTTCAAGCGAGTTTGGTTTCACCTTAAGGGCATTTCATTTCGGCGTAATAATATTTGTAGCCGCTATTTTTTGGCTGACATTTCAGCAGTACCGGACGGCTAATCTTGAAAGGGAAATGATGCGTGAGAGTGAGTTTGAAGCTATTAAAAGAGAGAATGAGGTAAGGCAAAATTTTACTACTAAGTTGTTAGAATCGCAAGAAGCTGAAAGGAATAGAATCGCTCTTGAGCTTCACGACAGCGTGGGACAGAATCTGCTTCTTATTAAAAACCATTTGCTCTCAAAGATTAAACAATCTTCCGTTCAAAATGATTTAGCAGCTCTAAATGAGATCGGCGACCTTGCAGATGAAACAATCCAGGAAATAAGAAATATAACCTATAATCTAAGACCGCAGTATCTCGATCAGCTCGGCTTAACCGCAGCAATTGAAACTATTGCAGAAAAAATTTCGGAATCTTCCGGAATAAATATCAGCCTGGATATTGAAAATAAAATTGATGACTTAATTTCAAAAAATGATCAGATCAATTTTTTTAGGATAGTTCAGGAAAGTCTAAATAACATTGTAAAACATTCCTGCGCGAGTGAAGCATTTGTTATTATGAAGAAAGAAAACAATCAGATACTTTTAGAAATTAGAGATAACGGGAAAGGCTTTCAGAATATTAATTTTGTTAGCGGAACTGGTATCACCGGCATGAAGGAGCGCGCAAAAATACTCGGCGCCGGTTTAGATATAATTTATGATGAAAGCGGAACAAAAATTAAGATGATATATCCAATCAAAGCGGTATAACAGAATGAAATATGAAAAACAAAAATATAGATGGTGTAAAAAGTAAGTATGAAACTTTATGAGATTATTTTGAAGCTGGTAAATAAGTACTAATACATTGTATAAGGTAATAAGGTTGATTTTTTTTTAGAACATTTGGGTTACTAAGGTTAAAAACATAAAATTGGGTTTTGGAATTGACCGAATTCAATAATATTATAGTATGCATTTTGAAATAAGAATAAAAAATGGCAGTAGGTTCAAATAGTTTATTTTAAGAAGGGGGAACCTTATTAAATGGTTAAACCTTAGTAACAGAAACATAGCTCTAGGATATAAACCTTATTACCTTATTCCAAGGTTAAGTAAATGTTGGGACATAGATTAAGGTAATAAGGTCTGATTTGTTTGGGGACATGTATGTTATTAAGGTCAAAACATAAAATAAGGTTTTTGATTTCCTATAGGATGAATAAATTTAAAGAGAGGGGAAAAACCTTATTTTAGTAATCGGATTATCAATTGTAAATCATACAATTTCTAATATTCGGAGTAACAATGAAAAGAGAATTCGCAAAAAGTGGATTCAGCAAAGAATGCTTGGACAGGAAACCAGAAATACAGTGACGTATTTAATCCATAAAAACCCGGGTAAAGAAAATCCGGCAGTTGCCGGATTAAGTGAAATTAACTTTAGTAGGGAACCTTATGAAGTGTGTTAACCTTAGTAACAAAGATAACAAGGTCAAAATAACCTTATTACCTTATTCTTATGTAAATTACAGACTAACATCTAAATAAATCATAAAACAAGTAAAGGTGTAAAATGAAAATAGAGTACAATAATCTATATACACATTTTATCTTTATAACCTTAAACAGGCAACCTCTCATTCGGGAGATCAATAGAAATCGGATTGAAAAATACATAACAGGTATTGTCAACAATAATGATTCTAAACTTTATTCAATCTATGTAAATCCCGAGCACACTCATTTTATTATATCACGTTCTTCAAAATTATCAGAAGAATATTTTGCTACAATTATTGCAGAAAGTTCTGAGCACTTCATAAATGAAAATAAATTATGTGTGGGTCAGTTTAGCTGGCAAAAATCTGCCGCTGCATTTTCAGTATCAAAAGCTGATGTGGATAAGGTCTGTAAATACATACTTAATCAACCTAAGCATCATGGAAAAATTACATTTGCAGAGGAATATGAATCATTTATGAAATTTTATCAGATGACTTTAAAACCGGTTAAGTAAATGTTGATACATAGATTAAAGTAATAAGGTCTGATTTGTTTGGGGACATGTATGTTACTAAGCCTGCCTGACCGGTAGGCAGGGTCAAAATATAAAATAAGGTTTTGGAATAAGATTTTTAATTTCCTATAGGATGAATAAATTTAAAGAAGTGGAAAAACAAAATCTTATTTTAGTAAAGAGTGGTGTAATCTTATAAAGAAAAATCCATAAAGAATGGAACGATTTAACTGTTAAAGAACATAAAGTATTGAATAGTAGGGGGCCTTATGAAGTGTACTAACCCTGCCTACCGGCAGGCAGGCTTATTACCTTATTCCTATGTAAATTACAAAGGGTTAATACATTGGATAAGGTAATAAGGTCTAAGTATAGCAAGCAAGATTTTGTTACTAAGGTTCAGACATTGGATAAGGTCTTGTCTAAAAATGAATGAAGTGAAGAAAAAAAAATAATTATTGCAGATGATCATCCTATTTTCCGCTCAGGCGTGCGCATGGAATTGGAAAAAGAAGGCAGCCTAAATATTATAGGCGAAGCCGGAGATGGAAATGAAGCGCTTGCAATGATTAATAAACTGAATCCGGATGTTGCAATTCTCGATTTCCAGATGCCGGGTTTAACCGGAATTGAGATAGCCGAGAAACTAAGTAAAAGCGGTAGTCATACTAAAATAATATTACTTACCATGCACAACGAAAAGAAGATATTTTTAAAAGCTCTTGAAGTCGGCATAGAAGGCTACGTGTTAAAAAATGATGCGGTACTGGATATTGTTACTGCAGTGAATAGAGTTATTGACGGAAATTATTTTTTAAGCCCAAAGCTTACAGGCTTGTTAATGGAGAAAGCTAAAATTCCGGTTGCCGACGAAAACCTGCAACTGATAAATAGACTGACTCCCACTGAAAAGAATATCATGCAATTAATTTCAGAACTGAACTCTAATGAAGAAATTGCCGAAAAGCTTTTCATATCTAAAAGGACAGTTGAAAATCAAAAAGTGCTTTTATCTAAGAAGCTTAATCTCGAAGGGGCAAAGGGCCTTCTGAAGTTTTCAGTAAAGTATAAGGAATATTTAAAATAAAGTTCATCTCTATAAGCGAATGGATGAATGTTTGAATGAATGAATGTTTGAATGGATGAATGTTTGAATGAATGAATGAATGAATGAATGGATGAATGAATGATTGATTGAATGAATGCATGAAGGCATGGATGAGTGGATGTATCTTAGTATTTTTGAATAAATAATAAATCTGTTGAGGAAGAAATGGACGAGAAATTTACTAAATATTTAAATCGAAATAAGAATATAAATAGGGGTTATAGAAATTTAGATGTTTGGAAAGAAGCTATCAACCTATTCAGTTTAGTCAGGAAAAGAATTAAAGAAATTGATTCACTTTCATTTAAAGTAAAATCACAAATTGAAGATTCTATCTTGTCTGTATCCTCAAATATTGCTGAAGGATATTGCAGAAGATTTCTTAAAGAGAATATTCAATATAACAGTATTGCCCTGGGTTCTTTAGGAGAAAACTATAGTCAAATATTTGCTTTGTTTAGCTCAGTCGAAATAGCAGAGGAATGGTTCATAATATATGATGATTTACATTATTCCCTCGAAAATAAATTAATAAGCCTTAATAAATCATTAATCCAAAAACTTGCAAAAAATGAAGAATGGAAGAACGATTACATTATCAGAGAATTTGTTGAATCGTATGGGATGGAAGAATGAATGGTGGACATTTAACCATTCAATCATTCATCCATCCATTCATCCATTCATTCATCCATCCATCCATCCATTCATTCATCCATTCATCCATTCATTCTTAGTTAAATATTCCCGCTGATTTGAAATCGTGGGAAAACTCACATAAGATCGTGGGTAAACCAACATTCTTTTTTCCTTCCTAACAAATAATTTTCTATTAATGATTTTCCAAACTACTAAGCAGAAAAAATGAAGTTCCTGATATTAGATGAAAACCCGGGATTTAGAAAGTTTATAAAAAAGCTTATTACAGCTAATAATGACGAATGCATCCAGACAGAAAATTCACCACATCTAAAATCCGCATTAAAAAAATACCAGCCGGATTGGATAGTAATTGATATTAACTTAAAAAAAGAAAATGCTTTTCAAGTCGCCAGAGAGATAAGGCGCGAAAACCCTGCGATAAAGATTGCTTTACTTTCAGATTTTGATGATGTACGTCTTCGTAAAAAAGCAAAGGAAGCGGGCGCTACGGCATTTATTTCAAAAGAAAATCTAACAGATTTTTACAAAATATTATAAGGATAAAGAGACAATGAAAAAAGTACTACTATTCATTTTGCTTACTTGTACGGCAATAACAACTGCTCAAACTATAATTTATGTAAAAGCCGACGCAGCCGGAAGCAACAACGGCACAAGCTGGACAGATGCAGACACTTCACTCCAGACTGCATTAACGAGCGCAGTTGCAGGCGATCAAATTTGGGTAGCAAGAGGAACGTATAAGCCAACAACTCCGGGCGGAGACCGTTCAATTACATTTAATATCCCATCAGGTGTGGCAGTGTACGGTCATTTTGCCGGCACTGAAACCAGCACTTTGCAAAGATTACTAACGGACTCAGTTTATGCAACGATTTTAAGCGGCGACCTCGATGGAAACGATACCGGTTTCACTAATAATGGCGAGAACTCATATCATGTTGTAACCCTAACAAGTGTAAGCAATACAACTATTTTAGACGGACTTACTATTTCTCATGGAAACGACGATAGAGGGTTTGGTTTAGGATATGGTGGAGGAATATTTATTACTGGATCTAGCAGTAGCCCTACTTTACGAAATTGTACTATCACGCTTAATTTTGCGGCGTATGATGGTGGAGGGATTTTTATTCATGCCAGCGGTAACTGGATAATAGACAATTGTTCATTTATTGAAAACAAGAATTATAATAACGCCGGCGCAATTGAAGGAAACGTTAGTGTAAACTTGCAGGTTACTAATTCAAATTTTAGTGAGAATTCCGCTTCTTCCGGCGCTTGTGTTTTAGCCGTCGGAGGGAGCTATCAGTTCACTAACTGTACATTTTCCAACAATAGTGCACCAATGGGTGGTGAATATCCTGCTGGGGATGGAGGCCCAGCATTATTAGCAGAAACAGGTACTTTTAATTTTACTAACTGTTCTTTTACAAACAATTGGGCAAACGCATATGCCTCTGCACTGGAATTTTTTGCTTCAAACGCAACGATTGACGATTGTACTTTTCGCGGAAATTATACTCTTGAACCAGGTGTCAATGTAGCGGAGGGCCATAAAGGTGTATCTGGCTGGTTTGGAGCTACCGGCGGCGGCGCCATTTATAGTTTCTATGGATCAACGCTGAAAGTTACCAATTCCGTATTCGAGAATAATGCCGTTTGGGGAGACGGTATTTATTATGCTTCAGGCGGCGCCATTTTAAACATTAATTCATATTTATTAGTGGAGGACTGTTTATTCAGAGGAAACTTTGCCGATGGAAAAGGAGGCGCTATAAATAGTTGTGTTATCGAAAATGACTCCTCAAATAACTTTGGCAGTAGTCTTTATTTCCCTTATGTAAGTATAATAAACTCTTGTTTTACGGGCAACGTATCCACTATAAACGGAGGGGCTGTTTCTATTGAGAATTCTAAAGTGGGTTGGGTTGGCTCTGTGGACTATGGTAGCATAATTAACTGTACAATCAACGGCAATTATGTTGAAGGTGGTGCTATGGGTGGTGACCCGACTACAGAAACTTGGTGGTATTTCTTGGGTTTAGGCGGCGGATTATATTTTAGCGGGACACCGCAGCTAATCAAGAATACCATTGTCTGGGGCAATTCGGCGTCTGACGGAGGGAATGAAGTGTATTATATAACCTCAACCGACAGCATACCAGAATTTTATTACAGTGATATAAAAGGCAGCAGCGGCAGCGGACCTTCATGGAATACTGCATTCGGCATCGACAGCGGGGGCAACAAAGATGCAGATCCGGCTTTTATAAGTTCAGTTCTTCCAGATACACCAACAACAACAAGTGGAAATGTAAGGTTTTTGCATTCATCGCCGGCTGCAAATGCCGGGAATAATTCTTATGTCACTCTTGCAAAGGACCTGGATGGAAATACAAGAATACAGGATGGTACAGTGGATATGGGGGCTTATGAAAGCTCAAGTGCATACGCCCCTATATTATACGTTAATGCATCAGCACAATATGGAAGTAATGAAGGTACAAGCTGGGCGAATGCATATACATCGCTTCAAACGGCGCTTAATGCAGCAGTAAACGGTGATCAGATTTGGGTAGCTAAAGGTACATACAAGCCAAGTTATGATTACGGATTAGGCGGAGGCTCCCGCTATTATCATTTCGAAATGAAAAACGGAGTATCTATTTACGGAGGCTTTGCAGGAACCGAAGATTCCGTCAAACAGCGTACAAACTTTGGTCCGGGCGGCGCCGATGAAACTAAGCTCAGCGGTGATTTGAATGGAGACGATATTGTAACAGGGAGCGGCGCAACGTTAAGCATTACTAATAATTCTGAAAATTGCTACCATGTTATTTATAATCGTTCAAGTTTGAGTTTAACAAAGTCTGCGGTTTTAAACGGATTTACAATTCAAGGCGGCTTTGCAAATGGTTTAGATCCTTATTATAACCGCGGCGGCGGAATGTTCAATGATACTGCTTCACCTACGATTACTAATGTTACTTTTACCGCAAACGAAGCGAAATACGGCGGCGGTTTAAATAACTATATATCTTCTTCACCGGCATTAACAAATTGTATCTTCTATTCAAATTTAGCATTTAATAACGGAGGCGCAATTGAGAACTCCACTTCTTCTAGTCCGGTTATAACAAATTCAACCATTGCTATGAATAAGGCGTTCTTTGAAGGAGGCGCTTTAAATAATTTTTTGAATTCGTCTCCGGTTTTTAATAACAGCATTGTTTGGGGAAATACAACAGGAACACTGGGCAAACAGTTTTACATATCGGGGGGAACGACAACCGCTGTAACAATGAATTATTCATGTTATTCTGACAGTACAAATGATGTCGTAGTAGGTTCAGGAACAACATTTACCGCAACGAACAACAACATTACTTCAGACCCTTTATTTGTCAATGCGCCGGGTGATGATTTTAGAATTATGGGAGAATCAGCTTGTGCTGATGCCGGGTACAACGGCTACAACTCAGAGTCTTATGACATCCGCGGCGCCGGCTATCCAAGGAAAGTAAATAAAACAAGCGGTAGTGCCGGAACAATAGATATGGGCGCTTATGAATTCCAACCAAGTGCTGATCCGCTTCCGGTGGAGCTGACTACTTTTACTGCGGTTTCGACCGGTTCGACAGGCTCACCAACCGGCTCAGCCACCGTTTTATTGAAGTGGGAGACTGCAACGGAAGTAAATAATTACGGGTTCGATATAGAGAGGCAAGTAGGCAGTAGTCAGTCAGCAATAGGCAATTGGGAAAAGATAGGCTTTGTACAAGGATCAGGCAACAGCAATTCACCTAAGAGTTATTCTTTTGTTGATGTGAGCCCATTAAGCGGAAATTCTCAATACAGATTAAAGCAAATAGATAATGACGGCAGTTTTAAGTATTCAAGTGTAGTAAAAGTTACGACATTACCAAAACAATTTTCTTTAGGGCAGAATTACCCTAATCCATTTAATCCAACAACAACAATTAGTTTCAGTCTGCCGGTTGATAGCAAAGTTGAGCTGGATGTTTACAATACAATTGGACAAAGAGTTGCAAATCTTGCAAACGGAGAAATGCAAGCCGGATATCATAATGTAGAGTTTAATGCAAGCCGTCTTGCCAGCGGAATATATTTTTACAGAATTACTGCGGGAAGTTTTAATGAAGTAAAGAAACTGATATTGCTGAAGTGAGAATTGGTTTACATTATTTGGTTAAATCTTTAAAAAAATGATTGGGAAAATATGTGCTTTAATTTTTATATTATTACTTTTTCCCGCTTTTGCTATTATTAGTTTTATCCTCTTTTTGCAGTCTGGGCAATCCCCGCTCTTCATACAGGAGCGGGGGTTGTCTCTTAAAGAATGGAGATTCAAAATTTACAAATTCAGAACTCTTACTCCGCAGACGGAGTCGTTTGCGACTAACCGCAGTTCTTTAATAAAAGATAGTGAGTCCAATCTTTTAAAGCTTGGTCATCAGGTTTATGTATCACGGTTCGGAAAATATCTTCGTAAAACGGGATTGGATGAAGCTCCTCAGTTGATTAATATTCTAAAAGGTGAAATGAATTTCGTTGGACCTCGACCGCTGGACCTGGAAGACCTAAAAAATATAAAGAATGAATTTCCTTTTTTATATCGTGAAAGAGAAGAAACTAATCTTAAACCGGGATTAACAGGCTACTGGCAGATTTATAAAGACGATGAAAGAAGCATTGGAAATCTTATTGCGCTTGATAAATATTACTTTGAAAACAAATCGTTTTTACTTGATCTGAATTTAATTCTCAAATCATTTCTTGTCCCTATTTCGGGTAAACATAAAGATGCAATTGTAGATTTAAGTTCCGATTCGGAAAAAGAAGTGCTTCATTTATCATTAAATGAGAAGCGTCCAATAAATTGTGCGCGCGAGGTTCTCTTATTGCCACAGAAATTGTTTAAGTATTTTTGATTTTCAGTTGGAACTTGATTAAGTTTTTTGTGCATAAATTTGATATTGTATACAGGATAGTTATTATAAGATATTTCATAAATATGTTCCGGTTTTAACAATAGACGTATTCAATTATTTGATGTAAAATCATAACAATTCAAACTGGGGAGTAAATATTGGTTTTCGATATGACAATTCATTTCAAGAAATAAAATTTAAGTAGGAGCGAAGGGGTATTTAATAACTATTATGCCCATCCATTTTTCCTTTGTTGGGAAGTATTTTTCCTAAAAATGAACTTCGACTATGAAAACTATATTGAGAAATATAAGAATAAAGAAAAATAAAAGAAATTGCATAAATAAATAGTTCTGGATTTTTAATGTTGCAAAATAGGATACTAAATAAACCTAATTATTATTATTTCTTTTTTCTAAATTTATTGTTTTTAGCTTTTAATTTTCAATTATCCGGTCAAATAAAAGTTCAAAGTATCGTTTCAAAAAATGATTCCTTTATACTCAATATTGCATTTAAGGATACATTCGAAGAGACCGGAAATACATCAACAAAAAGTTTAAAATTTGATAATGTACTTAATGAAAGCAAACCCGGTTCTCCTTCATTACCTTCTAAAATAATTTATGTGGCTATACCTCCGAAAAGTAAAGTAACTGCTTTCTTGAGTAACCCACAATACAATACTTACGCAAATATTAATGTGGAAGTTAATCCCGCAGTTGAGATGCTAAATGATTCAACATTAACATATCAAAATCAAAATCTTAAAAGGGAATATTTTCTTACTGATCAATATCCTCCGGATGAATGCAATGTCCTGGGGTACACATGGATAGGTAATTATTACTGCGCTGCCATTCAGATAAATAATGCATCATATAATTGGAAGTTGAAACAAGTTAAGGTTTTACTAAGTGCCAATATTAACGTAAATTATAATCCGGTTACTCTTTTCCCAATAAACACAACCACTGAATCAGTTTATGATAAAGCATTAAAAAATATTATAGCAAATTATAGCTATGCTAAAAGCTTTCGTTCCTTTAGAAAATTATTTAGCTACCCTGATACCACAGGTAATTGGATAGATTATTCAAATCAATACGTCAAACTTGCTGTTCCAGCCGATGGAATTTACCGTATCGGTTATCAAGACCTCATAAACTATGGCTTGAACCCCTCTAATATTGATCCATCAACAATAAAAATTTTTTGCAAGGGAAAAGAACTTCCTTTGTTTCTCAAATCGAGTCAAGCGGGAACATTTGCAAATGGAGATTATATCGAATTCTGGGCGCAAAAGAATTATGGTTCTCCAAATTACCGGCAAATTGTTCCAATCGGCACTGATTATCTAAATTATATGGATAGGTACACCGATACAACTTTTCTTTGGTTTACTTGGGGCGGGCAAAATGGCCATAGAATTAATGTTGATTCTTCAGTTGCCTCACAAACTACGGATACTTTAAATTCATATTTGAATCTTCAGCATTTTGAAAATGATGTTAGACTATGGTATTATGATTCCGTTGTCCCCCGAGTACAATTACCATTCTGGCAGGAGAATAAAGTTTGGACCTGGAATGTTTTGGGAACTAATTCTACGATTTCACTACCGTTCCAAGCCTCAAATATAGTCCCTAATTCTCCTTTCAAAACTTATGTCAGATTAATTAGCAACGGCGCTGATATTCAAACCGGTGCACATAAAGTAGGGGTTGGTGTCAACACAAGTTCTATAATGGATTCAATTTCTTTTGATTATAAGCAGACGGCTAATTTATTCTCAAATTTTACTTCCACTATATTAAATGACGGCGCTAACACATTACGCATCACTGACCTGCCTACAAGCGCTACGTTTCAGCAGATACTTTTAGATTGGGTAGATATTGAATATTATAGAAATATTAGCGCAGTGAACGATTCTTTGTATTTCAAATTCCCGGATTCACTAACTACAAAACTTAGAGTTATAAAAATTTCAAATATCACTTCACCGGATAGTAATATAATTTTGTACAAAGTATATCCCGATACAATTAAGTTTGAAAACTATTCTTTAACCGGCGCTTTAACCAAAACACTTACATTTACTGATACAGTTTCCGGTGGAGATGCTTATGTCCTTATTTCAAAAAATTATTTAATGTCTCCAATATTTGAAGAGAAAAAACAGTTCGTCAATTTGAGAGCTAATACGCAAGGCGCTGACGATATTATTATCTCAAATAAAGTACTAATGAAATCCGTTACAGATTATAATAATTTTATAAAAAGTAATTATAACGTCAGAACCGATTTAGCTTTCGTAGATGATATTTATGATGAATTTTCTTATGGCTATCCCAAGCCGGAGGCGATTAAAGATTTTTTAATATATGCAAATGAGAATTGGGTTACTCCAAATCCTGCATATCTTACGCTAATAGGTGATGCTAATTATGACTATAAGAATTTGCAAACTCCAGTGCCCGCAATAAAAAAACAAGACTTAGTCCCTTCCTATGGCGATCCTGTAAGCGATGCATGGTATTGTATGTGGGATTCTAATCAAGCTGAAATCCCTCAAATGTTCATCGGAAGAATTCCTGCTGCTAACGATCAGCAAGTTTATTTCTATTTGAATAAGCATAAGGAATACCTTGCAAAACCATATGATGAATGGAATAAAACTTTCCTTTTTTTTAGCGGCGGTGATCCCACTGTAGCAGGTCAAATTGATTTATTAAAAAGTGAAAATGATTATATCTTTAACTCACTTGCGGAACCCAAGCCAATTGGGGGAGAAGGATTTCATTTTTATAAAACAATAAATCCGCCAACTAATTTTGGTCCTTACTCCCAAACTCAAATCCAAAATGCCATTGACAATGGAGGAATTTTTATCTCTTATATCGGACATAGCGGCACACAGACTTGGGATAATGGAATTACTGATGTTGAAGCTCTAAAAAATACTTATTCTGATCGTTTTCCTTTAATTTCTGATTTTGGCTGTTCAACAGGTAAATTTGCAGAGCCAGATGTTAGTTGCTTCGGCGAATTATTTATTACAGGCTCTAATGATGGTCAAGCTATAACATACCTAAGTAATTCAAGCTGGGGCTATATTTCAACAGCGACTACCTTCCCGACCTTTTTTTATGACCAGTTTTTACGCGATTCAATTACTAATGTAGGAGAAGCGCATCTATTGGCAAAAGTGCAATTGCTTCAGCAAGATGGATATAGCGATGTAAATCGTGTCTTCGATTACTGCAATATACTATTCGGCGATCCGCTGGTTAATCTAAAAATTCCTCCTAAACCGAACCTTGAAATTTCTTCCGCAGATATTCAGCTTTCAAATAGTAATCCGTCAGATCAGGATAATTTACTTCCGGTTAAATTCTATTATCATAATTTTGGTGCGGTGCCTAATGATTCCATTATAATTACAGTAAAGGATTCTTACAACAACAATATACTTTATGAGCAATATTTTAAAGTGCCTATTCCTTTATTCATCGATTCATTGACGGCAAATATTTTTGTAAAAAACTTGGTTGGCATTCATAATTTGACTGTTATTTTGGATAGCGCCAATACAATAGATGAAATATATAAAAACGATAATCAAGCCTCGATAAATTTTAACGTTTATTCCAATTCGCTTAGAAGTTTATTCAGTAATCAATTCTATAATTCCTTTACCGGGAAAGTTTCATTTCTAAATCCTTCTTACAGTATAGATACGGCAAACTCATCGTTCCTGTTTCAATTGGATACAAACCGGAATTTTACATCGCCGATACAGTTTGAACAAAGGCTTGGATTGTTTTCATCTTCAATCACATTGCCCAATTTATTGTCGATGAAAAAATATTGGTGGCGTGCAAAAATTATAAATTCACCTTCATGGTCTGAGGCAAATTCCTTTACCAATATTAATTCAAATTACAAATGGTTTATCAATAGTCCTGTTGATAGTCTATCTGATATCAATTACTCAAATACAAATTATAATTTTGTAGATAGTTCATGGGAACTTTCTCAAGCGAAGGACGAATTAAAAATCTCGTCAGCCGGTTCAAGCGACGGAAAATTTGCATCAATGCAATACAACCTTCTTGAAGAATTGCCTTCAACATATTTCTGGGGTGTTGGGACAGCACTAATTGATACTGTTACCTTGAGACCATATAATTTTAAAACCTTTGTTTATCCCAACCCTCCTTCGGGTGATTCTTTATTAAGTTATCTAAAAAGTTTACCTCAGGGAACCGTCATGGCAATGGCAATTTGCGATGATGGGGCACAATCAGTACTTGGCTATTCTGGTGGAACTCCTGTCAGAAATGAAATTAAGAATTGGGGCAGCGTTTTTATTGACAGTGTCCGGTATCGCGAATCATGGTGTATTATCGGGAAAAAAGGCGCCATGCCCGGTACTGTGCCTGAAGTTTATAAAAAACAATTTGCAGGAATAGCAATAATCGATACTTCGGTAATCGTCAAGAATGATTCAGGCTATGTAGACTTTCCAGTCATTCAAAACGCATCTAATTGGGATTCCCTTTATATGAATGCAAATATTCCCGATGGTTCATCATTAAAAGTCACTCCGATAGGAATAAAATCAAACAACAATATTGATACTTTGTCTACATTATCTTTCTCAAATGGATATGCCCCTTTAAGTTTTATAAATGCCTCAACTTATCCAAGGTTAAGAATGCTTGTAAATTTTTCAGCAAATCAATTTAAGGCATCTCCTAAAATTATTTCTCTGGCTGTAAAATTAAAATCGCTCGCTGAGCTTGGCACAAATTACCAGATTGTTTCGATCTCTAGTGATTCTGTTCTTGTTGGTACAAATGAAGCTTTGCAATTCTACGTCTACAATGCCGGAGAAGTTCCCGCAGATAGTTTCAATGTTTTAGTTGAAGTAAATAATTCGGATAATTCAAAAAATAAAATTTATGAATCTCTGGTAGATAGCCTTAATCCCGGAAGTAGGCGACTTTTCAATCTAAATTATACACCCACGAATGCTGGTGAAAAAAGTTTTTATATTACCATTGACCCGGATAATAAAATCCCAGAACTATATAAGGATAATAATGTTTTTTCAATTCCATTTTTCGTTAAAAGCGATACTTCTACTCCTTCTCTAAAAATTACGTTTAACGGAAACGATATTATGGATGGTGATTATATTTCAAATCATCCTAAAATTAAAATTGCTCTATACGACCCTTCGAATCTTTCAATTACCGATACTTCTGCCGTTAGCATTTTTCTAAATGGAAATCCGGTTTATTATTCAAACAATATTTCCTCTTTAAATTATCAGTACAATTCCTCGAATCCGAAATTTATCGCCACTTATACACCAACTTTAGCTGACGGAAATTATACGCTTACGGTGATGGGGAAAAATGCTTTAGGCAGAAGTGTCGATTCAGCGGGAATTTCTAGAAACTTTGTTGTATCAAGCAAGTTTAATATTCAGGAGGTTTATAATTATCCGAATCCATTTAGCGGCGGCACTTATTTTACATTTAAATTGCCACAGATTCCTGCCGAATTAGATATTTTCATCTACACTGTCGCAGGCAGATTGATAAAACAAATAAAAGTTTATTCATCTCAGTTAAATTATGATTTCAACAAGATATATTGGGATGGCAGGGACGAAGACGGCGACCTTCTTGCAAACGGGGTTTACTTTTACAAGGTAGAAATTAAAAGAGCCGGTTCGACTGATCATATTATACAAAAATTAGCGATAGTTCGATAAATTCATTTCAAAAATTTTATACTATATTCGTAATAAATTTTCAAAAGAATATTTAAATGAAACAAATTTTACTTTTTGTTCTGTTGTTATTCCTAATTAAACCGGTATATTCTCAAGAAGCTTTTTATCCAAGACCTGGTAGTGGTTATTTTGATGGCGGAATGGGATTGGACTGGATAGATGGTGAGTTGTATTATTCTTTCCATATCCGGCCCGAGATTGCTTTAGGGAATTGGGGAGTGGGTTTAGACCTTAATTTTGACATCAATAAAAATGGAAATATCCGGAAAGAAAATTTTAATGAACTTTCGGATTACTTAAGTATTATTCGTTATTTAAGATACGGCGAGAAACATGACCCCGTTTATATAAAGCTAGGCGCACTAGATTATTATAACCTTGGGCACGGAAGCATAATGTATCAGTATAACAATAGCCCAAGTATTGACACAAGAAAAATAGGCTTAGTAAGCGATATCGATTTTGGTAATTTTGGTTTTGAATCGATTTACAGCACGTTTGCAGAGGCAGGAGTAACCGCAGTAAGAGGTTATGTTAGACCGTTAAGATTTACAACTTTAGCTAATGTTCCCATAATTGGCAATCTGGAAGTTGGTGGAACTTATGCAGTTGATTTTAATAAATATTCGGGAGTTGTTTATGTTCCGGATTATAATGCATCTGCGCCTCTTATCAATCCCATTATCAATCCAAGTCCTTTGTGGAAACCGGAAGACAGAGGCAGAATGCAAATTATCGGCATCGACTTAGGTTTGCCACTTATAAATTCCAGCTTGTTCAATCTTCAACTTTATTCTGATTTCACTAAGATTATAAATTACGGCAGCGGAGTTGCAACAGGGATCATGGTTGAAATGAATGGTTTGGGAATTCTAAATGCATCGGCAAAGCTTGAAAGACGATTTAACCAGGCCCAATATATTGCCTCATATTTTAATTCGATGTATGAAATTCAAAGATATCAATTTGATACCGCCACCGGTACTTTTTCGAGTAAAGCAGATTTATTAGCATCGATAACTAATCCTGATAACGGATATTTTGGCGAATTGGATTTACATTTTCTTGGAGTGCTTGACGTAATCGGAAGCTACGAGCGTCTTGATAAAACACCGGATAGCGGAATTCTCCATTTTGTTGCAAACGTTTCACCCGAAGGTATGCCGATTGTAGTAAGAGGCGGATATGACAAGACTAATATAGGGGCAGAGTCTCAAATTCTAAAAGTTGACAATAATTCATTCATGTATTTTGAGTTTGGTTATAAACCGATGCCTTATATACTTGTTTCGATGCTTTACAAATGGACATTCACTCCAATCAGAGATGCAAATAATAACGTAATTGATTATAAACCCCAAAAGAGAATTGAACCGAGAGTATCATTTATTTATCCTCTTAACTTCTAATAAAAACAACAGTTTAATACGCCCGTATATTTGGCGGGCGTTTCATCCATTAACAATTTCTTAACATAACCATAACCTTTCATTAACACACAGGAGAATTTTTCTGCCTAATATTGCCACGTCAATTTTAACCATGAATATCTAATAAATTATTTAATAACAAATCAAAGTAAAAAACTATGAAAAAACTATCATTACTACTCTTCTCCTTTTTGGTTTTTGTCGGTCTTGTTAATGCACAAGATAAAGGGCCAAAGTTCAGCGGGCTAATGTTCGGGGATTACTATTATATTACTTCTAATCACGATGCTACTCAAACTAATTTGCAGGCATTTGAATTTAGAAGGATTTATTTGACCGCAGATTATACTATTTCAAATGACATGTGGGCAAGATTTCGTTTAGAATCAGATCCTACAGCATCAAACCTCGGCAACGGGAAATTATCAACAATGGTTAAAGATGCTTTCTTAGATTGGAAAAATGCAGTCGGCAACGGCGATCTTGCCATCGGTCTTCAAGGTACCTGGAATATCAATATGGCTGAAGGTATTTTCGGATACCGCCCGCTTGAAAAGACAATTCAAGATTTACATGGCATCAGCGCTTCAAGAGATCTTGGTATTTCTCTAACGCAAAAATTTTCAGATGCTTTTTCTGCCGGTCTTTTGCTCGGGAACAATACCGGCAACGGAGATTCCTTTTTGCCGGGTCAAACTACAAATACCGGGCAGGCAAGATATAAGTCCGGTTATCTTTTCTTGCAATTTATTCCAACTTCAGGGTTTACAATTTTACTTGACGGTCAATATTCAGGCGCACCTGCTTCAAAATATGCTAAGACCGGTGATGTAATTGTAAATTACGCAACCAAGGAGTTTAGTCTTGGCGCGCAAGGTTTTGTTAATGCAATCGATCACGGTGAAGCAGACGGTTCAACTTTACAAAGAAATGGCATTAGCCTAAACGGATGGGTTGGTCTTTCGGATAATATTCGATTTGTTGCAAGATATGACAGCTATACACCTGACGCAAATACTAAAAACACAACTATTGCAAACAGCACGCAGAATTTAATAATGGGCGCTCTTGACTTCGCAGTGAGAAAAAACGTTCATATTATGCCGAATATTGAGTATACTTCATACGGTCTTTCCGGTTCAAAGGCAGATGTTTTGCTTAGAGCAACTTTCTTTTTCAGTTTCTAAATTTGATTTAAAATTATTTCACAAATTATTTATATTTACATAAGGAGTTATAAAATGAAATTCAAAATTCTTTCACTTGTAATAATGATAGCAGCAGTTTTTTCTGTTTCATCATTTGCGCAGGTTAAGTTAACCGGAGCCGGTTCGACTTTTGATTACCCGATTTTTTCAAAATGGTTCGATCTTTATTACAAAATGACCGGGGTCCAAATCAATTATTCTTCTATCGGTAGCGGCGGTGGAATTCAGCAGATTACTGAAGGTACAGTCGATTTTGGAGCTTCGGATGCACCTTTAACACCGGATCAAATGAATACTTTTAGATCCAAAAGGGGAACCGAAATTATACATTTGCCTATTATCATGGGCGGTGTAGCAGTTACCTATAATCTTCCTTCAGTGGGACAAGGCTTAAGGCTCGATGGTGAAACTTTAGCGGATATTTATCTTGGAAAAATTTACAAATGGAATGATCCCCGAATTGTAAAATTAAACCCAGGGAAAAATCTTCCTAACAAAGCAATCCTTGTTACACACCGCTCTGAAGGCAGCGGTACAACTTTTATCTATACAAGCTATCTTTCAAAAGTTAGTCCTGAATGGGCAAAGAAAGTAGGCAATAGCACTTCAGTTGACTGGCCTGTCGGTCTTGGCGGCAAAGGAAGTGAAGGAGTTTCCGGTTTAATATCTCAAACACAGGGTGCTATCGGTTACGTTGAATTAGCATATGCAGTTCAAAATAAACTACCTTATGCAATTATGAAGAATAAAGACGGAAATTTTATTGAGCCTAATTTTAATACAGTTACCGAAGCTGCTGCAGGCGCAGTAAAAAATATGCCTAAAGACCTTCGCGCGGTTATTACTAATGCCGATGGTAAAAACGCATATCCGATTTCAGGTTTTTCCTGGATCGTAGTGCCGAAAGATATTAAAGATTATTCAAGAGCCGCTGCTTTAGTTAAGTTTTTAAGATGGGGGATCACAAAAGGACAGGCTTATGCGCAAGGGCTTTATTATTCGCCTCTTCCTAAACAAGTTCAAAAGTTAGACCTTGAAAAGGTAAATTCAATAACAAGTAACGGAAAAAAGATTAGTGTTAAATAATTCAGCCGGGAATTTGAACGAAAGCGAATCGTTCGGAAAAATCCAAAATTTCTTTAAGAAGAACAAAAGAAAAGATACTTCTACTTTCTTGAATAAAATTTTGGGTAATAAAAACCTCGGTGATCTGATTTTTGAAAGACTAACATTGCTTTTTGCAGTGTTAGTCTTTTTATTAGTAGTTTTTATGGGATGGGAAATGTATTCCCATTCTATTCTTTCTATCAAAAAATTTGGTTTTGGATTTTTATTTTCTTCAACTTGGGACCCATATCGGGAAGTTTTCGGCGCTCTGCCTGTAATTTACGGTACATTAGTTTCTTCATTTCTGGCACTGTTAATTGCCGTTCCCCTTGGTCTCAGTGTTGCTATTTTTTTATCCGAGCTTGCTCCTTCATGGATTGAGAAGCCTCTTTCATTTTTAACGGAATTGTTAGCGGGGATTCCGAGTGTTATATATGGGCTTTGGGGAATTTTTGTCCTGGTACCCTGGCTTCGAGATACGATTGAGCCTTACCTTCAAAATGAATTCCCAAACTCTCCTTTCTTCCAAGGCGCTCCTTATGGATTTGGAATGCTCGCAGGAGCCATCATTCTTTCAATTATGGTTCTTCCGATCATTTCATCGATATCGCGGGATATTTTAAGGTCAGTACCCTATACTCAAAGAGAAGCTGCTTATGCTTTGGGCGCTACAAAATGGGAAGTTACTAAAATTGTATTAGGCAATGCTAAATCCGGTTTGGTTGGAGCCATCATGTTAGGACTCGGTAGAGCAATTGGTGAAACAATGGCGGTAACTATGGTTATCGGAAATCGTGCGCAAATATCTGTATCACTTTTAGACCCTTCCTATACTATGGCAAGCGCTGTCGCTAACGAATTTACGGAAGCTTCATCAGACATGTACTTAAACGCCTTAATTGAACTTGCCCTTGTCCTTTTTATAATTTCAATTATTATTAATATCCTGGCACATCTTCTTGTATGGAGCACAGAACGAAAATGGAAATAAAATCCTACAAGGAAAAATTTACTTTTATTAGAAGAAGAACAACTAACGTTGTTATGCTCTCGGTTTCTTTTTTGGCTGCAATAATTACTATTGCACCCTTAATCTTAATTTTCTATTATACCATATCCAAGGGGATAGCAAACTTAAACATTAATTTTTTTACAAAGCTTCCGACGCCTGTAGGGGAATCCGGCGGAGGAATGGTTAATGCAATTATTGGAACACTAATATTAATTGCAATCGGCGGGGGTATAGGAATCCCGGTAGGAATTTTAAGCGGCGTTTATCTGTCAGAATTTGGGAAAAATAAATTTGGCGCGGTTGTTCGTTTTTTTGCAGATGTTTTAAGCGGAATACCTTCTATCGTAGTAGGTGTGGTTGCGTATACTCTTGTAGTTATTCCGATGAGGCATTTTTCAGCGCTCGCCGGCGGAATTGCATTAGCAATATTAATGATTCCGACGATTACACGTACAACAGAAGAGATGATTAAGCTTGTCCCTCAGTCCTACAGGGAAGCAGGACTCGCATTAGGAATTCCTAAATGGAAAATAACTGTAATGATAGTCCTCAAGACTGCGTGGAAAGGAATTGCAACGGGAATACTTCTCGGGCTTTCAAGAGCCGCTGGCGAAACAGCGCCTCTTTTGTTTACTTCGCTCGGAAATAGATTTTGGTCAACGAATATTTTCCAACCGATAGCATCTCTTACAGTTTATATATATCAGTACGCTTCTTCACCCTTTAAGGATTGGAATGATCAGGCATGGACTGCAGCGCTTGTGTTAATTATCCTTATTTCTCTTTTAAGTCTAATTTTCAGAATTATTACTAGATCAAAATATAGAACGTAAATTAAATGGTATTTAACGCTCAGACAAATAACGAAATAACGTCAAAAGCTACTCATCATAAGCATGATGCAATAAAGATTTCGGTGAAAGACCTTTCTGCTTATTTTGGGAAGACGAAAGTTCTTAAAAATATTTCTATGACGATTCCAGAAAAAAGGGTTCTTGCCATTATTGGCCCATCAGGCTGCGGTAAATCAACTTTTTTACGAAGCCTAAACCGAATGCATGAGGTCGTTGGGGGAACAATGACCGGCAGTATTATATTTGACGGTGAGGATATTATGCAACAAGATCCCGTATATTTGAGAAGAAAAATCGGTATGGTTTTTCAAAAGCCAAACCCATTTCCTACAATGTCAATTTTCAATAATGTTGTAGCTGGATTAAAATTAAACGGTTTTCATAATAAAAAAGCACTTGCTGAAATTGTAGAAAAAAGCTTAATACAGGCCGCTCTTTGGGATGAAGTAAAAGATATATTGCACAAATCGGGTGCAGACATCTCCGGGGGGCAGCAGCAACGCTTATGTATTGCGCGGACAATTGCAATAAATCCCGAAGTAATTTTAATGGATGAGCCTGCAAGCGCGCTTGATCCTCTTTCTACTACAAAAATTGAAGAGCTAATTTTTGAATTGAAAAAAGATTATACAATAGTTATTGTTACTCACAATATGCAGCAAGCGGCTCGGGTGAGTGACTTTACAACATTTTTCTATATGGGCGAGTTAATCGAATATTCAGAGACCAAAAAAATGTTCGTCGCTCCGGCTAAAAAACAAACTGAAGACTATATTACAGGCAGGTTTGGCTAAAATATTTACAATACTCGTGAACTTACAATTGAACTTATTCTTTCGAGCTTAAGTTCAAGTGTAAGTGTAAGGATAAGATTTTTAAGTTAAAGGATATCAGGAAAAGATGGAAAGACATTTTGAAAAAGAGCTTGAAGAACTAAAAACTACCATCAACAAAATGGCATCGATTGTTGACGATCAAGTTGAAAATAGTTTTAAGGATATGGAAGACTCAGGAGTCAGGCTGTTTAAGGAAATCAAACAAAGAGATAGGGAAGTAGATGCTTACGATAATCTAATTATGGCTCAATGTGAAAACTTGCTTGCACTATATCAACCAGTTGCTACCGATCTTCGTTTTATATTGACGGCAATTAAAATTGACAGCCAGCTTGAGCGCTGCGGTGATATTGCGGTTAACATAGCTCAGCGTGTTAAAAAAACTGAAAACTTTCGGGATATAATAGTCCAAACCGATCTTCCGGATATGGCTAGAATTACTCGTGAAATGGTTAAGGATGCTATTACTTCATTTATAAACTGCGATAGCGAATTAGCAAAAACAATCTGGAAAAAAGACGATATTGTTGATGATTATAATAAAAAAATATTCAAACAGCTTGTAGAAAAAATTCAATCCAACCCTGAGATTACCGAAGCCTGTGCGCATTTAATAGTGCTTTCCCGGCAGATTGAACGCCTTGCAGACCATGCTACTAATATTTCCGAAGATGTTATTTTTTTAGTTGAAGCAGAAATTATAGCGCACCAAAAAAAACTTAGCGGATATCAATTACCTGAATAAAACTTATGTTTCTAGTAGCAATAATCATCAACAAAAAATATCTAAGAGCCACAGAGTGGCGACACAGAACTTATCCTGTTTAAGATTTTCCTATTTTATCGATTGCTACTCTAATCCTCTTAATGGTTTCGTCTTTGCCAAGGATAAATAGAATATCAAATACACCGGGGCCTGCACTCATGCCTGATACAGCTAATCGCAATGGGTGAATTAATTTCCCTTTGCCGATATTTAATTCCCCAGCAACTTTCGCCAAAGCATTTTCGTAATCTTCCTTTAACGGATTTGTAAGAGAGGCAAAAGCATCGTGTAATTTATTGAGTTGTTCAGGAGTTTCTGATTCCCAGTTTTTCTCTACCGCAGCTTGCTCATAAGTTTGGGGAGCTTCAAAGAAAAAGAAACTTTTAGTGAAATACTCATTTACAAAAGAAACCCGTTCTTTCATTACTGAAATAATTTTTAATAAGTAATCGTCACTAAAATTCTGACAGTCGATATTTAATTTTTTACCTTCCTCTTTGATCATTTGCAAAATGTCAGTGTTCGGTTTTTTGCGGAGATGCTCTGCATTAAGCCAATTTAGTTTTTCTAAATCAAAAACAGCACCTGATTTATTTACCCTTTCGAGTGAAAAATTTTCTATGAGTTCATTCATGTAATAAAATTCTTTATCGTCTCCGGCGTTCCATCCAAGTAAAGCAACAAAATTAATTAGCGCTTCTTTCAAAAATCCTTTTATGCGGTAATCTTCAACTGCAACATCGCCCTGACGTTTGCTTAGTTTAGAGCGGTCGGGGTTGAGTAATAGTGGGAGATGTGCAAAAACGGGTTTTCCCCATGCAAAAAAGTCGTAAAGAAGAACATGTTTCGGTGTAGATGAAAGCCACTCCTCACCTCTAATAACATGCGTAATTTTCATTAAATGATCGTCTACCACGTTAGCAAGATGATAGGTCGGATAGCCGTCACTTTTAATCAGGACCTGGTCATCAACATTACTGCTATTGAACTCTACCTGTCCTCGTATGACATCATTAAAGATTATTTTTCTATTGGCTTCGACATCTAAGCGTACCACGTGGGGTACACCTTTTGAGAGATTTTCTTCGATTTCTTCTTTATTCAAATGAAGGCAATGCTTATCATATTTTGCCTGGGGAAGTTTTTGACGCTGTTGTTCTTCGCGCAATTTTTCAAGCCGTTCGGGTGTACAAAAGCAATAATATGCTTTGCCGTTTGCAATAAGATCGGCTGCATATTTCTTGTAAAGATCAAGCCTCTGAGATTGCATGTACGGACCAAATTGACCGCCGATATTTGGTCCTTCGTCGTATTCAAGTCCACACCATTTCAATGATTCAATCAAATTTTCAACGGCTCCTTCAACATACCGGTTCCGGTCGGTATCTTCAATTCTAAGAACAAATTTTCCGTCGTTATGTTTTGCAAACAGATAGTTATACAATGCCGTGCGAAGTCCGCCTACATGCAAATAGCCAGTGGGACTCGGGGCAAATCTGACTCTTGGTTTTTCGCTAATCATAAGAAACTCGAATTGAGATAAAAATTAATAATACATCAAGGAATTTATGTGGTGTGATCTTTTTAGTAAAAACTTGAGTATAAGATTAAAAAATTAAACAGCATTAAACTTTGTTAAGCGTATAATATTTAACTTTCTCTATAAATTCCTGGCTATCAATTGGTTTAGGGATATAATCCGTTGCGCCGGATTCTAAGCATTTTTCCCTGTCACCTTTCATAGCAAAAGCAGTTAAAGCAATGATGGGTATTTCTTTATATTCTTTCATCTGCCGTATTTTTTCAGTAGCTTCAAAACCATTCATCACCGGCATCTGCATATCCATAAGTATCAGATTAAATTTTTGCTTTTGCACAGCTTCAACTGCTTCTGCACCGTTTTCTACAACTACAATAGATTCAAAATTGTTTTTCTTAAGAAGTCTGGTAACAATAATCTGAGAATGTTTGTAATCTTCAACTAAAAGAATTTTGATAGGATCCTTTTTGCTTGCAATTTCTTCAGGTGTCGGTGGTTCATCAAAGCGGTTAATCATCTGATTTATAGTATCGGAAAGCTGCTCAATATTTGTACTGCTTTTCTTAAGTAGATCGGAAAACATTCCGTCAATTTTTTTAATATCCTCCTGGTAATTTTCTTTACCAGTATAAATTACAATAGGCAGATTTGAAAATTTTGGTTTGGATTTAATTTGCTTTATCAGGTCGAAGCCGTTAATTTCAGGCATATCAAGGTCTATGATGGCAAGATCAAGGTTTATTGCTTCAATCATATTCATCACGCGGGAAGAATGTGACTCTGCAATTGCATTAAATCCGGCTTGTTCAATAGCTTCTTTTATCAAACTTAAAGTTGGGACATCATCATCAACAATTAAAATATTGGAATCTTTTTTAAGTCTGTAACTTGTTAAAACTTCGATGAGAAACTTATATTGAATCGGCTTTACAAAATATTCGACTGCTCCCATCAAAAAAGCCTTCTGCTGTTCAGCTTCAACCGAGCACACTATAACCGGAGTATTTTTTGCGTTCTTATGTTCCCGGATTCTTTTAAGCAATTCAAAACCGTTAGCATCCGGTAAAATAATATCCATTAGTACGGCAAGGAAAATTTCTTTGTCAATTATTTTTAGAGCTTGCTCCGCTGAGTTAACGATTGTTGGTTCATATCCCCATTTATTTAAATAGTTACTTAAAAGCTTTGAGGTAGCGTAATCATCTTCCACAACCAAAACTTTATTCTTCTTACCGGGTTTAGGTAAAGTACTTATTTGTGCTTCAATAGTTGAAATATTTTCGGAGTTGATGCTAAAGCTGTATGTAGTTCCTTTTCCCAAGGAACTTGTTACCTCTATCTCGCCATTTAAAAGTTCAATATATCTTTTTGCAAGCAAGAGGCTTAATCCTGTCGTGTTGCCTATCTTAGGATTTCCAAGTTCGAAAAGCGAAAAAGGTTTAAAAATGTCTTTCAGTTTATTAGCTGAAATACCCGAGCTTGTATCGCTGATTTTAAAGTTTACTTTATTTAGGTTTCCAGCAGAAACTGAAATAGATATCTTTCCTTTCTCTGTTAATCTCAAGGCATAAGTTATAATATTTGAAAAAATAAACCGAAGTTTTTGCACGTCGAGTCTCATTGTCTCCGGCAAGGTTTTATCTATGTTTACAATAAACTCAATTTTATTTTTATTGATTTTCTCGTTGAATATTTTAATGACTTCATCAACAAAAGCTTTAATATTGGTGTTGGACAAAGCAAGTTTGCATGTGCCGGTATCAACTTTTGCGAGGTCTATTAAATCATTTATGACGGCAAGAAGGTTGAAGGCGCTTTCTTTTAGAGTGGATACATATTCGGTTTGAGTCGGAGTTAATTTATCTTCATATAAAAGCGAAGCAAATCCCATGATGCTGTTGGTTGGGGTTCTAAGCTCCTGGGCAATTTCAGAAATAAGTTCGGCAGTTGAAACAGTAGCGGACTTATCATTATCAGACCAGAGATTAATAATACTTGAAAGAGCATTAGCAACCGCTTCAATATTTTCTTTATCGGTGGGGGTAAAGGCTGTTTTTTTGGCTAGTTTTAACAAAGCTTCATTCTTAACGGAAGATTTTATGATCAAGCAAGATTCGTAAATGACATATTCCGATACCTGGATTTCACAATCACTCTGAGTATTTAACGAAATATTATTATTCTGTGCCTTGAGAAGATTGCATGACTTACACTCGTAAACAGAATTTAAAGAATATGATTTTTTCACATTATTTGATTTACCCTTTAGAGTAAGCTTATTTTGTTCATCTAATTTAAATAAAGCAACAGCTTGTAATTCATACTCATCTACTAAAAATCTGCATATCTCATTCGGCAAATCAGGTGAAGACGTAGCAGCAAGATTTAGCAGGTTGCTAATTTTGTTAAGAAGTTCGGTCTTAGAATTTTGCATTTGATTCCTAAAAATTCTTGAGTGATGACTTTTAATACTCGCAAATATTATAATAATTACAAATATAAATATTTAGAATTGAAAATGACAATAATCCGCACTTATACGGGTATATAATAATTTCATAAATTTTCAAAAATTAAATAGATTATAACAGAATATTTTTATATCTGCAAAGTAAATTGTACCTAAAATGTATAAATTTGGGAAGGTATTTGAAGTAAAATATATTGAGTAAAGAGGATTCAATGGTTACAGATGCAAAAATTCTTATTGCCGAGGACGAAAATATAATTTCAATTGATATTAGTAGAACTCTTCAAAAATTGGGTTACATTGTTCTTGGTTCGTCAAGAAGCGGGATTGATATAATTAAAAAGTCCGAAGAACTAAAACCTGATTTGGTCCTTATGGACATTATTCTTCACGGCGATATGACCGGAATAGAAGCGGCAGAAATAATTATGAAAAACCTTGATATTCCAGTTGTTTACTTAACCGCCCTTGCGGATGATGAAACTCTTCATCGCGCAAAAATTACAGAGCCATTTGGATATGTGTTAAAGCCGTTTGACGAGCGAACTCTGCATTCAGCAATCGAAATAGCTTTGTATAAACATAAAATAAGCCGTCAACTTAAAGAGCGTACGCTTGAATTAGAAGAAGAAAGGAATAAATCAAATGAACTTCTTCACAATATATTCCCTGCCGAAATTGTCAAGGAATTAAAGGAAAATGGCTTTATAATACCTCGTGAGTTTTCAAATGTTACTCTTCTCTTTACAGATTTCCAGGGCTTTACTTCAATGGTTTCTAAAATGCCGCCGCAAATTCTGGTTAACGAACTTAATGATATTTTCAAAAGTTTTGATACGATTTTGGAAAACTACCGTCTTGAAAAGTTAAAAACTATGGGTGATTCATACATGGTTGCCTGCGGTTTGCCAAATGAAAATATAGATCATGCGAAAAATATAATTTGTGCCGCCCTTGAAATGCAAGGTTATCTAAACGAACGAAATAAAATTTCTGAATATAAATGGATAATGCGAGCCGGTGCCCATTCCGGAAATGTTGTAGCAGGAGTCGTTGGATTGAAAAAATTTACCTACGATGTTTGGGGAAACACGGTAAACATTGCAAACTTAATGGAGCGTTATAGCCTGCCGGGGATGCTTACGGTCACCGAAGCAACATTTAATCTGGTTAAAGAATCTTTCAATTTTAAATTTAAAGAAAAGATTGATGTTATCGGTAACGGTGAAATAAATACCTATTTTGTACTTGGAGCAAAGTAGATTTTAATACTTAAAGCTTAAATTCAACCTGCAATCCAAATCTATTGTCAAGATTTCCGTCTATCATCGAATAACCGCTGCTAAGGTTTTTTACGTTTGGCTTAAATGTTTCCGAATATTTTATCGAAAGATTTAAGTAATTATAAATTTCATATCTGCATATAAGATACCACCTGGATCCTTCGCCTGTGTAAATGTTGCTAGAAAGAAAACCTGCCATATTATTTTCATATTCATATACAGCCGCATTTATCGATGAAGCATTGAAGAACGATAAACGCGTAATTAAATTTAGCCGTCTAAACGGAGAATAATTCATTTCTTGACTAACCAGAAATCCGTCTTCCCGGTGATTAACTTTTGGCAGATTAAAATTATTATAACTAAAAACTCCCCTTAATTTTATTTGATTTGAGACCTGGTAGACAAGCTCAAATTTTGATAAATATTTTAATCCGGTTACAGAATATTTCTGGTTAAGAATATCTTGAGGAATATCCTTTTTCTCCCGGCGAATCCTAAATCGAAGATCAATTTCTTTGGATAATCTTGAAGCAAAATCAAATAAAAATTCATTTCCGCTTGATGGTAATGGATTATCGTATGTTGCATAAGGAAATCTAAATTGATCGTAATAAAAATTTATGGTACCAACTGGAGTTCGCCATTTCAAGCCTGTATAAAAGCCAAACTCATTATTTGTAGAACCTGCTCTCTCACCAAACCCCGCCCCATGCAAATTGATGTAATTGTAAGGATAATTTCTTAATGAAGAAATAAAAATAAAATCTCTGCTTGCCGCTATTTGTATTGTTGCAAAAGAGGAAATTGATTTAGAATCAAATGCTGATTCTCCGGAAAGAGAGATGCTTTCAAAATAAAGGTCATAAAAAATCGAATAATAATTAAAATTGCTTCCTCTCTTTTTATAAATCGATGACGGCGTAAACGGATAGGCGAAATTTGAATGATAATATAAAATCCCTCCGGTTAATAAATCTTTATAACTATAACTTGCACTAAAACCTAAAAGAGTTTCAAAGGATTTGTCGACCGAGTTTAATTCATCTATAGTCCTATGTAAACCGTCCAACGGAGTAGAAAGTATGGAATTATTAAATGAATCTACTTTTGCATCGAAGCTATTTTTAGAAATAAATCCGGTAAAATTAAATCCTTTGATAGAGATACTCCCCGTTAAACCGCGGAAAAAATTATTTTCATTTGAGCCTGCATATGGAACGGACGAATAATTTTTCTTTGCTCCAGGGAGAATAGCTTCCGTGCCCTTTGATAAGCCGTAACCGCTGCAAATTGCAAGCCCATGACCAAATTGAATTTGGTAATCGCCAATAATAAAATAATCAAGAGTATTAAAATTTTTAATTTCAAAATAGAAAGAAGAAAAATCAGTTAATGAAGTTTCCCCAGCATCCTTTTCCACTAGCATCCCGGTTTGGTAATGATTTCCGTAAGATAATTTCAGCTTGTTGTAGATATGGTAGGGGGAGCCAGCAAATTTATTTTCTATGAATCCTTTTCTTGGCTGCAAGTCTTCCACTATTCTGCTTTTAAGATTTAACTTCATAATTCCCGTTTTCGAGAGAGAAATCTTTTCTTGAGTATTAGTTCTTTTACTTGCATTATTTCTAATTTCAACTTTGATGAAGGGCAAAATTTTGTCTATTAAATCGGAAGGAATATTCTTGATAAAGTAAAGTTCGGCTTTTGAAAAAAACGGTCCGTAAATTTCACGTTGCTTAATAATAGTTTCTGCTGTCGACAAGTCCATATAAGGAATAGATTGAAGATCGGAAATTCCGGCAGTATTAATGTTGATTGGATTATCAATTAGGTTATCAAAAAAATCAATTGAGGAAGTAGGATCACTCTGTTCGCTAGTTCCCTTCACATAGTCGTCAATAACGTCTTCAAAATCATAATCGGCAGAATCAATTTGTCCATTAATATTAAAGGAAAATGAAAAAATTATTAATAATATTGCTTTAAGTTTTCTAAATCGCATGAACAAATAATTTTTCTAATATTAGTCGTTTGTAGAATTTTGATTATTTTTATCAAAGCTTAAAATTAAACCGATCTGATGAGTCATCCCCAATTCTTGATGAGTAAAGACTGCATAATCAAATCTGACGAGAGAATAATTTACACCAATACCGGCTGAAAATTTAGAAGGTTCATTTGAAAAACCTGTACGGACTGAAAAATATTTTATCAAATTGTATTCAACTCCAAATAGGACTGAGGCATTTTGGATTAAATCTTTCTCCATCGCCATATGAAATGTCAATTTATTAGTAACGTCAAAACTAAAGCCGGTATTAAATATTACAGGTATTTGATTCTGTTCACTTGTAAATGAAGCACGATTAACGTTATGGAGAAAAAATCCCCAGCGTAAAATATTATTTAGGTAAGCAATTCCCCCAATATTTAAATAAAAAGCTGAAGCGGAGCCATAGTTTTTTATTGATACGGTTTGAAGATTTATTGCTGTACCGATGAAGAATTTATTTTGATAGCTGTAAGAATAACCTATAGAAAATTTGTTTTCCCGATAGAGTTCAAAGCCGTAAGTCATACCCCCAACAGCAATTGATCCGATGGAAAGAGGCTCGTTATAAGCAACAAAACCGTTTGCCATTTCGTTTAACCCGAATGGAGCAGGGGAGTAATAAACTCCTGCTTCGCGCTGCATACCTTGCGATAAGCCTGCCGGGTTATTAAACAAAGCAAACACATCGCTGTTTGTTGCAGCATCTGAATTTGAAAGGGAAACTTGTTTTGCACCTGGATTTATTTGAGGAAAATAAATGCAATTGAATAAAAACGTTATTGAAATTATTAATATACTACGCAATTTCCAGGTACCCCAAAATTTGTTGTTAAATTATACCTAAATTTATATATTAAATCAATATTAATTTTGGCATTAAGAGAATATTATGAAAAAAATAATTATCATCTTTTTAATTTTAACGGCGGTTTCTTACTCGCAAGAACTAAATTGTAAAGTAACTGTTAACATGGATAACCTTACCAATGCAAGCCGTGATTTGCTGTCTGATTTCGGAAATACAATATCTGATTACTTAAATAAAACCCGGTTTACCTCCCAAGATTGGCAGGGTGAAAAAATAAATTGTTCCCTTACTATTTTATTTCTGACAGGTACGACGGATTTCAATTATTCCGCTCAAGTAATAGTATCAAGCCAGCGCCCGGTATACAGATCAAAGAAAAACACTTTGATGTTAAGCATAAACGACCCGATGTGGGTTTTTAGTTACCAAAAGGGTCAAGGTTTATTCTTAAGTCAGAATTCTTTCAATCCTCTAACAAGCTTTCTTGATTATTATGCATATATGATAATCGGCTTTGATATTGAGTCAGACTATGAATTCGGCGGTACACCATTTTTTAATAAAGCTATAAATATTGTTAACCTTGCTACAACATCCTCTTCAACTAAGGGTTGGATAAGAACCAGTGGCTCCTATAGCAGACAAGCTTTAGTGGAGGATCTATTAAATGACAAATACAGACCCTTCCGGCAGGCATTCTATCAATACTATTATGGCATCGATATCTTTCCTATTAATCCTAAGGTAGGACAGCAAAAAATTGTTTATCTGATTAACACGATATACTCTATGCGGGATAAAATTGATTTTCTAAGCATCCTTATTAAAACTTTTTTTGACGCCCGCAGTGGTGAGATTGTTGATTATCTTAAAGGTTACCCGGACAGTAATATTTATACAATCCTAAAACGCATAGATCCGTCTCATACGGCAAAATATGATGCAGCGCTTAATCTAGCACCTTAATTTCCTAATAATGGCTTTTAACGTATTGTTCTTCAGTGCTTATGATAAAATTTTTTGTTAAATTCTAATCATAAAAAAAGCCTCATTTGAGGCTTTTTTAAAAAGATTATATCTTTTTTTCGTAAATCCGGTACTTCTTATAAAGATCCCCGTTCATTGCCTTTGCCCCTCGAGTCATCATTTCGTTATCTTCAAGTATCCAGCTTGCTTCGCCTAAATCAATTCCGATGTTATGTGCCCGGTTTACTATTTCCCAATAAAATACGGCATCCAGTCCCTTCTTTTGATATTCGGGAATCAACCCAAGAGTGATAACTCTGCTCCACTTGATTTTTTTCTTTTCGGTAAATAGTTTGATAATTCCAAAGGGGAAAAGCTTTCCGTTAATCTGCTTGAATATATAATTGTAGTCAGGAAGCACTAACGCGAATCCTACTAATTTATTGTCAATTTCTCCAAACAATACAAGAGAAGGCTCAACAAGGGGTTTTAGGTCCTTTGCCATTGCATCAAGCTCGTCATCGGTCATTGGTACAAAGCCCCAGTTTGGCGCCCAGGCTTTATTATATACAATTTTTACTTTCTCAACTTCGTTCTTAAAATCTTTCATATTAAGTTGAGTAATTTTTATTCCGGATCTTTTTTGAGCAATCTCTGCAACACGCTTAATTTTATCCGAGCCAACTACTTTTTTGTTTTCAAGTTTGTAAGCGTATAAATCTTTCGCTTTGACAAGGCCATAATTGTCGCAAAGATTCAAATAATATTTTGGATTGTAAGTCATTAGTATTCTTGGCGGATCATCAAAGCCCTCTAACAGCATTGCATATTCGTCATTACTAGAAGGATTAGCAGGTCCTCGCATTGAATCAAGCCCCTTGCTTTTTAACCATTCTTTGGCAGTGTCAAATAATTTATTTGCGACTTCCTGATCGTTGATACATTCAAAGAAACCAAAAAATCCGACCTTATCATTATGATATTTATTGTGCAAATCATTTTTAATAGCTGCGATTCTACCTACCAATTCACCGTCTCTTTCAGCAAGAAAATATTCCGCCTCTGCATGTTTGAAAAAGGGATTTTTTTCCTTACTTAAAATTTTCTTTCTATCCATAATTAAAGGCGGTACCCAATTAACATCACCTTTATATATTTTCCATTGAAATTTTATAAAGCGCATTAAGTCTTGCTGTGTTTTCACAACTGAAATATTTATTGAACTCATTTTAATTGACCCTTATATATTTTAAAAAAGAAAAAGCATATCTAAGATAGATATGCTTTTGTTGTTAACAAATGCTTAACATCAAATTAACCCGAGCTTTTTACCGGTGTCCGTGAATATTTCTAAAATTGCATCTAGATGAGAATCCTCGTGAGTTGCCATATAACTAGTGCGCATCATCTGCCTTCCCTGTGGAACTCCGGGAGAAATGAACACATTAACAAAAACCCCGGCATCGTATAGCATCTTCCACATTTTAAATGCTATATCATCGTTGCCTACGATAACCGGAACGATCGCCGTTCTTCCTTCTAACACAGTAAAACCGGCTTTTTTTAACCCAACTCTCATTTTATTTGCGTTGCGGATTAACTTTACAACCCTTTCTGGTTCCGCCTCAAGTATTTCCAAAGCGGCAAGTGCGGCTGCAACTGAAGAGGGAGTAGGAGATGCGCTAAAGATTAATGCGGGAGAATGATGCTTGATATAATTGATTACTTTTGCTTCTCCGGCTACAAATCCGCCCAAGGATGCAAAAGTTTTACTAAATGTTCCCATCGTCATATCAATTTCAGTTTCAAGGTTGTATTCGCTTGCAGTGCCTCGCCCGCCTTTACCAATAACACCTACAGCATGTGCATCGTCTATCAAAATTCTTGCGTCATATTTTTTTGCAATTGAATTAAGATGAGGTAAATCAACTATTTCTCCTCCGGTGCTAAAAACTCCGTCGCTTACAACCAATTTCCCGGCATCTGCGGGAAGTTTTTTAATAACTCTTTCGAGGTCTTCCATATCGTTATGTTTGTAACGGACAAATTCCGCAGTTGCGCCCTTTGCCATCAAATTACCAGCTATAATGCAAGCATGGTTATCCTTATCAGAAACAACATAATCACCTCGTTGAACTAGGGTGGGGATAATTCCCTGCGCAGTTTGATAGCCTGTGCTAAAAAGCAATACAGCCTCACTCTTAAAAAACTTTGCTAATTTTTCTTCTAATTCTATGTGAAGATCGAGGGTTCCGGTAAGATAGCGTGAACCAGAACAACCAGTTCCATATTTTTCCACAGCTTTTATTGCTGCTTCTTTTACTTTTGGGTGAGAAGTAAGCCCTAAATAATTATTAGAGCCTGCCATTATTACTTTTCTGCCTTCAATCTGTACAACAGGACCCTCATTTGCTTCGATTGGTCTGAAATATGGGTATAACCCTAATGCTTTTATTTCATCTGCCCGCGTAAAATCATAACACTTTCTAAATAAATCCAATACTCCTCCTTGAAAGATTAAAATACTTTTCCATTTTTAGTAAAAATAAAGAATAATTTTCTTAAATTTAGCGATAAAATGTAAAATTAAATACCCTTAAAATCAAATAAAGTATTATATGGAAAACAAATTGACAGCTTTAGTTACAGGCGCTTCAGGTTTCGTCGGAAGTCATTTAGTTGATTATCTTCTAAACAAAGGCTTTAAAGTTAGATGTATTATTAGAAAGACCAGCAGCTTAAAATGGCTTGAAGGTAAGCCGGTAGAATTATTTGATTGCGGGTTAAATGACAAAGAAGGTCTAAGAGAAGCATTTGACGGCGTTGATTATGTCTTTCACGTTGCGGGAGTTGTGAAATCAAAAACTCCAGAAGGATATTTCTTAGGTAATGTCGAAACTACAAGGAATCTTTTAGAAGTTGCCGTTGAATTTAAAAATATGATAAAAAAATTTTTAGTTGTTAGCAGCCAAACAGTATCAGGACCTTCGTTGGATGGGAATCCAGTAGATGAAAATAAAATTTGTCTGCCAATAACGACATACGGAAGAAGTAAATTAGCAGAGGAAGAATTAGCAAAAGAGTATATGACTCAACTTCCGGTTACTATATGCAGAGCTCCGGCAGTATATGGTGAACGTGACACTGAAATATTAATTTTCTTCAAAACATTTAACAGCGGTTTAATGACGACGATAGGTTCCGGGAAAAAATTGATTAGCTTAATTCACGTCCTTGATCTTGTTGAAGGATTTTATCTCGCGGCTGTGTCCGAAAAATCTGCCGGACAAATTTATTTTATTAGTTCCGAAAAATACTATTCGTGGCAAGAGATCGGAGAAGTAACCTCAAAAGTTCTTAACAAGAAACCTTTCAAAGTAAAAGTTCCTCACTCTGTGGTTTATTTTATTGCAGCCATTGCTCAATTCTTTGCAATGTTCAGCAGCAAGCCCGCGACATTAAATATTGAAAAGGCTAAGGACATAACCCAAGCATATTGGATCTGCAATACCGGCAAAGCAGTTAATGAATTAGGTTATCATCAAAAAATTTCAATAGAAGAAGGCATTAGAAGAACCTGCGATTGGTACAAAAAAGAGGGGTGGATTTAAATTTAGAGTAAAAATGGCAATAGATTTTCAGATGGAATAACTTATACCGCTTTAGAAATTTCCTGGTCTTTATATTGTAGCTGATACAGTTTGTAATAAATTCCTTTTTTTGCAAGAAGCTGCTGGTGATTTCCAGTTTCTCTAATTTCGCCTTTGTGCATTACAATTATTTTATCCGCGCTTTGAATCGTTGAAAGCCGGTGCGCAATAACAATCGCGGTTCTGCCGACAAGAAGTTTTTCAATCGCTTTTTGAATAATAATTTCTGTTTCCGTATCAACACTTGAAGTTGCTTCATCAAGTATAAGAATGTGAGGTTCAAAAGCAAGTGCACGAGCAAAGGAGATTAATTGTTTTTGCCCCACGCTTAATGTTGAGCCGCGTTCCTTTACAATTTCATCGTATTTGTTCGGGAGCTGATCTATAAACCTATCTGCTCCTACAAGTTTTGCAGCTTCTTGAATTTTTTCATCTTGTATTTCATCATTGTTCATGCTGATGTTTGATTTTATCGTGCCCGAGAAAAGATATACATCCTGCAGAACAATTGAAATATATTTCCTTAATTCCTTTTTGTCTAAAGTTTTTATATCAATACCATCTACGAAAATATTGCCTTTCTGAATATCATAAAACCTTGTAAGAATATTTATCAAGCTTGTTTTACCTGCTCCGGTATGCCCAACAATTGCAACTGTTTCACCCGGATTAATTCTAAAAGAGATATCTCTCAGAATATATTCGTCTTTATTATAAGCGAACCAGACATTTCTAAATTCAATTCCACCTTTTACATCTTTTAATTCCTGCGGTTGTTCGGGGTTTTGCACAAAAGTTTTATTGTCAAGAAGCTTAAAAATTCTTTCCGACGAAGCCATTGCTGTTTGAAGAATATTATACTTTTCCGAAAGGTCTCTAATCGGTCTAAAAAACATTTCAGTGTATTGAACAAAGGCAACAAGAACACCGAGAGAAAGACTGCTTCTTACAATCTCTCCGCCGCCATACCAAATAATAAGTGCGGTAGCGGTAGAGCTTAACAACTCCACGCTGGGGTAAAATATTGAATAATATAGATTCGATTTAATGTTTGCTTCACGGTATTCTTTGTTTATATCGAGAAATTTATCCATCTCATCTTTTTCTTTATGAAAGATTTGAACGACGTTCATCCCGGTGATATGCTCTTGCATATAAGAATTTAATCTTGCAAGGTGAAGCCGAACGTTACGGTAGGAACTTCTTACCTTTCTTCTAAAAAGAAATGTTACGTATACTAAAACCGGCAACACAGATAATGTAACAAGCGATAGTTTTATATCCATAAAAAACATAAAGACAAGAATCCAGATTACGATAAATACATCACTAAAAACCATAACGATACCAGAGGAAAAAAGATCGTTCAAGGACTCAATATCGTTAGTTACCCTCGTAACAATCCTTCCGATGGGAGTCTTATCAAAAAATCTTAAAGCTAATTTTTGTGTATGAGTAAAAATTTGCGTGCGCAGATCTAAAATTGTTTTTTGTCCGAGATATTGTGTGTAGTAAGTTAAAAAATATTGAATAAATGCTTGTAATATAAGAGAGCCGAACAGCATTAAGCTGATTAGCAAAAGTCCGTGGTAGTTGGAGTGTGCAATATATTTATCTATTGCTATCTTTGTTAAATATGGGCGAAGTGGACCAAGAGCAGCAACAACTACGTTTAATAAAATTGCTGAGATGACATATTTCCTATATGGTTTAATATAACCAAGTAGCCTTCGCATAAGTTTTGCGTCATACGCTTTACCAAGAATTTCATCTTCGATATTGTCAGTAGCCATAAACTAAATAACCTTATGATAATTTTTGCCGGTTAAAAATGATTTTATGTTTTTAATAGATGTTTTTGGCATTCTGTTCCTTAATTTAATTCTTCTAATTCTTTTTCGAGAAGCTGCTTATAATGAAGGTCTGCATAAATTCCACCGCGGGAAATTAGCTCATCATGCGTTCCTTCTTCTGAAATAGTTCCGTTGGAAAGTACAATAATTTTATCTGCATCTTTAACGGTAGAAATTCTATGGCTAATAATTATGCTCGTTCTGTCTTTCATAAATTCTTTTAGGCTTTTTAAAATCTCTTCTTCGGTATTTGTATCAACCGCCGAGAAAGAATCATCAAGAATCAGAATCTTTGGATCAATGGCTACTGCCCGGGCGAGACTGGCTCTCTGCTTTTGTCCTCCAGATAAGGTGATTCCTCTTTCTCCCATAATCGTCTCGTAACCTTGCGGAAAAGTATCAACATCTTTATCAAAGTGAGCTATCTTAGAAGATTCCAAAACTTTCTCTCTGCCGGATTCTCTTAATCCGTAAGTTATATTGTTGGCGATTGTATCTGAAAATAAAAATGATTCCTGTTGAACTACTCCAATTTTAGTCCTTAATAGTTGAAGCGGGATAGATTTAACACTTTCTCCATCGATTAAAACTTCCCCTTCGGTGCAATCATAAAGACGCGGGATTAAATTAATAAGCGAGGTTTTCCCTTCGCCGGTATAACCCATTATTGCAAGGGTCGATCCGGCAGGGATTGTAAGGTTAATCTTATTTAACACGTTGGGAAGGTTCTCACTATATTTGAACGAAACGTTTTTAAATTCAATCTTACCATTTAAATCCTTAATTGATTGATTCGTATTATCGTTGTCTTCAATTTCATAAGGCTCGTCAAAAATTTTATTTAGACGCTTCATACTAGCCTCAGCTTGTTGAACCATGTTTATCACCCATCCAAAAGCTATCATAGGCCAGGTTAAAATTCCTAAATAAGCAATAAATGCTGTCAAATCACCGAGGTTTAAGCTTCCGTGAATTATTTTAATTCCGCCAAGCCAGATTACGATAATTACCGAAAGTCCGGTTATTAAAAAAAGTATCGGCTGAAGGTACGCCTGGATTTTAATCATATCCATATTTCGATTCAAGAAATCTTTGCTGAGTTTTTGAAATTGTTTAATTTCGTTTTCTTCGCGTACATAGGATTTGATTACACGTATACCTGCAAAATTTTCCTGAGCTTTAGTAGTCAATTCAGAAAATTTTTCCTGTATCAAAGTAAATTTTTCATGAATAAGTTTCCCAATTTTATAAACGAGTATAGAAAGCAATGGTAAGGGAAGCAGAGAATAAAAAGTTAAACTTGGATTAAGTGAAATCATTACAGATATTACAATTACCAATCGAATTGCCGTATCTGTCGAATACATAACGGCGGGACCAAGAAAAGACCTTACAGCGTTGATATCGTTTGTAGCGTGCGCCATAACGTTACCGGTAGAATTATTCTGAAAATATCTAAGCGGCAGCTTTTGAATATGAGCCCAGAAATCTTCTCTCAAATCATATTCAATTTCTCTGGAGACAACGATTATCATTTGTCTAATTAAGTATCTAAAGAAACCCGCAAATAAAGAAGCCAGAACAATTAAAATAGAAAAATGAATTAATTGCGGGATGGGTACTTTTACGGTTAATGCGTTGATAGCATCTTTAATGATTAATGGAATATAAATCATACCCGCGTTTGATAAAATTACAAACAAAGCGCCGAGAATTAATTTCTTTTTATATCTTATAAAATATTTTTTAAGTGTAAATAGGTTTTTCATAGAGCTTTTCTATTGTTCAAGGATATCCTGTCCGCACACAGAATAATTCAAAAATAAGGAATCAAAATGAAGCGTTCAATATTATCTTATTCGATAATTTCAAAGCCGGTATATTTTTGCAGAACTTTCGGAACAATAATTTTTCCTTCCGGTGTCTGATAATTTTCTAAAATAGATACCATCAGCCTGCTTGTCGCCAATCCGGAACCGTTCAAGGTATGTAAAAATTCCGGCTTCTTTGTTGTTTCATTCCTAAAACGAATATTTGCTCTACGAGCCTGGAAATTTTCAAAATTACTGCACGAAGAAGCCTCTAGCCAACGGTTTTCTGCCGGCGACCATGTTTCGATATCATAACATTTTGCCGCAGAGAAACTTAAATCGCCTGTACAAAGCAATAAAATTCTATAAGGGATTTTCAGCTCCTGCAATATATCTTCCGCATCTACAACTAATTTTTCAAGTTCGTCGTAAGAAGTTTCCGGTTTAACAAACTTAACCATTTCAACTTTGTTAAATTGATGAACACGCAAAAATCCTTTTGATTCTTTTCCATAGGAACCGGCTTCTCTTCTGAAGCACGGGGAATAACCGACGTATTTTATCGGTAAATCCTTTTCAGTCAGGATTTCTCCTCGATGAATATTTGTAATCGGCACTTCCGCGGTTGGGATCGGATACAAACCATCCTTTTCGATAAAGTACATATCTTCTTCCATCTTAGGAATTTGCCCTGTTCCTTCCATTGATTCGCGATTTACTAAAATCGGTGGCAGAACTTCAGTATAACCATGATGCTTCAAATGAAAATCGAGCATAAAATTTAGTAAGGCTCGTTCTAATGTAGCGCCTTTGCCGGTATAAAGCGGAAATCCTGAACCGGAAATTTTAGTGCCTCTTTCAAAGTCCAAAATTCTTAATTTTTTCCCAAGTTCAATGTGATCTAAAACTTTAAAGTCATTCTTAAATGAAAATTCTGACGGAAGCCACTGCTTTGTTTCGATATTTTCTTCTGCTGTTTTTCCGACGGGCACAGAGCTATGAGCTATGTTTGGAGTGTGACGAAGTATGTCCTCTAATTTATTTCCAACTTCCCGTAACTGTTCATCAAGAAGCGTAATTTGATCGGAGACTAATTTCATCTCGGTAAGAACGGGAGCTGTATCTTCTCCAGCCTTTTTCATATTAGGAATTTGTGCAGATGCTTGATTTCGTTTCGATTTTAACTCATCGGTTTTCATGATCAGCGTGCGGCGTTCTTCATCTAACGATAGAACCTCGTCAATTATATCTTTAGCATTTTTATTTAATAATCCTTGACGAACAAGTTCAGGGTTCTCACGAATATATTTTAGGTCTAACATTTATACCTCAGGGTTTTATGGGACGCAGATTCTTTATGATCCCGTTAAGATTTTTTAAGATCGAATTGATGCGTTTTATATTCTTTTGTTAATACTTTTCTTTTGAATTGTGGCTGTTTGCCAAAATTGAGTAGGATACCAACTTCAAGATCAGTTCCTCTTAAATAATTTACTAATTGAGCTTCATGCTCGACAATTAAATTTTCAGCTGCTTTAAGCTCGACTATGACCACTTCATTAACCAGTATATCTGCATAATATTCTCCTACTAAAAACTCATCATAATAAACATCAATCTTTTTTTGTCTCTGACAATTTAATCCAAGTCTTCCAAGTTCAATCATCAGCGCATTCTCATAAACCTTTTCTAAAAAGCCACTTCCTAATTTATTATAAACATTAAAAAATCCCTTTATAATGCGCTCAGTAACATTCGAATATTTAAAATTCTCATTCATAATCATAACCGATCATAATTGATCATAAAAAATCCGCGTCCCATTCTTCTCCTACCTCACAACTATGTTATAAATTTTATTCTTCACGAAAATTTCCTTAACGACCTGTTTACCATCGACGTACTTGATTACTTTTTCATCTTTGAAAACAATATCTTTAACATAACTTTGTTCGCTGTTAGCCGGCAGTTGTATAGTTGCCCTAAGTTTTCCATTTATTTGTATGGCGATGTTAGCAATATCTTCAATTAAAGCTTCGGTATCGGCTTCAAACCAAACAGTATTTTTGAAGACAGAATCCTTTCGACCAATAATCTCTAAACATTCTTCAGCCAAATGAGGTGCAATCGGTGCAAGCATCACGCCGAACCGCTCTAATGTATAAGCTTGAATTTCGAGCGAACATTTCTCAAGATTCTTTGCAAGTTCATTCAGGAGTTCCATCATTGCTGCGATGGTGGTATTAAATCTAAAGTTATTTATTTCTTCGTCATATTTCTTTAATGTTTGGTTTACTTTTCTGTAGACAGATTTTTCTTCTCCGTTCAATCCGGCAATTTCAAATTTAGATTTTGGGGAAACTCTGTCTAGAATTAAAGGAAAGCGATTGAATAGTTCGTATGTCCTTTGAACAAATCTATCAGACCCTGTTATTCCTTTGTCGCTCCAATCGCCGCCCAATTCATAGGGGCCCATGAACATTAAGTAAAGCCGGAATACATCGGAGCCGTACTCTATTGTGAATTTATCCGGGTTAACAACGTTGCCCTTAGACTTCGACATTTTTGTACCCTGGTTAGTTATAGTTCCCTGATGGATCAAGTTTGTAAACGGCTCATCAGAATTTGTATAACTGAGGTCCCTTAAAAATTTATGAATGAATCTTGCATAAAGAAGATGCATCGTTGCGTGTTCGGCTCCGCCGACGTACATGTCAACCGGTGTCCATTTATCTGTAAGTTGTTGGTCAAAAATCTTACCTGAAAAATTAGGATTCAAATATCTGAAATAATACCATGATGAATCCACGAATGTATCCATTGTATCGGGATCACGTTTTGCATCAACGCCGCATTTCGGGCATATAACATTCATAAAATTTTTATTTGATGCAAGGGGTGATTCACCTGACGGATTAAACTCAACATCGTAAGGAAGTTCTAAGGGTAAATCTTTTTCATCGAGCGGCACTTCACCGCATTTAGGGCAATGTATAATCGGTATAGGGGTTCCCCAATATCTTTGGCGCGAAATTAACCAATCTCTTAAACGGAAATTAGTTTTTCTTCTACCAAGATCTTTTTGTTCAAGGTAATCGCTGATTTTTTCTATACCTTCATCGGAATTTAATCCGTTGAAGCTGCCGGAATTTATCATCTCACCGCTATCAGTGTATGCCGAGTTTAATTCATCTCCGGGTTTAGTACCAGCTTCTAAAATTACTTTAGTAATTGGCAAATTAAATTTTTGGGCGAATGCAAAATCCCTTTCGTCATGTGCAGGAACAGCCATTACGCAGCCGGTTCCGTATGTCAACAAAGCATAATCCGCTATCCAGATCGGAACTTTTTCGCCGTTAACCGGATTGATTGCATGAGCTCCAATTGGTACGCCGGTCTTTTCTTTTACCGTTGAAGTGCGTTCAATCTCTGTTAAAGATTTTATTGAGTCTTTGTATGCTGCAACTTTTGCTTTGTATTCAGGAGTGGTGAGCTTATCCACCAAAGGATGTTCGGGGGCAATTACAACATAAGTAACGCCAAAAAGCGTATCGGGTCTCGTTGTGAAAACAGTAATAATTTCATCGCTATTCTCGACTGTAAATTTTACTTCGGTACCGGTACTTTTCCCGATCCAATTCCGCTGCATTGTCTTAGTTTTTTCGGGCCAATTGATTTCATTCAAGCCTTTGAGAAGTTCTTCGGCGTAATCGGTAATTTTAAAGAACCACTGGGTAAGATTTTTTTGAATCACCAGTGTGCCGCATCTTTCGCAAGTACCGTCGGATTGAACTTGTTCATTTGCCAAAACGGTTTGGTCTTTCGGGCACCAATTTACCGGGGCATTTTTCCTATATGCTAAACCTTTTTTATAAAGCTGAAGAAATAACCACTGGTTCCATTTATAATATTGAGGAACACAGGTCATCAATTCTGAATCCCAATCATACATGCAGCCCATTTTTTTCAACTGCTGGCGGATGTCTTTGATATTAGTCATTGTGCTGTCGAAAGGATGAATGCCTGTTTTGATAGCGTAATTTTCTGCAGGCAAACCAAAAGCATCATATCCCATCGGTTCAAATACATTAAATCCTTTTAGCTTTTTATAACGTGCCCAGGTATCCGTTGGACCATAATTATACCAATGACCGCAATGAAGTTTTGCGCCTGAAGGATAAATGAACATTACTAGGGTGTAAAGCTTGTGATCTGTGTTGGAAAGGTCAGTTTTATAAATTTTAGATTCTTCCCAATACTTCTGCCACTTAGATTCGATTTCAGAAAAAGGATAACGCATTTTGTAAAGTTTCTTTTTTAAATTAGATGCAAATTTACCCAAAATGAAAGGTAATTCAAATTTGAATTGTGTGCGGAAGAAAGCCTAGCGCGGCAAGTCGCAATGGAATATGGAATATGTATGATGGAATATGGAAAATCATTTCAAATATCTTGACATAAAGAACCTGTTTCCCTACAGGCAGGCAAAGATTTAAGTTTCAATATTATATTGATAAAAAAGAGCCGTTAAAATCAACGGCTCATGATGGAAAATAATTGTGGAGTAATTATTAGCTAAAACATAAAGCCTAAACCAGCGCTTAGAGTATTGTATTTTGCAAAACTGTAATCCACATTGAAATTTACAATTGCTAATCCAAATGAGGCTCCGAGTGTAAATCTGGTTGTGTTTTCACCTTTAAGATCAAAAGAAATATTCACTTGCTGAGGTCCGGCAGGGGAATCAATGTTTTGAGTGTAATTTACTGAAATAGTTGAATTCTCGAAGCCGATGCCTGCGTAAGGTGTAACATTAAGGAAACTAGTGCCGAACATTTTACTTGCATTTATATTTACCATAGTTGCGTGGCTAGTGAAAATACTGCCGACTTTCATATTCTGGACGAAGAAGCCTACCGAGAAGTCAACAGGCAGGGGGACGTCAAACCAACCTGCCGGATTGTGTTGGATTCCGAAGCCGAAGTAGCTGAATTTTCCTAAGTCGGAGTTTAACTGAATATCAGGAAGATATCTAAGTGAGACTGAAGTGCCATAAACAGTTCCGACAGTTAGTTGGGGGGCAGCTAAAGGTAATGCGGGTAAGTTGCCAAGAAGACCATTTACTTGAGTAACGATGTTTTGTGTAGGCACAGTATACTGTTGTCCATAGGAAGTAAACGTATGGCCAGGAAAATTAACTGATACGAATTGGTTCTTATCTCCGACAATAGTCGGGCCAGAAAGACCTACCGTAAAATCCTGACTTATAATTTGATTCTCAATATCATTGCGTGCGATGGGATTAACAATAGATTGCGTCATAGTGGCTGCTTGATCGCGATTAAATCTGAAAGCAGAAGAGGTAGAAAAAGTTTGATTTTGGCTTGAGAAGAAGGTGCCCATAGCTACTATCTTAAATTGGATGTTTAATCCTAGCATTGAAGAACTTGTAACACGATCAACCCAGCCTGAGTTTAAGTCTGCTCCAAATGCAGATACGACCGGTCCTACATAGGCTTGTGCGGCTCCTGACGAAAGTCGAGACAATGTTGAGCTTAAATCGTTCTGAGCCTTAACCGTAGAAGAAATAACAATGAAGCTAAGAAGAACAAGATAAAGTGAAGCTTTTTTCATGATAGTTTTCCTTTATGATTATTGCATAATAGATCTAATACGCATTATGATAAAATAAAAGAAAATTATGAAATATAGAAGAGGTTTTTAAATTTAGGGCATTTCTAATAACTATCCTTTTATAAAAATTTAATGCAAAGAACCTACCGGTAGAGAGCGTTGCAGAACTCTCCTATTCGTAAAGAGAAGTCTCAAAACTGTCTAAAATGGGATTTTCCCGCAAACCCCGCAAACGGGGCAGGCACCCGCAAGCGGGGCAAACTCCGGCTAATCCGCTGAAAGCGGACGGATTCGAAATGACATTTGCTTCTCCATGTCATATCGAAGGATCCGCCGCGGCGGACTCGACTGAGATATCCCACGTTCAACTCGTGAACCTGAGCTATACATGGGATTTCTCCTTCGCAGACCTGCCTACCGGACAGGCAGGCTCAGTCGAAATGACAACTGCTTCTCCCTGTCATATCGAAGGAGTTTACGAGTGTCTGCCCCGTATGCGGGAAGATATTCCATGATCTACTTGGCTGTCTAAGCTACTCGTGGAATTTCCTATTGTCACAATATTCCACCGGTAATGTTTTCCGAGGTTCACTGAATTTTTGATAATACAATAGTATGACAAGTCTGTATAACTAATCACAATGTTTTGAGCAACATGTTTTGTTTTATTAAAACTATATTTATATTATCTGATGCGGATTTACAAAATTAAATTTCAAGTGAAAAAATGACAATTGTTTTTGTTAGGATATGATAAATGTCACTTGACAATTATATTTCAAATAGTCATATTTTAATAATATAATTTTAAACTAAGGAAGTACCCCTTATGAAAAAAGTCTTTTACATTTTCTTGTTAATAACTTTTGCCGGTTCTTTACAATTAACAAAAGCACAGCATAAGATTGCAATTCAATTTTTCGTTCAGGCGACCAATGTAGGCGCCGCTTCCATTTATGCGGACACAATAAATGAAGGTCAAGTTTATTCAATTAAATCTGCTACATTACCTTCAAGTTATAGCAAAGCACAAAATCTTTATGATGCACTTGCAGGGAGTGAATTTTATTTCCAATCAGGTTCTCTTAATCAGGATATATCAATTATTTTTGACATAACTGGCATCGACCTTAGTTCCGGTCAATATAGTTTAGGCTCTAACAATGCTCCATTCTTTTTTAATGTTAATTTTGCTGTTTATGATTGGAGTGGAAATCTTCTACCGGAACCGTTTAACCTTAACACAGGTACATACGCAGTAATAAAAATTAATAAATCCACTGCCTTTACTAATTTTCTTACTGCATCTGGAATTAATATAGCCACAGCGCTTACATTTGCTTATGAAGTTAGTACCGGCTTTGACCCTGCGGGCATAACAACTTATGATAGCACTAATAGCGTCACTGCATTGATAAGTCACTTTTCACATGTTGTTGGCTCAAAAACAAGTTCTTTAACCGCTGTTAAAGAACAGCATAATAATATCCCCACACAATTTGCTCTCAAGCAAAATTATCCTAATCCGTTTAACCCTACAACAAATATTGAATTTGATTTACCCCAAAGAGCATATGTGCAATTAGATGTTTACAACTTGCTCGGAGAGAAGGTTTCTACTTTAGTTAATTCTAATATGAACGCAGGGACTCATTCTGTTACGTTTAATCCCGGAAATCTTTCATCAGGTTTATATATATATCAGCTTAAAGCAGGTGATGTAACAATGTCGCGCAAGATGCTATTCATGAAATAATCAATTTATTATCTAAATGCGGTTGACTTTCAGCCGCATTATAACTCAAGCTAAATATCAATAATTCAATCGGGAGGACTCATGCGAAAGTTTTTACCTATTTTAATAATCCCTTTGTTAGCGCTTGTATCTGGCTGCATGGACATTCCTAAAAACCTCATCATGCCTCAGTGGGATGTTAACTTAAATGTTCCTATCATCAACAGAAGCTATGCCCTAAATGATATAATTAAAACTCAAAATTATATTTCTATTCAAAACCCCAATACTCCGAATAGTATTTATCTTATACAATCGGATAATTATTCTCAAACTGTTGGAGTTTCTCAATTTGTTCAGGCATCCGGAACGGAAGCTACTCACACTAATGTCCCTACTAATTTAGGTACCCAAACATTGTACGTGCAGTTTCCGGGCGGTGTCACCATTAACAGCGCAGTCTTTGCAAGTGGTTTTCTATCTTACAGTTTTAATAACCCATCACTACAAAATGTAACCATCAATCTGTCAATCCCTGGCGTAAAGAAAACTGACGGAACGGTTTTTTCACAAACAATTCAGCTTTCTCCTTTATCGACAGATTCAGCTCAGTTTGATTTTAGTAATTATACATATACATTGCCGGCAAATCAGCCTTCTTTTTTTAATAATAGTTTGCAAATTATAATTGGCGCATCTTCAAATTTACCTTCGTCAATCGGAATTGGTTTGTATACTCAAGATTTCTTCTTTAGTTCTGCTACAGGTTATATACCTACAAAATCCCTTGGAATAAAGACCCAATCATTTGGGCTTAATATAAATAAAGCTAAGGATTACAGAAATAAGATAACTCTAGGGAATGCAGATCTTAAATTGGATGCATTTTATTTATCTCCTTCTGCCAATCCATTTGGAATTCAAGTTAAAAATCTTTCAATAATAGGAAAGAAAGACGACGGAAGTCAAATTTCTTTGACAATTCCGGATAGTGCAAAAACCTTTATCTTTAGTAACGGAAGCAAGCATTTTGATTTTGATCAAACTAACAGCAGTATTACCAGTTTTATTTCTTTCTTGCCTGACTCAATAATAGTTAGCGCAGAATATATTATGAATCCCGACAACAGTAACGGAACAGTTACTGATAAAGATTCGGTTAGTTTTACTGCAAATTTCTCCACTACCAGTTTTTTGGCTATCAGTTATGCTTCAGTAACAGATACTTCAAGCTTTGGTACTATATCCAATACTGATAGGACAAAAATACGCGCTGCGCAATCAGCATATATCACCGTAAATGTTCAAAACGGTATTCCGCTAAATTCATCTATTACTGTCACCATAGCGGACTCTAATTATAACCCTCTTTTCACTCTCGTTAATAATACAGCAAGTGCGGATTCATTTTCGATTGCACCTGCTTCTGTAGGTCAAAATGGTGAGGTCAGTGGACCAACTTCTACAAGTTTTACTATTCAACTCGACTCATTGCAGACAGATAAATTCTCTCATGCTCAGTATGCAATTTATACAGTTGGCGTGCAATCAGCTAATAACCCTACTCCTGTTTATATTCGCCCCAATGACCAAATACAAATTCAAGTATTTGGCGGCGTAAAATTCAGAGTAAATCAAGATAACTTAAAGTAGGAGGAGGTATAAAATGAAAAAAATTATTATTCTATTCGCTCTAATTATTATTTCTTCGGTTCCATCATTCGCGCAATATGGTTCCAGCGGAGCAAGCGATGCGAGGAGAATGTCATTAGGAAACACATCTAATGCGATATCAAGAGGGATATACTCAATTGGAATTAATCCGGCAAATCTACTTAACACAGACCAGACAGTGAACTTCACGACGGTGCTTCCGATTCCCAATATATCTGTTATGGGAGGGAGCAGTTTTATGACTCTAAATGATTTAAATTATTATTTTGGAGGAGTAAACGGTCAATCGCGGGTACTTACTGACAACGATATACAAAATTTCAGCTCTTTATTTTCAGGCGGGGGGCTGGTATTAGGAAATGCAAATGTTACTCTTTTCTCAATTGGCGTAAAGCTAGCACCGTCAATCGGAACATTTGGGTTTTCAATGAATGATGTAGTATCAACCAATGTTACAATTCCACAAGCACTCTCTCAATTAATCGCTGACGGTAATACAACAAACTCGACGTTTAATTTTAATGACATGAGTGCAAGCGCATGGTGGTTGAGGGATTATTCTTTAACTTATGCGAGAGAAATAACGGAAATACCTCAGAACATCTTTTCAAAGATTGCAGCCGGTATAACGTTCAAAATGGTACAGGGCTTTGCGTACGTTGGTACACAGCAGGTTAATACATCACTTTCAACGGGTGCGCAAAATCAGCTTACTGTAACTGCAAATAATAGTTTCTTATCTGCATTTTCAGATAATTTCCATGTAAAATATAGTTATACTACAGATACCACCAAAGGTAAAATGACCCCATTCCCGACTCCTGCAGGAACAGGTCTTGGAATTGATTTCGGCTTGAGTGCAAGCATCGGCAGCAAATGGAATTTTGGTGTTGCAATAACAGATATCGGAAATATAAATTGGGATAAGAACGCTGCAATTACGTCTTCATCGGGTCAATTTACGGCAACTGATCTTGTTCAGCAAAGCCAGAGGGATTCTCTGAAGAATAAATTTAAGGGAACAAGTGACAGTACAGGCAGTTTTTCGACAAGTTTACCGACGGCGCTAAGGCTAGGAGCTGCATATAAATTTGATTTTGGAGCAAATAGCTGGCCGGGTACATTGCTTGTGGCTATGGATATTAACCAAGGCTTTAATGATGTGCCAGGTAATTCTACGAAGACAAGGATATCAATCGGAGCTGAATGGAAACCGATGAATTGGATTCCTTATCTAAGAACCGGATTTTCATTTGGAGGATTAACGGGATTTCATTGGGGTTTAGGACTAGGTATTGAAGCAGGGGTACTTGAGTTCAACTTAAGTACACTTGATATGCAATCTCTAGTAAGCAACTCGGGGAAATATCTTTCAGTTGCATTAAACTCGAGATGGAGATTCTGACAGGAAGAATGCACATGAATTAGATAATAAAGACCCGGTTTCAGTGGAACCGGGTCTTTTTTATTTTTTAAACTTGATGAACCTCGATATAACTAATTTTTTTTCTTCCGTAAAAGATGATTTATTAAGATTATTCCGCAATTTGAGATCATATTATAAATTCAACCTGGCAATAATGATACGGCTTCTGAATGAATTAGTAGAAAACAGAAGCCATTTATATTTGCTCATTAATTTGGTGCTTAAAGATAAAACAACGAAAAGATAATTATTATTTTCTTAACGCTGGTAGCATCCATCTTTTACTTGAATTAAAATATTTAGAACTACAGTCGAAAAAATAATGTGTGGTACTTCTTTTTTCTAAAGATTTTTTTTATCAAATTATAGTTATGAAAATTATAACAATCAATAGGACGAAGTTGCGGATCGCTCTATTTTACTTTTTTGCTTTGGCTTTATTCCTTTTCTCAGTTAACTGCGGTAATAAATCTTCTGTAAATCCCGGGCATAATTTTATTCGGTCCTCTAAAAAGCATTTGCATGAGAAACCATCCGATTGGATAATTAAAGAACTGGATTATAAATCAAATAATAAATACTGGTTCTCAATAATTTCGAAAAACCATGAAATATTTTCGTTAACTCAAAATGGTATTGGTTACTATGATGGTCATTCAATAAAAGATATTGTAGATGTCCACGATTATTATATCCCGGATATGGATTTTAATGAGGGATATATTGCATATTCAGTTCATCCAAAAGGAATCAACTACCAATTAAAGTATATATTATTCATATCGAAGATTAAGAAAAAGGGCAATGAATTTAATATTGTTGACTCTCATAAGTTTGTAATTCCGTTTTCGCAAAATATAACAGGCGTAAAGTTTTTAAACAGAAATCAAATCTTAATTACTTCTTTTCTTGAATATGGAATTGTCAATATAATTACAAAGCCGGATGGTGATTTTAATATATCATTTAATCATTACCCTTTCCGTCATTACAATATTGATGAAAGACTGCAAATAGCAGCTACATTTAACGATGCAAATATTTTAGTGTTCGGCGGGATGAGCGTTAGTTTATTACAAAAGCTGCCAAATAATAAGTATGAATTAAAAAGATTATTTAACCTTAACCGGAGTTCGGAATTTAATAGAGCCGATGAAGAAAGGATAATAGGATTAGACTTTGTAGATACTACGTTCGGCATATTTCAAACTAATAAAAATCTTTTCTATTACTTGAAGAATCCCGAACTAAATAAATATTCTTTTATCAAAAAGGATTATGTACGATTAGATAATAGCGACAGTATTAGAACAAGCGACATAGTCGATATTAAATTGCTGGGGGATAGTGATTTTGTATGTCTGACAAATAATGGGCTTCTCCTTGAGCAGAAAATAAATAAGAAATATTTTGCCGACAAATCATGGAAAGTTATCGCAAGACTTCCGGTTACAAATCCTTATAATTTAGGAATAATAAACAAAGATTCAATAGTAGTGATCAATCCTGGTAAGTTATTTTTAATCACGAAAACTTTTAGCAAAGGGCAAAATTTTCATTTCGGATTAAATAAAAATCTTGTTTTTTCAATAGAACGGCTTGCCCAGCTAGCTTCTTCTTATGGTGTGGGTATAGAGGATTTAGATAACAACGGCATGAATGATATTTATGTAGTTGATGTTTATGATAAGAACAAATTATTCATTTCTATTCCTAAGCGAACTAATTTTTTACCAGATAATCTTGCAGAACAAAGAGGAATTGCAGGGGAAGTGTCATCAAATACATCACATAATTTAACCAATGATTTTGATTTAGGAGTAGCAATAGGGGATATTAACGAGGACGGAGCAGAAGATATAATACTTACCAATCTGTCTTATTCCAATTCACTTTATTTAAATAACGGGAAAGGTTATTTCCAGGACATTACTAAAGAATATAATTTTAATGTTAATATGTGGCGAAGTGAAGGCGCAATTTTGGGCGATATTAATAACGACGGTTATCTGGATGTGTTTTGTACAAGCTTTTTTAAGTCCAATAAGCTTTTTATAAACGATCATGGAATTTCTTTGGATGATAAAACTAATAGCTATAGATTAAATTCCAGTGGCAGATCAATAAGCGCTGTTTTCGGAGATGTTAATAATGACGGTTACCTGGACCTTTATGTAGGTAATTGGATGAAAGAAAACAAATTGTTTTTTAATAACGGCAAAGGTGAGTTTATTGATCATACTAAAGAAAGCAATGTCGGAGGAAGCGACTTAAAAGAAACTAATTCTGTTTTCTTTGCAGATCTAAACAACGACGGCTATCTTGATTTGTTTGTAGGAAATAGAGCCGGAGGCGATAAATTATATCTGAACAATGGCGATGGAACTTTTAAGGATATTACCAATGAATGCGGACTAAATGGAAATTTTCGTACTTACGGTGCCGTGTTCGGTGACTTTGATAACGACGGCTGGCAGGACATTGCAATCGCCTGTTTAGGAGGAATAAAGATTTTTAAGAACTTGGGTGCCGATAGTACAGGCATGATTCACTTCAAGGATATTACCGATTCTGCTATCCCGCCAGGTATTATTCAGGATTCTTATAACACCGGTTTGGCTACTGCAGATTTTGGGAACAAGGGATTTTTAGATTTAGTAATGAATCAAAACGGCGGTTATACATATTTCTTATTAAATTCAACCAGATTGAACGGCAGTAATAACTATCTTTCAGTAAAGGTCGAGGGCGATGAAAGCAATCGAGATGCAGTAGGTGCAAAATTAAAATTGTATCATGGAAATTATCTTATAGGTTATCGAGAAGTAAGCGGAGGATACGGATATGCAAGCTCCAGTTCCAAGATTCAGCATTTTGGGCTTGGCAGTTTAAAAGATTCATTAATCCTTGTTGTTAATTTCCCAGCGTCGCATATAACTAAAAGAATTTCAGTAATGCCAAATACTTTTATTACCGTTACGGAAAACAGCGGATTAAAGAGAAATTACTTTTTAGTTAAAAAAGCCTTACTGAGATTTTTCTATGGGAACGGCTTTATAATTTTAGGTTTAGAAATAATTTTACTTTCAATAATATTTACTTCTCTCATATCTTTTGCTGCACTTAAACTAAAGTTGTACAGAGCAGCGCCGAAGAGATTTTATATAAATTGGAAGATATTAATGTTATCATTAATTGTTTTTTACGCAGTTAAAATTGTCTCCGTTGAAAGCATGTCGTTCTATTTCGGGCCATCGTATTATATTATCAATTCAACAAATCTTTTTACAGATGAAATCCTTCCTCTGCTAATAGCAAGCATTTTTACGATTTCATTTCTACTTTTAATTCGGAACAAGGAATCAAAGAGCATTGCGGGATATAACGTTCCTGATAATTTATTAGCAGTGCTTAAGAGGTTCGGTCACGGAGAAGGAATGCTGATCATATTACACCGGCTTTCTTTGTTGATTGAAAATATTAATCCGGAAAATGAAGTTCAAAGTAATTATGAAAAAGAAGCCCTGGAGAGAATCGGTTCTGCTTTTGCTGAATATAAAAGCGCCGTACTTCCGGAAATTAATCGGATATATAGCTTATTAAATCAGTTGGATACAAATGGTGAAGAAAGCTTAAAGTACTCAAATTATGCCGTCTCAATTTTACAGAGCAGTGGTCAAATATCGAGTAGCTGTGAACTGCTGCTAAACGGAATGTCAGTGAAAGAAAAAATTAAGGCTAAGGGAGAAACTATTCTTTCAATTAAAAAGATTAGAGAAGATTTAACGGGACTGCGAAAAATTGTGCAATCTAATTTCTCTATCGATACTGCAGAAGCAATCAACCTTGCAATCAAGAAATTCCGGGAACAGAATCCGGATATTATAATTCAGTTTTATCAAACAAAGGAAAAGTTAAATGCGATTATATCATCTTCCGATTTTAACGAGTCGATGAATATAATAATTCAAAATGCGATTGATGAATTGCAAGAGAAGAAGATTGAAAACAGAGTAATAAAAATTGAAGCCGGCTGTGAGGATGATAGAGTAATAATAAAAGTTGAAGACAACGGGAAAGGAATTCCGGTTGAAAACATATCAAAAATATTTTCCGAAGGATTTACGACCAAAGCAAATGGACATGGAATTGGATTAAGCATAGTCAAGAAATGTCTTGCTAATTATGAAGGAGAGATTGCGGCAGCCAATAGTGAAGCCGGCGGTGCTTTATTTGTAATGAAGTTGAAGTCAATTTAAGAAGGATATTAAATGCAAAAGCTACTAATCATAGACGACAGCGTTTCTTTCATGAACGATGTTGAATTCGTTCTGAAGAATGAATTCCAAATTTTCAAAGCCGAAACAGGCAGCAAGGGATTGGCAGTTATTATGAAGAAAGATATAAATCTCGTCCTGCTTGACCTAAAGCTGCCGGATATATACGGTCTTGATATACTTGAAAAAATTCACACTGAAGTCGACCCTCTTTTACCGGTAATAATAATTACAGACCATGGTAATGTCCAAACAGCGGTTAAAGCTATGAAGCTTGGCGCTGCCGATTTTATACAAAAAGATTTTAACCGGGAAGTGCTTGTTGAAAAAATCCTGCGCGCATTTAAGCAAAGAGAATTAAACATTAAACTAAATGCCTTGGAAGATGCTTTTGATGAAAGCATAGATAAGTTTATTGTGTCCGGCGAAGCTATGCGAAAAGTGGAATACGATATAGAAAAATTTGCAAACCAGGACGTACATATATTGTTAACAGGCGAAACCGGTGTAGGCAAAGATATTGTTGCAAGAGAAATTCATTTAAGAAGTAAAAGAAAAAATAAATTATTCTCGGCAGTTTCTTTACATACTTTAAGCGAGAACTTAATTGAATCCGAATTGTTCGGGCATGAGAAAGGAGCTTTTTCCGGCGCGGATGAAGCAAAGATAGGTAAGTTTGAAGCTGCAAACGGCGGTACAATTTACCTCCCCGAAATTTCTGAAATAAACGAGAAGATACAACTGAAGCTTTTGAAATTTATGCAGTATAAGGAAATTAATAAGGTTGGTCAAAAAACAGGCAAAGACATAAAGCTTGATGTTAGACTTGTAGCAGCCTCTAACAAAAACCTTGAAGAGCTTGTTGAACTGGGAAAATTAAGAGAAGATTTTTACTACAGGATAAAAGTAATCAATATTCATATCCCTCCGCTGAGGGAACGAAAAGACGAAATAAAAAATTTAGCTGAATATTTTCTAAAGACTTTATCCCGAAAATTTAATAAGAGAGGCTTAGTGCTTCCGTATGAAACGATAAAAGCGATGGAAAATTATAATTGGAAAGGGAACGTACGGGAGTTAAAAAATATCATGACCAATGCAGTTGTTAGAGCTGACGACAACCAAATAATCAATCCTGATATTTTGCCTGGGCGATGCTTAAAAGAAAATACGCCGACCGGCGATGAGACTTATAAAGTTTCTCTTCAAAAATTTAAGAAAGAATATTTTTCAAGCCTCATGCAAAAAACCAACGGCAAAATAAATGATGCAGCAGAGATTGCGGGGATAAGCCGGCAGGCGCTTCACAATATTTTGAAGGAGCTATATGAATTGGAATAGAAAGGAAAAGGGACAAAAAATTATAAAAATAAAACCCTGGAGTAAAAATGGAAAATAAGATGATTATTCCCGCAAATATTATTTATATCGACGATTATAAGTTATTAATCGAGTTTGATAACAGGGAAATTAAAAAAGCAACCACCTTATTCTAATCGACTAATACCTCTCAGCCTATAAGCTTGAAGGTAAACTAAACTTTACCTGATGTAAAGATAAGTTTACCTGCTCTTTAGCTTACTATTCAAAAATCTTACAAATCAAACCCTTCCCGTATGGAATATAATTTGCATTTATAAAGGCAAGTTGTGCTGTAAAAATTTTATTAACTAATTGCAAAGGTAAAACATTGGACAAAAAGATAGTCGACAAATTTAAGCTCTGTTTGTCATGCGGAAATTTTTGTCATATAGAAGAAGAGCAAATTCATTGTATCGTATGCGGTGAAAAGATGGTAGAAAAATGTCCCAATTGTGAAGCGCCGGTTATTTATCCAACGGGAAAATGCTGCCATAAGTGCGGATACGTATACAGGCAAAACGGTATCGATAAAGAAAGTAAATAATATATCAAGTTATTTTGACAACATCACATAATAATAATAAAAAGGAAAAACATTATGAAAAAAATATATTATCCTCTGTTAATAGTTATTCTAGTAATAGCTATGTCTGGTTGTAAAAAATCAGATAATAACCCGGTAACCCCGCCTCCAACTGTTCCGCCTGATTTTAACATTAGTGCACAGCCTGTTACATTAGCTACAGGCGATGCCGGCCTCACCTTTTCTGCGCATTGTACTACGGATGATGTAAATTTAATTAAAGTCGTTGTTCAAAATCCGATTGGCAATTCTCAAACTTTTAACGCCAACAATAACTTGTTTCTTAAAGATGAAGAATTCCAATGCCAGAATGCCGGAACAGGATATGTTAAATATCTCGGCACATGGAGTTTAACATTTGCTGGAAATAAAGCATCCGGTTCTAAAGCAAGCTTTACTGTAACAAAAACCTTAAGCGTTACAGGTAAAATATCTGCTAATTGAATTTTTGAGTTAAACTAAATAAAAAACAGATTATTTTAAGAAATCTGGAGGCAGCAAAATGCAGGTTAAAAGGTATTTCCTTATTTGTTTTTTTGCAATTCTGACTTTGGGATTGGAAAATCCTGTCCTTGCAGGAAATCCGAAAATTAAAAGCAAAGGAAACCAAAATAATTCCTTCAATAACGGTAATCTTGATAACCCAAATTCCCGCCAGAAATTAAAATGGCTTCAACTAAGGAATCCCGCTACAGGACAAATACCAATAAATATTAGAGAAAAGGAATTAAGTTTTGCCAAAACTCTTCCCACTAAAGAAGAACTCTTATTAAAAAAAGGCGGTATGAAGAATCCGCAATCTGTGCAATCATATAATTGGACTCAACGCGGACCTTACAATATCGGAGGCAGAACTCGCGCACTTGCTTTAGATGTTAACGATGAAAATACAATACTTGCCGGCGGTGTTAACGGAGGAATGTGGAAATCTACTGATGACGGCGCTTCATGGTCGGAGAAAACTACTCCCGGAGATTTGCAGAGTGTTACTTGTGTAGCACAGGATACCCGCCCCGGGAAAACTAATACCTGGTATTATGGAACGGGAGAGTTTAACATTTTTCTAGGCGGTATAGTAAATTCTGCTACCGCCGGGATTGGACTTGATTCCAGTTTAATGTTTTTAGGTAACGGAGTTTTTAAATCGACTGATGATGGGAATTCCTGGTCGGTATTGCCTTCTACCGCCACACCGGATGGAATATCCTCTTCGGCTTTCTCGGTTGTATATAATATTGTTACAAATCCGGCAAATTCAAATCAAAATGAAATTTTAGCTGCAACATGGAGTGGTATAATGCGCAGCACCGATGGAGGTGCAACCTGGGATACAACGCTTCCAAACTTGTTTGGATTATACAGTAACATTTCTGTAACCTCGAAAGGTGTATTCTATGCTGCATTAAATTATGGTTCATTTCCATTGATCGGAGGAATATTTAGATCTACAGATGGTGTAAATTGGACGGATATTACTCCGAATAACTTTCCAATCAACACTAATCAGACGGCAATTGCAGTTTCTCCTTCAGATGAGAATGTAATTTATTTCTTATCGGATACTTCAAGCGGAATAACTGACGGTCATATTCTTTGGAAATATACTTACTTATCCGGTGATGGCTCCGGCAGTGGCGGCAGCTGGGAAGACCGTTCTGCAAATTTACCTTCTTATGGATATTTTACTGACTTTGATTCTCAATATGGGTATGCTCTTAGCATAGCTGTTAAACCGGATGATGAAAATACTGTTTTTATCGGCGAAATAAACTTATATAGATCGACTGACGGTTTCGCAACTTCTTCAAACACTACGGTACTTAATGATACCTCTGAAGCCACTTTGCAATTTAATACGGATCATGCTGATCATCATGCAATTATTTTTTCCAGATCAAATTCCGGTGTAATGTATGTCGGAGGTGATGGCGGTGTTTTTAAAACTAATAATGATATGGATTCTCCACCGGTGTGGACGTCGTTAAACAATGGTTATTATACAACTCAATTCTATTCTGTTGCAATTAACCATGCTGCAACCGACAATATAATTATCTCCGGATCTCAGGACAACGGAACAATTTTTACTAACTCGAGTTCCACCTCGTCTTCATGGAAAGGAATATACGGAGGTGACGGAACATTTTGTTATATATCCGATGATGGATCCTCTTACTATGTATCTCACCAATTTGGTAATGTTGGTAGGGTCTTGTTGGACAACAGTGGTAATGTCGTTTCAAGCGGCGCAATTTATCCTCCACTCGGCAGCTCGGGTCAGATTGCAATTTTGGAACCATTCGTTCTTGATCCAAATGACAATAAAGTAATATATTACGTACAGGGAGATTATATCTGGAAAAACTCAGATGTTACTGCAATACCGCTTAATGGTCAACAAACTTCAACGAATATTAACTGGACTGAACTAAATAACACATCAACTTCTGGTTCCTATATTTCTGCTATAGGAATTTCTAAAACTCCTGCTGACAGAATCTATTACGGAACTGAAGACGGAAAAATATTTAGATTAGATAATGCTAATTCCGTAAACTCAAAACCTGTAGATATTTATACAAATAAAGGACTGCCTTCCGGCGCTTATGCAATTTGTATAGCCGTAGATCAGAATGACGGCGATAAAGCAATTGCATGTTTTTCAAATTATTGGGTTAAGAGTCTATTTTATACTACCGACGCAGGCAACACATGGACTTCAATCTCAGGAAATTTGGAACAATATCCTGATGGTTCCGGAGATGGTCCTTCAACAAGGTGGGTTAAGATTTTGACTGTAAACGGCTCGAATATTTATTTTGTAGGTACCAGCACCGGTGTTTATTCAACTACAACTTTGAATGGCGATAAAACCGTATGGGCGCAGGAAGGAGCCGGCACAATCGGCAATGCAGTTGTAGATGCAATAGATGCACGTGCCACAGATGGCTTAGTAGTAGTTGCAACACACGGGAAAGGAATTTTCAGTACGCATGTAAATGTAAACACCCCTGTCGATTCAAGTAATACACTTCTTTCTTTCGACAATAACCTTACACCTACACGAGGAATATATTCACAGCTTCCAAATAAAAATACCATAATAGCAAACAGGCTAACCGCACCAACAAATACATTTAAAATTACAAAGCTCATGTATTATATAGTCGGGGATAATTCGGGAGGTAATGGCAGCTTTTCTCCATTTGAAGATGCATGTGTTACTTATTCGAATGGCGCACTTGCACCGGCTACTTACGGAAATTTAGGAAATACTTATACTCCTTCAAACATACCGGGCTGGAATACTGTTGATCTTTCTTCTGCTCCAATATCAGTTAATCCGTCACCTGGTTATGATGACAAAGAATTCTTTGTAGGAGCTGTGTACGACGGTACACACGAGCCTTTAATCGGATATGACAGCACTTCGTCAAATGGAAGAGGATGGTATAATGATGGAAACATTTACAACTGGACTCAATTAGACAGCCTTAATCCGCCATGGCATATTACTCTATACATAAGAGCCGAGATAAGTACGGTTACGGGCATAGTTGATATAAGTACGGAAATACCGAAGAATTTTGAATTATCTCAGAATTATCCAAATCCGTTTAATCCATCTACCACTATAGAATATGATTTGCCGAAGGGAGAAAACGTTAAATTAAAAGTTTGTGATATACTCGGCAGGGAGGTAGCCTCGCTGGTAGATGCATATCAGGCAGCAGGAACATACAAGGTTCAATGGAACGGGAGGAATAACAACGATGAGGCTTTGGCATCCGGCATTTACCTTTATTCATTTGAAGCAGGAAATTATAAATCAGTTAAGAAAATGATTTACTTGAAATGAACATAAAATGAAATTTTCTAAAATATAAAACTGTTTCCGGAATTAATCTAGCAATAATCATTTATTTAATATAGGAGAATCATCATGAAAAAAATTTTCTTCGCAATAGTACTAATCTTACTTGCCGGTTTTATTTTTAACGTCGCCGCTCAGAACGATCTAAAGTTTGGCGCAAAAGTCGGATTGAACTTTGCAAACGAGAGCGGAAAAGACGTACCTCCGGGAGCTGGTACAAAAACCGGCTTAATTATTGGCGGTTTTATGACTTGGAATTTTGTGCCGATGTTCGGTTTGCAGCCTGAAGTATTATATTCGATGAAAGGAACTTCAGGAACAATTCAAGGTGTAAGCTACACTTTATCTCTTAATTACATTGAAATTCCCGCTTTGTTAAAGTTCTACATTCCATTGGCTCCGGGTTCTCCTGTCGGCGTAAATATTTATGCGGGTCCTGATTTTGCCTTTAATGTAGCATCAAGCCTTGAAACAACATTTAACGGACAAACCCAAACAACAGATGAAAAAGATATTACAAATGGTTTTGATTTCAACATCATGTTCGGCGGTGGCGTAAATTTTAATGTCGGTCCAACTATTTTAGGTGTTGAACTGCGGTACTCCTTAGCAACAGGAACAAATGCAAGCGACGGAAGCGATAGTAAAAATGGAGTTTTTGCTCTTCTTGCCAGCGTTGCTTTCTAATTTAATTTTTTTATAAAGCTTATGTAAGACAAGCCTAAATTATAGCCTTAAATAACGATTTTTGCGTAAGGTGAGTTAGTAAAATAAATTGGAGCCTAAAATGGAAAAGCAATTTTTATTTCTGTCAGTATTAATAGTTTATACTTTCTATTTTAATGCTCAAGCGCAATGGGTGCAAACAAATATGCGATTCGCCGAGAGCTGGGGCATCGCAGTTTCAGGCGATAATGTCTTTGCCGGAACATATGGCGGCGGTGTTTATCTTGGCACGAACAATGGAACAAGTTGGTCAAAGGTCAATTCGGGCTTAACGAATTTATCCGTGCCTTCGCTTGTATTTATCGGTACAAATCTCTTTGCCGGAACTAACGGCGGCGGTGTTTTTCTTTCCACGGACAATGGAACCAGTTGGACAGCGGTCAATTCGGGCTTAACGCATACTGATGCTACATCGCTTGCAGTTATCGGTACAAATCTCTTTGCCGGAACTGGTGGCGGTGTTTTTCTTTCCACGAATAATGGGACCAGTTGGACACCGGTCAATACCGGCCTGCCGGCAGACAACGGTGTCTCTGCTTTTGCCGTCTCAGGTACAAATCTCTTTGCCGGAATTGGTGCGAAAGTTTTTCTTTCCACGGACAATGGAACCAGTTGGACACCGGTCAATTCGTACTTACCGGATTATCGTAGTGTTCAGTCGCTTGCAGTTATCGGTACGAATCTCTTTGTCGGAACTAATGGTGACGGTATTTTTCTTGACACGAACAATGGAACCAGTTGGACAGCGGTCGATCAGGGTTCAATCGGTTATTATGTTTATTCGTTTGCAGTTGTTGGTACGAATCTCTTTGCCGGAACTGATCAGGGTGTTTTTCTTGGCACGAACAATGGAACCAGTTGGACAGCGGTCAATTCGGGCTTAGAGAGTAATATTAATTCACTTGCATTTAACGGGACATATCTATTTGCTGGGGTAGCTATGACCGGAGTTTGGCGCCGTCCTCTTTCGGAAATGATTACCGGTGGTACAGATACCAGCGGGATCCTGTTGTCTTACGACAATAACAGCCCTGAAACAGGAGTTTACGAGTCATCTACTACCCCCGGCATGATACTGGCAAACCGTTTAACAGCTCCTAATAATGCTTTTAAAATAATTAAACTAATTTATTATATAGAAGGTGATGATTCGACAGGAACAGCAAGCTTTTGCCCGGTTGTTTATCCGGGCAGCATTACTTTTTTCGGTATGCCTTCAAACAATTCTATTTATTCCGGTCAACTTTATACTCCGGTAAAAGGATGGAACACAATTGATATTTCTTCGAGCAATATTACAAATCCTAATACTTCCGGTAATGATTTCTTTGTAGGAGTGAAATATGACGGGAAGGATGAGCCGCTTATTGGACTGGATACGGTTTCGAACGGAAGAGCATGGGAATATGATGTAAATTATTCTAAATGGACTCAAATGGATAATTATAACCCGCCTTTTCCTGCAACACTTTACATAAGAGCGGAAGTAAGCGAGATAACAGGTATTGTTGATATAAATACTAAGGTCCCAAAGAATTTTAGCTTAACACAAAACTACCCTAATCCATTCAACCCCTCCACCACAATTCAATATGATTTGCCTAAGGGAGAAAACGTGAAGCTAAAAGTTTATGATATTTTAGGAAGGGAAGTGGCGACATTGGTAGATGATTTTCAGGCAGCCGGAAGCTATAAAGTGCAATGGAACGGAAGGAATGATAGAGGCGCAAGCTTAGCTTCCGGAATTTATTTATACAGTTTTGATGCCGGCGGCTATAAATCCGTTAAGAAGATGATTTACTTGAAATAGACACAGATTTCACTGATTTCACGAATGATGGAAATGATATTAAACTAAAAAGCGTCAGGCGACAAACCTGCCTCTATCTATCGGTAGACAGGTGCCGGTAGGCAAGTGTCATAATAGTAAATGAATATAAAATGAAATTTTCTAAAATATAAAACTGTTTCCGGAATTAATCTAACAATTTTTTTATAAAACTTATGATTGTATATACCAAATATCCAGAAATATTATTTATGCTTTGTGTTTTCTTTTTAGCAGGCTGCAGTCATGACATAATAAAGCAGGATAATAAAAACATAAACTCTACGGGTAAAAGAAATGTTTGGAGAAACAATAACATAGCTCCCGGTCATTGCCGCATTGCAGGCACAATTGTATCGATTGATTCTACACTCGATAAAAGTTCTGCTAAAGATCCCTGTTCCCGGAAGCCTTGCAATGCTGTTGTAAGAGTGGATTCGATATTGGGCTATGGCAGTGCTTTCCCGCCGTTATTAACCGGGAATTTAATTCAAATACATTTCTATTTTACTCTAAGCGCTACTACTAAAGATTTATTTCCCAATATGACTGAATTCTATCCGGGACTAACTGTTGGCTCATCCTTTATAGGAGATATCGAAATGGTTATTCGATTGAATGAAAACAATAAAACAAACCGGTATGCTATTTACGGATACCGGCAAAATTAAAAACATTATTTAGGAATAATACTATGAAAAACTTTTTAAAAAACTCTTTGCTTGTAACTGCGGCTGTGTTTTTCTTTTCTATTCCTTCAATATCCAGTGCACAAAGTTTTTCTAATTCTGCCGGAATTAGAAAAGAAGGTGAAGGGAATGAGAATATTAAGGACAGGTTAAAATATGAATTTATGATGCTTCGCAATCCGGTAACTAATAGAATACCCGGTAACATTAGAAAGCTTGAATTAGAATATGCAAAGACGCTTCCTACTGTTGAAGAGGTTCCAATGGAAAAAGGAATGGAAAAAGTACAAAGCACAACATGGACATCGCTTGGACCTTCCAATGTAGGCGGCAGGACAAGAGCGCTTGCGGTAGATGTTTCAAATGAAAATGTAATTCTTGCAGGCGGAGTTTCCGGCGGTATGTGGCGTTCTTCCGACGGAGGGAATAGCTGGAACAAAACTACTGCCCCCGAACAACTACAAAGCGTAACTTGTGTGGCCCAAGATACACGACCCGGGCATACAAATGTTTTCTATTATGGTACAGGCGAATTCCCAGAAGGTACTTCAGCTAGTGATAATTATTCAGCCCCTTATTCGGGAGATGGAATTTTCAAATCTACTGACGATGGACAAAGCTGGCAGATCTTAACTTCAACTCAAGGTAACTCCCCACAGGCCTTTAGATATTTTTTCCAGTATGTCTGGAATATTGCTGCTGATCCTTCAAATACAGCACAGGATGTTGTTTATGCTGCCACCTACGGTGCGATAGAAAGAAGCACAGATGGTGGGAACTCGTGGAGTGTCGTACTCGGGGGAAAGTCTCCTTACTCAGAGTTCACCGATGTTGCGGTGACCTCCACTGGTACGGTGTATGCCGTCTTGAGCAGCGATGGCACACAGGCAGGGGTATGGCGATCTACAGACGGAATTACTTGGACAGACATAACACCGTCGACCTGGTCCACCACCTATCGCCGCACAGTCATCGGCATTGCCCCTTCAGACGAAAATGAAGTTTACTTTTTAGCCGAGACTCCCGGAGTAGGAACACTTGGTCATAGTCTATGGAAGTACACCGACGGAAACGTATCTCCATGGGAAGACCGGTCATCAAATATTCCAGCACTTGGAGGCATGGATGGCAATTTTGATTCTCAAGGCTCATACGATCTGCTTGTAAGGGTTAAGCCCGACGATCCTAATTTTGTAATTATCGGCGGTACTAATCTTTATAGGTCGACAGATGGTTTTGCAACGGCTATTAACACTTCCGACTGGGTCGGCGGATATGCAAGGAGTAACGACAACAATGATTATCCCAACCAGCATCCGGATGAGCATGCATTAGTATTTTTACCTTCAAATCCTAAAGTTGTATTTTCAGGTAATGATGGAGGAATAAGCAAAACTAACGATGTAACTTCTTCGCTTGTAACATGGACAAGCTTGAATAATGGTTATATTACTTCGCAATTTTATAGTGTCGCGATGGATCAGGCAGCAAGCGGAGACAACGTTGTAATTGGAGGCATGCAGGACAACAGTGATTACTTTTTCAATTCGACAAATGGAATGTCGCCATGGGTCCAGTTGTGGGGTGGTGACGGATGCATCACAGCCATTGCGAATAACAAGACATACTATTACATAAGTGCTCAGAATGGTCTTTTGCAGAGACTAAACTTGGACGGTCAGGGTAATGTTTTGAATTGGGCTGAGGTTGAACCAAAAGGGGGGACTAACTTTTTATTTGTAACACCTTATTTACTTGATCCCAACAATAGCAATTTAATGTATATGGCTGCCGGCGACAGTGTGTGGAGAAATAGTGATTTAAGTAAAATACCGGATACTACAAATTATGCCACAGATGTTAATTGGACGGCAATGGGCAATACGGCAATTGCAAATGATGTAATTACAGCGCTTGGCATATCTAAAACTCCGGCAAACAGGTTATACTTCGGAACTGAATATGGAAAGGTCTACCGGATAGACAACGCAAATTCAGGTAACCCGATGCCGGTTGACATTTGGACAAATAAAGGCTTCCCCGCTAATGCTTACGTAAGCTGCATTGCGGTAGACCCTGACAACGCAAATAATGTGCTGCTCGTATTTTCAAATTATAATGTAATAAGCCTTTATTATTCAACTGATGGAGGGAATAGTTGGTTAGATATAGCCGGAAATTTAGAACAAAATCCTGATGGTTCCGGCAATGGTCCTTCCTGCCGGTGGGCTTCAATCTTAAATTATGGAGGTACAAAATCTTATTACGTAGCAACAAGCACGGGGCTCTATTCAACAACGCAACTAAACGGCACATCCACGGTCTGGGCGCAGGAAGGCGCTAACACAATTGGAAATGTAGTTAGCGATATGGTTATTTCCCGTGAGACTGACGGCAAAATTGTAATTGCAACGCATGGTAACGGCGTATACAGTTCTCACGTTAGTACTAATACAACTACCGATTCAAGTGACTTTCTGCTTTCGTTTGATAATAATATTACTCCGGCAAGGGGAATTTATTTAAAGTTTCCCAATAAAAATACCATAATAGCAAACAGGTTAACGGCTCCGTCAAATACTTTTCAAATTACTAAGCTTATGTATTATATAACCGCGGATCATTCGGGAGGTGTGGGCAGCTTTTCTCCTTATGAAGATGCATGTGCTAATTATTCGAATGGCGTACTTGGACCGGCTACTTACGGCGTTCTATTTGATAATATCACTCCTTCAAATATACCCGGTTGGGATACAGTCAATGTTTCTATTTCGGTTAATCCAACAACTCCAAATTCTAAAGAATTCTTTGTAGGAGTTATATACGACGGTACACATGAGCCTGCAATCGGATATGACAGCACTTCATCAAATGGAAGAGGGTGGTATAGAGATGCGAGCATTTATAACTGGACTCAATTGGACAGTCTCAATTGGCATATCACTCTTTACATAAGAGCCGAGATAAGCACGGTTACGGGCATTGTTGATATAAATACTCAGGTACCAAAGGATTTTAGTTTAGCCCAAAACTATCCTAATCCCTTCAACCCTTCCACGACAATTCAATATGATTTGCCAAAGGGAGAAAATGTGAAACTGAAAGTCTATGATATTTTAGGAAGGGAAGTAGCGACATTGGTAGACGCATTTCAAGATGCAGGTACTTATAAGGCTCAGTGGAACGGAAGGAATAACAACGATGAGGCTTTGGCATCTGGCATTTACCTTTATTCATTTGAAGCTGGAAGTTACAAATCGGTTAAGAAGATGATTTATTTGAAATGAGTACAATGGAGGATGGGATATGGAGTATGGAGTATGGGATATGGAAGATGTATGATGGAATATGGAAAATCATTTCAAATATCTTGACATAAAAAGCTTGTCTACCGAGACTGTTGCAGAACTACTTTGTTGCCATTGACTCCCGCAATCGGGATAAACTCCGAGAGAAATCTCCTTTGTTGAAAATTTAAAAGATTTCTCAGTCGATGATTTATCCCGTATGCGGGACTCCTTACTAATGACAACTGCTTCTCCCTGTCATATCGAAGGAGCTTTGCGACTGAGATATCTCATGATCTACTTGGCTGTCTAAGCTATTCGTGGGATTTCTTCCCGCATACGGGGCAAGCTCCGGCTAATCCGCTGAAAGCGGACGGATTCGAAATGACACAAGTGGTCATTCTTTTAATAAATAAAGGCAATGCCTTTTTCTATATAGAACTCAAAAACTGAAGTAAGATTCAATAAATGATTTACAAAATATTGGAGATATCATGTTAAAAAATAAAGCTGCATTTTATCTTGTTGTCATTTTTTTAATTTTTTTCGATAAAATAATTTTTGCACAAGACGGACAGCTTGATATGAGTTTTGCTGACTCCGGGGAAGTAATTAACAGTATCGGAACGTCTGCCGGTTTTGGATGGTATGGTGAAGCACATTCAACATTAATCCAAAGTGACGGAAAAATTATTGCCGCCGGGTTTGCACGCGCTCCATCGCAAACTTTTTTTGCATTGATTCGTTATAATCAAAACGGGATTATCGACAGCACATTCGGAATTAACGGGGTTGATACTACCGCAATTGGTTTTTCCGATGACAAAGCTTATTCCGCTTTGATCCAGCCCGATGGTAAAATTATTGCGGCAGGGTATGCTACCGAAAATTATTTGCATATGTTCGCTTTACTACGCTATAACAAAGATGGAAGCCGGGATAATACTTTTGGTACAAACGGTATTGTAACCACTGCTGTAAACAAATCTGATGATAAAATATTCTCAATTGCTATTCAGCAAGACGGTAAAATAGTTGCAGCCGGAACTTCATACGAAGGGATTAATAATCAAAATGTATACGTTTTTGCTTTAGCTCGTTATAATACAGACGGAAGCTTAGACAATACGTTCGGGACAAATGGGATGGTAACAACAGCTTTAGAAATATCCGGCACATTGCAGCAGGATAATGAAGCTAAGTCAGTTATAATTCAGAATGACGGAAAAATAGTTATTGGCGGATATTCAGGCAGCAATAATCAAAATTATTTTGCTTTAATCCGGTATAATAGTAACGGCAGCCTGGATAATTCATTTAATACAAATGGGATTGTAGTGACTGCTGTAGGAACTGAGAGTGATGTTATTAACTCTTTAGCAATACAAAGCGATGGTAAGATTGTAACGGCCGGCTTTAGTGAAATAGGTTATTATCTGTATGCCTTTGGACTTGCCCGTTACGACACGAACGGTAGTTTAGACAATACATTCGGCACAAATGGAATAGTTACTACTGCTATTGAGCAGTCGTCGGAGGCTAACTCAGTGACGATCCAGAGTGACGGTAAGATTGTGGTTGCAGGATATTCGGGTGATGGAAACCGTGACGATTTTGCCTTAGCCCGATATAATACGAGTGGAAGTTTAGATAACACTTTTGGCACAAACGGGATAACAACTACGCCTTTTATTTTCTCTGATGAAGCCAATTCAGTAGCAATCCAGACTGACGGCAAGATAGTTGCAGCCGGAGCTTGTGAATATAATGACTTTTATAACCTTGACGGGTTTGCGTTAATGCGTTATACAGGAAGTTCAAGCGGTGTGAACTCTGTCCCGGTGGCCGCCGATTTTCCAAAGACTTACGCACTTTATCAGAATTATCCTAACCCTTTCAACCCAACGACAATACTTAATTATTCAATTCCCAAATCAAGTTTTGTTACAATTAAAGTCTATGATGTAATTGGTCGAGAGGTTGCAGTTTTAGTTAACGAAGAAAAACCGGCGGGGGATTATTCTATTATTTTTAATGCAAGTAATCTTGCAAGCGGAATTTATTTTTATAAAATGCAAGCAGGGAGATTTGAAAAGACTAAAAAATTGATTTTGTTGAAATGAGTGCAAAGTTAATGAAGAAAAGATATAAGCTTGAAAAAGAAAGTTCCGAGGATTTAAGTGAAGCATCAGGAACAAAGGGAGAAATTTAAATGATTAAATGTTTTCCTTCATCTGACTCGTAAAAGACGTTGTGAGAATTTAAGTAATTATAAAGATCATCATAATTATCATAGTTGAGGTGTGCACTAAACAAATGCGCTTTGGTCAACATATCGATAAAGGGAACAGGGTCTTTGCCGTTTGTTAATTTTTTTAATGTTAATAAATAATCCTCACGATAAACAGTTGGAATAATAATTTTAGACTCGTCTTTGTTAACGAGCTCTGCATTCATCATCACTCTTGCTATTCTTCCGTTGCCGTCTTCAAAAGGATGTACTTCACTAACAAGAAACATAATATATGCAGCGCGCGCAAATGGACTTGATAAAATTTTATAATAATCAAATCCTCGAGAAAGAGTGCCTTTGACGAGTTTGTAGTCAACAAAAAAAGTATTTCCGGCTCTATTGTTTTTTTCTTTAAATTGCCCCGGGGATTTGCCTACACGCGAAGCGAGCAATGTCTTATGTCTTGATTGAAGAAGTCCTAAGAATTCATCGGTATTAGATGGAATTAATTTCATTTCGTTTCTGTTGGAAACGATTTGATAAGTACCGAGAATGTCATGTGAATCGTCTCCACGATTAGGTAATGGCACACCGGTATCAACAATGTTTTTGGCTTCGGAAACTTCGAATACTGTTCCTTCTATGTAATTGGAAAAATAGGCTTCGAAGAAAGCGAAATTTCTGAATGAGCTTAAAGATAAGTTTTTATCCGGAAGTTCTTTAAATTCTTTGTTATGCAGGTAATTAAAAAGGATTTCAAAGAGTTCAATCCTATTTCTATCATAAGGTAAACGGGCAGCACGCGATAAAGCTAAATTTGACTTTAATATTTTTGAAGGCTTGGTTGCAAACAACGCACCAATAATTTTGTTCAGCGATTCAAACTCTTTCTGCATATCAAGTGTTCCAGATAGTTCCCTTGCTCTATCGCGCAAACGGTTTAATGCTTCTTCTCCATTGATTCTTAAAATGTCATCTAGCTTTTCCTCAATCTGAGGAATGCTCAAAGATTTTGAATCAGGGCCTGATTTTTTAGTTATTTGTAAATTTTCCAGAAACGCTCTTTCTTTTGATGAAACGAACAACTCACCAATCATTTTATTGTCACCTTCAACCGGTCCTTTTCCTTCAAGAAAATTTATCGTTACACCGGGAAGCTTTATTTTTCTGGTGTAGGAATATGTCACAAAAATCTGATTAGCTGCTGTCGGTTTGAATTCAAATGCAGAGCGATGACTTAAGACTGCTTGAGGATATAAATTGCCAAGTATTTCAAGAATGTTTCTCTTAATTATTACGGGAGGGGTTTCCTCAAAATTGGTGGAATAAACCCTTGGTGCTATTTTCCTTATTTGTTTTTCTTGAAGCATCTTGGATATTTTGTATGCTTCTTGGCGGTTAGCAGATGCAAATATTAATTCGCTCATTGTAAATATTTTCCAGAATAATTATAAATCTGCGTGTAAATTGTAATAATTTTCCATTATAAACAAGTTTATTTGTAATATTTTCCACAAAGGATATGCTGGTAAAAATTTCTTGAATAAAAGCGGAATGATGAATTATTTGTAATATTTTTCCCCAAAAGGCATGTTTATTTGTAATATTTTCCAGGATAAACATGATAATTACAGAATACGAATAACAGGCAGGTATTGAAGTTTTTAGAAGTGCCCTTTAGTCTCTCTTTTCATAAACTTTATTACTTTATTGTACAGCAATTGCTCAGAGCTGAATGCTTTTCGAAACTTCGGAAAATCTGTTTAGAGAGGATATTATTAGAAAAAGGATAGTAATAGTAATCCCATTAGAAGAAAAGAGTATATAAATAAAAAAACAGCCCGAAACCTACGCTATTTCGTAAGGTTTTTAAGAGCAGGAGCGATTAAACGGAGTGCAAATGACGCTGGATTAAATCTACTTTGTCTTTTGCACTATTTAGGCTGCAGACTGTATCATTTACTTTTCTGCCCCATTTTTCTAATAGTACATCAAAGTGCAAAAGTCGGTTTGCTGTTCCCACTGCCTTTCACAAAACCAATCTTTTCCCATTCAAGTGACAGATTAGTAATCTGTCCTACGGATCGTTCTATTTCGAATCCGTAATTATTCAATTCCAATGAGGGGCAATCAATGGAATTCTTTTTTTAGAAATATTCCTGTCAAGCTTTTCTTATTGTGAATGATTTTTTCCGGTGTGCCTTCTGCAATTATTTTGCCTCCTTCATCTCCGCCCCCGGGACCAAGGTCAATAATCCAATCGGCAGTTTTTATTACATCAAGGTTATGCTCAACTACTATAACAGTGTTTCCCTTATCAACGAGTTTATTCAATACTTCTAATAATATATGCACATCTTCAAAATGTAGTCCAGTCGTCGGCTCATCTAAAATGTAAAGAGTTTTACCTGTACTTACTTTGCTTAGCTCTGTTGCAAGTTTTACTCGCTGAGCTTCGCCTCCTGAAAGTGTTGTTGCTTGCTGTCCAAGTTTAATATAGCCTAATCCGACGTCATTTATAGCTTTTATCTTTCGGTTGATTCTCGGAAGATCTTCAAAAAATTCAAGTGCATCACTCACTCGCATTTCGAGTACATCGGCAATTGATTTTGTCTTAAATAAGACTTCGAGAGTTTCACGGTTATATCTTTTACCACGGCATGATTCGCATTCGACATAGACATCTGGAAGGAAATTCATTTCTATTTTCTTTAAGCCGTCTCCCCCGCATTCCTCGCAACGTCCGCCTTCTACATTAAAACTGAATCTACCGGTGCTATAACCTCGCATTTTGGATTCGGGTAGCTGAGCAAACAAATCTCTGATATGTGTAAATAACCCTGTGTAAGTTGCCGGATTTGAACGAGGGGTCCTTCCTATAGGAGACTGGTCGATTTCAATTATCTTATCAATATTTTCAAGACCTTCTATCGAGTCGTACGGAAGAGGGACTGTTTTTGATTTATAAATTTTATTCATTAAAATTTTTACAAGCGTTTCATTCACAAGTGAGGATTTTCCTGAACCGCTTACTCCCGTAATTAAAGTCAATGTACCTAGAGGAATTTTTAGATTTACCTTTTTAAGATTATTTCCTCGAGCGCCGTTTAGAAGGATAAAATTACCGTTACCCATTCGTCTATCTTTAGGAACCGGTATTTCTTTTTTATTAGTAAGATATTGAAGCGTTAGCGAATATGTCGTGTTATGTGAATTGATTAAATCTTTCGTATTTCCGGCAAGACAGATCTCGCCGCCGTGTTCGCCTGCACCCGGACCCAAGTCTACCATATAATCGGAGCTTTCCATCGTTTCTCTGTCATGCTCTACAACGATAACAGTGTTGCCAATATCCCGTAATTTTTTTAAGGAATTAATCAATTTAATATTATCGCTTTGATGAAGTCCGATGCTGGGCTCATCAAGGACATAAAGCACGCCGGCAAGCTGTGAACCGATCTGAGTTGCAAGGCGGATTCTTTGAGACTCACCGCCGGAAAGCGTCCTTGCGGAGCGGTTTAATGTTAAATAATCTAAACCGACGTTTAATAGAAATTGAAGCCTTTCAATTATTTCCTTTAAAATAGGTTTCGCTATGATAGCATTTCGACCCTGTATTTTTAGGTTTTCGAAAAATTCAGCTGATCTTTTTATGGAAAGGGCAGTAACCTCGCTAATGTTCATCCCCTGAAATTTTACCGCGAGTGATTCTTTCTTTAATCTTCCGCCGCCGCATGTTTGGCAAGCCACTGTGTTCATATAGGACTCAACCCACTCGCGTATATTATTTGAGCTTGTTGTGCTGTAATAATTTTTTAGGTAATTAACTAAACCTGAAAACCGATGCAAATATGTAACCGGTTTTGTGTTTCCGTAGGAATAGGAAAAAGCGATCTTATCCGGACTGCCATTAAGCAAAATATCTTGTTGAGCCTGTGTAAAGTCTTTTAATTTAGTGTCGAAAGTAAATCCAAACTTTTCTGCAATTACAGTCAGCTGATTGAAGAACCAAATTGAGCGGGGCTTTCCGAGCGGAGCAAGAGCTTCTTCATTAATAGACTTATTCCAATTGGGAATAATCAGGTTGATATCTAATTCCTTTTTCTCACCTAATCCTTCACAATCAGGGCAAGAGCCGTAAGGTGAGTTGAAGGAAAATGAATTCGGCGCTAATTCTCTGTAGCTTATTCCGCAATCAAGACATGCAAGGTGACGACTATAAATATGATCTTCTGAAGAATCGTTAATTATGATTATTCCATTGCCGTAATTCAGTCCGACTTCTATTGATTCTGTTAATCTCTTTCTTGAATTCTCATTAACGGTTAAACGGTCAACTACAATCTCAATATTATGAATTTTGTAACGGTCAACGTGGAACCCTTTTTCTAACTCGAAAAATTCTCCGTCTGACCTAACTCTCAAAAAACCATCGGAGGAAATTTCTTCGAATAATTCTCTGTAATGACCTTTTCTTCCCCGGATTACAGGCGCTAAAACAGAGATTTTTTTTCCTTTAAGAGATGTCAATATAGTATCAATAATTTGCGCCGAAGTTTGTTTGGCAACAGGCTTGCCGCAGTTGTAGCAGTGCGGTGTTCCGAGGCGTGCATAGAGCAGTCTCAAATAATCATAAATTTCGGTAACGGTTCCAACCGTAGAGCGGGGGTTTCCCGATGTAGCTTTTTGTTCGATTGAAATAGCAGGACTTAAACCTTCGATCAAATCAACATCCGGTTTCTCAAGCATATCAAGAAATTGACGGGCATAGGCAGAGAGTGATTCTATGTAACGCCTCTGACCTTCGGCATAAATTGTATCGAACGCCAAGGAAGATTTCCCTGATCCGGACAAACCGGTTATGACGGTAAAGGAATCACGTGGAATTTCAAGGTCGATGTTTTTTAGGTTATGTTGCCTTGCACCTTTTATAATAATTGTTTCTTTTTCCAATGCCAACTATAATGTTAAATTTGTGAACACATATTTTAGCTATACTACGTTTGAAAATCAATTTAAATAGAAGTGCACTTGTCAATCAATCGAGTTTGTCATGAACAGTATCACTCAAATAAAAACCATTGCTTCAGCTTCTGAAACAAAATTGAAAGAGAAAAGCTCCGTTTTCTTAGGATTTGTCTTCCCGGTCAAATCTGTTGAGGAGGCAGCCGAAAAATTAGCATTACTTCGGAAAAAATATTTTGATGCATCACATCATTGTTACGCTTATAGATTAACAGATGGAATTTTGAAATATTCCGATGACGGAGAACCAAACGGTACGGCAGGTGTAAGGATATTCAATGCGATTGAACATTTTGAACTTGTGAACGTTCTTCTGGTGGTTGTAAGGTATTTCGGAGGAATAAAACTTGGAGTTGGTCCTCTAGGGAAGGCATATTATAATTCAGCTTTTCAAACAATTGAATCAGCTCAAATTTATGTTCAAAAGCCGTATCTAAAAATTGCAATAGTATCAAATTATTTATTTATCAATCAAATCAAAAAACTATTATCCAAATATGAAGCAAAAATCGAAGAGATAAAATTCGATGAGGAAGTCAGACTCAGTTACTTTGTTAATCCAGAAAAGGTTGAGATGTTATCTTTTGAGTTGACGGAATTATCGAAAGGGAAGACAAAAATTTCGGTTGGAAGTTCAGTTGTATACCTTTGATACTTATGTACCGGGGCTATTCAAGGGATTTCTCCTCCCTAACGGTCGTCGAAATGTCTATTACTTGCGTGTCATATCGAAGGAGTCATCGACTGAGATATCCCACGGTCAACTCGTGTACCTGAGCTATTCATGGGATTTCTCCTTCGATGACTCAGTCGAAATGACACTAATCCTAGTGGGATTTCTCCCTTCGGTCGAAATGACAATTATTCGCGTGTACAAGGGATTTCTCCTCCCTAACGGTCGTCGAAATGTCTATTACTTGCGTGTCATATCGAAGGAGTCATCGACTGAGATATCCCACGGTCAATTCGTGTACCTGAGCTATTCATGGGATTTCTCCTTCGATGACTCAGTCGAAATGACACTAATCCTAGTGGGATTTCTCCCTTCGGTCGAAATGACAATTATTCGCGTGTACATGGGGTTTCTCCTTCGATGACCTACCTACCGGACAGGCAGGCTCAGTCGATGACACTAATATTCTTAGTAGGAGATCAATTAAAAGGTATACCTTGACAATTTTAGAAACTTTATTCATATTTGCTGAAAGCAATAATTATTAAAAGGAACGTTTGTGAAAAATAATTTTAATGTCACAGCAAATAAGTTAGCCGAATTAACCTTCTCCCTCCTTGGAAGCTGTCAGGAAAAAGAGCTCCGGCTTGCAGAATCTTACGGATTAACTTCGGTAGAATTCCGCTGCCTGAGATTATTTGGGTTGAATGAACCCATGAATAATAAAAGCATTGCAGAAAAAATGAATTTAAGCCCGAGCCGGTTAACACGAATAATTGACGGTTTAGTCAAAAAAGGATACGTGATAAGGAATATCAATAAAATTGACCGACGGAATATGCAGCTTGATTTATCTGAAAAAGGTAAATCGCTTGTCGGACAATTGAACAGAGCCTATGTAGATGTCCATAAGGAAATTTTGGAAAATATTGATGAAACACAACATCAGCCTCTTCTGAAGGCAATGTCCGATATGATGGAAGCCCTAGATAAATGGATATCTAGAGGCTGATATTACTTTGATTGATTTCTTCTAAAATCATTCAGGTACATTTTTGCGAATTCTAAATCGGATAGTAGTTCTGTTAGATTTGAAAAATTTTGCTGACTAAGCCCTAAGAAATTCTCATCGAAGTGCTTTTTTAATTCATTATTGGAATTTCGGAGTATATGTCTAAGTTGTCCGGTTGTCTTTTCTATTGTGGAAGCGAAATCTTTCTTTATTTCTTCGATATTTTTAATCCCGGAATTACCTGAATGATTTTTCAATATGCGCATCAAGCCCATAGCATACTTTGCCGAAAACAATAATTCTTCAAATTCTTTTTGATTTGCATAATCAATTGCAAGTTGGAAAATTCTAAAAAGCTCAAGCTTTCTTTTCAATTTTGATTTTGAAATTATTTCTACTTCGTTTACAAAATCCTCAGGCTTCATTATATAAATATCATTCATCGAACTTCCTTTACTTTTGGCTAATTTATAACTTTATGCCGAGTCCGATTCCATCACCGACCGGTAGGATTGTTGTCGTTAGGCTTTTTTGTGAAGTGAAAATTTTGTTAAACTCCCGGATATCCTTTGTGGAATTTTTTTGATCTGCCGGAACTCTTGGAGATGCTGCGTAACCTTTCCATAATAAATTGTCGACAAAAATGATCCCATCTTTTTTAAGCAGTATTAGGCAATAATCAAAAAGCCTTTTATAATCTCTTTTATCTGCGTCAAGAAAGATGAAGTCATATTTTTTATCCAACCTTGGCATAACATCAAACGCATTTCCCTCCATTAAAATAATTTTATCGTTAAGACCGGCTTTGGAAATATTTTCCTTAGCTAATTTTATATTATCCTTACTCTTTTCAATTGTATGAAGTATTCCTTTTTTCTTTAGATTTCTTGCAATTATTATTGAAGAATAGGCGATTGCGGTTCCTAACTCAAGAACTCGTTTCGGTTCAGTCATTGAAATTAGGATTTCCAATAACCTTGCTGAGTCTTTCGATAAAATAGGCACACTGTTTTTTTCTGCGAAGTCTTCAAGCTCAAGAATTAAAGGGTCAGTCTCTTGCCCAAAGCTTTGTAGATATTTTAACTGGGAGGGGTAAATAATTTTTTCCATTATAGAACCTCATTTATAATATATACTGATGATATGCAACTCGGCAAAAATTGGAGTAGTGGAGCAATGGAGTAGTGGAGTAGGGAATTGTTAGGCTTTTCCCATTATTCCAACATTCCAATATTCCAATATTCCATCATTCCGTAAATCTGTTTTTGCAATGTGAATTATTTATTTCAGTAATAATAATTTATTACTATAATTTTGTCCACCGAGCGTGAGAATATAAAAATAAACTCCGCTTGAACAAGTGATTCCGTTAGCTGATTTCCCATCCCATGTTACTGTAGTTAAGCCGGTTTGAGTCATTCCGTTGAAAAGAGTTTTAACTATCTGACCTAATCCGTTAGTTATAATTAAACGGGCGTTTTGTATTGAAGGAGAATAAAACTGTATTCCCATTTTTTGGCTTGCAGGGTTAAAAGGATTGGGGTAGCTAATGCCTAAAACATTTTGCGGAAGAGTAATTGGAGGAGTAATTACTGTATCCCTCACAGAAGAAATAACGTCGTCTCCGCTATTAAATGAATAGTAGTTGCTTGCTGGTTCTTGGATCTGATTTCCAATGCTGTCTTTATAAGTGAAGTAGAATCTCACTTTATCTCCTGATGGAATTTGCGGAAATAAAAAAGAATATTTTAAAGTGTCGTCATATTTTAGATTAACATCTACAAAATTAGACGTTTCTATCGAGTAATGAAGTATTGCAGTCGAAGGTTGAATTCCCGTATTTGAAAAAAATATTTTATTCAGTGTGTACTGGTTTTGAGTTGAATCGTAATAAAGATTTGGAAAGTTGATTGCTTTTTCAGCTGAAACCAGACCGTAGCCCCTGTCATCGTTTGGTTGTGAATAATTATCTGCTGTCTCCATCAATATTTGTCTAACTTGTACATTCGTTAACTTAGGATATGCAGAAAGTAGCAATGCTGCAACACCGGCAGTTATAGGGGTTGCAAATGAGGTACCACTGCCTGTTCCGTATGAGCTATAACCGCTGGCAACATCAGCGCCATAATTATTTGCGCCTAAGGCTACTAACTCCGGCTTTATTCTTCCGTCATACGTTGGACCCCGGGAACTGAAGGCAGTTACCTGATTGAGAGCATCAACTGCGCCGATTGTCAGAGCATTTATTCCGTCGCCTGGCGTGATTATATAATGCCAGGAATTGTCTCCTTCATTACCTGCAGCAGTAACTGTTACGACACCTCTTTGAAAAGCAAGCGCAATAGCTTTAGCGCAGATTGTTGTTTTGCCATCCATGTCTTTATAAGTATAGGAATATGTTGTGTCGTCAAAAATATTATATCCAAGAGAACTTGTAGTTACATCAACACCCATTCCTTCCATCCATTCAAGAGCTGCTGCATAATTATCTTCTTCAATATGGCTCTCACTTCTGTCGTCTTCGGTTTTTGCAAGAATAAATGTTGCATCGTGAGCGACACCGATAATATTCCCCGGTTTATATCCACCGATCAAAGAAAAGACAAAAGTTCCATGGTCTCCGGAACTTGGATCATCGCCCGGCTGAGGCGCAGTAGAAGTTACATGAAAGACATAATTATATTCTGCCTGCACGTCTTGATTTACGAGTGATTCATGCTGGTGCCAAATAAATCCATCGTCAAGTATCCCGATAATGACACCTTTTCCGGTAATTCCTTTTGCATGCACCTCCGGAATATCAGACATATTAAATTCTTGAAATGACGGTCCATACAGAGGATTAGAAGATGTGCCGGAAACTTTCTGAGGAATTATTTTCTCAAGTGAATTTGAGTTTTTAAAACTAAGAATTCTAACCGGGTCAATGTTTTTTACAAAAGATAATGCTGAAATTTCTTTTACCTGCGCGTCGGTTAGAAATGCAGAAATTGCATTAAACCAATTCAATTCATTTTCGACCTTAACGCCAAGGTTTTCAATTGCGGTTACATAATCCTGTTTTATAGGAATATCCTGGTAGGTTATAATATTTTTTCCCATTACTTTTTCACGTCGCTCTATACTTCTTGCAGATAGCAACTTCAAAGCGCTTTGGTAGACAGCCTCAGTTTTGTACAATGCTTTTCCCGGGGTTATGCCTTTGTCCTTAAAGTATATTAAGTACTTTGTCTGCGGAAAGATTAACGAAGTTGTTATCAACAAAAAATACAGAGTTAGTTTCTTCATCTTTATTTTTCAAAATTTATTTATTAAAGTATTTAAATCTCTCAAACAGAAATATATCTTGGATAGTTCAAAGTAAAAAATCAAATTGTAATATACTTAGTGGATCACAGAGAAAACCCGTTTTATTCTAATTGAGCTAAATAATTTCCTTAACTGATAAAAAGGAACTGATTCCTTCCATGACCAATAAATCATTAATGCTTTTCCAATAATCAAATCTGAGGGGACAAATCCCCAGTAGCGGCTGTCCATGCTGTCGTCGCGATTATCGCCCAATACAAAATAGTAATTTTTTTTGAACGTATAACTTCTGGTAGGTTTATCATTAATCGTAATAACCGTTCCTTCAACGCTAACCGCGGGTTTATCAAATTCTCTGTCAATAATGGTTTGCCACTTTTTGATATTTTGCGGAGAGATATCAATCGTCATTCCTTTTTTAGGAACAATCACCGGACCATAGTTATTGCTGTTCCACTTTTCACCGGGTGGATAAATCCTATTATCCGGCGTGTTGGAACTGACTTTAGATTTGTTCAATAAAGCATTTTGCGGTAAAGGAATTCTCTCATTGTTTACAAAAACAATACCTTGTCTTATTAGAATTGTATCTCCCGGCAATCCAATAATTCTCTTAATAAAATTTTGGTAATCTTTCGGTTTAATTTCGCCCTGGTACCCTGGGAATCTGAATACAACTACATCATTTCTTTTTGGATGGGCTATCGAAATCAGCTTAAGACTTGGAATAGGAATATTGAGCAATGGAATGCGAGCCGGAGTTGATAATTTATAGGAGGCTTTATTTACGATGACGAAATCACCTACCAGCAAAGTATTTTCCATTGACGCTGAGGGGATAGTGTTTGCTTCGATAAAAAAAGATTTAACAATTAAAGCCAATAGAAAAGCTATTAATATTGCTCGAAAGAAATTTTTAAGATTCGGCTTTCTTCCGGAATTATCCGTTTCAACCTTTGCTGCTTGAGAGATGTTATTATAAGATTGAGCCAAACCTTACTCTTTCGATTATTCGTCGATTTGGAGAACAGCTAAGAAAGCTTCCTGAGGAATTTCTACATTTCCTACTTGCTTCATTCGCTTTTTACCCTCTTTTTGTTTTTCAAGAAGCTTGCGTTTGCGGGTAATATCACCGCCGTAACATTTCGCAAGTACATTTTTTCTTAATGCCTTTACGACTGATTTTGAAATTACTTTTGATCCTATTGCAGCTTGAATATCAATTTCAAACATCTGACGCGGTATTAGGTCTTTTAACTTTGTACAAACTTTTCTTCCCCAATCATAAGATTTACTCTTATGAACGATCATCGATAGAGCGTCTACCGGCTCGTTATTGAGAAGTATGTCAAGCTTTACTAAATCAGATTCCCTGTAGTCAATATATTCATAATCTAAAGAAGCATATCCGCGCGTAGTAGATTTTAATTTATCGTAGAAATCAAAGATTATTTCCGCAAGTGGAAATTCGTATTGGATATCTGCCCGTGTAGGGTCTATGTAAGTCGTATTTTTATAAGTACCGCGTTTGTCTGTTGCCAACTTCATAATATTACCTACATATTCACTTGGGCAAACAATTTGAGCTTTAACATAAGGCTCCTCAATTCGTTCAATATCTCCGACCGTAGGCATCAATGCGGGATTATCAACTACTAATTTATCTCCGTTTTTCTTGTAAACATAATATTCAACGTTTGGAAGAGTTGTAATAATTGATTGATTATATTCCCGTAGTAATCTTTCCTGAACTATCTCCATGTGAAGGAGTCCAAGAAATCCGCATCTAAATCCAAATCCAAGCGCTGCAGAAGTCTCGGGCTGGTACTGCAAGGCTGAATCATTTAATCTAAATTTCTCAAGAGCATCGCGAAGGTCTTCAAACTCATCCGCATCGGTAGGATAAAGACCGCTATAGACCATCGGCTTAACTTCTTTATAGCCCGGAAGCGGTTGTGCTGCGCCTTGCTTTGCATGTGTTACTGTATCTCCCACTTTGATGTCGTGAACATCTTTTATTCCCGGAATCAGATATCCAACATTTCCCGCAGAAAGCTCTTCGTTTTTTATTTTTCTTAACCCAAGTATTCCAACCTCTTCGGCATCAATATCTTTGTCGACAACAAAACATTTCAGTTTGTCATTTGTCTTAATCGTGCCGTTAAAAACCCTGATATAAGCCACTGCTCCGCGGTAAATATCAAATATCGAATCGAAGATTAAAGCTTGTAGCGGAGCTTTGGGGTCTCCTTTAGGCGCCGGGATTTTTTTTACGACAGCTTCTAAAATTTCAATTATCCCTATTTTTGATTTGGCGCTTGCTAATATTATTTCATCAGATTCACAACCGATAAGATCGATTATTTGTCCTTTTACTTTATCAATTTCTGCGCTTGGGAGATCAATCTTGTTAATAACAGGAATAATTTCAAGTCCCGCTTCGATGGCGAGATAAAGATTGCTTATTGTTTGTGCTTCTACACCTTGTGCAGCATCCACAATTAAAACTGCTCCTTCACAAGCTGCGAGTGAGCGGGATACTTCATAGGTAAAATCAACATGACCGGGAGTATCGATTAAATTCAAAGTATATTCTACTTTGTCGTTAGCTAAGTATCTCATTTGAATTGCATGAGATTTTATTGTTATACCGCGTTCTCTTTCAAGTTCAAGGTCGTCAAGGACCTGTGCTTTGGCTTCCCGTTCGGAAATTGTATGGGTTTGTTCCAAAAGACAATCAGCAATGGTTGACTTACCATGGTCGATGTGGGCAATAATACAGAAATTTCTAATATTGTTCATAACTCTCTTTTAATGAAACTTAAATATACGGAGCGCATGAGAATTTTGAAAGGTAAAGCAGAATCTAAAGTGATGGGTCAAATTAAGGGAGGCATTAAAAACAGGAATGATGGAAGAATGGAATAGTGGAATAATGGAATAATGGAATAATGGAGTGATGGAGTAATGGTACATCAAAAATTATTATTGATGATAAAAAATTGTAATTTTTAATTTCATTTATCTTATTAAATTATCATTTATACTTTAATAAATTCATTGATGTAAAAATTTCATAAAATCCATAGCGCGGCAAGCTTGCCTACCGGCAGGCAGGCCGCAATGGAATATGGAATATGTATGATGGAATATGGAAAATTATTTCAAATATCTTTACATAAAAAACAAAGATTTAAACGGCAATACTATAAACACAATGTAAATTTTGGAACAAAAACTTAAAGGCTTCGTCTAAAATCATGAAAAACAAAAAGAAGAAAACAGACGTGCAATTACCTCAAATATTAAACCTGGATGATGATTTTTCACTGATAAAAAGATTCATAGAGGGTGATGAGTCAACATTTAATTTATTGGTGCTCCGTCATAAAGAAAAAGTAAGAAATATAATTTACCTTACTTTGAATAATCACGAGTTAGTTGATGATATTGCTCAAGAAGTTTTTTTAACTGTGTACAAAAATTTGAAACGTTTCAGGTTTGAATCGCAATTTACTACATGGCTTTATCGAGTTACAATTAATAAATGTAAAGATCATTTAAGAAAAATTAAGATACGAAGTATATTTACCCCAATTAAAGATGAAGAAGAAGATCTTGGATACAGTACATCACCTGACGAAAAGGATATAGCAGAGATTGTTAGAAAAGCGATTGATCAGTTACCGGAAAAACTGAAGGTACCCCTGCTGCTTAAAGATATTGAGGGACTTAGCTATCAAGAAATTGCAGAGTCGATTCAATGTGAAATCGGAACGGTGAAGTCAAGGATTTTTAGGGCAAGAGAAGGACTAAGAAATATTTTAAAGCCCTATGAGAGTGAGTTGATGTGATGAAAATTTATACTAAAAAATATGAACTATTATCTGCTTATGTCGATAATGAGCTTTCCGACGTTGAAATCAAAAGATTAGAAGATGAATTACGATTTTCTAAAGATCTACAGGAAAAGCTAAACGATCTAAAAAAGGTAAAGAAATTAACATCATCTTCCGTTAAAAGCGTTCCTGAAAATCATTATTTTGATACCAGGTTATCAGCCGCAATTCGAAATGATGGCCCGTGGTTTTTTCGAATAAGAAAATATTTTCCCATAGCTGGTATTATTGCTTTGAGTGTTGCCTTGATGGTCGTCTTAAAGGTAAACCCTGGAATTGTCAATCACCTTTTAGAAAAACAAAAATCGAACATCTCTGGTTTTTATAAGCAAAATTTGAAACCGTTATTATATGCTGCAGATTTGACTAACGAAGATATTTTTAATTTTGCTTTCTATCACCAACTGCCTTTGGATAATCAGAAACATCAGTATTTATTCTTGGGCACAGGACAGAACGGTAACCAATTTTTTGAAATTAAAAATGGCAATCAGTTTAGCAACGTTAATAGCCTTGATAAATTCGTTAAAGGCTTAAATCTTAACAGTGTTCAAAAACATCAAGTTGATTCAATCCTTTCAAATTATGCTGATGATTTGCAATCGCAAGTTTTGGTTAATGAAAAAAATACTGTTGCAATAAATTCTAATATATGGAATTATAATAAAGCTATTGTGGCTGACCTGGTTTCGTTCGCTGCCAGGGCTAACCGGGAAGAAATGCGAAATGTTTTACCTGCAGGCTTTAATTCTTATTATAACAACGGCTCTGTTGCCCGTTTAGTTAGTGAAGTTAAATCAGCAAATGGCAATAAATATATTTTCATTACTCCGGATACAATTTTTTCAGATTCTTTTTATTTTGATAAAGAAAAATTTAAGCAGAATATGAAAAGATTAAATGACGAAATGAAAAAGATGAATAAGAACAGCGAGAATTTTTCTTTTAATTTTCATATCGATTCTAATTTTGTAAATAAAACTAAAATTCCATCATACAACGGCGAGTTCAAAATATTTGTCGATAGCAACTCATGCCTTATCCATATTCCACAAGTTTTTGTTCCACAAATCCAATATCCGAATCTTGATAGTATGGCTACTAATTTAGGTAAGGCTGCGGATTTATTCAGAAGTTTTTCATTTAACTTCCCCGAAATGAGCAGAGGAAAGAGTTTTAACTATAAATACTCCTATAACGATTCTACAGATGGTTATAAGTTCAATTTTAGAGCATTTGGACTTGATTCAACTTTCAACTTCAAAGATCATAAACTTAATTCAATGACAGGTAAAGATTTTAGGAGATTTAATTTCAACAGTCCCGATTCTTTAGAAAGTTTTTATAGATCATTCTTTGGCGATTCAACTGCGTTTAACCAAAAAGAAATGGAAAAGGAACTTCAGCAAGTCCAAAAGCAATTAGAGCAATTTCAGAAACAAATGGAAAAGCTTCAAAAGCAGCTTCCGAAAAATCAAAAGCAAGGCAAGGATCATAAATCTATCGAAATTTAATATTTCCGGCTGAAAGCTCTTTACCAAGCCTCCGGCTAGATTCTTACATCCATAGTGGTATTTTCTCTGCTATCCTATTTTTCTTCCGCTTATACAACTCTACTTTACAAAAAGCTAATTTTAGCTTAATTTAATTTTGAAGGGAAATGCGAAATATTGCATTTCGACTAATTTAGGCTTTTCATATAATTTTGCAATTAAAGTAAATTTATTATCCTAAAAATATGAAATTTGATATCCCGGCTTTGAAGATTAACCAGAAATTCCAAACATTTATTGTTCTATCAATTGTTTTATTCGGCTTCAAATTATTTGCGCCCGGCTCTGATTCAATTACATATTTATTGATTGACGATTTGCTGGTTGGGTTTACTGTTGCAGCTTTTATTTTTTATTTGATGGATTGGATACATCTAAAGAAAATAAATCCTCTTAATTTGGTGATGAATATCGGAATTTTTACAGCTGTGATCTTTTTACTGATTACATTTTCCAATACAATTCTTCGCGGACTTGCGACGGAAAATAATATCTATTTTCCTAAAACCGGATTTGTTTCAAATCTGGTTGTCTTTGTCTATTCTTTTATTATTCTCGGCTCGCTTTCATATATTTTCCTGGCTTTTCGCGAGCTTTATTCTCTTAAACAGAAACGCGACATAAATACTTATTTTAATACGATGGTCGTATTTTTTATTCTGGCTTCTTATTCAACTCTACTTCAGCAAAGTACCGATCTATTATACATAAAAGACACTTTTTTTATAATCTCAATTTTATTGATAATTATTAACTCAATAAAAATCTCATGGATTGCTTTCATAGTTAAAAAGGAAAAAAAGATTCTTCTTTTCCTGTCGATAATTATTGCAATTCTTTTTGTATCAAACCTTGTGAAAAACTCAGGTAACAATAATGCAAATTTACTTGATCAATTTTCACCTGCACTCAATCAATTTTTTAATATAATCGGAATTTATGGCGCCATTTATTTCAGTATTTTATTTTTTACAACCTTGTTCCATATACCTACTGCTGAAGCTTTTGATAGAAAAGCCCAGGAAGTTACTTCGCTTCAATATTTCAGTAAGTTAATTACGGAGGTTTTAGATTTTGATGACCTGGTAAAAACAATCACCGATATTGCCTCAAAAATAAGTAACGCTGATGCCGCCTGGATTGCCTGGCAAGAAAATGGAGGTTTAAAGTCGGTAGGCAATAATAGTATCGGATTTTTAGATGCTGATCTAATTACATCTTTTGTAGCTGAGAATAAAAATAAATATAACCTGAATGAAACTATTTTTATAAGCATGGGTAAGTTTCAGAAAAAATCTCAGCTCGGAGAATCGTTTTCAAACATTACAGTTTCACCTTTAAGAGCGCACAACGAACTTAAGGGATATCTATTAACCGGTAAGAAAAATAATTTTCTCTTTGATGATGAAGATAAAAATGCATTGGATACATTTTCCGATTATGCTTCTATTGCTATTGAAAACTCTAGACTTTTTGAGGAATCTATAATTAAAGAGCGTTTAGAAAAAGAACTTGATGTTGCTCGAGAAGTCCAGAGGAAAATTTTACCTTCTAAAAATCCTAATTATGAAGGTCTATCTATCTCTACCATTTTTATTCCCGCCTTTGAAGTCGGTGGCGATTATTACGATTTTTTTGAAATCGATAAATATACTTTTGGTTTTGTAATTGCGGATGTATCCGGCAAAGGAATATCTGCTGCCTTTATAATGGCAGAAGTAAAAGGAATCTTTGAATCACTTTCTAAAACTATTAAAACTCCTAAAAATATTTTAATTAAAGCTAATGAGATATTGCAGAGAACTTTGGACAGGAAAAACTTTGTCAGTGCGGCTTATGGCTTTATTGATTTGCAGAATGAGACTATGCTAATATCGCGTGCCGGGCATTGTCCCATAATTCTTCTAAGAGACAATTCAATAGAAAATTTAAGACCTTCAGGAATCGGTTTGGGACTTAATTTTTCAGATCACTTTTCTAATACTCTTGAAGAAATTAAAATTGATTTGAAGGAAAACGATATAATCGTCCTCTATACAGACGGAATAACTGAGGCTAAAAATAAACTTCTGGAAGACTTCGGAAGTGATCTTTTTGAAAAAATACTTATTGAAAATTGTGATAAAGATGCTGACGATATTTCAAACAAAGTTATTCGAGAAGTAACTTTGTTTTCACAAAATCATCCTCAGCATGACGACATTACTTTAGTCATACTTAAATGGAAACAAAAATTAAAAATTGATGGAGAAAAGGAATGGCAGAATTCAACGCTTCAACCAAAGATTTAGGTGAAGTTAGTGTAATATATTTGCAGGGCTATCTCGATGCACATACCGCACCTTCGCTTGAAAATACTTTTTCTAATTTAATTGAAAAAGGAAAATATTGCACTGTGGTGAATTTTACGGAACTGGCATATATAAGCAGCGCCGGCTTGGGCGTCTTTATGGCATTCATAGAAAAAATGCGAGAGAATAACGGTGATATAAAATTATCGAGCATGAGTGATAAAGTTTATAACATTTTTGATCTGCTCGGTTTTCCGTTACTCTATGAAATTTATAAAACAGAAGATGAAGCAGTAAACAAATTTATCGAGTCTAAAAACCTTGAAAAGTAAGAACCACAAATTGGAAGAGAATGAATTGACCGTTAAAAGCAGAACAGAAAACCTTTCTGCCATTCGGAATTTTGTTTCTGCCGGAGCACTGGAAATCGGCATTCCCCTTAAAATAGTTGAAAATATTATTCTGGCGGTTGATGAAGCGTGCACTAATATTATTAAGCATGCGTACAAATATTTCCCTGAAGGAGAAATCATAGTTAAACTGAAATTTTCCCGGGAAAAATTCACCGTTATTATAATAGATCACGGTGTGCCTTTTGAGCCTGAAACAATTCCTGACCCCGATTTGCAGACCTATTACCGGCAGCATCGTGTAGGTGGATTGGGGATGTATTTGATGAAGTCATTAATGGATGAAGTTAAATATGTCTCTGTCCCCGGTAAATATAACCAAGTGCTATTATCAAAAAATTTATTAACTACGCATTGAAAAAATGATTGACTCCGAAAATATCAAAGTCAAACGAAATCTAACTGCCTTGGTGGAGTTTAGTAGAATTATTAACTCCAGTCTTGATCTGGATTTTATCCTTAGCAATATCCTTCTAACCTGTTTGGGAAAATTTTTTGCTACAAAAGGTATTATAGCATTAAAAATTAATGGTGCACTTGTTCCAAAATCGTTCAAAGGACTCTCCCTTGATGCCATAAATAAATTCCCAAAATTAAAAGGCGGTGAGGATTTATTTGAAGATAAGCTGTTTAAAAAATATTTAACTGAAAACCATATTGTCACGGTTGAAAAAATTAGCTCCTCTCAAGAGTGCCTTGGAATTGTTTGTCTAGGCGAAAAGTTAAACAAAAATCCTTTTACCGTGAGTGACCTTGAATTTTTAAGGACTATTTTAAACATTTCATCTTCTGCAATTCATAATTCAATAATGATTGATGAGTTGAAGCATGTAAACCGGGCGCTCGACCGCCGTGTTCATCGCCTTAACTCGCTGTTCGAACTGAGCAAGGAATTCGGCATGTTTTCAGAATCGACTAAAGTTGCCAGGCTTTTGGCTTATTCTGTAATAGGGCAATTTCTTGTCTCAAAGTTCGCCGTCATTACTTTTCGGCCGGGTGAAATTGAAATTCTCGAATCAAAGTTTGATGAAAAGGAACTCTTTCTGGCTATTAAAGGGTATGACTTCACAGCTTATGAAAATTCAATTTCTAAAAATGAAATAGCTGAGAATTTCCCTCTTCTCGAAATTCTTGGTATTGAACTTATCGTTCCGATGCAACTTCAAGGAGAAACTAAGGGACTAATACTTCTTGGAAAAAGGATTAATAATCATACTTATTCCGAAACAGATATTGAATTTATTTATTCTATCGGAAGTCTTGCCATAATTTCGCTTGAGAACCGGCGATTATTTAAGGAAGCTTTGGAAAAGCAAAAGCTTGAAGAAGAATTGGAAATAGCCCGGGGTATCCAAAAAAATCTATTGCCTCATTCAATACCACAATTCAAAAGTTTTGAAATAGCGGCTATTAATATTTCTTCCCAACATGTAGGCGGCGACTACTATGATATAATTACTCTAAATGAAAATAATTTTTGTATTGCCATAGGTGATGTTTCCGGTAAAGGCGTTCCCGCGGCTTTATTGATGGCAAATATCCAGGCATTCTTAAGAGTCATTTGTAAGCACGGAATGGACATTGCTGAGGCTACTGGTATTATTAATGATTTAATTACCTCTAATATCACCGATGGAAAATTTATAACCTTTTTTTGGGGAATGTTAAACGAAGTTGATAAAACAATCCAGTATGTTAACGCCGGTCATAATCATCCACTGTTAATTAGAAAAGGAAAGATTCATAAACTTGATAAAGGCGGTATTATTCTCGGCGTTATGAAAACTTTTACCCCTTATATCACTGAGACTGTTCATCTTGAAAAGGATGATGTAATCTTTTTGTTTACTGACGGTGTAACCGAAGCTAAAAGTATTGACGACGAAGAATTTTCCGATGAGAAGCTGGAAATACTTAGTCTAAAATTTGCTAACCTTTCTGCAGAAGAAATTTTAGATAATATTAAATTTGAAGTTCAAAGTTTTGCTAAAGGCGCCTTGCAATCAGATGATATTACGATGCTGGTAATTAAAGTTATTTAGAATAATTTTTTTGTTTTCGTAAAATTATTTACCTTATCACTAAGAAAGTTCGATAAGAAAGTTCAATATCCTCAATTATTTTTATTCACTACTTTTACTTGAACAGATGAAAAAAATCAAAGAATATTATCTAAAAAACAAGCAGCTCTTCATCATAATTATTTCCATTATTTTAATTCTAACTGCTGTAATTGAAATTTATTTTGTGCTTGCCCTAAGAGTTACCTCCAATGATGAATGTTCGTGGGTCCCGGAAAAAGTTTCTCCGGATAGTTCGGTAATTGTTTTTGATAAAGTGAAAGTCGGTGGGGTTACGTGGAACGCCGGCATCAGAAACGGCGATAAGTTTTTGCAAATTCAAAATATTAATGTCTCGGATCCGAATGAGGCTCAATTAATCTTAAATAAAATTTCTTACGGCAAATTTGCAAATTATACGGTTGAGAAAAAAGACAATAACCAAATTTTTCATACTCAAGTTTTTGTAAAGAAGTTTATCCAAATAGGCAGTTTAGCTAATGCTATATTAGCTTTATTCTGGATGCTGATCGGCTTCATTGTACTGATGTCTAAGCCCGACGGCAGAGTGCAGAAATTATTTTATGCGATCGGTGTGGGTGTTGTTTTTTTTACCTCCAATCTGTTTTTGCCAATTGATATTATTCCTTCGATGGTTAAAGATTATTTCGTCTTATACCCGCTGATAATCTTGTTGTGGTCTTTAGGCGTAGGTTTTATCCCGTTTTTATTTTTATATTTTTTCTGGACTTTCCCAACGCCGTTCAAGTTTCTTGAAAAAAATTGGCTAAGAAAGTCTTTACTAATTCTGCCAATAATCGTTGCAATAGTAATCTTTGTTTCGGTTTTTTCAGCATTTAGAGATAAAAATTTTAACTCGGATTTTTTTAAAGCAATTAAAAATTCGCTCGTTATTCTTTTAAGCACAAGCAATATCGTTGCGTTGATCTCGCTTTTTATTAATTATAGAAGATTAAAATCATGGGAGGAAAAGAAGCCTGTCTTTATAATTTTAGTTGCTTATGCTATTGCCATTGCCGCTGTAATTTATACAGCGCGAATTGCGCCGGCAATTTCAGACACCGTATTTAACTCACCGGAATATTACACGCCAATTATCTTAATAATTCTGGTTCCAATTGCTTTCGCTTATTCAATCTTAAAGTATCAGTTGATGGATGTCAGCATTGTGATAAAAAATACTTTGATGTATGGCATTGCTACTTTAGCGCTGGCGGCTCTTTACTTTTTTATCATTTACGTTTTAGGACAAAGCATTAGCGAAGCTATTGGAACTCAGTTTCAAACGGCAATTGCAGGGTTAATATTTATAACCTTTGCGCTTGTGTTTCAATCGACAAAAGATAAATTCCAGGATTTCCTTACCGCGCGCTTTTATCCCGAACAGTTTGCTTATCAGAGAGTTTTGATAAAATTCAGCAATGATGTTTCAACTGTTGTTGGTCTTGAAAATATCCTCGACTCAATGAAAGGAACTTTTGTCGAAGCATTGAAGATAAAAAATTTTGGCATATTACTTAAAGAAAATAAACATGATAATTTACGTCTTGTTAAAAGCGTCGGCATCGAAAGTCAAGAATTATATTTGAATGGAAAACTTGTCGACGATTTTATCTCGAATAAATCATTATCTTCAAAGCACCCGGTTATCGAAAGAGAAGACTTTGCAAAAATATTTCCGGCTGAAGTTTCTGCTTTAACAAAAGAAAATATTTTCACAATCGTCCCGATGATAATTAAATCCAAATTCATCGGTTTGCTTTTGTTTGGATTAAAATATTCAGGCTCGCAGTTTGCCGGAAAAGATTTAGACCTTTTATTTGCCGCCGCCAATCAAGCTGCAATATCGATTGAGAATGCGCGCTTGTATCAATCCGAAGCCGAAAAACTTAGAATGGAAAGAGATCTTGACCTTGCTAGAAAAATTCAGCAGGGACTTCTTCCTACGACCATTCCGGTAATTAAAGGATTAGATATTGCAGGCGAGATGATTCCCGCCATGCAGGTCGGGGGTGATTATTTTGATCTGCTGCCTGTGTCAGAATCTAAATTATTCGTTGTTGTCGGTGATGTATCCGGAAAGGGACTGGCGGCTTCTCTTTATATGGCAAAGCTTCAAACAATGATTCAGCTATCCTGCAATGACCGCAAGTCTCCTAAAGAAATTTTAATCGAACTTAATCGCCACTTTTATAAAAGTATTGAAAGAAATTCGTTTGTAACGATGACTCTGGCACTGTTCGATAATCAAGCAAAAATACTGAAGTTCTGCCGCGCCGGTCATTTGCCGTTGCTTATGGCTTCAAACGGCAACGTAAGTTCATTTAGAACGCAAGGTATTGGCGTCGGACTGGAGAAAGGAAATATTTTTGAAAGTACTTTAACTGAAGAAGAAATCCCGTTAAAACCGGGACAAACTTTTGCATTCTTTTCCGACGGTATAACCGAAGCTATGAATGAAAATAACGATCTTTTTGGTGAAGAGAATCTCCAAAAAATCCTGAAGAATAATACTTCAGCAAATTCAAATGAAATTATGAACGAAATTTGGAATGCGGTAAAAAAATTCAGGGGAACAGCCGAACAAAATGACGATATGACCATGGTTTTGGTCAAAGTAGCAGATGAAATTCAGCACAGAATTTGACAAACAATTTCGCCAAGGCGGAAGTAATCTCTTAATATTTTTTGTCATTTCGAAAACCTACAGTGAGTGCGCGCCCCGTTTGCCCCGCTTGCGGGGTTTGCCGGGAGAAATCCCACGAATAGCTCAGATATACGAATTGACCATGGGATATCTCAGTCGCAAAGCTCCTTCGATATGACATACAAATAGTTGTCATTAGTAGCCAAGTTATATCTCATCCGAGTCCGCGTTGGACCAGTCGAAATGATAAAAACCAATTTGTCATTTCGACTGGAGGAAAATCATAATATAACGCATCTCACATAGTAATCTTAAGCTTTCTCAAAATACTCGTTCCTCTATTTAATAACTGGAGTATTCAACTTTTTAAGATCTGCATGAAGTTCTTCCTCAGTAAGATGATGTTCTACGAGTTTTCCTGAGAAATAGGCATCATAAGCGCTCATATCAAAATTTCCGTGACCGCTTAAGTTAAATAATATTGTCTTTGGCGTTCCTTCTTCCTTTGCTTTAAGAGCTTCTTTGACAGCGCAAGCAATTGCATGGTTTGACTCGGGTGCCGGAATAATTCCTTCAGATCTTGCAAACTTTACGCCCGCTTCAAAACATTCAATTTGATGAAATGATTGAGCTTCGATTAATTTGTCTTTTAATAACTGGCTAACAATTGCACCGGCTCCATGGTAACGTAATCCTCCCGCATGAATCGGCGCAGGCATAAATGTATGTCCCAGCGTGTACATTGGAATGAGTGGAGTTAAACCAACGGTATCGCCGAAGTCATATCTAAATTCTCCTTTAGTAAGCTTTGGGCAAGATGAAGGCTCTGCCGCAATGCATCTTACATTTTTGCCTTCGCGGAAATTTAATCCAAGGAATGGAAATGATATCCCGGCAAAGTTTGAACCTCCTCCAAAGCAGCCGATGACAATATCAGGGAAATCTCCGGCTAATTCCATCTGTTTAATTGATTCAAGTCCAATGACAGTTTGATGCATCAGAACATGATTAAGCACACTTCCGAGAGAGTATTTAGTATCATTGCTCGTAGCAGCTCTTTCAACAGCCTCTGAAATTGCGATGCCGAGGCTTCCTGGCGAATCAGGGTCTTCTGCAAGTATTTTCCTTCCGGATTCAGTCCTATTTGTAGGGGAAGAAAAAACGTTAGCCCCCCAGGTATTCATCATAAATTTTCTATAAGGTTTTTGCTCATAGCTTATTTTTACCATATATACTTCTAAGTCGATTCCGAAATGATTACATGCAAAGCTAAGTGCGCTGCCCCATTGACCTGCGCCGGTCTCCGTTGTTATCTTTTTCACACCTTCCATTTTATTGTAATATGCTTGCGGAACTGCCGTATTTGGTTTATGCGAACCGGCAGGACTAACGCCTTCATATTTGTAATAGATTTTTGCGGGCGTGTCAAGAAGTTTTTCAAAGTTTGTAGCTCTAAAAAGAGGAGTTGGTCTCCACAATTTATAAACGTCTCTTACCTCTTCCGGTATGTCAATCCATCTTTCTTTTGATACTTCTTGTTTTATCAATTCCATTGGAAATAGAGCAGCTAAATCTGCAGGTCCAATTGGTTGCTTAGTCCCTGGATGAAGCGGAGGCAACATCGGGTTAGGCATATCAGCTTGAATGTTATACCATTGCTCGGGAATTTCCTTTTCGGGCAGTATATACTTTTTTGTTTTTTCCATTTCTTTGTCTTTGATTTAATTATTGAATAGAATTTTATTTGCTTTACTATAACAGATCTTGTTTTGTTGAATGTCCAACAAATTCAGAAATGAATAAATTAAGATTGCTTTCTTACCGAAATCAGATGTTTGCTGAACCGGCAGGTAGGTTTTTATGCCTTATATTTGATGCTTGCATTTTGTGCGGCAACAAATTAAAAATGTAATGATGTTCGTTCAAAATATATTTGAATTAAAAGGAAAATTCAAGTTAAAGATTAAATAGATTTTATATTCCAAACTGTGACTTGATGCTTAATGTTATTAAAGTGCATAAAGATTTCATTGTTTAAGTTTAGGAAAAATATTTATTTTAATATTCTTATCAAATATTTGTTTTACGAAAAGAAGATATAATGAAAATTAAAAATTTAGGTCGCACAGGATTAAAGGTTAGTGAAGTTTGTCTTGGGACAATGACATTCGGATATCAATGCGATGAAAATACATCATTTGCAATTTTAAATAATGCCTGGGAAGGCGGAGTTAATTTTATAGATACTGCTGACGTTTATCCATTACCCGTTGATCCAAATACAGTTGGTGCAACAGAAGCGATAATAGGGAATTGGTTAAAAACAAATCCGGGTAGAAGGCATGAAACGATTCTCGCTACAAAGTGTAACGGTAAAATGAGCGAAGCTCCAAATGACCAGGGACTCTCACGCCGCCATATTATGGATGCAATTGACGCAAGCCTAAAGCGTCTTCAAACAGATTTTGTTGATTTATACCAGGTTCACTTTTATGATCCGAATACCCCGCTTGATGAAACCTTAAGAGCTTTGGATGATATTGTCCGCGCTGGGAAGGCACGTTATATCGGATGTAGTAATTACCAGGCATATCAACTTGCCAAAGCTTTATGGAAGAGCGATAAGCTCGGAATAGAAAGATACAACTGCATTCAACCACGTTATAATATACTTTTTAGAGAATTTGAAAATGAATTATTCCCATTGTGCCGGGAAGAAGGCGTAGGAGTAATAGTCTATAATCCTTTAGCAGGTGGATTTTTAACTGGTAAACATAAACGCGATAGGGAACCGGCGGAGATGGGAAGATTTAAATTAGGTGATGCCGGTAAAATGTATCGAACCCGTTACTGGCAGGAAGCTCAATTTGATGCTGTCGATAAAATGAAAAAATATTTTGAGAAGAAAAATAAATCATTAACACATGTTTCATTAGCTTGGGTATTGAATAATCCTGTGATAACTTCGGCAATTATCGGAGCGAGTAAACCCGAACAACTTAATGACAGTCTCAAAGCAATCGAAGTCAAATTAGATGATGAAGAGATAGAATTCCTAAATACCTTATGGTATGATTTACCGAAAATTAGCGATCCGAAATTTGCATTGAGATGATTAAGGGCGCTTCTAAAAACTATCTTTTATAAAAATTTAACGCAGAGAACGCAAAGAATACGCAACGTTCGCAGAGAATATTGAAGTTTTTAGAAGTGCCCTTAAATTAAAATTGTGAAATAAAAAAGCTCAATCATTTATAGATTGAGCTTTAAGTACCGGAGGCCGGACTCGAACCGGCACCTGGTGTGAGCCAGACTGGATTTTGAGTCCAGCGCGTCTACCAATTCCGCCACTTCGGCAACAATTAAAATTTAATAACCAATTTTGATTCTCAGCGTGTCTACTAACTTTCAATCAACTATTCTTAAGCTTGATCTTCTCGCATCGGTAAAAATTAATCTAAAATTAGTGGCGTAAATCTATGCTTAATTCATTTTATTATCAAGTAGATATCTACCGAAATTTGATATTACAGGGATGAACTAATGTATTCCGGGTTGTTTGCATTTCCCTCGGATTATAGATAATTTTATTCAATAATACAGGGATGATTATGATAAAGTTGATGGTCTTAAAATATTTATTGCCATGTAATTTACTGGCTGTACTACTTTTTACGGGCTGCAGTAATCAATATATTGAAAAAGAATTTAATTCAAAGGAGGTTTATTATTCAACAATTAACCGGAGAATAAAAGACAGAAATACCGAAATAAGCTTTATAAATGGGGAGAATGTAAGCAGTGAAGATATTCATATTAGTAAGGATTCGGTTTACTGGAAACAACAGTATACGGAAATGTGCCGCACTTCAGTTCCTCTTGCACTTACAAAAATAATAAATTACAACTCTTATGTTTCTCAAAACCATGTGAAATTCAATGGAAGCATTCAATTAAAAAACGATTCTATCATTGATGTACAAAATGCCGAATTCTTAAAAGACACAATAAGTTACTTCTGGGTGCATGAAAAAATGTTTTCCAAGCCGGTTCAGAATGTAAATTCTATATCATTCAGTGATCATTGGAAAGGGCTTGCGCAGTATGCATTTGCCGGAATGTTTGCGGGCGGCGTAATAGGTCATAAAGCCGGGAACGATGCGGGAATAAGAGAACGTGATCCTATTTTGGGAATGATGGCAGGTGCTATTCTATTTGGTCTTGGCGGTATAATAGTGGGAGTAATTACAGGCAGTTCGCAGAATTATGTATTAAATGATAATGATTCGGAAACATTAAAGTTTATTAGGAGGTTCGGCTTGATAACAGGTATGACTTCTTCTACATTCTACGGAGGATTTTCAGACAGAAGAAGTTTTGCAGCAAGATCATTAGAACAGTATTCATTTGGTCTATATTATTTATATGACATTAATCGTGTACTGAAGCTAAGACCTGAATTAATTTATTGCATAAAAGGTGGCAATTATGATTATGGGAACTCTGGAAGCTCAAACAATTATAATTATTATAGTGGTACATCAACGTTTTACCTGGATGTAATAGAGTTACCGGTGCTTATTCAATTAGATCCGTTTCCTTCACCCGGACAATTCCTGAAAATATTTGCAGGACCATCAATTAATATTCCTCTGAAGGGTGAATTGGATGAATATTATGTTGGGCCGATGGATGAAGTATTTCCAAATTCCATAGAGAAGTTTAATGCTAAACCTTATGTTAGTATTGTCTATGGCTTTGGAGTGAAGTGGGATCGACATTTCTCAACTGAACTGCTATTCGACTCCGGGCTTACAAGCTTAGGGAGTGTAGGAATGTCCGACGGAACAAAATTAAATTTACGTCAAGATAATATTTTAATAAGTACAACTTTTTCTTTATAAAACTTAAAGAATGTTTAGCCATTCTAACATAATAGAATTTAATAAACTTGTTGCTGTACTTAAAACTGCATGTAACCTAGCGCTGCTGAACTGTTTTCTGATTTATTAAGATAATCACCAAATATGACCTTAATAGATGATACTACCTGTGAAATCTTTAGAATAAAGTATAAACAACACCAAGCTGCAAAGTTTGTTTCATTTGCGTTGTAAGCGATTGGTCTTTCTGATAAATTAAAAGAAAGCCAATGTTTACATTAAGCCAGCTGTTTACCTTTGCAACTATTGAATTGTCCCATCGGACATCCCATACATCAAGGTTTTTGAACCTTGTAAACAAAGTGAGGCTGCTATTAAGCATTAAATTTTCCGCAATCTGCACATTTCCGGAAGTTACAGATTGTAAGCCGATTTCTAATTTAAATGCTTCAACTTTAGTAGTCGTTGGGTCGTCAGTGTATTGTCTGTTGTGATTTGTAAATACTTCTTGCAATCCAAGGCCTAGTCTGGTTTTGAATCCGGCTAATTTGTTGTATTCAAAACCGGCGCTTTGTACAACATAACCCGGATCGAAAAAATTTGCAATTTCTATTGATTGATTGCCGTTATAATTAAAACCGGGAGCAATAGAAGTTGTTATTATATTGCTAAAGAAAGGATCGAATATCCAGTCAATTTTTTTTGAGAGGACACTTTCAAGATAAAATTCGTTATCATTAGTTCTAATTTCCTGTCCACCCAATTTTGTTCTTCCGTATGCCAATTTCAAATTGTTCGAAAGGTTCCAATCCTCGCTTTGATAGTTATATCCTAAATTCCCGGTAATTGTCCACGTCAATGAATTTTCACCGCCTTGTGTCCAGTTACTAAGAGCTAATTGACTTATATTAAGCCCCGCAATCGCTTTTGGAATCCACCCGGTAAATTTGGCTGTATCTTTTTGCCCGAATAATGAAAGGTTGGTTAAAAAGAAAATTGCCACTGCAAGAAGTAATTTATTTTTCATGAGCTACTCCATATTTTTATTATAAAATATACAAAAAATGATAAAAATAGGGAATAATGACAACAAATAACGATATTGAATAAAGAAAATTTATATCAGTCCGGAGTCATTTATAATATTAATTTTACTTAAGGGCACTTCTAAAAACTATCTTTTATAAAAATTTAACGCAGAGAACTTGCCTGCTTGCAAGCTCATTAGATACGACACACAAATAATTGTCATTTCGAATCCGGCTTAAGCCGGTGAGAAATCCCCTTGTAAAGCTTAGAGGGTCGAATTGAACATGGGATTTCTCCTTCGAGGACCTGCCTACCGGACAGGCAGGCTCAGTCGAAATGACACAATCTTTTTTTTGTCATTTCGAATCTGCCTTCTTCAGGCAAATATTGAAGTTTTTAGAAGTGCCCAAATGCTATTCTTAAAATAGCTATTCCCTTGGATGATCTTTACGCCACCGCCTTATATATTCTGCAATTTCTGTTGTCACCGCGCCAGGGGTAAATATCTCTCCTACTCCCATTCTTTTTAGCGCCTCAATATCTTCATCGGGAATTATTCCTCCGCCGGTCAGCAGTACATCCGTCAATCCCTTTTCTTTCATAAGATTTAAGATTTTAGGAAAAATAGTCATGTGTGCGCCCGATAAAATACTAATACCGATGACATCAACATCTTCCTGCAACGCAGCTTCTACTATCATCTCAGGAGTTTGTCTTAACCCTGTATATATTACTTCCATCCCTGCATCTCTTAGTGCGGCGGCTATAATTTTTGCGCCTCTATCATGTCCGTCAAGTCCTGCTTTTGCTACTAGCACTCTAATTTTATTTTCCATTGTTCCCTCAATTTATAATTTTACTTCAATTCTAATTTTATCGGCAAAGTCTTTCATTGAATTATTTTCGTAATTCTTAAATATCGGTCTAAATGCAAAATTGTCTTCGTCAAATCTTGGAATGATGTGGAAATGAAAATGAAAGACCGATTGTCCTGCAGCTATACCATTATTGGTAATAATATTAAAGCCGTCCGGTTTTATACTGCTAAAAATCGCTGAAGTAATTTTTTGAGTTGCTTTTATAATTTCATCCAATTCATTTTCGGGGATAGTAAGGAAATTTGTGTAATGATTCTTAGGTATAACGAGAGCGTGGCCTAAGTTAACGGGTCTAATATCAAGAAATGAAATTACGTGGTCATTCTCATAGAGAATTTCTGCTTTGGCTTTCTTTTCGATTATTTGGCAAAAGATACAATTCATATATGAAAAATAGTTATTAAAAAGCATTCCGGCAATCTAAAATCTGCGTCAGTCAATACTCAAATATTTTCTTCGTTTTCCAAACACCCCGAATATACCGCCGGTGTGAAGGAACAATATTTTCTTTCCCATATCTCTTTTCAGGATATTTTCATAATAACCCACAAATGCTTTCCCGGTGTATGCAGGGTCTAAAATAATTCCCGACTCACTCGCAAATCTTTTTATAAGAGTAAGCTTATTATCATTAATATTTTTGTAACCTTCGGTTGAATAGCCGTCAACTATTTCTAAATTATCTTCCCGGATTTTACATGGCAATTTATAATCCAAAACGCAGCCCTCGGCAAGATCAATAATTCTCTTTTTAATTTTTTCTTTTGAGTAAAGAACGTTGACTGCAAATATTTTAAGATTAAGGTTTAGTAATGCAGTTCCTACCAACAAACCAGCCGCAGTTCCGCCTGAACCTGATGCCGCAAATATGCCTTGAAGTTTTTTTATTTCGATTTGAGTCTTTAATTCTTCAATGAAGTTAATATATCCCCAAATTCCAAGCGTGGTTGAACCACCTTCAGGAATAACGAAAACTTTCTTACCTTGTTTAATTAGTTTTGCTCTTTCTTCAGACATAATTTGATTTACATTTTCAAAGCTGTTTTTACTAAGAAAGGATATCTCCGCACCTAAGAATTTGTCGATAAATAAATTGCCGTCAGCGTTTTTAGAGTCTTTTCCCCAAAGAAATAGCTTTGATTTCATACCGTATTTTGCAGCCGCAATAACTGTCGCTCTGGCATGGTTTGATTGATCTCCGCCCGTTGTAAAAATATAATCTGATTTTTCTTTCTTTGCCTGATAAATTATGTATTCTAACTTCCTTGCTTTATTCCCCGAAAGTTCAACTCCGGTAAGGTCGTCGCGCTTTATTAAAAAAGGTTTTCCGCCAAATTTGATTTTTTCTATTGGTGTAGGAATGTTGGCGATTGAAATTCTTTTAGGAATCATCATAGCTATTCTTCATTATTTCTTATATACCTGTTGTAATATATTCTCGCTCTTTCAAGGTCTTCAGGTGTATCTATGGCAAGGTTATCAAATTCCGTTACTACAACTTTAATCTTAATACCGTTTTCCAGCATCCGCAGTTGTTCAAGTTTTTCGGTCTTCTCAAGGTCAGTTGGTTCTAGCGATGTAAACCTTAGAAGGGAGTCTTTCCTGTATACGTATAGCCCAATGTGTTTATAAATTTCAGCGTTGTTAATCCTTTCAAAATTTGTCTTTGCGTCTCTTACAAAAGGAATTGCCGAACGGGAGAAATAAAGAGCATTATTCTGGTAATCGAAGACTACTTTGGGAATTGATGGTGATTTTAATTCATATATCGTTTCAATCCTCTTGGCAAGTGTCGTAACGTTTACGGATTTATCAAACAGAAGCGGCTCTATTGCCTGGTCTATCATGTCACCCTGTATAAATGGTTCATCGCCTTGAATGTTTACGATTATTTTGGCTGAAGATAATGTTTTTGCTACGAATGCAATTCTATCGGAACCAGTCATAATTTCCTTAGGTGTTATTACTACTTTAGCACCAAAGTTTCTTGCGACCTTTGCCACCTTTTCATCGTCAACGGCAATAATAATTTCATTTATTAGTTTTGATTTAAGAGAGCTTTCGTATGTATGCTGTATCATTGGTTTCCCGCCGATATCTGCCAGCGGTTTCCCTAATAATCTTGAAGAAGCAAATCTGGCTGGAATAATTCCGACAATCATAATTTTAATTAAATGTTTAAAAGTTTAGAATCAAGAGAACTTTGTTATGCCCCACCGATAACTTTTGGTACTTTGAAAAATGATTCATCATTATCGGGTGCGTTCTTTAATGCTTCTTCTGTCGTGATTGAAGGCTTAACTACGTCGTCTCTAAATACGTTGACCCCTTCTACCGGGTGTGAAAGTGGTTCAATGTCATCGGTGTTAAGTTCATTTAATTTATCGACGTAACTTAAAATTTCGTTTAAGTCTTTTGTAAAGCTTTCAAGTTCTTCATCGTTAAATTTTAAACGCGCAAGTTCCGATATATATTCAACGTCTTTTCTTGTTACAGACATAATTAACCTTCTTCTTTAATGTTTTGGATTACAATGTTCCTAACTTTTTCCATCAACTCAATTTCGTCTTTTCTTGATTTTATATAATCCGTAGCAATAGCTTTATCAAAATGAACGTGAATCGTTCCTTTTTTGATTTTAAATTTTCCTTTTGGTAATATTTTGTCGGTTCCGCTAAGAGTGACGGGTATTATAGGGAAACCAGCGTGAGCTGCGAGGTAAAATGCTCCTCGCTTAAATGGTTGAACTTCGCCTGTCTTGCTCCGCGTTCCTTCTGCAAATAATAACACCGAGAATTTTTTTTGCGACATTACCATTTTAGCTTTTTCAATACTCTTTAATGCCTTCTCAACATTCTGCCGGTCGATCATTATATATGGACCAAGCATCATCTGCCAGCCGAACAAAGGAATTTTGCCGATTTCCTTTTTAAATACGATGCTTGCGGAAGTAGGTATTGTGTATTGCAATGCAGGGATATCAAACTGACTGCTATGGTTCGAAACAAAAATATAAACGGAGTCTTTATCAACGTTTTCCAACCCGCTTACTTCAACCTTTATTCCGCTTATAAGCAAAGTCCCTTTTGAAAATACTCGTGATAACCAAAAATAAGATTTGAAACTCCTATCAGTAATCGAAAAGATTAAAGCAAGAAACGAACATAAAATTGTATATAGAACGATAAAAATTAATTTAAGATATGAGAGCACTTACTCTCCCTGAAAGGTTAAATTATCTTTAATGATTTCTTCATCTAACTTTAAACTTTTAGAATATCTTTTTATCGCATCAATCCTTCTGCCGATTGAAGGATGGCTGTAGAAAAACCATTCTATTAAAGGATGAGGAGCTATATCTCCCAAATTTTGTTTAGTCAATTTTTCAAGAGTAGAAATAAAAGCTAAAGTTTTCTTTGTGGATGATATGGCGTATTCATCTGCCTCGTATTCAAATCTTCTGGATAAAATATTTGTAAGCGGTGTCTGAACAAGCCCTATCAATAGCATCCATAAAATAAGTAATGGCAAAGCGGCAATTTCTTTAACAGAACTAAAATTAAACCAGAGAATTGAATGAGAATAAAAATAGGAAATTAAAAAAAATGTCAAAAAGCTTGCGGCAGTTCCAATTGCTATATTTTTAATAATGTGTTTTCGCTTGTAATGTCCTAACTCGTGTGCAATAACTGTTTCAATTTCATCATTCGTATATTGCTCAATTAAATTATCGCCTAAAAGAATTCTTTTTGATTTTCCTAAACCGGTAAAAGCAGCATTAGCTTTTTTCGTATTCTTGCTCATATTAAATTTATAAACATTTTCAACTTTTATTCCCGCATCCTTTGCGAGATTCTGAATTTTTGTTTTTAATTCTGTGTCTTCAATAGGAGTAATTTTGTAAAACAAAGGTAAAATCAACACCGGAAGAATCCGGGCAAGAATTACTGAAATTATAAATAACCCAATAGCAAAAGGCAGCCACCAAAGATTGCCGTACCTATTAAGCACAAAGAAAAATAGCAATAGTATTGGCACACTAATAATTATTGAGACAAGAAGAGCTTTTATACCTTCCCAAATCCACTTTATAAAAGTTTGATTCGAAAGATTATATTTATGCTCAAGGTAAAAATCAGTGTAATAATTTATTGGAAAGAAAATTATTGAGAATGCAGCTCCTGCAGAGAAAATGAAAGCTATAAATAGCAGATATTGGTTTTGAACGTAAATTGCCAAATATTGCTGAAGTGCAAGACTCGACCCGCTTGACACAAAAATAAAAATCAGCAAAAATGTTGCAATGCCTTTTGCTACACTAAAAAAAATCTTGGTGTTGTTATACTTTTTGGAATTCATGACTTTAAAATAACTACTCTTGCTTAGTGAAGCAATTAGAATTTTATTTTATCCGGAGAGAGTAAGATTAAATTACGCCCACTTCATTTTGCGGAAGCCACCCGACCTTACCGTCGATAAGCTTTATCTTATACCAGTTGTCAACTTTATCTTCCACTTTTACTTTTAACCCTTCATGAATAATAAATGCATCATTGGCGTTTGGGTCTGGCGAAAGTTTGACATCTACGATTGTCCCCACTATTATCCCGCTTTTTGTAGAAAACTCACTTTGAAATTTTATTACTAGAATAGACACAGCAAAAACCAAAACTAAAAGTGAAAGTGCGGCGGAGTAAAATGTATATTTCTGAAACCTGGTCCTTCTAACAAAAAAGTAAGTCCCTACAGAAAGTAGGAATATCCAGTAAAAAATATAAGCAAAATTTTTCCAACCCGTTATCGTAAATACAGCAAGTAAATCGTCCCACCACTGGTAAAGGAAAAAGGGGGGAACCGTATCAATTTTATCAACGGTTTTTGAATTAGCAATTAAGAGGTTATGAATAACATCTTCATCTCCCGGAGAAAGCCTTAAGGCCTTTTCATAATAGAAAATAGCGTAGCCTATTTTATTCTCCCTGTAAAAAGAATTACCAAGGTTATAGTAGACCGAAACACCTTCATAACCTTGGTCTAAAATATTTTGATAAGCTGAAATTGCTTTGTCATATTGCTTTTGTTGATAGAAGTTATTTCCTTGATCTATCAGGTTGTCAATTGCCACAGATTTAGGGAATAAAGATGTTGTGCCAAATAATGCCAAAAGAAATAAAAGTGATATTTTGATTTTAGAATTTTTCATCTTAAAAATTATTATGAATATTTTTTAGGCGATAATGATTTTTCCAACTCAATAATTACGTTGGTCATTTCATTGTACATTTCGTACATCTCTGTTGAGACGTTTCCGCTGGGTGCAAAACGCGCATATTCACATTTCTCCGTACAATTTTTCAGGCTGAGAAGTAGTGAACTATCTACATTTTTCTTATTCAATTCTTCTGCGGCCTTATCGAGAGAAATTTCTGCTTTTGAAATATGAAGCTTATCCTCCAGATACCCGAATAATGCTAAAGAAATTTCAGAGTAAAATCCTTCTTGATTATTTGCTTCCATTAGTGTTTTAGCCGTTTTAAATCTGGTTCGAGCGATTTTTTCGGCACGCTGATAACGAAGCAGTTGCAAATTACCTGCTAACTTGTCACTTTTTCTTTTCCATGAGACCAATCCAACCAAAGCTACAAAAGGAATAAAGACCGATGACCAAAAACCAAAGCCGAAGATCCCTTCACTTCCGATTCTTGAAATGTCGCCCGGGGAGGTCTTTATATAACGAATATCCTGGTCAATTACTTTAATATCTTCTTTTGAATAACCTGCCAAGCTTTGAGCGGAAGCCGGTCCTTGTGCTACGTTTATTGTATATGGTTGTGTCGATATTGTAACATATTCATGTTTAGATGGATTAAAATATGTAAACTTGACAGGCGGAATTTCTTTTTTGCCCGTTGTTCTTGGAACTATTAGATAGTCAATCGTTTTTGAACCGTTAATTGCCCCGGTGCGGTTTACCTGGTCTGTAGTTTTAGGCTCGTACTGCTCTAATCCTGTCGGCAATTTTACTTCCGGTAAATTAAGCAATTGAATGTTTCCAGTTCCGCTAATGTTAATTTTTAGATCAACAGGCTGATTAGTTTTTGTATCGGTTTTATCAAGCTGCGAATTTATCGTGTAATCACCAACAGCTCCGTTAAAACTCTTGGGTACATTTTGGTTAGGAAGCGGCAAAACTTTTATACGTAGCGTATTAGATTTTGCATCATAATTAACTGCTTGGGTACTGTTAAAAAAGGGATCATTAAAGAAATCGTCAAAAATGTTCCCGCTTTGTCTTCTGCGTTGAATTTGTACCGGGACATTCAATTCAAATGGAGTAACGGATAATTCACCAAGCTGAGTAGGGAAGAGAGCTACTTTTTTTAATATACCAACGCGATATTGTTTGCCGTTAAATACTTCTGTCTTGAAAGTAATATTGTTAGGAACGGTAATTTCTTCGGACCAGAATCCTTCATACGAAGGAAGCTTAGACACACTCATTTGCGAGGCAATCCCAAGCCTTGTGTAAAGCTCATATGTCACCGTTACCTGTTGACCCATATAAGCTTGATTGTGATCTGCAACGGCACGGACAAATAAATTTTCTCCTATTTCTTTATTTGAAATCGTACTGTTGCCCTGAGCTTGTGTGTTTTGCTTGGGCGATCCTTTTACTACTGTAATTGCTACCGGGTTAGATTTAAATATTTTCCCGTTATAATTAATTGATGCACTTTGAATTGTAAATTTTCCCATTCCCTTTGCCTGCAGATAATAGCTGTACGTCTTTGAACCTGAAACTGAGCTGTTTATTATTTGCATACTAGTCGATTCATTCGGACCGGAAAGAATCATGAAATTGTAAAAATTAGGGGGGGTAAAACTTTTGATTCCGTTTATATCCTGACCTGAAAAAGTAAATGAAATTTGAAATTGATCGCTAACCCCAACGGTTGTATTGCTAACCGAGGCATTGAAACTCTGCGCTATTACTGCAGCCTGACAAAGTATCATTATTAAAAATATTTTAAGATAATTTTTATTCATATTCTGCTTATCTTGCTTTACCTTTTAGCCAACCTTTAATCTTTCAATTGAAAATATTATAAACTTATTACCTACCAATCTTTATCCGTTTTAATTGGTGTGCCCTTTATTTTTCTTAATTGCTTCTGCATACTCTTTTCATCGTGGTTTAATGCATTTAAAATCGATTCAGCTTGCTGCTTGGAAATTTTATCCGGTTGCTGCCCGCTATTACCTTGCTGTTGTTGGTTCTTATTTTGGTTTTGCTGATTATTGTTTTGATTCTGCTTCTGCTGATTCTGGTCATTGTTTTGTTTATTCTGGTTCTTGTTTTGATTCTGTTTATTCTTATTATTTTTATCGTTTTTATTGTTCTTGTTGTTCTTATTATTTTTATTATTAGGATTTTTCATTAACGAAAGCGCATAGGATAAATTGTATTTTGTATCTTGATCGTTAGGATTAAGTTTTAATGAATTTTCATAAGCTTCAACGCTTTCTTTCAATTTATTAGATTTCAGGAAAGAATTCCCTATGTTATGATAAACTTTAGCTTTTAACTCTTTGTTGTTGGTTTTAGCCAATGCTGACGAATAAGATTTTAATGCGTTGGGGTAATTTTTTTCCTTATAAAACGAATCGCCTAAATTAAAATTTGCTTGAAAATTATTCGGTGATTTGCCCAACCCTTTTTTAAATTCAACTTCTGAATCTGTTATTTTCCCTTCTTTATATAAATCAACGCCTTTGTTTACATACGATCGTGTACTTTGAGCAAAAATTAATTTGCTGTTTACCAAAACCAATAAAAATATGAATGATAATATTTGTTTCTTCATAAAATTATTTCTGAGTTATTCAATTCCAAAACGTTTATTGAGCTTAGTAACCCAGGGAGATTTCTTCTCACTCATAAAATATTCAGCTACTAAAAGAATAATGGCAATTGCCAAAAAATAATAAAATCTATCTTCGTAATCGGTGACTCTTTTCTCACCGAATTGTGTTTTTCTTAGAGACGACAAATCTTTATAAATTAAATCTAACTCGTCTTGATAATTTGCACCTCGGAAATATTTGCCGTGAGCTATTTCGGCTATCTTTTTTAATGTGCCTTCGTGAAGTTTTGTTATTACCGTATTTCCATTTTCATCAGTCTTAAAACCCGTCTGCTGTCCTTGTTGATTAAAGATCGGTATAGGAACACCATCGGGTGAACCTAAACCAATGGTGTAAATCATGATACTTTTTTTAGCCGCATCAGTAGCGGCTTCGGTTACGTCACCTTGATGATCTTCGCCGTCTGTAATTAGGATTTCAACTTTTTCAGTTTTAGACGAATAGTCAAAAGATTTTGTTGCAAGGTTTATTGCCGCGGCAATAGCTGTCCCGGGTTGCGGAACGGAGTTTTCATCAACTGCATCTAGGAATAACTTCGCAGCCGAATAATCTGACGTTAATGGGAATTGCACATATGCCTGTCCTGCAAAGATGATTAGCCCAATTCTATCTCCATGTAATTTCTGCATTAAGTTTGCAATCTCAAACTTGGCTTTTTCAAGTCTGCTCGGTTTGATATCCTGTGCCTGCATACTTAATGAAACATCAAGCATAATATAAACGTCAATTCCACTTTCCTTTACATTTTCAACTTTTGTTCCGATCTGCGGATCTGCGGCAGCTATAATTAGGAAAACTATAGCAAGTGATATCAGACTAAATTTTATCAAACTCTTCATTTTGCTGTATGCCGGAAGAAGTACAGGGTGAAGTTTTTCTTCTGCAAACTTTGCAAGCATCCTTTTCCTTTTCATTACCAAATACCAATACAACACTGCAAGGAGCGGAACTAAATATAGAGCATACAAATATTCCGGATGTGCTAATCTTAACATAAAATATTTATTTTTTTTTCTTTCAAAATGAATTTCTTCTTTATTTATTTTACGGCAACTTTCTTAAAATCGTTTTTGATAAACCAATTTCAAGCAAAAGTAAAATAAATCCTGCTCCAAGCCATCCGTAGAAAAGTTCTTCCGCATGACTATATGAGGTTACCTCTATTTTTGATTTTTCCAGTCTATCAATCTTATTATAAATTGCCTGCAGGGTGCGATTATCGGTAGCTCTAAAATATTGTCCGCCGGTTATTTGCGCAATCTTTGTAAGAAGCCCTTCATCAATCTGTACCGGCATCATCTGGTATCTGATACCGAAAGGAGTTTGCACAGGATATGGAGCTTCGCCGTTTGTACCTACGCCGATTGTATAAACTCTTATTCCGAATGTTTTAGCAATATCTGCTGCAGTAAGCGGGTCAATTTCGCCCGCATTATTAACACCGTCTGTCAATAAAATAATAACTTTGCTTTTTGCCTTGCTGTCTTTCAGCCTGTTAACTGCGTCGGCAATTCCGTTCCCAATTGCCGTTCCGTCGGGTATCATTCCCGGCTCTACTTCGCTAAGAAGATGAAGCAGCACGGGGTAATCAACCGTAAGCGGGCATTGAGTAAAAGCATCGTGAGAGAAAATAACTAAACCGATTCTATCCGAAGTTCTGCCCTTTATAAATTTTGCGATCACATTTTTAGCTGCTTCAACCCGGTTTGGTTTAAAATCTTCTGATATCATACTTCCCGAAATATCAAGCGCCATTACGATATCAATTCCCTCCGTTGTAATATTCTCTCCTGAAGAATAATCTTGAGGGCGGGCAAGTGCCACAATAAACAATCCAACAGCTAATGTTCTAAGGACAAAAGGAAGGTGTCTTAATTTTTCTTTCCAGGTTACCGGAAATCCTTCAAATACTTTTATGGATGAAAAATTTATTGAAGGTTGATTTTGCCTCCCCTTAAACCAGTACCAAAAAATCATAATTGGGACTAATAAAAGAAAGAATAGAATCCACGGATAGGCAAAGGTTATATTACGGAACATTTGCTACCTCCGGTTTTTCCTCTTTCTTTTCTGTCGGGATGGTTTTGTTTACAATCTCATAAGCTTGTTTTAGCATTTCTTCATTAACAGAATTTAGCGGAATAAATTTGGCAAACTTTACCATGTCGGCGTTGTTTAGGAAATCTATTGTAACATTCACAATAACTTCGGTATCGCTTCTGCGTTTTAAAAGTTCAAGTGCCTCTGAAGTAGTTAACTCCAATGCAGGTAGCTGATACCGCTTTTCAAAATAACGCCGGATAATTTCTGTTATGCTTGAGTGATATTCTTTTATAAATCCTCGCTGCCAAAGTTTTTTCTCTTCTAAATCATGCAATGAATTTAACGCAATTTCATGCGGAGTAAGTATGATAATTTTTTGAATTTCAGGTATAAGTGATCTCTTCTTGAGATAACGCCGGATTAGTAAGTAAGCAGCTAAAAGAATAATTATTCCGGCGAGAGCCCACAGCAAAATCAATTTCCAATCAAGAGGAATTTTAATGGGAGCTTTAACGTCTTTTATTTTGCCGCCGGGATTGATTTTTAATGTGCTTACTAAAACCTGAACCGGGTTTGTCGACACGCTCTGAAATGCAGTGTCGCTGCTTCCTTTATATTGAATAGAAACCGGCGGAATTAAAACAAGGGCAGAATCATAACCGGATAAAATATATTTATATGTCGAAATAATTGCCCCGTTATTATCTGTATCAAATGAAGTATCTTTCTTTATTACAACAAGTGCGCCTATCGTATCTTGAATTGTAGGAGGAATTATATTATCCTTTTTATCATGCTGAACTTGAATAGTAAAATTGATATAATCACCGACGAGGTAGTCTTTTTTATCGGTAGATGCGTTAGCAGTTACGGTTTGTCCAAAGGAACTGAATGAACTAAGTAAAAGTAAAATTATGGGGAAATATATTTTTCTTACCATCTTTTTTCACGCAGTCTGAAAAATTGCACAAGTGGTTTAATGTAGTTTTGTCCGGTTTGAATTTTTATGCTGTCAACCCTACTTGTCAAGAAAAGAGTTTTTTGTTGGGCAGATTTCTTTTCACGCATTTCTTTTAGTAAAAATTGATTAACAGGATTACTGGTGTCAATCCACCGCTCATGTCCGGTTTCGGCATCGGTAAACCTTATAACTCCTACCTTAGGAATATCTTCTTCGCGCTTGTCATTTAGAACAATCCCAATTAAATCATGCCTCTTTCCCACAACCCTAAGGATTTTTTCAAAACCCGAATCCATAAAATCCGAAAGAAGAAAAACTATGCTCCTTTTTTTGATGGCATTGTTCATATATTCTAAAGCACCCTTAAGATTAGTAGATTTTCCTTCGGGTTCAAAGGATAATACTTCACGGATAATTCTTAGAACATGCTTATTTCCTTTTCTCGGCGGAACAAATTTCTCAATTTTATCTGTAAATAAAATTAATCCAACCTTGTCATTATTCTTCAATGCGGAGAATGCTAGGATGGCGCTTAACTCTGCTGCTACTTCCTGTTTTGTCTTTTCGGCAGAACCAAAATTTAAAGAACCGCTTAAATCAACCATCAAGATAACGGTCAGTTCCCGCTCTTCTTCAAAGACTTTAATGAATGGATGTCCGAAACGTGCCGTAACATTCCAATCTATATTCCTTATGTCATCTCCAAATTGATATTCGCGCACTTCGGAGAACTCCATTCCTCTTCCTTTAAATACTGAATGGTATTCACCCGAAAAAACTTGATTAACAAGTCCCTTGGTACGTATTTCGATTTGTCTAACTTGTTTTAATATTTCTTTGGTAAACACAGTTTAAGCACTTTTTAATTTTTGATATTTGTTGTTTCGCTTTTTGCCTTTGAACTTTATTTATGGTACTTCAACTTTATTCAAAATTTCTTGAATAACATTTTCTGAAGTTAATTCTTCAGCTTCCGCTTCGTATGTAACGGCGATTCTATGACGCAAGACATCAAGGCAAATGCCTCTAACGTCTTCGGGGATTACATATCCTCTCCTCTTAATAAATGCCATCGCCTTAGCGCCAAGTGCTAAATTAATAGTGGCTCTGGGCGATGCTCCGTAGCTTATCAAATCACTTAATTTTTCTAAGCCGAAATCTTTCGGCGAACGGGAAGCAAAAACTATATCCAGAATATATTTTTCAATCTTCTCATCAACATAAATTTCATGAATTAAGTTTCGTGCATTAAGTATATCTGCTGGAGAAATTACCGGTTGTACAAGATTCTCAATACCGTCAACATTTTGCTTCATAATTTTCAATTCTTCTTCGCGAGTTGGATACGATATTTTTATCTTCAACATAAATCTATCTACCTGCGCTTCAGGAAGTGGATAGGTGCCTTCTTGTTCAATGGGGTTTTGCGTCGCAAGTACAAGGAAAGGTTCTTCCAGTTTGAATGTCTGGTCGCCTATAGTTATTTGTCGTTCCTGCATGGCTTCAAGTAAAGCGCTTTGAACTTTTGCGGGAGCGCGGTTTATTTCATCCGCTAAAATAAAGTTTGAAAAGATTGGTCCCTTACGAATGAAAAAATTCCCGTCTTTCTGATTATATATCATCGTTCCGATTAAATCTGCGGGAAGTAAATCGGGAGTAAATTGTATCCTTTGATATTTTGCTTTCATTGCCGAAGCAAGTGTCTTTATAGCAAGTGTCTTTGCAAGACCGGGTACACCTTCAAGAAGTATATGACCGTTGCCCAACAATCCTACAATTAATCTTTCAACCATTTGTTTTTGTCCGACAATTACCTTGCTGATTTCATTCATCAGCAAATCCACAAAGGCGCTCTCCTGTTTTATTTTCTCATTTAATGCAGCAATATCCAATGTATACCTCTTAAATTTTTTTTAATTGTTTTACTTATTAGAAAAGTAATGAGATTAGACGCATGACAAATTAAAAAGGTTGCGTTTCTTTTGCAAGGCAAAGAATGTTGTTATAGCACTCTAAAAACTGCAAACTTTAGATAAACCGTCTCCGGCATTGCCGGAATTACCGGATGGTCAGTTGATGCGCCATTATAATTTATCAACTGGATTCTCTTCTGAAGCTTCACAGCCGCGCTATTTACTATCTGAATGAATTCTTCTTTTTCAAGATGATGCGAGCAAGATGAAGTAACTAAGATTCCGTTGTTAGAGACAAGTTGAAGCGCCATCCGGTTTAATTTCTCATAGCCTTTTTTTGCTGTAGAAAGAGTTTTCTTGCTTTTTGCAAACGCCGGAGGGTCAATCATTACAACGTCAAACTTTTTGCCTTCAGGTAGCAATTTTCCCATGTAATCAAAAACATCACTTACAACAAATTCCGCTTGATTGACAAGATTGTTAAGTTCAAAATTAGATTTTGCGTTTTCAATTTCTGATGCCGATGAATCAACAAAGGTCACGGATGAAGCTCCGGCTTTTGCTGCATGGAGCCCGAATCCTCCTGAATTACAAAAAGCGTCAAGGACAGTTTTTCCGTTAACAAACTTTTCGATGAAGAATCTGTTGTCGTTCTGATCAAAATAGAAACCTGTTTTATGGCTCTTTTGAAAATCAATTCTAAATTTGATAGACCCGTCGTCAATAATTTCACTTGTCGATTCACCTAAAAATATTTCATCAGCTTCGGGTAAGCCTTCAAGCGTCCGGAAGTAGGTTTCATTCTTTGTGAAAATATTTTTTGCGTTAAAATCATTTTGCAGCACTGAAATTACTGCGGCAATATTTTTTTGCATACCCGCTGAATAAATCTGCAAAACAAATGTATCGTTGTATTTGTCAATAATTAGACCGGGCATTAAATCACTTTCGCTAAAGATAAGTCTGAATGAATTCCTTTCCGGATAAAATAATTTTCTTAGCGCAAAAGCGTCTTTAATTTTGATTTCTACAAATTCACGGAAATTGTCAATTTGCGCCTTGTCTAAAAGCCTGACTGCAATCAGCGAATTTTTGTTATAAAAACCTGTACCGATAAAATTATTTCGCGCATCAAAGATTTCTACTAAATCACCATTGTCTGCCGTTCCTTCCAATTTCTCAATTTCATTGCTGAAAATCCATAAATGTCCGGCATTAATTCTTCTCTCTTCATTTTTCCTTAAAAATATTTTAGGTTTCATTTTCTTTCTACCATGTTTTTAGTAACATATTAAATTCTTAATTTGTGAAATAAAAATACCGAATATAAAATGAAAAGAATAATCCTTCTGATATGCGTGTGTTTTCCATCCTTTTACACTCCAGCACAAAATAATCCTGTTAATCAAGATACTTCCCGGTTTGTAAATTATAGCGCAAAAATTTTATGGGTCAAAGATATTGGCGATTCGCTTTCGGCATTAGTCTCGAAACCGGACAATAGGATTTTTGTCGCCGCTAAATACGGTAAAATATTTTGTTTCGACTTCAGCGGAAAGCTTATCTGGACGCACGATGTTAAACGAAGTATTTTAGGCAATCCCATAGATAGCAACGGTAACCTGATAATATCAACACTATCCGGCGACTTAATTTCTCTTAATGATTCTACCGGAGAAGTAATCCAATCCATCGGTCTTGATGATTCGCTGACATCCCCGCTAATAGAAATTTCTACTCCTTATAACGGACAGCAGACCGAGGCTGTTTTAGTAGGCTCAGCAAAAGGCGTCGTTTATTGTTATGATATAAATTCATTTGAAATGATTTGGGAAAATCATTCGGCTACCGGGAAAATTATGTCAAAGCCGCTTGCTCTTGATAACAAAATTATTTTTACATCAAACGACGGCTTCCTTTACTGCATTGATTCAAGAAGTGGCATGTTAATATGGAAGTGGACTGATCCTAAAAATAAAAATATTTCTTTGGCTGATTGCTCTCCGGTCTCCGATGGAAGAAATGTTTTTGTCTGCTCGCCTCACAATTTCCTTTATTCAATCGACCTTATGCTTGGTAGAACTAAATGGTTAAATGATTATTATGATTGTAATTCATCACTGATGATTTCGGATAACAAAAAGCTTTTATTTGTAAAAAGCCTAATGGGTAACTTTTATATTGTCTCAGCAATTAACGGGAGGCTATTCAGGAAATTGGATATGGATTTTGGGGAAGATTCAACAAAAAATGCCTTCTTGGAATGGAAAGACAATGTATTATTCAGCGCAGGGAACGGAAAAGTTTATCTTGTCGAAAATGATTTTAATTGGAAGCCTCTTTTCTTTTTGAGCGACGGAGTGGTTCAAAATATTGTCCATTTAAAGGACGATACTTTTGTGGCGCCAAGTGTCTCCGGAAGAGTTGTGGAATTTAAGTTGAAATAATGTTTTTTTGACCGGTAATTGTTTATTCGTCCAATGAGACCGTGTCATTTTTGTCACACTATTTTTTCTGCAATATTTAGGTGAGATTTATAGGCTTGGTGGAGGCTTGTCATAGGCTTGTTAGAGGCCTGGTAGAAATGGGGAAAATTTAGGTAAAAAACATAGGGAAAAAAGACTAAGGTGTGACAAAAATGGTCATATCCCTAAGTAGATGTAAAGTGGAAATTATTTATTCCACTATTAAACCTCCCGATCCGAATATTGTTGGGATCCCTTAATAAAGTGACGAGTGGCGAGGGGGCAGAATGACAATTATCAGTGATCAGGATGGGAGGGGAATGACGATTGGGAAAAAATTACTAATTTTATGGTTATCTGATTGGCTTATTAGTAATTTAAGTTGAACGCTAGTTTTTATTTAGGTATTAAAAACCGTTGAAACGGTTAATAAAAAAGGATTTATGTTAAGCAACCCACGACTTGAAGTCGTGGGCTACTTGTTCGAATAATTATAAATCAGCCGTTTTAAAAGGCTTAAATTTAACAGCGGTCAACTTGACTAATTAAAAACATTTTTTTGGAGTAAGACATGAATTCAAAGGTTCATTTATTTCTGATTGCAATCGTTCTCTGTCTTGCGGTTAATGTGTATCCACAAGTCTCAAGAGGATTTGTAAAAGAAGGGTTAACAATTCAAAGTAAGATTTTGGGAAAAGATGTACGTTATACAATATACCTTCCCTATGATTATGAAACATCAAATCGTTATTATCCGGTAGTATATTTACTCCACGGCTTTACCGATAACGATATTGCCTGGATCCAGTTTGGTGAAGCAAATATGATTGCCGACGAAGGAATTGCAAATAGGGAAATCCCTGCAATGATTCTGGTAATGCCCGACGGGGGCGTATCCTGGTACGTAAATAATTATAATGACTCTGTACGATACGAAGATTTCTTCTTTAAGGAATTCATTCCTTACATTGAATCACATTACAGAATACTTTCAGAAAAAAGATTTAGAGCAATTGCAGGGCTCTCAATGGGAGGTTACGGCTCTTTGGTTTTAGCTTTAAAACATCCAGATATGTTTGCGTCATGCGTCGCCTTTAGCGCCGGAGTTTTTACCGATAAAGAAATTATTGATATGAAAGACGATATGTGGAAAAATCTTCTTGGTGTTGTCTTTGGACCTACTCTAAAAGGTGAAGATAGAATTACTCAACAATTCAAAGATAACGATCCACTTTATTTATTTAATACACTCGATATAAATAAAATTAAAAGCGTCAGATACTATCTCGATTGCGGAGACGACGACTTTTTATACAAAGGCAATTCTGCTTTACATGTTCTTTTAAGAGACTTGAATATACCTCACGAATATAGAGTGCGGGACGGGGGACATTCTTGGACTTACTGGAGAAGCGGATTGCTGAATGGATTAAAATTCATAGGGACAACTTTCCATTAAAGAAAAATTTATTTTACGAAGCGCTACCAAAAATAATTACAGTTTTTTACCTAATATTTATTAACAATTATGAGGAATTCAAAAAATGTATTTAGCTGACAATAACAGATACAAGAATATGAGATATAATCGATGCGGCAGAAGCGGGATAATGCTTCCAGCAATATCATTAGGGCTATGGCATAACTTCGGAGGAGTAGATGTTTTGGAAAACTCACGCGCAATGATAAGGCATGCTTTCGACATAGGAATAACTCATTTCGATCTGGCAAATAATTACGGACCTCCTTATGGCTCTGCTGAAGAAACGATGGGATATGTTTTAAGACATGATCTTTCTTCTTATCGTGATGAACTGATCATTTCCTCTAAAGCAGGGTATGATATGTGGCCCGGACCATACGGAAATTGGGGTTCGAGGAAATATCTTATTGCAAGTCTCGATCAGAGCTTGAAGCGAATGGGTCTGGAATATGTCGACATTTTTTATCATCACCGCCCTGATCCCGATACACCGCTTGAAGAAACAATGGGTGCATTACATGATATTATTAAGAGCGGTAAGGCAATTTATGTAGGAATCTCGAATTATCCAGCGGAGTTGACAAAAAAAGCCTCGGAAATATTAACTTCAATGGGGATTCATTGCCTCATCCATCAGCCTAAATACAGTATGTTTGAACGATGGATTGAGGATGGATTGTTAAAAGTATTAAGAGAGGAAGGAATCGGCAGTATAGTCTTTTCGCCTCTTGCTCAAGGCTTGTTGACAGATAAATATTTAAAAGGTATTCCTTCTGATTCAAGAGCAGCAAAACCAACTGGCTTCTTAAGACCGGAGCAGGTGACGAATGAAAAGATTAAAAAAATAAGTAAGCTGAATAATATGGCTATAGATCGCGGTCAGTCGTTAGCCCAAATGTCACTTGCCTGGGTATTAAGGCATAATGAAGTTACATCCGCTTTAATCGGAGCCAGCAAAGTCGAGCAAATTGATGATGCGGTGAAGGCGTTGAACAATTTGTCTTTTTCACAAGTCGAGCTAAAACAAATAGATGATATCCTTGCTGTTTAAGGGCACCTCTAATAATTGCTCTGCCAACGAAAGTGGGGTAATGGGATATTGGAGTAGCAATTGAATGTGGGAGTAGTGGAATAGTGGAATAGTGGAAAAATGGAATAATGGGAAATTGGAATATTTGGGAGTTTCCCGCTATTTCGTCGTTCCTATTTTTAGAAATTTCTATTTATATAATCTAATTTTATAACGCAAAGTCAATAGCTATTTTGATTTAGAGCTAAAATATTTTATTATTTTCTTGATGCTTACAAAATAATTATTTAATTTCATTTAATAATTTATTGGGATAATGTATTTGACTTAATGATGGATACAGAAAATAAATTTCATATAGATTTGTGTGGGGAGATGCAGAGATGCACACGCAAATAAATTTACCCGCACAGAGTGAGAACG
>JAKAFW010000084.1:0-4799 GCA_021817845.1 Bacteroidota bacterium
GTGAAGACATCCATAAAAATGTCGTAACGGAGCTGAAGTGCAGCGGGACATCTGGTAGAATGTATTATGAATCAACTTTACAAAAATATTTTTTCAAAAAGTCCATTTTCACTTGAACCTTTACAATTTATTCAAATAAAATTGAGGATATAAAAGAAAAGAATGAAATGAATGCTGGCATATACTATGATTATGCCTTTGCCTATTACTTTTTAAAAAAATATGAGGATGCAAGTAAGTTTTGTCAAATGAGTAGAGAAATAAGAGAAGCCGCTGGAGATAAATCAAGAATATGTAGAATGTTTGCTCTTGAGGGTAAAATAGAAGAAGCAAAGAAAAATTTTCCGAAAGCAAAAGACATATATCGAAAAGGATTATTATATGCTGAGGATGTGAATAGAAAAGATGAAATAATTCGTAATAGACTAGGTCTTGCTCGTATCTTAAAATATGAGGACATAAAAAAAGCTAAGGAACATCTTAGAATAGCTCAATCACTTTCACAAGATGAGTGGGATTTTGATATATACGGAAAAGAAGAAATACCCTTGTTATAAAAATACTAATTAATATAAAGGTGCTTACAATGGAAGAATTATTAGATATTTATGATGGAACTGGAAAATCATTGGGATTTTCAAAACCTAAAAGTGAAGTTCACTTAAATGGTTTTTGGCATAAATCCTTTCACTGTTGGATACTTAATAAAAACCATTTGGACGAAGACTGCATATTATTACAAAAAAGATCCTCAAATAAAAAAAGTTGGCCGGATAAATATGATATATCTGCTGCGGGCCATTATACATCCGGCGAGGGAATTGAAGGGGGTTTAAGAGAAATAAAAGAAGAATTAGGTGTAAATATTTCTCAAGAAAATTTAATTCCATTAGGTATTCGTGTCTGCATTGAAGAATTCGATCCCAAAGCAAAAAATCATGAATTCCAAGATATTTTTTTCCTAGAAGAAAATCGGAAGTTAGAAGACTATAAAATGGCTTTAAATGAAGTTTCGGGGTTGGTATCAATTCCAATACTAAAAGGGATACAATTATTTGCTGGGCAAATTCCTGTAATAAATGCACAAGGTTATATTCTAAATGAAAATGGTATTGTTGAAAAGCGAGAATTCAACATCACAATAAATGATTTCATTCCGACACTCGATAATTATTATTTCAAAATATTGATCTTAGCAAATAGATTTTTAAAAGGAGAGAATCTATTACTAATATAGCGACAAGATGCTGACTACTAATTTAATGAGCGGACTTAGATTATCGCCAAAGGGTTTGCATCTAGGCCATTACTTGGGATGCCTTACTCCTTTAAATCATTACAACAATGACGAAAAGTTATATTTCGTTATTAGAGACAAAGGGGCTGATATCTCTAATCCTTTGGGACAAAATTATAGGAATCTTTTAGATATTCTTATCGACCTTAGCTCAACTCAATATTCAAACAGAATTATGTTTGTATTACAAAGTAAATTACAACCTTATTACACACCAATTATTAGTTTTCTCCAAGACATTACTACAATTAAACAACTCAGCAATATTCATCCACATAGAAAAAAAATTAAAACAAATTCTTATAATTTATCAGTAAGAGATTATCTATTTCCCATCGAAAGTATCAGCACTTATTACATTTTAAACGCAGATAGAATATTAATGAATGATGATAACTTGTCAGTTGTAAAATTTGCATATAGTATAAATAAAAAAATCGCCAATATACTTGGGGAAAATATTTTTACGAGTCCAATTCTCATTCATGGCATTTACCCTCGATTGCTTGGATATAATTACGAAAAAGTTAGTAAATCAAACCAAAACGCCATATTTCTTTCAGATGATCCGAATATTCTTGATCACAAATTAGCTAAGATTTTGTCTTTCAAACATCTATTTAAACTTAGTCCGCAATTATCAATACAACGATCTGAATTAAGAGAGAATTTCTCTCTTCCTGATTCATATCTTCCTTTCATATACTTACGTATCTTTTCTACTGATGAGAACATTGAGGAAAAGATACAGCAATACAAATTATTTAAGAATTACAATCTTTTGAAAAACGATTTTTACGATACAATGAGAAATTTTATTAACTCCATTCAAGAAAAAAGAAATTCTCTTAAAAATAAAGAAAGTATGCTTCTTGAAAAATTATATAATGATACATCAACTGCTGAAGTAATATCAAAACAAGTTCTTGAACTATTTATGGCAAAGATAAAATGAAATATCTATTATTTATTCGTCATGTTGAAACAATGAAAAATATTAAAAAAGAATTTTCAAGGGAAAACAAGATTGATAAACTTACATCGGATGGAGTAAACCAAGTTGATGGCCTGATTCATCTAATTAAAAAAATTGTTAAAGAAAAAAAATCAATAATTAATTACATCTATACCTCAACTTCATTTAGATCAATTGGCACCGGTGAAATACTATCAAAAAAATTAAACATTCCGCTAAAAAATATAGACGGATTGATTTCTTTCAATTTGGGTAAAATTGGCGGTTTAACTGAGAGGCAAACTGAATTAAGGTATCCTAAATTTTATAAACAGCTCCAACTATATAGAAATGGTCTCCTTAACTCATATGAAATTAATTACCCTATGGACGCAGAAAAACCATTAGACTTCGAAAAAAGGGTCAGTGATGGAATTAGTAAAATTATGTTAGACAATTCTGAAAATGTAAAGATTATTATTTTACATCGTTCCGTTCTTACTGCGACTTATATCCAGTTTGCAAGAAATTATCACAACTATCCTATTGATTATTATGGGTTCGTCCCAATAGAAAATGGAAGTGTTACTTTATTAAAATATATAAATAAGGTTTGGGAATTTTTATATGTGAATGAAAAGCCGAAAATAATTAAACTGTAATTGCGTATAACAAGCCGCTCAACACGGACAGCGTTTTTCAGTGCGGCATTTGTGTGATTAGAAATTGTGTTTGTAAAGTTAAGTTGCTCTTTATGGTAGTTTGTTCTAAGAAACATTTTTATAAATAAAAGTAGTTGTAATTAATTGGCAATGCTGTTCTTGGCTGCCGGTTAGCGGCAACGTCTACTTGCTGCCATACAAGAGAAAAAAGATTGACCTATAACTAGTTGTTCTTTGAAAAATTGTAATAAGGTAAAGGATTTAGTTTATTAGAGTGCGTAGCTTTCGGTAAGTAAAGGCATAGTTATCCAGTAAGTATTTTATAGAAAAAGTTACCTTGATGATTTATCCCGGCTTACCGATGCCTCCGATCCAGTCTTACTACCGTTTTCTAAAATATAATTTAGTGTTATACAAATTATCTTATTCGATCCGGAGGAACCGGGATGAACCGCCTTATCAGTTAGTCAGAGCGCCGGTAATTTATTCACGACCTCTTATGCGGCTAAGCGTGCGGTCATCCAAGGCTCCTTATAATATAAAAGGATATATGCCAAAACTTTTTGTTTTATACTTTTGATTATGATAATGCAGTAAATATGAGAAAGAACTAAGCAGCTTTTATTTAAGCTGACTTTTTATATTTCTTCTTTTCCTTAAATTCTTTGTATTTAGTCTCAAGCTCCGCAAGCTCTTTTTGTTTTTCTTCCTTGAACTCATACTTATGTTCTTCTTTTATAAGAGCAACAATAAGTTTAAGAAGATTAGAGACTGAGGCAATAACATTCTTCCGGTATCTGGGCTGTTTCATCTGGCGTTTTAGATAACGTATCCTTACCTCCGGTATATGATTTTTTGTTTCCTCAGCCATGCTGTAAATAATGGCTCTTAGTCTATGGTTGCCGATGTGAGTGATTCTTCTGTAACCGGTATACTGCCCGGATTGTGAGAGCTTAAGATTTAATCCGCTTATTGCTTGTATTTTTTTATAATGGTTAAAGTAAGATAAATCTCTAAGTTCGGCAATAAATCTTGCAGCGGTAATATCGGAGATACCTTTAAGTGAAGAGATAATGCTGAAGTAAGGAGTATTTTCTGCTAAAGCAATAAGCTCATCTAAGACGTAATTGATTTGTTCTTTTAGTAAAACATACTGCCCGAGCCAGCAGTTAAGAGTAATCCTTTCGGAGATAATTTCTTCATTAGATAAATTAATGCCGATGCTTTGTTTTGCAGCTTCTTTAAGAGCTTTGAGTGTAGCCTCGCCGTGCTGGCGTTGAGATACCTTCATGACTTCGGGTACTTCAAGAAGGGCATTCATATTGAGGAAGTCCTTAGGAGAAAGATATTTTGACAGAAGGTATCTAGCAGTATCGGTATCAATGTCCAGAGCACGGGTAAACTCCGGGAAGATGAGCTCGACCTGGGAGCGGATGCGCTGTTTGGTTTGAGTCATATGTACTTTAAGCTTGTCGTAGGTAATACTAAGGCGGTGCATGGCGTTCTGGTTCGTGGGATAAATCCGGTAGAAGTTAAAGTAACCTTGTCTAGCGCAGTTGGCAACAGCCAGGGCATCTTTAGGGTCGGTGCGCGAGAAGTTGTTATTTATTTTGGGTCTTTCATGGTGAGTAAATAAAGGACTAACCATAAGTACGGTGAAGCCCTTATTACAAAGGAAGCAGCAAAGTTTTTGCCAAAGGTTAATTGAGATTTCAACGGCAAAGACAGTATTGGCAGTTGAGAAACCGGGAATAAGAGAATTGAGTTTATTAAAGAGTTCTAGATGAAAACCATTAAAAGTATTGTTAAATTTGAAGGTGCTGCCAATAGGTACACCGATGGAATCAATAATGACGGCTTGATGATTTTTCTTAGCCGGGTCAAT
>JAKAFW010000050.1:0-20015 GCA_021817845.1 Bacteroidota bacterium
AGTTATTAGACATAAATTCTTATTAAATAATAAAGCCATTGGAATTAAAGATATAAATGATATTATATCGAGAAGAATCATCTCTATTTTAATCTTTGAAATATTACAATAACACACCTTACCACCCAAACAATCGGATATTCCCCTAGTTCGATGAGCCGCAATGAAAGATGTATGATGGCATATGGAAAAATCATTTTAAATATTATGACACAAGAAACATAAACTAAAGATGCCATCTCAATAGAAAGTATTTAATAGAGAAGAAATATGTCAAACATTACATAAAAATATTTTTTAACTTTGTACTTATGTTCTTTAGATTGATTATAACTTTGATTAAAACTATATTTTTACTAACAATTTGATAAAATTCTGATGCGCCCTACTTATGCAGTAATAAATCTTTCAAATTTAAAATATAATTATTTGAACATTCGCCGGAAAATTAAAGATGTAAAAGTGATGGCGGTTGTAAAAGCTGATGCATATGGACATGGTTCCGTGGAAATTGCTAATGCCTTAAATTCTTTGAGTATAGAGAAACCGGAATATTTTGCTGTAGCTATTCCGGAAGAAGCTGTTGAATTAAGAAAACATAATATTAAACAACCGATTCTTGTTTTTGATCCATTCAATAAGGTTCAAGCTGAATTAATATTTAAATATAATTTAATCCCGACAGTATTTTCAGTTGATCATATAAATGTATTGTTAAAAGCTAAAAATAATTTTGCGAGCGGTAAAAGGATTAGAGTTCATATAAAAATTGATACCGGGATGAATAGACTTGGGATTGATTTTAATTCTGCCTTTGATTTTGTTAAAAATATTAGTTGCAACAATAATTTTATAATTGATGGAATCTACACCCACTTTGCCACCTCGGATGAACGGGACAAAACATTTGCGAATCTTCAATTAAAAAGATTTAATGATTTGTTGAATGAATTGAAAAAAGAAAAAATAGATTATGGATTAGCTCACACTGCAAATAGCGGCGCTATCTTGGATATGCCGGGAACATATTTTGATATGGTAAGACCCGGAATTATACTTTACGGTTATTACCCATCAAACGAGACTTCAAATTCAATAAAGATTAAACCTGTGATGTCTTTATTGTCTGTCGTTACGGCTGTTAGAAAAATTACTCCGGGTGAAACTGTAAGTTATGGAAGGAAATTCAAAGCTTTTGAAGAAACAAAAATTGTCTCGGTTCCGATTGGCTACGCAGATGGATTTCCTCGCGGTTTAACGAATTCAGCCAAAGCAATTATTAGAGGAAAATTATTTCAGCAAGTGGGAACTGTAACAATGGATAGGATAATGTTTAACGTTGGAAACGAAAAGATTCTTCCAAACGATAAGGTAATTTTATTAGGGAAGAATAAAAAACTTAAAGTTGATGCGCGGGATTGGGCAGATATATTAAAAACAATCCCTTATGAAATTATTTGCGGAATCAGCAAGAGGGTTCCAAGAATTTATAAAGATTAAATGGAATTAATTAAACAATATATAATCCAGAGTATTTCTGCCGCTTCAAATAACCTTAGGTTAAGTACACAAAAAATTGAAGTAGTAGCTTTGCTACGCGAAACAATTGTTAAATCTGAAAACCTTGAAGTTGATATCAAGGGTATGAAAAAAATTACCGAACTTTCGACTCTTGCTATCAGGCTTAATGAAATTTATTCCTACCTGACACAAAACCAAATTGATTTGTTTAAGCTTTCCGATAAATTCAAAGAACACAGTCAATTCTTAATTAAAGATTTAAGCCACATGCTTGACATGGTTAACCCGGCAACTTTTAAGAGTGCATTAGAAAAGTTAAAAGAAAATTCTGTTGACGGCACTAACTCCGAAATTCTTCAATCTATCCCTGCTTCAAATGAAAATGGTATTAACGTTGACCTTTCAAAGAGAAAACCGGATAGCAGCTTATTTGCCGAATCAGAAAGCAATAAGCTGAAAGAGAAAATAATATTTGAAGAGGACAAAGAAGATGAGGATTTGTTCTTTCAAAATTATGAAAATGAAATACTGAAAACCATCAAACCGATTGACGGAATGCTAAAGCAGCTTTCAAAAAATGAAGTAAGTTCCGAAGAGCTTTCAAGCTTCGCAAAAGTTATGAAAACAAATGGAGATATATCTGCGAAGATCGGTTTTGACATAATTGCAAATATGCACTGGATAATTTCAAAGGCGCTTCAATTAATTAAAACAAGAGAGTTAATGCCGGGGAAAGAAGTAATTGAATCGGTTCGTGCTTGTCTCATTGTAATTGTAGCGCTGGTTAGAGGTAAGGAAGTAGATATTAATAATTATTTAAATCGAGCCGAAGAATTCGGCAAAGAAATTCAAACTCTAAACAGTAAGGAAAATATTTAATGGAGATTTATGCTGTTATAATGGCTGGCGGAGTTGGCTCAAGGTTCTGGCCAAGAAGCAAGGAAAAAACCCCTAAGCAGCTTCTAAAAATATTTGGTGAAAATACCATGATTCAAAGTACCGTGGAAAGATTGGATGGTATTGTACAGAAAGAGAATATTTTTATTATTACAAATAAAATTCAAAAACCGGAAATTGTAAGACAACTTCACGGAGTGCCGGTTGAGAATATTATTGAAGAGCCATTCGGAAGAAATACCGCAGCGTGTATTGGGCTTGCCTCAATAATTATAGGACAAAAATGTAAAGACGGTGTAATGATTGTATTACCTGCTGATCATATTATTAAAGAAAAGGAATTATTCCATCAAACATTAAGATATGCTGTTGATTTTGCATATCATTCAGAAGCGTTAGTAACAATCGGAATAAAACCGTCCAGACCTGAAACAGGTTACGGATATATCCAGATTGATGAAAATAATGTGTCGGAAAATATATTTAAGGTTTTGTCTTTTGCCGAAAAGCCAAATTATGCTACTGCAGCCCGGTTTTTAGAAAGCGGAGATTTTTTCTGGAACAGCGGTATGTTTATCTGGCGCGCAGATGTTATTCTTAAAGAAATAACATTATTAATGCCTGACCTTTATGAGGGGTTGGATAAAATAAAAGATTTTGTAGACACTCCTTCGTTTGAAAGCGTTCTGTCCAATGTTTACGGAATGCTAAGAAGCATTTCAATTGATTATGGCATTATGGAGAAATCAAAAAAAGTTTATTTGACAAAAGGTGAATTTTCCTGGAGTGATGTCGGTAGCTGGGAAGAAGTTTATCAGCTTTCGGAAAAAAACGAGGACGGTAATGCAACTATCGGAAATATATTTACAGAAGCAACTGCAGATTCTTATATTTATTCTCCGGATAAATTTACGGCAGTTATTGGTGCCGAAAATTTAATAGTGATAAATACAAAAGATGCTTTGCTTATTTGCCGCCGGGATCAATCTCAGGAAGTTAAAAAGATCGTAGATTATTTAAAGATAAACAAGATTGCGGAACATCTTTAAGAATACATAGCGCGGCAAGCTTGCCTACCGGCAGGCAGGCCGCAATGGAATATGTTTGATGGAATATGGAATATGTAAAACAAATTTGAAATATCTTGACACAAAAAACAATCCGCCATGGCGGATAAATGGCAATACTATAGCGGGCAAGCCGCAATGGAAGATGGTAGCTGGAAGACGTAAAATGGAAAAATCGTTAAATAATTTCCGCAGCCGGAGGAGCTCCAGCAGATATGACTACGTACCAGGTAGGCAGGGTCGAAATGACATTTTGGAGTTGTGCAACAGCCTTTACCGGCGGGCAAAAATTCAAGTGCAAATATTATAAAGCGTATGGACTCAAATAGCATGTTATCGATTCTCAAATAAAAAGGAAGTAATTTGTTTATAGTTAAATCTCCTGTTGAACAAACTATTGAACTTGAAAATAATATTCTCGTAATAAAGGTACATTCTCCGGAAATTTCCTCAGAAATTAAGCCAGGACAATTTCTAAATGTACGCGTTTCAGAAACTTACTCGCCATTGTTAAGGCGCCCTTTTAGTGTTTGCGACGTAGAAGGGGATTTTATTTTCTTAATGTTTAATGTTCTTGGCGAGGGGACAAAAATTCTTGCTCAAAAAAGAAAAGGTGAAACCATTGATTTATTAGGCCCGCTTGGTCATGGTTTTAATCTTGATGATGATTATCAAACCGCGGTAATTGTCGCCGGAGGATTAGGAGCAGCTCCGTTTCCTTATTTTGTAAAAAAAATCCCTAATGATAAAAGAATTATTTCATTTGTAGGCGGAAAAACTAATAACGAAGTAATAACTTATGGACTTAAAAATATTTTAATTTCAACAGACGACGGCTCCTTGGGATTTAAAGGAACTGTTATAGATTTATTGAATGAAAATTTAGAAATATTAAATAAAGGAAAGATTAAAATATTCTCCTGTGGTCCCAATGCTATGTTGAAGGCAATTAAGGAATTTAGCATTAAAAATAATTTTGAATGTGAAGTCTCGATTGAAAGTGCAATGGCTTGCGGTTTTGGGATATGCCAGGGCTGCCCGGTTGAATCAACAAGCAATAAAGAAAAATATTCTTTAGTGTGTAAAGATGGACCGGTTTTTAATGTGAGGGATATTGTATTATGAGCAAGATTGATTTAAGCGTGACAATTGGCTCATTAAAATTAAGGAACCCGGTTTTGTTGGCATCAGGTACAGTAGGTTACGGCAACGAAATGTCGGAGTTTATTGATTTGAATAAAATTGGCGGTATAGTAACAAAATCGTTAAGTCTTAAGCCTCGAAAAGGAAACCCTCCTCAGAGAATAGTAGAAACCCCGGCGGGGATGTTAAATGCAATAGGCTTAGCTAACGTTGGCGTAGAAGTATTTTTGAAAGAAAAAATACCCTTCTTAAAGAATTATGATGTTCCGTTAATTTGCAATATTGCCGCAAGTTCAATTGAAGAGTATGTCGAGTGCACAAAAATATTAACGTGCGAAGATACTATTAAAGCATTTGAAATAAATGTTTCATGCCCCAATGTTAAAGAAGGTGGACTTCAGTTTGGCAATGATATTCACGCGGTCGGAAAGATTACAGAAAAAGTTAAAGCATGCACTAACAAGCCGGTAATAATTAAATTGTCGCCTAATGTATCTTACATTTCCGAGTTTGCAAAAGTTGTAAAAGAGGAAGGTGGAGATGCTGTCTCAGCTATCAATACGCTAGTCGGAACATCATTCAATATCTTTACAAAGAGACCCAAACTTCATAATGTAACCGGGGGACTTTCAGGTCCGGCAATTAAACCGGTTGCTTTGGCAAAAGTTCTTGAAATAAAAAGGTTGGTAGACATTCCGATCATCGGTATTGGAGGAATAATGAATTGGAAAGACGTTGTGGAGTTTATGATTGCAGGTTCTTCTGCAATTCAAATTGGAACTGCAAATTTTATAAATCCAAATTCGGCAGAAGAAATTATAAAAGATTTAGAGAATTATTGCACTTCCTACAGTATAGAAAAAATTAGTGAATTAACAGGTTCTTATAAAATATAAAATGAATGTAGACAAAGCATTAGAAAAACTTTTTTCGCTTCATACTTTCGGCATAAAACTCGGATTGGAAAATATAACAAACTTCCTTGATTTTTTAGATAATCCGCAGAAAAAATTGAAGGTATTTCATATTGCAGGCTCAAATGGGAAGGGAAGCACTTCTTCGTTTATTGCAAGTATGCTGATGGAGTTTAAATATAAAACCGGACTTTATACTTCGCCTCATTTTATTCGTTTCAACGAAAGAATCAAAATCGACAACCACCAAATTCCCGATGATTATGTTGCAGATTTTATATCAAATAATGTAAATTTTATTGATCAGAATAAGCTTACATTTTTTGAAGTAACAACCGCGATGGCGTTTCAATATTTTTATGAACAAAATGTAGACTATGCAGTAATTGAAACAGGGCTTGGCGGAAGACTTGACGCTACTAATGTTCTTTCTCCGCTTGCGGTTATAATAACCTCAATTAGCCTTGAGCACACAAATATATTGGGAACAACTTTAAGGGAAATTGCATCTGAAAAAGCGGCAATCATAAAAGAGGGTTCACATGTTTTTATAGGAAAGTTACCGGTTGCGGCGGAAGAAATTATCGAACAAAAATGTTTACGAACAGGAAGCAGCCTTTATAAAATAACAGATTATGTTATAGAAAAAAATAATTTATTGGAATTATATACTGAAGAACTCGAGCTTGATGATTTCAAAATGCCGCTGCGAGGAAATTATCAGAAGTATAATGCTGCTCTTGCCGCCTTGGCAGTAACTAAAATATTTGAAACAGACGAACTCCGTACGATTAGCCATGGAATAATGAATGTGTTAAAAAATACTGGATTACAAGGTAGATATGAACTTTATTGGCACAAACCTGATATTATCTTTGACTCAGCGCATAATCCGGAAAGCATTCAAAATTTTTTAACTGAATTTGAGAAGGATTACGCTAAATATAAAAAGAGAGTTTTACTTTTCGCTGTAATGAAAGATAAATCTATAAAAGAGATTCTATCGATGTTGATAAAGTATTTTGATGAAATACATATTACTCAAATCGAAAATGAAAGAGCATGTAAGATCGATGAACTGCAAAATATTGCCGGAGAATTAGAGATTAAAGTAATACCGGAATTTAATCCTGCAAAGTTTGTAGAAAAATTTAAGGGACAAAATTACGAGAATTGCCTAATTGTAGTTGGAAGTATGTATCTTTTAGGAGAGATAAAAACTCTTTTGGAGAAGGATTAAAAAGCACTTGACATTTTTTTTTAATAAGCTTATGTTTGGATCATTCCTCTTGTTCCTTTCAATAATTAAACAATTGAATAAGAAATAGTTAAACCTCTAGACCGTAAATCAGAAAAATACGACATCAAAAGTGTGTTATAAAACTCAAATCATTAATAATAAATCTCATCATAATTTAATAGGATCACTATAATGCCAATGGATATTTCCGAACTCAAGTCTAAAAAAATCGTAGAATTAAACACGATTGCTAAAGAATTAAACATAGCAGCATACAGCGACTTGAGAAAACAAGAGTTAATCTTCAAAATTTTAGAAGCTCAAACTGCTAAAGACGGATTAACTTTTTCAAAGGGTGTGCTTGAAGTTTTACCCGACGGTTACGGGTTTTTAAGATCTTCCGACTATAACTATTTACCTTCACCCGACGATATTTACGTCTCTCCGTCTCAAATCAAGAAATTTAGTTTAAGAACAGGAGATTTTGTAAGTGGGCAGGTTCGTCCACCGAAAGAAGGCGAGCGATTCTTTGCTCTCTTGCGCGTTGAAGCAGTAAACGGACTTGAGCCCGAAGGAATTAGAGAAAGAACTTTGTTTGACAACCTTGTACCGGTTTATCCAACTAAAAGAATAAATCTTGAAACTATACCCGGTGAATACGCGATGAGAATTATGGATTTGCTTTCTCCAATTGGTAAGGGGCAACGCGGTTTAATTGTATCACCTCCCAAAAGCGGTAAAACTATTCTTCTTCAAAAAATAGCAAACTCAATTACAAGAAATCATCCCGAGATAAAATTGATTATTCTTCTAATTGACGAACGCCCGGAAGAAGTAACCGATATGGAACGATCTGTTAAAGGGGAAGTAATAAGTTCTACTTTTGATGAACCCCCGGAACGCCACGTCCAGGTAGCAGATATGGTAATTGAGAAAGCTAAACGCCTTGTAGAAGCTAATGAAGATGTCGTTATTTTACTTGATAGTATTACAAGGCTTGCGAGAGCACATAACATTGTTGTCCCTCACAGCGGAAGAATTCTTTCCGGAGGTGTTGATGCAAATGCACTTCACAAACCCAAAAGATTTTTCGGTGCCGCTAGAAATACTGAAGATGGAGGAAGCTTAACAATTATAGCAACCGCTCTAATTGATACCGGCAGTAGAATGGATGACGTTATCTTTGAAGAATTTAAAGGCACAGGCAATATGGAATTGGTTCTTAACCGCGATCTAAGTGATAGAAGAGTTTTCCCTGCTATTGATGTTAACCGATCAGGGACTCGACGCGAAGATTTGTTGATGAAAGAAGACGACCTTGCTAAAGTTTGGATACTTAGAAAAATTCTTAGTGATTTCAGTCCTGTCGAAGCAATGGACTTTTTACTTGATAAAATCAGAGGGACGAAAAATAATAAAGACTTCTTAAATAACATGAATAGCTAAAATTTCTTTTTTTACCCTTGAAGCAAAGTGATAAAAAAAATTATATTTCTTTCATTTATTATAATTTTGCAACTCTTTGCTCAACCTCATAATTTCAGAAGGGAGGGGGAAAAAATTGCAAAGGAAACATCATTTTATTTTTCGGAAGTTCATTCGATACCCGGAGATTCTTCAAATCATATTTATTTTGTTTACAAGATAAGTTATCCAAGTTTGGTTTTCGTCAAAAGTAGCGGAAAATATTCTGCTTCGTTTAGCCTTTCAATCGAAGTTTTTGACTCCGCATTGAAGCATGTTGTTCGCCAAATTCAAAATAAAACTATTTCCGTTGATACTTTTGACCAAACTCTTGACCATAATTATTATGTCCAGGGTTTTGTTAATTTTCATTTGAAAAACGGTATATATAATATTTTACCATTTTTGACAGATTTAAATATAAATAACGAAATTAAACTTGCTCCAATTAGAATAGATGTACCTTCCAGTAATCAATCAACTCTAATATCTCCGCTAATTGTTAAATCCGATTTGATTGATTGCCAAAATAAAAAATACTTTAAACTTGCTAACTATGATGATTCGTTTCCATTTAGCGAAGATAACTTTAGTCTTGTACTTCCGTGTTTAGACACAACTTGGGGAAGTATTTTTGTAACAATTAAGAACGACTCCGATACTGTTTTTAATTCTGAAGTTTCAAATTATTTCAAATCCAAGATTGTCCTAAGAGAGTGTAAAGATAATATTTTACTCGGCAACGGGTTGACTCCTGAAGCTACAAATAATTTTGTAATTCCGGATATAAACAGAAAGCTTTTAGAGGGCAATGCTGAAATAATTGTTAGCCGTAATAAAAATTCAATTCCGCTTAAATCATATAATAAAAAAATTATTTGGTTTAACAAACCATATTCGCTTCGAAATCCGGAGAATGCAATTAAGATGCTAAAGTTTATAGAAAAAGATTCTGTTATTTCCAATATGCTTAAGGCAAATTCTAACGATTATAAAAAAGAGCTTTATAATTATTGGAAAAAGTACAATATAAATTCTCACGGTACTTTTAATCCTTTGATGGAAGAATATTATTCTCGTATAGATTATGCTGCAAAGACATTCGCAATATTTTCCGATAAAAGTGGAATAGAAACGGATCGCGGGGAAATTTATATACAATTCGGAAAACCGCAAAAGATTGAACGTGCATCAACCCAATACGGTAAAGTTGTCGAAACATGGATTTATGAAAAACCGCCAAGAGATTTTATTTTTGTGGATAATGACGGTACCGGTAATTTTATGTTGAGGAAATAAAATTGAATAAGTTTGTTTTTACTTGCGGTGATGTTAATGGAATAGGTCCGGAAATTGTGGTTAAAACATTAAATAAAATTCATTCTAACAAGGATGACAAATTTTATTTTATTTGCCCGAATGATGTTTTTCTTAATATAATAAAAAAAACGAAATCGCATTTTAAGTATCAATTCTCAAGCAATATTAACTATGCTGAAACGGAATCTATTACAATTGTAGATATTGGAGAGATAAAACAAAAGACAGGCACTCCGACGAAAGAGAGCGGAGCAGTTGCTTATAAAGCAATTCAATTGGCATTTGATTATACAAAAAGGAATTTTGTCGACGCGATAATTACTTCTCCAATTTCAAAAACTGCTTTGAAATTAGCGGGAATAAATTTTCCAGGGCATACTGAAATGCTTTCTTCTTTGAGCAAAACTTCTGATTATGCAATGACTTTTCTTTCCTCAAAAATGAACGCGGCATTAATGACGATTCACGAGCCTATTAAATATGTCCCAAGTCTAATTACTTCCGATACACTCCAAAATAAATTTGATGTGGTTATTAAAATGCTTCAAGAGGATTTGCTAATTGAAACTCCTAAAGTCGCAGTGCTGGGATTAAATCCTCATGCAGGTGAAAACGGTTTTATCGGAAGAGAAGAGGATGAAATAATAATACCTTTGTTGGGGAAAAATAGATATGCTAAATATTTTAGCGGACCATTTCCGCCAGATGCTTTTTTTGCTAACCGGTTATATAAAAAATATAATTTAACGTTTGGGATGTACCATGACCAGGTTTTAATTCCTTTTAAGCTATTAAATTTTGGGAAAGGAGTTAATTACACCGCCGGTTTGCCTATAATAAGAACCTCCCCGGATCATGGAACCGCCTATGATATTGCCGGGAAAAATATTGCCGATGAATCAAGTATGCTGCAAGCTTTTTATTATGCAAAAAAAATTGTTAAAAACAGAAGAATATTTCAAAATAAAATGCGGTAACAAATGTTAACCTTTAATAATGTCGAATATAGTTATTTGAATCAGCCGGTATTTTCGGATTTAAACTTTGAATTAAACCAGGGTGAATTTTGCTTTTTAATTGGTAAAAGCGGAGCCGGCAAAAGTACACTCCTTCAATTGATTTACATGAATATTTTGCCAACCTACGGAAGAATTTCTTTTGATGAATATGATTCGCGAACAATTAAACCGCGCAATCTACCGATGTTAAGAAGAAAACTCGGAGTGATATTTCAGGATTTTAGACTTCTAAAAGACAGAAACATTTATGAAAATTTATCTTTTGTTTTAGAAGCTACGAATAAATCAAGCGGAGATATTAAAAGGAAAGTTAATGACTCATTGACGGATGTAGGATTATCCCATCGGCGATACAGCATGCCGAATGAATTATCCGGTGGAGAGAAACAGCGAATTGCTATTGCAAGAGCTATTATAAATGATCCTGTTTTAATTCTTGCTGATGAGCCGACAGGAAATTTAGATCCCGAAACTTCTCTGGAAATTTTAGAAATACTGAAGAAGATAAATACTCGAGGTACTGCAGTAATTTTTGCAACCCATAACTATGAATTACTAAAAACTTACGACGCAAAAATTATCAGAATAGAAGAAGGGAAAGCATATAAGGTAATTATGAAGACTAAACAATAATCTTACTGCTGCCAGCTTTTTGTAATTCGGATAAAATATTGTTTGTTACTTCATCAATTGAGTCAAGCCCGTTTATATAAATTTCATTTCGCCTAGATTGATAATAGATTAAAACTGGCTCGGTAGTATTTTTATAAATATTTAGTCTATTTCTAATAACCTCTTCTTTATCATCATCACGTTGATAAAAGCTATCTATAGCCCCGCATGACGGGCAAATATTTGATTCCTTGATATCATTATAGTTAAAAATATTCCCACAGTTGTCGCAAGCTCTTCGATTAGTTAAACGTCTGACTATCTCTTCTTCATTTGCGGTTATTACAACTAACCGGACATCTTTAATATTTAACTGATTAAAAATTTTGTCAAGCTCAACTGCTTGAGCAATTGTGCGCGGGAATCCATCGAGGACAAACCCATTTTTACATCTGTCTTGCGCCAAAGTCTCCGCAATCAATCCAAACATAATATTGTCGGAGACTAACTCTCCTTTATTCATCTTTTCCTCAGCGCTAATGCCCAGAGGTGTTTTATCACTTACAGCCTGCCTTAATATATCGCCCGTTGATATATGAGGAATATCTAACTTTGTGGAAAGTATTTTTGCCTGAGTACCTTTGCCTACACCCGGAGAACCGAATAACATGATTTGCATCATAAAACCCAAAATGTTAAAACTAAATTATTATTTAAGGTTATATTTGTCAAGCTTACAATTAAATAAACTCATATTTAATTTCTTTTATTTCTAATATTTGCAAAAAATCTTTTTAGCAGAGCTTCGCTTTCGGATAAGTAAATTCCCGAAAATATTTCAATTTTATGGTTGTATTTTTTTTCTTCTGCTAAATTATAGAGCGAACCGCAGGCGCCATACTTTGGATCAAAAGTAGAAAAAAAAAGTTTATTGATTCTTGCTGCAAGCAGAGCGCCTGTGCACATTATGCAAGGTTCAAGCGTTACATAAATGTCGCACTCATTAAGTCGCCAGTCTTTAATATAGCTTGAAGCAGCGGTAATAGCAATCATTTCGGCGTGAGCAGTTGGGTCTTTTAACCTTTCTGTTTGATTAAAACCTCTCCCGATGATTTTATTTTTGTGAACAATTACAGCGCCAACAGGAACTTCGTTTTGCTCAAGTGCTAATTCAGCTTCCTGTAGAGCAGCAAACATAAATTTATAAATTTGTTCGTCAAATATCATAAGTGCATTTAATCGTTCATTTTTATTATTGAAAGATTCCGATTCAGGTCTTTTAGCTGTATAGTTTTTGGGTCTACCGAGGCCAATGTTTTAATTACCGACTTTAATTCATCCATGTTTTTTTCAGCTTTAATAATTATTTCTTCATGCACTTCTACATCCTTCATGTCCAAAATTAGTAACTGCATTGAGGAAGCTGAATTTTGCAGAATGTCTTGTATTGTCCTTATAGTTGCATTAAATATTTCTATCCTTTCATCTGAGATTTTTCTTTTCATACTTCTGCTGTATAACCAAAATCCAAAGAGAATTGAAATTAACAATGGGATCGTCCATAAATATTTTTTACCTGCCATATAGTTGAAGAAATCAAGAATTGGGGATATTCCAAGAACAAGATTGAAGAAAAGCGTCGATAAAATAAACATTAAAAATAAAATGACTAATGTTGAGTTATTTTTTAATACCTTCATAAGAGACCTTAAATCACCTTCCAAATTATTTATTCGCAACTACTCATTTACGTTAAGCGGGCGTTTTATAGCGGAATTTATACAAAATATTTTTAGCTTATTGATTTATGATTGTCAACATAGCGTCAAAAGATTAAATCTGATCTTATATGAAAAATTAAATAAAAAAAATTAAATAAAGAAAATGCCCTGACTACAAAACACATGATAATAAAAAACGAAAGAATTCGACATTATTTCCGATATTTTTGAAATACAACTTTTAGAATTCCAATTCTTTAGCCGTATAGGTCTGATAAAGATAGATGTCAATATTTTGTTTGTCATATCATTATTTGTAAAAAATAAACTGTTGAGACTATCTCAAGATGATTTACCTTTACATGGAAATTTATAATCCTTGGTCATTATACTCTCATTTTTTTATGAAGTCATTCTGATATAATTTTGTAATTAAAACCAATAATAATTATGATACCACTTTATTCCACATCGCAAATTAGAGAAGCTGACAGTTTTGCTATAAATCAACTTGGCATTCCAAGTGTTGTATTAATGGAAAATGCTGCACTTCAAATCTTTAATATTTCTACTGAAAAATTTCAAGAATTAAACTTAAAAATATCTTCATTAGGTTTTGTTTGCGGGAAAGGCAACAACGGTGGAGACGGTTTTGCCGTTGCCCGACATTTTGCAAATTATGGTTTTAGAGTAAATATTATCTATTTAGGTAATAATGAAGAAATGTCAGGCGATTGCCTAATCAATTTTAATATATTAAAAAATCTTGCAGCTATTAACCCCAAAATAATTTTGAAGAAATACGATTCTGCTGCCAGTCTTACAATCCTTTCGACATGCAATGTTATTTTTGATGCAATGCTCGGAAGCGGGACATCAGGCGAGTTACGAGAGCCTTTTAATGAAATTGTATCTTATGTAAATAATCTCAATAGCTTTAAAGTTGCGATTGATATTCCTACCGGATTAAATGCGGATACCGGATTTGGCAAGAATATTTTCAAATCGGATTTGACAATTACACTCGGCGAATTTAAAAGAGGATTGTTTTTTGGCAAAGGCAAAAGTTTTTGCGGTGATACTGTGAAGGGAAATATCGGGTTAAGTCTCGAACATTTTGAAAAACATCCGGCAGATGAATATTTGATTGAACCCGAAGATGCTTTAGAATCATTGCCTTCAAAGAAAAAAGATATACATAAATATTCCTCAGGGAAAGCTTTAATAATTGCAGGCTCTTCAACTTTGCCGGGTGCAGCGGTTCTTTCCTCTTTTTCCTCATTAAAGACGGGTGCGGGTGCATCGGTATTATGCTTTCCTAAATCAGCAAAGAAATTTATCCACAATAAATTGCTGGAAGTTATAGTCCAATCATACGAAGATGACGGTAAAGGATTTTTTAGAGTTGAAAATATTTCTGAGATAAGTAAGAGAATTGAATGGGCTGATTCAATCGCAATTGGACCAGGTCTTGGAAGAAATGAAGAAACCCGGGAAGCGATATTTCAAATCATTAAGAAATTCAAAGATAAAATAATGGTAATTGATGCGGATGCAATCTTTGCCTTAAATGAAAACAAATATAAGAAATTGAGCTTAAATTCCCGGCAGGGAGGATTGCGCAAAATAATATTTACTCCGCATCACGGTGAGTTTGCAAATCTAATTGGCGTTTCTTCTGAAGAGTTAGAAAATGATATATTGAAATTCGGGAAAGAATTTGTAAAAGAAACGGGAAGTTATCTGATATTAAAAGATGCTCCTACTATTATTTTCACACCTTCCGGCGATGCATTGATAAACACTACAGGTAATCCAGGTATGGCAAAATTTGGCAGCGGTGATGTTTTAACCGGAATGCTTGCCGGCCTATTAGCGCAATGGGAATCTTCTACAAAAACCAATTCAGGGATCTATACAGAAAAAGAAATTATTGAAAAAGCAATAGTCTGTGGCGTATATCTGCACAGTCTTTCTGCAGATTTATTATTGAAAGATTTTACTGAATATACTTATACAGCAAGTGACATAATTAAAAATATTGCACACTCCATAAAATTTTTGAGAAACTCATTTGTCTGAATCTCCCAGGTACAAACAAGATTGAATTAAATCCAGATTATCGCAATGCATGTAAAAAGAAAAATATTATTTAGTAAAAGTTTCGTCATTACTTTAGCGATCTTTTTTACTATTGCAGATTTACTTTTTCTTTTTTTCATTAAATATAATAATCAGGATTTACCGTTAAAAGATTTCAGGCTAATGTACATTGGAAATCTACTTGATCTTCTATTTTCAGCATTACTGATTCTTGCTCTAATAATTTATTCTTTTCAAAAAGGTAAAAGTTATAAGCCGAAGATATTAATGACTTATACAATCATTACTTCTGCTATTTTATTGCTTGCATTTCTTAGCACAAGAATTGATTTACCTCTACCAAATATTTATGTTTTGGACCATCCATTTAAGAAAGTTATCATTGGAGTTTTGTTCTCCATTTATCAATTTTTTATCTTTCTTCAAATAATGTTCATTTGGCAGATAATATTTGGCGCAAAAGAACTGATATTCCTTAGGGCCTTTATTAATTCGTTTGTGTTGGTCTTTGTTTTGTTGGCATTTGCTTTTTTTTATATCCATTTAAGCTTGGGTAGAAATGAAAATTTTCCTTTTAAGAGAAATCAGACAAATGTTGCTGTAGTTTTAGGGGCTGCAGTTTGGTCGCATAATTCTGTTAGCCCAAGCCTTGCTGCAAGAGTCGATAAAGCCGTTGAGTTGTATAAAAAAGGTATTATAAATAAAATTCAATTTACCGGCGGAAATGCTCCCGGCGAATTAAGCGAAGCAGAGGTTGCTTTTGATTATATAAAGCCTCAAAATATTAATCTTCGTGATCTTTGGCTTGAAAAAAAAACAGCGTCGACACTTGAACAAATCAAATTTATAAAAGATAGTTTGCTTGTAAAGAAGAACATAAGTCATATTGTTATAGTTTCGGACGGTTATCATTTAACCCGTGTTAAGGAAATATGCAAATTTTTTCACATAAAAACTTATGTCTCAGCTTCTGACTTGGATTTAAGTACTGAGCATAAACTATACTACAAGTTGAGGGAAAGCATTGCTTTAACTGTATTTTGGCTATTTGCTCTTTAACAAAAAGTTAATACCGACCTGCCGGACAGGCAGGTTTTTATAAAGCGAATTTAATTATAAATTTACACATAGGATTTTCAATCAGTTAAATTTTGATAAAAATTATTGAATTAAAATATGTCTCAAAGTTTTAAAAGACGTTTGGTCAGGGAAAGAGTTCTTCAAATACTATATGCTTATTCTATGAATAAGGAATCGCTTGAAAGCTTGGTGAACGGAGTGCTTTCAGATGTTTCAGATAAATCAGATAGAGATTTTGCAAATGATCTTGTAAATCGTGTACTAATTCATAAAGATGAACTTGAAAAGATGATAAAGCAACGTGTTGATAATTGGGAGTTAAACAGGATTGCGCTTATCGATAAGATCCTTTTGCAAATGGGAATTTGTGAACTGCTGTATTTTCCGGACATTCCTCCGAAAGTCTCTATCAATGAAGAAATTGAAATTGCAAAAATATACAGCACTGCAGGAAGCGGAAAGTTCATCAATGGAATTTTAGATGCAGTTTTATCTGAGTTAAAAGATTCAGGGAAATTGGACAAATCCGGCCGCGGATTATTGGAAGAGACTATTTCGAAAGCACCACCTCAAAAATGATCCATGAAAAATAAATCTAGAATATTTTTCTGGACATTGTTCGACTTTGCCAGAACTTCTTTTTCAGTTATCGTCATTACCGTTATCTATTCAAAATATTTTTCTAATTATGTTACAGGCGGTAAAGTCTGGCTCTGGGGTTTATCTGTCAGCATTTCAATGATAATTACTGCTTTTCTTAGCCCACCACTTGGAGCTATCGCAGATGTCTCGCGAAATAGAAAAAGATTTCTTCTAATCTTTTCATCTGTAACAATTTTGTGCACTGCACTTATGTTTAACGTCCAAAAAGGCGATATTATCTTAGGAATGGTCCTTTTTATTCTTGCTAACATCGGATATGAAGGGGGAGTGGTCTTTTACGATGCTTTTCTTCCCAATATCACTGAGAAAAAAAATTTTGGACGAGTTTCCGGCTATGGTTTTGCAATGGGCTATGTCGGTGCGCTTTCTGTGCTTTTAATAATAAAACTATTACTGCCCCAGCAAAGTTCTTCTGACTATTATTTTTATATCCGCCTATCCTTCGTCGTTGCCGCTCTTTTCTTTCTAATATTTTCAATTCCTCTCTTTCTGTTTATTAGCGAACCGAATGTCGAAGGTAGATTAAGAAAAGGTATAATTAGAAACGGAATTCGAAAAAGTGCTGATACCTTTAAAGCTATTTTCTTCCACAATAAATATCCATCTGTTTCAGGATTTCTTTTAGCTTTTTTCTTGTATAATGATGCCATCATTACGATCATTGCATTTGCTTCAATTTTTGCTTCGGGTATTTTAAAAATGACCGATGCTCAGATAATTTATTTTTTCATTATTGTCCAAAGTACTGCCATTTTGGGAGCATTTATTTTTGGTATAATTTCAGACCATATAGGCCCCAAAAAAACTATTTCTATAACGTTGATTATCTGGCTTTTTGTAATTGTAGGTGCTTATTTCGATAACTCAATCGCTGGTTTTTATGTTGTAGGCTTGCTGGCTGGGCTTTCCATCGGTTCTTCACAATCTTGCAGCAGAAGTTTAATGGCGCTTCTTACTCCTAAGGAAAGGGAAGCCGAGTTCTTCGGTTTTTATGATGGTTTGTTCGGAAAGTCCTCTGCCGTTATAGGACCTCTTGTCTACGGTATTGTCGCTAATGTTTCTAATCAACGGTTTGCTGTGCTTGCCATCGGATTGTTTTTTTTGGCGGGGTTAATTATCCTTCAAAAAGTTGAAGTTCCTAAAGTTACAAACGGTAAGGAGACTAAATCGAGTTTATAAGAAATATTCTAAATTGCTTTCAATATTATCATTGTAAGATCATCATTAGCGGGATGTATATCTTGAAATAAGCTTACGCTGTCCAAAATTGCTTGCTGAATTTCTATTGCGGTTTTTTGCGAGTTTTGCATTATGATATTTTTTAATCTGTCTATTCCGTATTCATGCAGACTTCCGTTCATCGATTCTACTACTCCATCTGTAAAAAAAACTAAAATATCTCCTCGTTCTGCTTTAATCTCAATCTGTTCAAGAGAGTTTACAAATATTTCACTTTGTGTCAAACCAATTCCGATTCCACTCGGAATGATGTTCACGCAGTCGTTTGATTTATTTCTGAAATAAAGCAATGGTAAATGTCCTGCTCGGCAAAGATGAAGTGTCCCGTTTGAATTCATTGAAGCAAGGCTTATTGTAAAAAATGAACCTTTTTGTAAAATGTTTTTTAAGCTCTTATTTAAATTGGTCAAAATAATTTTTGGCGTTGTACATTCGCCCGCAATATTGCGTAAAATTGCCTGTACCTGAACCATGTAAATTGCCGCTGCCATCCCTTTGCCAGAAATATCTCCGATCGCTATAAATATTTTGTCAGGCGCTGAGTCATAGTTTATAAAATCATAATAATCTCCGCCCACTTCCTTTGCCGGTTCGTAGCAAGCGCTGATTTCAAAATAACTATTTTTGGGAGGACTTTGCGGCATCAAGCTTTTCTGAATCTCACGGGCGACTGCGAGTTCATTTTTAGCTGTTAATTTATCTGCAAGTTCAAATGCTATTAAAAGATTCAAAAGAAGAAAGGAATAAATTATTAAATTCCAATTATTATTAATAATTGGAATTACAAAAAATATTAATGCGACTGAGTATATTATTCTTCTTATTGGTGTGAGCAGATTTAGAAACTCAAAGAAAAGATTTTTTAGGAAATGGATGAGTCCCGATATGGAATTCTTTGGCTTCTCTGACTGTTTCATGCGGCTTGCATAAAAATCATAAAGCTCTGGTATATCGCGCTTTACTAGCTTCTCGATTTCTTTAATGCTTAAATCGCTTGTATAAAATTGAAATAGCCTTTGTATCCGGTTGAAGTTTGCCAATGTTTATCTCTAATATTAATTAAGATTGAACTCATTACCTTTTGGTCTAATTTCATCGTACATCTTTTTTATTTCATTGTAAGCATACATGCTACCGCGTTGTGCAGCAAAACGCAAGTACTTCGCTGCTAATCCTAAATTTTTATTTACTGCGATTCCATTCTCATAACAGTAACCTAGACTGGCTTGTGCCAGCACGGAACCTTCCGAAATAAAATCTTTTAATGAATCAATGTAAAGCGAATCTTCGCCTACTATATTTCCATCATAAAGATTATTTATGATCAACCGCAGTTCCGCTTCTTTGCTACCTAACCCCGCCGCTTCTTTCCAAATATTTAGTGCCTTGGTTTTATCAACCGGAAATATTTTGCCTGTATAAAAGTTTAGACCTAATTCATTAATCGCCGGAATAAATTTTAAGGCGGAGGCTTTGATTAAAAAATTTGCTGCATCCTTGTCCGTTATTTGATTATTAAATTCTAAAGTAAATAAACCGTACCAAACATACATGGCACGGGGGTCATTTTTATCTACTCGATTTTTCAATACACTTAAAAAATTATTTTTATTAATTTCATCCCAAAGTAAAATCGGTGCACGCGGAGAATCAAGTCTGGCAGCGCGAATGTAATATTCTGCTGATTTTATTAAATCCCTTTTGAAATAAATTCCTTCCATATATAGCTTGCCCAGCAATGTAAGTGCCTCCGGGCTGCCGTTCTCTGCAAAGTCTTTTAATAGTTTTAAACTTATTGAATCAAACTTAAAAGTTGAATCATTTTTGTAGCTTATATTCAAAGCTTTTGCTAGACTATCGTTTCCTTCATGCAGTATATCATCCAAAATCATTCGGTCTGAAATAGTTTGCATAGTATCTTTTAGAGAAGCAAAATCTATAAATACAAGACCCGTCGAAGAAGCTAAGACTTTATCATTAGAATTTTCTTTTTTAAACTTATTGCTTTCAAC
>JAKAFW010000013.1:0-85503 GCA_021817845.1 Bacteroidota bacterium
GACTTAAGTCAAAATTAGTCCTGTTGTGAATTCCTTCAATTTCTCCCCAACCGAATGGAAACAAGTATTCTATGTCAGTAGCTTCTTTAGCATAGTGTGCAAGTTTTTCTTTCGGATGGTCATGATAACGCAGTTTATCTTTTGTCATACCAAGCGAATAAAACCACTCGAGTCGTTCGTGTTTCCAGTAGTCGTACCATTTTTTATCATCAGTTGGTTTGACAAAAAATTGCATTTCCATCTGTTCAAACTCGCGTGTTCTGAAAAGAAAATTTTTTGTGTTTATCTCGTTACGAAATGCTTTACCGATCTGAGCAATGCCGAACGGAATTTTTTGACGTGATGAATTTTGAACATTCAAAAAATTAACAAATATTCCTTGTGCAGTTTCAGGACGTAGATATACTACTGCGCCACTGTCTTCTACAGGACCGACAAAAGTTTTGAACATTAAATTAAATTTTCTTGCTTCAGTAAATGTTCCTTTATTACCGCATTGCGGGCAGTTTATTTCCACAAGGAGTAGTTTACTTAACCCGTCATTCTCTAAAATATTATTAAAAGTTTCATTCAATTCTTGCTCTGAAAAATTTCGGACATCACTATGTGAAAGATTGAAAAGAAGATTAGTCTTTGAAACATTATCCAAAAACGATTCGATTATTTTTCTCTTTTTCTTTTCTGCAATTAAATCTGAAAGCGTATCAAGTCGATAGCGCGACTTGCACTGCTTGCAGTCTATCATTGGGTCGGTAAAATTCTCAACGTGACCTGAAGCTTCCCAAACGCGCGGGTGCATAAGAATTGATGCATCTATCCCCTCCACGTTTTCACGGTAAGTCATAAATTTCCACCATTCTTCTTTAACATTCTTTAGGAGCTCAACGCCGAGCGGTCCGTAATCCCAGCAACCGTTTAAGCCTCCATAAATTTCACTTGATTGGAAAACGAATCCTCTTCTCTTTGATAGAGACACAATTTTTTCTATCAAATCATTCTGGTTATTCTTCTGCTTTTCGATTTTAAAATCCTCCGGGTTATCTTTCAAAAATAGAATTTAAATATAATAAAAATGATAATGCATTTTACCGGAAAGGAATAGGATTTTAGGTCAGATTTTAGAGGATATACTTTTTAATTCCTTTAACAAAAACTCATAAATCCGGGTTTGCGCATCGGATAGTTTATCGTCACTTTGTTCAATAAGACTTAAAAGAGATAAGGATTGAGAAATATAATTCAGCGCTTCAACATTAATCTTTTTCGCATGGTTTTTTTTCTTAAGAGCATTTAGATGTCCCTTAATGATTTGTAATTCGCCCCGTTCAACCGGACCAGACAAAGATTTTGCGGCACCGAATTTCTTTAAGTTAGATACTGTGGAAGATATAATAGGGATCATTATTTTGCGGAAATCAGTCCCTTGTATTTTTGCATTTTCAAAAAGTTTTTGGGAGCTGAAATAATTCCCAATCAGAAAATTTGAAGCAAAAACTGCTGCCAAATGATAAAATATTTTATTTCGACTTTTTAATTTGAAGGCAATTAAGTCAAGTTCTTCTGCAAGTGTTAGTAGAATTTCTTCAGCTCGATGACTTTTCGTTTCAATAGCTACGTAAATTTTAGACAGGTTTACAATTTTTTTAGAAGGGAATGTTTGCATAATATGGAAAGATGCGGTCATAGCTTTTTTCTTATCTAACGCAGTTAAAACCTTAGCTGTATGTGCACCGGAGAGTTGAATAAAAATAGATTTAGTAAAGTTAAATTTTATTCTTGAAAGTTTCTTGGATATTAATTTTAATTGGCTATCCGGAACACATAGAAAAAAAACATTGCAACTCATCGGTAAATCTTGAAGGTTATCGGAATAAAGGTTTATATTAAATTTATCCGCTAATGTTTTTGCCGAAGAAATGCTTTTACTTACAACAATTGATATTATATACCCGGAATTAATTAAAGAATTAGTCAATGAGAAGGCAATTTTCCCCGCTCCAATTATAGCTATATTGAATTTTATCTCAGACAACTAATCACCATAAATTACTGCGGAGAGATACCCAACAACCTGACTATCATCGCCAGAAGTGTCTCCTGAGTCACTTCTATTAAGAATAAGCGATTTATTCTTACCGGAAAAAACAGCTGCCTTCATCATTGCAACAATCGGTCCGCCACCGCAAGCTTCACAATATCTATTCTCAAGGTCTAGTTGCAATCCGTCAATATCAAAATCTCTGATTCTTTTTTCAACAATCGAATCGAGCAGGTTAGCTTCGTCTTTAGAATAGTAATGTGAAAGATCAGAACTGGCTAAAATTATTGTTTCTTCATCAATTACTTTTGAAAGTTGGTTAGCCAGATCATCAACATTATTTTTTTTCTGATCGCCCATTACAATTGGGACAATCTTGATGCCTGACAAAACCTTTTGCAGAAATGGAATTTGTACTTCGATTGCATGTTCTTCTTTATGCCCAACTGAACCAAAAAAAATGAAATTGCTTCCTTTAATTAATCGAAGAGCAATTTCTTTATTTATTTCCACAATGCCGAGCGGAGTTTCAAACGCATCGCCATCATAAATCGAAATACCATCAAAATATTGCCGGTGGCTTGGCGAAATGATAATAACGTTTTTTATTTTTTTATCCTTCAAGGTATTGAAAGCAAATGCGGCTGTTTTTCCTGAATAAATGTATCCGGCATGAGGTGAAATTATCCCAGTTACCGAAGTAAGAATTTGAGCTGGCTGAGAAACTGATAAGAGTAGATCTAATTCATGGTTAAGTTTTTTGGGATCAGACGAATAAAATGTTCCAGCAACAGCTGGTTGCCTAATTTTGCTCATGGGTTCTTTTCCGCTTTCCTTCTTCCGAAAAAACTGTCGCCGTGAAAGTTTTTATATCAAGAAAATCCGTCTCCCATGCATATGGTGCAATACCTGCTTTTTCGCAAAGTGCAGTTAAAAATTGTTGAATATTGTAATTGTTTTCTTTTGCAACTTGAGGAAGCAGCAAAGCGCGATTAAATTTTGTATCGAGCACCAAGCCATGCTTGCCGATTTCAATTTGCTGGTAGCTTGAAATTGGAGTAAGCAGTGATAGAATCGATATTTCGATATTTACGCGCGAAAACTCTTCTTCACTTAGCGGATAGAATCGGGGATCGTTTGTAGAAGCTTGCTTTGCTGCCTCACAGACGGTATCAAACAAAGTCATATTAGAGCTTATATATCCGATGCATCCTCTAAGCTTATTATTGACAGTTAATGTTACAAATGCTCCTGGACCAACTTGCCCAAGCTCTGGGAAATAATTGTAATCAACAACCGGGATTGTTTTTTCTCCGAATAAAGATTGGATTGAATCCCGGGCGGCTAAAATTAAAATGCCTTTTTCTTCCTCAGTCAGTTCCATAAATCCCTCAGTGTTATTTTTAGATTATTCTTTTAATGAGCAAACGAGAAGTTTTTCTTTCTCAATCAACAGAAAAATTAGCTCGTCTTTGACAAAAAAGGAATCCGGAACAAATGCGTTGACGCGAGCATTTAAAGTTACTTCAAAAATAGTCTTTTTAGAAAGAATATCAATAGCCGCAAATTTATTTTCTAAACTATTCCCATCGGTTGGTTTATGATAGCTTAACAATAGCAGGTTTTCTAAATTTATAAATTCTATTTTGCCTGTGATAAAATTGCTCTCATAAAATTCTTCTAAAAGAATTTTATTTGAATCATTAATGTCTGCTTTTGAATCAAAATATTCTGGGAAAAAGTAGCCCTCATAATTTTGACGGCTAATCGCCTCTTCGCGCAGCATATTCACAGAAGATGCATCTTCACCCAGTTCTTCAATCATTTCTCCGTTTCTATAATCAAGAGTATAGAATTTTCTTCCTTCAAACATTTGCCTGTACCCATACAATTTGTTTTCCAAAATAAACAGGAAGATAAATTCTTCGGTATTCCACAAGACTTTTTGCGTAATCGTATCGTATGCAATTATGCCTATGTGCCCCGGCATATCAGGCTTAAGATATTTGTGAAAAAAAATTATGTCTTTATAAATAGTTTCAATCCCAATCCAATACTTTTCATCAAGTTGAAGGTTGCTGAACTTTTTTTTACCGGTATAGATATCAAGACAGTTAAAAAATGCTTCTTTTGTTTCAACGTTTCTATCTTCAATAATAATTTTGCCGGAATCTGTCGGAATTAATCTCCAGATTTGTCTTCTGTTTGAATATTCATATTCCTTTTTAATTTTCATTTTAAGTCAGACTAATTAATTTCTTCGAACTTTGCTGTAAAGTGACGAAGCATGGGAGCCTCATAAATTATCTTGTAACCTTTTAGAGAATTTCTTTGCCTAAATACTTCTATAATAATTTCTAAAACATAATCGATGTGACTTTGTGTATAAACCCTTCTCGGAACTGCAAGGCGAACTAATTCCATCGGTGGCGGAATGAGCTTTCCTTTTTTATCATACTTTCCAAACATAACGCTTCCTATTTCTACCGATCTTATTCCTCCTTCAATATACAATGCAGCAACGATTGACTGCCCGGGAAATTCTTCTGGCGAAATATGAGGAAGGAATCTTTTCGCATCTAAATAAATTGCGTGCCCACCGGGCGGCTCAATTATCGGAACTCCTGCTGCCACTAATCTTTCACCAAGATATTCAATACTCCTAATTCTGTATTCAAGATAATGTTCGTCAAGAATTTCTTCCAAGCCTTGTGCAATAGCTTCCAAATCGCGACCCGCTAAACCACCGTATGTCGGAAAGCCTTCGGTAACAATCAAAAGATTTCTGCATTGCATTGCCAGGTTGTCGTCGTTTAGAGCAAGAAAGCCGCCGATATTTACAAGCGCATCTTTCTTAGCGCTCATCGTAACACCGTCTGCATAAGAAAACATTTCTTGAGCGATTTCAAGAGCCGATTTATTTGAGTAGCCTGGCTCCCGTTTTTTTATAAAGTAAGCATTTTCTGCAAAGCGGCAAGCATCAAGGAAAAGAGGAATACCATATTTCTTGCAGACTTCTTTTGTCTCTCTAATATTTTGCATTGATACCGGCTGCCCACCTCCGGAATTATTGGTAATTGTAATCATGCAGAAAGGAATATTTTCTTTCCCGGTTTGAATAATAAATTTTTCAAGTTTTTCAACATCCATGTTACCCTTAAAGTCGGCACGCACTTCCGGATGTTTGCCGGTTTCATTCAACAAGTCAACTGCTTCGGCACCAGAGAATTCAATATTGGCGCGTGTTGTATCAAAGTGCGTATTGTTCGGAAAAAATTTCCCTTTCCCTCCGGTAATTGAAAAGAGTATTTTCTCAGCCGCACGGCCTTGATGAGTTGGGATAATAAATTTCATTCCTGTAATTTTCTTAACGGCTTCTTCAAACCTGTAAAAACTTTTTGAGCCTGCATATGATTCATCCCCGTCCATAATTCCAGCCCATTGTTTTGAACTCATCGCAGAAGTTCCGCTGTCGGTAAGCAAATCAATTAAAACATCATCTGCGCGAATTAGAAATGGGTTATAACCTGCCCGTTTTAGAATATCAATTCTTTCTTCCTTTGTTGTAAAATGAATTGGTTCAACGGATTTTATCTTGAATGGTTCGATAATTGTTTTCATAAATTTATCTCAATTAATATTTTAAAATCCTTACCTTGTGATTAAGACGGATAAAGTTTGAAAGTAAATTTCATCAAAAATTGAGACCAAAACAACATCCAATCATTAACAAACTTACCTTCTCTCTTTGCTAATTTAATACTTGGATAACAAAAGAAAATCCCAACTTAAAAAAGTAAAGTTATTCATTCCTAAGTGTATAGCTAAGAAAAGCTTCATTTCTCATCAAATTATTTTTATTGCTATTTGAGAAAAGTATAAATAATTTCTCATAGTCAATTCTTTTTCTTTCAATAATTTAAAGGAAATTAGATATGGATAACTTTGAACAGAACGGTGATCAAACAACTCAGAATATTGAATCAAACGATGAAGCCGAGTTATCGCACTCCGATAAAATGATTGGCATCTTTACAGAACCAGGGAAAACTTATGAAAATATTTCTAAATATCCGGTAAAGACAATCGACTGGTTTCTTCCCTTTGCACTTCTACTTGTTGTAGTTACTATAACACAGTTTCTACTTATGAGTAATAAGGAAATTCATTTCCAAATTGTTGACAAGCAGATGACAAAAATCCAACAGAACTTTAACAAGTTAGTCTCTGAAGGAAAAATAACTCAGGAGGAAGCTGACAAGCAGATTAGCACTATACAGGACAGAATGCAAAAATTTGGACCGATGCAAATGATCCTTACTGTATTGGGTATTTTTATCGGCGGCTTTATAGTGTTTTTTATAATGTGTGGAATTTATTATCTCTTTGCTAAGTTTTTATTGAAAGGCGATGGAAACTACAGCTCTGTATTAGTCGCAAGCGGCTTAACTTCTTACATTGTTATTGTTCAGGTTATTATCGCGGCTATTTTAGCTTTCGCATTTGGAAGGCTTTTCGGCGACACAAGCGTTGCAGCCTTTCTTGATTCAGATAAGGCAACTCTTGCCGGATTTATTTTTTCTAAGCTGGATGTCTTTTCAATTTGGGTTTATATTGTTTTAAGTATCGGTTTGGCTAAAATGTTTAAATCAAAAGGAACGGCTCCGTATTTTGCAGTTGTCTTCGGAATATGGATTATAGGTGGGCTTTTGCTTTTCCTACTCGCAAATGCGGTACCATTCTTTAGTATGTTCAGAGGTTAGTAAGTTTTAATAATAATATGAAGCCCACTGAAATGTGGGCTTCCTTTAAAATATGCTTTGCGGATCTATATCATAAATCAATTTTACATCTCTGTAACGAGATTTACGATTGAACTCGATATAAGAATTGACAACTGCCTTCCTCATTATTGCTCCTCCGGGATCGGTATCCTTAAAATTTCTAATTAAAATATGAAATCTAAAATTTCTTTTCAATTTCGTAATTATCGCTGTTGTCGGCTGGGAAATTGTTAGCCATTTTTTGTAGTTGATTAATTCTTTATAAAAATCCATGATTGCTCCTTTAGCTTTCTCTTCACTAACATCTTTTGTCTCGATTAAGCAGAGTCTTGCAAAAGGCGGGTAGTTTGTTTTTTCTCGATCTACAATTTCTTTTTGATAAAATCCCGCGTAGTCATTCTGTAAAACTTTTTGAAGCGTAAAATAATTTTCATTTTGTGTCTGAATAATTACTTCTCCTTCGACTTTGCTTCTTCCGGCTCTACCGGCAACTTGTGTGAGAAGCTGGAATGTTCTTTCATCGGCACGAAAATCAGGCAGCCATAATGTTGTTTCGGCTGAAATTACCCCTACCAAAGTTAACCTTGGAAAGTCCAATCCTTTTGAAACCATTTGAGTGCCAACGAGTATGTCGATATTTCCCTTTCCGAATTCAAATAGAATTTTACTTAAGGATGATTTTTTTGAAATGGAGTCGGAGTCAACTCTTTTTATTACAGCGGAAGGAAAGTAAAAGGAAAGTTCATCTTCCACACGTTCAGTCCCCGTACCGAAATATTTAATTGAAAGCGAACCGCAATTTGTGCAAGCGTTGGGAATTTTTTTTATAAGCCCGCAGTAATGGCACTCGATAATATTTTGATTGATATGATATACCATCGGAACGGAACAGTTATCGCAAGTTTCTATTTCACCGCAATCTTCGCAGTAAATTTGAGTCGAAAAGCCTCTTCTATTTTGGAGGATAATTATTCCTTCCTTTTTCCTAAGCCGGTCTTCAATTTTATCCAAAAGAATATTAGAAAAAACATTTTCCATCTTTTTCTTTTTTCTCTCTATAGCAACATTAACGAGAGAAATTTTGGGAAGTTTGGCGTTATCAATTCTTTCCGGAAGCTCAAGTAGCTTGTATTTGTTGTTGAGAGCATTATACATACTTTCTATCGATGGTGTAGCCGACCCGAGAATAACGGGGCATTTTGCAAACCTTGCGAGAATAATGGCACTGTCACGCGCATTATATTTGGGCGCCGATTCAAATTGCTTGTAGCTCGCATCGTGCTCCTCGTCTACGACAATAATTCCCAGGTTTTTTAGCGGGGCAAACAATGCAGACCGGGCACCAACTACAACTTTTGATTTCCCTTTTAGAATTTTACGCCATGAATCATATCTTTCCCCCAAGGACATCCGGCTGTGAATTACAGATACAGTATCGCCAAAATTATTATATAGCCTTGACGTTATTTGCGGAGTCAAGGAAATTTCCGGAACTAAAAGCAAAGCAGTTTTCTTTTGAGCCAAAGTTTTTTTTACAAGCTCAATATAAATCTGAGTTTTACCGCTGCCTGTTACACCGTGCAGAAGATAGGTTTGAAATCTCCCATCTGACAAATTTTGGGATACTTCATTTATGACTAACTCTTGCTGCCCACTTAAAACAAAATCAACAAGATTCTCTTTATATTCCTCAGAATACTTTCTTTCAATCTCCTTTTCTACAACTTTAATTAAATTCTTTTCAACCAAAGAATTTATTGAAGTCTGGGAAGCTCCTGCCTTTTTAAGCAATTCCGCCTGCGAAATTGATTTAGATTTCTTTGAAATTAATTCTAAAAGAATTTTTACCTGCTTCGGTGATCTTGATTCTAAAGCAGGGAGATGTGCGTAAACTTCACCAACAGACTTATTAAGTTCAACAAAAAGTGCAGTTTTAATTTTTACTTTTGCTTGCTCAATTTCATCAAGCACAGTAATTGCACCGTTCTTTTGAAGCGTATTGATAATAGAGTAAATATTTTTCTTTTTAACGTTTTTTTGAAGAAAGTTAAAGCTTAATTCGTCGCGTTCAGAAAGAATTTCCAAAATCTTTCCTTTTACACTTTCCTTTTTCTTCTCTTCCCGGAATAATTTTAGACAAAGACTTTTATCAGTGATAATCTTCTTTTTTGATTCAACGTCGGTGCCATATGGAACTGCTAATTTAAGGGCTTCGCCAAGTGACGATAAATAATAGTCAGACAACCATTGATAAAATTCTAAAGAGGTCTTTGAAAAGATGGGCTCGATATCAAGAACATCGGCTATTGATTTAATTTTCTCTAAATTCTCAGGCTTGCTGGTAATGTTAATGATAAAACCGGTAAGCGATCTTTTACCGAATGGTGCTAATACCCTCACTCCAATTTGGGCAGAACTTTCGAGTTCCTCCGGAACTGAATAAGTGAAAGCATTCCTGAATGGTAAAGGGAAAACAATTTCAACAAACATTTAATTCATTTGTTTTTTATAGAACGGAGCCAGCGGTCTGTAAGGATTATTCTTAAAGGACTCACTGAACATTTCAAACTTTAATATTTTTATATTTTTGTCCCACAAAATTCTTTTGAATTCTTTTGACATAACTATTACTCCGTTTGTGGAAAGCACACTATCGTCAAGCGCAAGGTTCAGATAATGAAAACCGTCTTCATATCTGATATTTTCAACAGTGCTGATACTGTCAAATTTATATTCTCCTTGCCCGATAAGAATTCCGTCTTTAACAAAAAGTTTTCTGGAATAAATATCTTTCCCTTGTTTCTTCTGCTGATCGACAAACTCTTTACTCTTCAACATAAATTGGAAAAGATTATTCTTATCTTTTTGAAAATCATCCTCTGTCTCAGATTCGGAGCGCATATCGTAAGCAGTAACTATAGCATAACCTTTTTCCGGAGTATCCAGATGGACTTCGTAGCTGATTTTATGAAAAACCAAGCAGCCGTTTAGCGTTAACAAAAACACGGTCGAAATAATCAAAGCCGGAACCAAAATAAATTTTTTCATTTTTCACCTTAGATGTTTTCGTCAAAAAAGAGATGTTCAAAAGATTCTCTGTTTTTAATAATCTTAAAATTAAAGCCCTCAACTAAAATTTCCGGTGGACGTCTCCTGGCATTATAATTTGAAGCCATCGCCATTCCATACGCTCCCGCAGACATAACAGCTAAATAATCTCCGCGCTTACTATCTTGGATATTTCTATCCTTAGCAAGAAAATCACCGCTTTCGCAAACGGGGCCGACTACATCAGCGATAATATCTTTACTATTATTATTAATTTGTACCGGTTGAATATGGTGATAAGCGCCATAAATACTAGGTCTAATTAAGTCATTCATTGCGGCATCAACTATAATAAATTTTTTTTTATGATTTACTTTTGTATAAAGAACTTGTGCTACTAAAATACCGGCGTTAGCAGACAGGTATCTGCCGGGTTCAAGGAAAACCTTACAATCTAATTTTTTTAATATCGGAATAAGCGCTTCTGCAAATTCATGTGCGGAAAAAGTTTTTTCATTGTAATATTCAACTCCTATTCCTCCTCCTAAATCAAAATGCTTTAGATTTATTCCCTCCGATTTAAGCACAAAAAAAACCTTAGATAGCTTTTCAACTGCTGAGACAAAAGGTTCAACAGTAGTTATTTGAGAACCGATATGCATGTCAATTCCGGTATACTCAATATTTTTAAATCTATCTTTTTGTGTATAAAGTTTGATGGCAGAAGCTACATCAACTCCAAATTTATTTTCCGCTAAACCGGTAGAAATATATGGATGTGTTTTGGGGTCGACATCAGGGTTGACTCTTATCCCAACACGCGCTGTCATATTTAAAGAGAAAGCTATTTCATTTATTAAAATTAGTTCTTCTTCCGATTCCGCTTTTATCATAAGCAAATCATTTTCAATAGCTAATTTTATTTCGGCGGGAGTTTTTCCTACGCCTGAAAAAATAATTTTATCATTACTCACACCAACTTTTAATGCACGAAGTAATTCACCTTCAGAATTTACGTCTACACCGCTTCCCATGTCAGTAAATATTTTTATAACGCTCAGGTTAAAATTTGATTTAACTGCATAGAAAATTGTGTGGTCTATTTCCTTAAAAGCCGAATTTAACTCGTTAAACCTATCGATAAAATATTTTTTACTATATATATATACAGGTGTGCCGGTCTCTTTAAGGATATTTTTTAAGGAAATATCTTCGCAGAATAATTCATTATTATTGTAAGTGAAATATTCTGAGTTAAAATAATTCATTTCGATCCGGAAATTTGTTTTGATTTTAATTTAAGCAAAGATAAGAAAAATTCTTTTGAATCTTAATGTTGCTGATAATATCATTTAAAAAATAGCATAAAAATTTTTGTGAAGATACCAAGCCAAAGCTTAAAATTAAAAAAGCGGGAGAGCAATTTATTTTAATTTGCTCTCCCGCTTCAATAAAAAACTAAATTTCAAATTCAATTAAAGATGAAATACCGCAACAGTTAAATAATTGGCTAATGCAGCAATTAAGAATAAACCGCCAACTATTACCAAGATCCAAACCAATACTTTAATCCAAGTGGAAGCAAGAAAATTTCGGAAGTTGTATATCTTAATCATCTAACTCCTTTATTTATAAACTAAGAAGCTTCAAGCCTTTTTTTGCGTCAGCATTAGTTGGGTCAATAGAAAGAACTGCACGATATTCCTTTGCAGCCTCAGCTTTGTTTCCGCTAAAAGCATAAGCCTGCGCAAGCCATAAATGATATTGTGCGCTATTTGGGGTATAGCTTAAAGCTGTTTTTAAACTTTCTATTGCATCCTTATATTTTTTCTTTACAAGATTGGTATAACCAAAAAATCCATTAGCTTCCGCAACTTCGCTTTTGAATTTGTCTTCATTGCCTGCAGTAATTTTTAAAATCTTTGTGTAAACATCGGCAGCAGCAGCATCGTTCCGCATATATTGGTCCGTTCTTGCCAGCCAAGTTAAAGCAGGCATGTAATCACTTTTAATGTTAATAGCTTGTTCTAATGCAGTCTTTGCGCTATCATAATTTTGCATTTGGAGGTAGCAAAGTGATTTATTTACATAAGAACTTACCGAGGTTGAATCTGATTTTATTCTACGATCATAATAAACAATTGCTTGTTCATATTTCCCGGTGCTCAAATACATATTTGCTATTTCTTGATTTAATTCCGTTAGTGAAGAATCTTTTGCCAAAGCTTTGGTTAAATAAATGATTGCAACCGAATCTTGCTTAGCCGCTTGCAACTCACTTCCAACAGTAGAAAAATCAGTAGCAGAAAATAGTGAATCAGGGACAACGGCAAAAACTTTCAAAGCCTCCGAAAAGTTTTTGTTATAAGCTAAAGATAAGGCTTCTATTCTTTCCAACTTTACATCGTTGGGAAATACACTTAATCCTTTTTGGGTAATCTCAATAGCCTGAGGAAAATTTTGCATTAGAAACAAAGATCTTGCTGCAAAAAAGTAGGCGTCATATTTCTTATTATCGAAGGTAAGATATTTTTCAAGATAAAACGAAGCATTGGGATATTGCTTTGCATAATAAAGCAATGTGCCTAAGTTGTAATACGCTTGCGAATAAGTTGAATCAAGAGATATTACCTGAAGATATTTATTTGCGGCATCAGTATAACTTTTTTGCTTTTCAAATGCCTTGGCTAATTTAAATTTTATTATAGTACTAAGTGAATCAAGCTTTTCTGCTTTTTGATAATCACTTATCGAAAGCTCTAAAACTCCCATTTTATTATAAGCATCGCCTAATGCTTCATAAACTTTAGGATTATTTTGATCGTTGGTAGATAAGTCAACCAAGATTTTTATTGCTATATCAGTCGAGTCATGATTAAGATAATCTTGAGCTATCGTTAAGGCTTTGCTATATTCCTTATTCCGAATAAATTTTGATGCCTCATCATATTTTTGCTGCGCAAAGGTAATGCTTGTTATGACTACAAAAAGTGTAACGAAGGTTATTGCTTTCATCTTTTAATCCATGTTATTGATTTTGATTAATTTTTACAGGAACAGCTGCGGGAGCCAAATTCTGACCGAGAGCAATTTTCTGCCCAATATAACTTGTCAAAAATGTAGTAAAGCCTGACGCAACACTTCTTCCCTTTTCATTTAAATAGATAAAAATGGTTTCCTTGAATGGATAATAATCTTTGTATACTAATCCAGGATGGGGTTCATAATAATTATCATCCAATTTGTTTTGATTAAACTCTCCAACTTTGAGAAATTTTATTTTTGAAGAATCCTGGACAGTATTAAAACTTAGCAATCCGATTTTATCAGAACTATTTTTTACAACCGCAAACACTGCGCTGTCGCTTGGGACTACTTCAACATTTTTAGGAATTTTTCCTTTTAAAATCTTTTCTGAAATATATTGATAAGTCCCTGTATTGGTTTGTGGTATTACAACTCTAATGTTGCTTGATTCTCCAGACAATATACTTTGTATTTCATCTATTCTTATATTCTGGATGCTACTATTCTTAGGTGCTATAACGGCAATTGCGTTATAACAAAACTTAAAAATATTCAGTCCAATTTTATTTTTGTTAACAAAATCCTGCTGTTTTTCATTTAAGCCCATTGTGCTAACAAACATTTTATAATTGCCGTTTAATACTCCTGCTATTCCATCATAGGGGGTAACTTTTTTCAAATCAATCTTAGAAGTCTTATATAGCGAATCAAAAACAACACTCTCTTGGTTAACAATAGGAAAAACAGCTTCATCAACAGCGGCAAGTAGGTAGCCCTTAGTCGGCGTTACTTTTGGCTCTTGGCAGCCGGCAAAAAATATGATAGTAAATAAAAATACTAAGACAATAGATAAGAGATTAACTTTCATTTCTGTTGTTATTCTTGAAATATGTAATGACAATTCTAAACGTACCGTAAAGGATAAAGACTACACCCAAAATAATTCGGAATTTTAACGGAAAACTTATTGGAATGAAATATCCTGCAAGAAAAGCCGCGCCAAGAATTATAAAAATTGTCGCCATTAAATATGCAAGATACTTCATCCAAAACATTTCTAACCCGGTTATTGATTAAGCTTGAACCTAAAAGGTACTACAACCCAAACCATTACAGGTGCTTTATGCTGAATTGCCGGAGTGAAAACAAATTTCATAGCGGCATTAACAGCTGGTTGATTAAATACTTCCGAGTCACTCTTAATAACAACGGCTTTTATAGGTTTGCCTTCTTTATTAACAAGGATTTTTACGAATACAGTTCCTTCGATGCCGGCTCTTTTTGCGAGATCCGGGTATTCAGGTTGTGCCGAAACTACAACTTCCGGTTGTTTTTCGACAGGCACGAACTCATTCATTCCCGGTACATCACTCGATGGAGCATCGACTTTTAAATCCTTTGTGATTTGTACATTACCGCCACCCGCGCCTTCTCCCACTGGAGAAGAAACCTGACTCATTTGCTGTTGCGTGGCAATTGTTTGCTCTTTAGGTGCTTCTGCATCCGGGACAGGGACAGGTGTACCAACAGTAGGTTTAGCAGCCGGCGCCGAAACTGCAAGTTGCTGTTGGGTTTGATCATTAAGAGACGGAGGAGGTCCGAGATCGCTGTATTTTAATATTCTAACAGTATCAATATTACTTTCATCATCTTTGGAAATAGATTGGATGAAAATGTAAGTACCAATTAGAAAAACGTGAATAAGTACAGCGATTGTAAACCCGATGCTGAAATTTTTCGGATATAACTTCTTTAATTCGAAGGCACCGTATTCCGTCTTGTCTATGGCAATTGTGTTATTATTCATTTTTTACCTCGTTTTTAAGATGCCTTTAATAATGCTTTAGTATCTGTATCAGTCATAGGTGCAATTGAAAAACGCTGCAAGTTAGCTAGATTTAGTTGGTCAATTAAGTCAACCATCATGTGATACTTGCTTTTTCTATCGAACTTTAACAGAATAACAAGTTTAGGATTTCCTTGCGCTTCCTTATCGAAAAAGGCTTTCAATCCGCTGAAGTCGATAGATTGAGGCTTGTCTGTAGCTGCAGCATAAAAAACTTTATCATTAGCATCTACATAAACTGTCAATAAGTTCGACTGAGCGATTTCTATTTTTGTTTTTGCGTCCGGAGGTAAATTTATCTCCAGAGTCTGTTGTTTAAGTAAGACGGTAGTTAGCATGAAGAACGTCAATAAGAGAAAAGCAACGTCAACCATTGGTGTCATATCTACCCTAACACCGGCTCTTTTTTTCTTGCCTTTCTTAGTGTGACCTTTTGACTTTCCTTCTCTTCCACCGCCAGCGTCAACTCCACTCATTTTTAATTTCCTCTATAATTAAATTATTTCTTATCTACAATTGAATTTGTGATCATGGCGAATCTTGTAATGTTTGTCTTTTGTAAAGTGCTCATTATATCTTCAATAGTTCCATAATCTGCATCTATATCACCTTTTATAACCGTTCTTAGTCTTGGATCGCTTATACGCGCTTGAACAAGAAGGTCTGCAAGGTTTTCAACTTTTACCTGAACCATCCTCTTAAGTTTTGCTTCTTGACCAAATAATCTTGCCATCAATGCTGGAGCATCGACGCCCATATAAATATTTCCGGGTTTGTCAACATATATGGTCATAACATCTGCATCGGGAAGTTTAAAAGCGGAATGCGATGATGGCACTTCAATTTTAACCTGCTGGGCAGGTGAAAACTGCGTAGTAAGCATGAAGAACGTTAACAATAGAAATGCAACGTCAACCATAGGAGTCATATCAATTTTTACAGCTATACGTCCTTTTTTAATTTTTGGCATAGTTAAGCCTCTTTATTTCGATTTTAGAATTTGAATAACATTATAGCTTGCTTCATCAACCATATAAGTAAAATTATCTACTTTATTAACAAAGAAGTTATATGCAACAATTCCAAGGATCGCAGTTATAAGCCCACCGGCTGTATTAATTAGTGCTTCTGAAATACCCGTTGCAAGTTGAATAGCATCCGGAGTACCGGCATGTGCCATTGCAGCAAAAGCTCTAATCATACCGATAACTGTTCCCAAAAGACCAACCATTGTTGCAATTGAAGCTATTGTTGAAAGTGTAATAAGATTTTTTTCTAATAGTGGGGTTTCAAGCATAGATGCTTCTTCAACGGCTCTTTGAACTTCGACTAATTGTTTTTCAGCATCAACTGATTTGCCTTTGCCGGTAAGCTCTTTATATCTTAAAAGAGAGGCTTTAATAACATTTGCTACAGAACCTCTTTGTTTATCACAGCTTTCAATAGCTGCATCGTAGTCTCCACTTTCTAATTGAGCGATAACATCTTTAAAAAAGTTAGGTACTGCTCTTTTTCCACCAGCTTTTTTTAATGTAAGTATTCTTTCAAAAATAATAGCAACATCCATAAGTGAAAGCATAATTAATAAAACGACGAGTGGACCGCCGGTATAAATTGTGCCTAATAAGTTACCGCCTGAGTTCGTACGTCCAACGCCGTCAACAAAGTTGGCAGGATTTCCGAATACAAAATTATAAATTGCTAAAGCAATTAAAAATGCAGCAATAGTTAGGACAGTGATAAAAACAGATTGTTTCATGGGTGATAGTTCTCCATAATTTGTTTAATGTATGTTAATTATTTAACTATTATTGTTTCACAAAAGTTATGCCGAGATGTTTGCTCATTTATCAAAGAAATTTCCTTTGAATTGTGCCTATTTTAACGCAGTTAACATTTTGTGTGTAATCAACTTGGTGAAAATATATTAATTTTTTTTCAAAAAGAAATGATTTTTTTTAACTCTTTATTTTTGACTTCGTTATAGTTCTTTCAAATTGAAATGGATTTCATTCAATTACTTTCAATTTGAAATAGAATATTGATTCAAATTTTATATTCTTTTCTTTTCCTCCAAAGAGTTGTAAGCGAGATTCCGAGAATTCTTGCCGCGTCTTTGGGATTGTTAAATTTCTTCAACATTTCAATTATATAATTTTTTTCTACTTCGGCTAGGCTGGGGATAAGTAAGCCAAATTCTTTATTATTGCCATGAAAAATTTCAGAGGGTAGGTTTTCCACTTTAATTACTCTATCCTTTGCCAAAACTATTGAACGATTAATAACGTTCTCAAGCTCTCTTATATTGCCAGGCCATGAATATTCGTTTAATAATTTCATTACATCTGCAGACATTGAAATCTCGCTATCGGGAGAATACTTTTTCAGAAAGTGCTCTACTAACAACGGAATATCCTCTTTCCTTTCTCTTAAAGGCGGTAATTTTATTCTAATTCCACTTAACCGGTAATAAAAATCTTCCCTTAAATCGCCGCTTTTTATATCATCATCTATATTTCTGTTAGTTGCGCTTATAATTCTAACATTTACTTTTCTTGTAATGCTTTCACCGACTCTTTCAAACTCCATACTTTGGAGAAACCGCAAAAGCTTAACTTGCATTGCCTTAGGAACTTCGCCTACTTCGTCTAGGAAAACGCTTCCTTGATCTGCCATTTCAAATCTGCCGATTCTATCTTTGGAAGCTCCGGTATACGATCCTTTAATATGTCCGAATACTTCGCTTTCGAAAAGATTCTCAGGCATTGCTGCACAATTTATTGTAATAAAAGCGTTTGCTTCTCTTTTGCTGTTTTGATGAATAAATCTTGCAAGAATCTCTTTTCCTGTGCCGCTTTCACCTTCAATTAAAACTGGGATATCACTATCGGAAATATCTTTGCTTAATTTTAAAATTTCGCGCATCTGATAATTATTGGAAATGATTTCGCCGGTTCCAATAGATTCTTCTATCTGCGCTCTTAAACCTTGTACTTCTTTTAAGAGCATGTGATGTTCAAAAACTTTTTCGGAAAGATGAACAAATTCTTTGTGCGTGAAAGGTTTTGTAATATAATCGTACGCTCCCCCTTTGATTGCTTCGACGGCTGTTTCAATTGATCCGTGAGCGGTCATTAAAACAACCGTTGTGTCTGGTGAAATGGTTTTTAATTGCGAAAGAACCTGTAGCCCGTCAATCGGCTCCATTTTCAAATCAATAAAAGCAATATCAAAATAAATTTCTTGCGCTCTTTTTAATGCTTCTACCGGACTGCTGAAAATTTCGGGTAAAAAATTTTGCGAGCTTAAAGATAGTTCTATTACTTTTAAAATATTTATCTCATCGTCAACAACTAAAACTTTGCTTCTATTCATTCCTTTGAACCGGTAAAATTATTTCAAACTTACTGCCCACGCCGGGCTCACTGTAAACATTTATCGAGCCTTTGTGAAGCTCGATTATTTCCTTTGCAATCGTTAATCCTAAGCCAACACTGCCGGGACGGCTTCCGCTTACCTGAACAAACTTATCAAAAATTTTATCAATATATTCCGGGCTTATTCCGGTACCTGTATCAGAAATCGTAATTATAACGTTACCATTTTTAGCCGAAGCATTTACATTTATATCGCCGCCCTTATCTGTAAACTTTATTGAGTTGCCGATAAAATTTCCGATTGCTCTTATTAAATAATCATAGTCTGCTAAAATTGGCGGCAGCATTTCATCTGTAGAATAGTTAAGCGAAATTTTCTTTTCTTTACATTGAAGTGAAAATGATTTGATGCATTCTTCAATTAAAGAGTTTACCTTAAGCGCTTCAAAATTAAGCTGGATTCCTCCGGATTCAATGCGAGACAATTCTAAAATCTCCTTTACCAAACGATTAAGCCGGTCGTAATCCTCCTTCATGGAAAAAATAAGTTCCTTTTGCTTTATGGAAAGTTCCCCTACAACACCGTCTTCAAGAATTCCTATCGCCATTCCCATAGAAGTTAAAGGTGTTTTAAGCTCGTGAGAAACCTTTGCAACAAATTCCGACTTCAGTCTATCAAGCTCTTCATATTTTGTGATATCGCTAAAGACAATCAAAGCAGCGTTTATATCACTCTCCGGTAGTATAATCGAAGAATATCTTATTTTATAAAATCTTACTCTTCCGTTCGTATCAATAATTCTTAAAACATTTTCATCTTCATCTGAATTTATTGATGAGGCGGAAGTTACATATTTCTTTATATCCTTATAAATTTTTTCGTCTTTAATAACTTCATTTAAAAATACTTTTTCGGATTTCAAATTTCCAAAATCTTCTTTGAAAGCTTTATTTGCTAGGAGGATTTCCATACTGCTGTTAACCATTAATACCGGATCGTTAATGCTTTCGATAATAACATCTGATTTTCTTTTTTCATAAAGAATTTTATTGATGTTCAGCTCTTCATATTTCTTTAGTTTGCCGACCATGCTGTTGAACTCATCGGCTAAAATTCCAATCTCATCCGAATCATCTGTCTGAATTTCCTGATCAAAATTACCGGCGGCAACGTATTTTACGGATCTAGTAAGGTCACTTACAGGCTTAACAATAAAATTGGAAAACTTTGTGCTAAATACCAGGCTAATCACTGTTCCAAGTATTGCTAGAAACAACATTGTAAAAGCTGCAATCCTAGTAATTGATTGAACTCTTTCATCTGCACGGCTAATAAAATTGTGGTTGGTCTCAAAAATATGGTAGCATTTCGACTTGATGTTTGAAATTAAATTTATCGCTTGGACGTATTGATTTTTTTCTGATGGATTGGAATAAATGAAAGAATTGTTTACAACAGAACTTATTTCAGAAAGAAAAACCCTGTATTGATCGTTTAAGCTGTCCAAAAAAGTAATTTGATCCGGAGTATTAGCTGCTTCTCTTGCTTTTTCGAACCAGAAAAAAAAATCCTGTTTGGCAAATTGAAAAAGCTTTTCACCGCGGGCGGGATTTTCCTTATCTATAATCATAAACAAGGCGTTTGTCTGATCGTCTAAAGACCTCACCATATTATCAGCAGCAACTATGCTGGAATAATTTTGAACGATAATTGATCTAAACGATTCGTTAAGCCTGTTAAAATTATACAGACTCCAGAACATAACACCGATCATGATTAAAATAACGACGATATAGCCGGTGAGAATTTTCGCCTTTAAGGTTGTAAAAAGAGTTCTAAACATTTTTATTTCAAATTATATCTGTAATAAATAATCAAAAGTTGAAATAAAAACAAAGCAGAAATAGTTATAATTTTATAATATTAAAAATTGGAAGAGATTTCTGATCAAACCAACTTTAAATAATCTTGAATTTCTTTTATCTCTTTACCTGATTTTATCTTTTTGTAATATTTTAAGGCATTTTGAAGTAATTTTTTACTTTCTGCTTTCATGCCCTTTTCATTGTACAAGATAGCAAGCTCAAATTCAGATTCCGATTGGTTAAGTTCATTTTTTAAATCTTTATTAATTCTTATACTCGTAAGGAGATAACCTTCGGCGAGAGAATAATTTTTAAGATTCCGTTGTATCATCCCCTTAATTTTATATGTGTCGGCGATCGATAATTTATCGTTTACCTGAAAACAAATTTCCAAAGCTTCATTTGCAAACGCTTCTGCAAGGTTAATTTCATTTAGCTTTGCATAAATAAATGCTTTGCCCGAGTAGGACATTCCAATTGATTGAATGTAATTAATTTTCTGAGCGTTAGAAATGCTTTTATCAAACTCACGTAGAGCTGCCTTGTAAGAATTTTTCTTCGTAAAAAGCATTCCGATATTGTGATGAATTTCGGCTATCCGCTTAATATTTCGAACCTTTTCAAAATTTAAAAGCGCTCTGTTGTAATAAGCAAAAGCTAAATTAAGATCGCCTTGAATGTTGTTAATAATTCCAAGGTTTATTTCAATTTTTCCGATTAGGGAACTGTCTGTGTTTGAGTTTAAGAATGCAAGGCTTTTTTCAAAATGCATCTTAGCTTTTTTCAGGTCACCGAAATCTCCGTAAATTGTTCCCAAAATATTTTCGCAATTTGCGGCGCCTTTTACATCATTTTGTTTTTTGAAAAGCGCCCTTGCCTTTTTAATATAACTTAAACTTAGTTGCCATAAAGCTTGACGGCTAAAAACATCTCCAAGAGCAAGTGCGGCATTTGCAGCAATTCCTTCAAAATTCTTTTTCCCTTTTGTTTCTTTTAATATTTTTTCGTGAATATAAACTGCCGATGGAAATTCCCCAGTTATAATAGTAAACTGCCCAACATGAAGAAGTAGCTCAAGAAATTTCACATTGTCAAGTCTTGACTTAGCGAATGTCAAAAGCAAGTCAATTTTTGATTGAAGTTTAGATTGATTTATTTCTTCTACGTGGGACTTTATCCGGGTAGATTTTCCGGCGGAAGATTTCCTTTCCACAGAAAGTTTTTTTTCTATAACTGCAAAATCATTTTTATCTAAAAAATTTTTCAGTATTTCAGTTAGAAGATTATCTTCTCTATGGTCAGAAATTTTCACATTCTTCCAATTATTTTAAGAGTAAAAAAAAACATTAAATAAAAATAACTCAACTTAAATTCCTAATCAATATACCAAACTACTTTACTTGTTGGTACTTATTGCTTCAAGATTTTTATAAAAATGAAATTCTATTCCACAATTAGTCTTATCTTATTATTTGTGAAATTTCTTTGAACTCATCGGTGCCGCTTACTGCAAGAAGTTCAAATAAAATTGCCTCTGCGGTAGTTACTTCTGCACCGTGTTCTCTCATTCTTTTTAATGCAAATTTGTAATCGATTTCTTTCCTTGAAGATACTGCATCAGCAGCAACGTGCACCTGGAATCCGCTTGCTATTAAATCTAAAACTGTTTGTTGCACGCATACATGAGCTTCTATACCGGCGACAACGACCTGGGTAATTTTATTGTCTTTTAGTCTCGTAAAAAAATTACCGGCTCCGAAACAGCTAAAACTCATTTTTTGGATTGCGTTCAGCCCCTCAAGCTCTGCTAATAGCGGCGCCGTTGTTGGACCAAGTCCTTTCGGATATTGCTCCGTATAAAAAATTGGAACATTTAAAACTTTAAATCCTTTGATAAGTTTTGATGAATTGTTTACTACCATTTCATGGTCTTTCATCACGGCAAGAATTTTTTCCTGGATGTCGATTAAAAGAAGAGCCGCACTATCTCGGATAAGAATTTTTTTATTTCGTTCAATTATTCCTTCCATAACATCTCCAAAAATATTCTAATAAATTGGGTCCATTCCATATTTACCGCAAGCATACATCATTAGTATTGAGGCAAGATCTACAAGCGCTTTTTTTTGATCTTCATGATAAATTACAAGGTCATAAACTTCTGCTACAAATTGCATGTTGGTTAAAATTTTTTTTAGTTCCAGATATGTCGGGGTCCCATGCCAGTTAGCCACTTGTTTAATAAGTAAATTCTCATGCCTTCTTAAAAATTCATTAAAAGAAATAGTCCTTTTAGAAATCGGAGTCCTTGGACGACAGATATTAATTAAATCATTAAAGTAAGTATCCCATTTTTCAGCTAATTGTTTATTACGGTCACGCATTACGAAACGCGCTTTCTCCAAAGAAAATTTTGCTTTAGTTGATGTTTTAAATTTAGGTGTTAAAACATAAGCGTCATAGCTTGTATATCCTGTCTCTTGGTCAATATATTTCCATCGCTTCAAAAGTTGATTTTTAGTTAAAATAATAATCACTTTGTCCAGTCCGCTATCTACAACAATAAATTTATCCTGTTGTTCATTAATAACTGTGAACCAATGTTCCCAATCATCAACGCTAAGAATGCACGGCAAACCTAACTTAAGGTGATCCTTCAATGCTTTAATCGCTTCATCAGGAGTTTCGCGGCGGAAATATTTCATCTTGCAGTCAAAAGTTTTTGCGGCTTTTGCAAGTCCTATTTCATCAGTTCCATACCACCATGTGCTGCCCGCTTTTTTACCGATTTCTCTTTCATTCTCAAATCTTCCAAGCATAACCAATGCATATTTTAATGCAAACGGACCGCATTGATATTTATAGGGTTGTGGATAAAAGCTCATAAGTCGTGATTTTTTATTTTAAAAGATAAAGAATCATTTTGATTAATTCACTAATGAATTTTGTTAAAAAGCGATTTTTAGCTATTTTTATTTTATTATGAAATCAAAACTAAAAGTCGCTATCGTTTTTAATGAGGCTAATCCTGATTTATACATTAAGCCGTTTGACGCCAGTTCAAAGGAATTAAATTTTATTCCTTTCTTTGAAGTAGAAAACCTTACTCCTATTGAAGAATTCGAAATGTTGGTAGAACGTCTTTGCTCATCTGGCTTTAATGCTTATTCTCTTAATATAAAAGACGATATAAGTTGTCTTCTGAAAGACTTCAAAAAAAACAAACCTGATGTTGTCTTCAATTTTATAGAACTCTATAAAGAAAATTCCAGGCTTGAAATGAATGTGGTTGGTCTTTTAGACCTGCTTGGAATTCCTTACACCGGCGCCTCTCCTATTTCCTTGGCAAATTGCCAAAATAAAGTTCTTGCTAAAAGAGTTCTTAACTCACACGGAATTGAGACTCCCAAGTTTATTCTTGTCAGAGAGATTCCTAAAAATTTTAAACATAATCTAAAATTTCCCTTAATTGTAAAACCTGCTTTCGAAGATGCGAGTGTCGGAATTGAAAATGAATCTATAGTTGGAAATAATAAACAGCTTAAAGATAGAATTAATCATGTAATTACTTCTTTTTTACAACCGGCTCTTGTTGAAGAATTTATTGATGGAAGAGAACTTAACGTTGCAGTTTTTGGAGACGAAAATCCAGTCGCGCTTCCTATTAGTGAAATTGATTTTAGTGAGATGCCCGATCATCTTTATAACATTGTTAGCTACCAGGCAAAGTGGGACCCTCTCCATGAAGCATACCATAAAACAATCCCAAGTTGCCCAGCAAATCTTCCTATAGAAATTGAATTAAAAGCAAAGGAAATAGCTGTTGCTTCTTTCAAAACGATGGAATGCCGTGACTATGGAAGAGTTGATATGCGTTTGACAAAAAATAATGAGATTTTTGTGCTTGAAGTTAATCCTAATCCCGATTTAACCGAAGGCGCCGGTTTTATGCGCTCCTCCGAAGCGGCCGGTTATTCCTATGAGCAGGTTCTTGAAAAAATTATTTATTTCGCTTGGGCAAGAAAAAAATCAACCTAATAAAGGAATATTAGAATGAATTATAAGAAAAAAGAATTGACAACAAAAATTCTCAACCTCACCGTTCTTGTTTCAGCCCTTGGTTATTTTGTAGATATTTATGATTTATTGATTTTCGGAATTGTCCGCATTCCCAGTTTAAAATATTTGGGGTTACACGGAAACCAGCTAATTGATTCCGGTGTCTTCCTTCTTAATATGCAAATGGGCGGAATGCTTATCGGTGGAATAATTTGGGGAATTTGGGGCGATAAAAGGGGGCGAATCTCTGTTTTATTTGGCTCTATCTTCCTTTATTCAGTTGCAAATTTTCTTAACGCTTTTGTATCTTCAATCGGAATGTATGCTGGATTAAGATTTTTAGCCGGTATTGGATTAGCCGGTGAACTTGGTGCCGCTATTACTCTTGTTAGCGAAGTCATGACCAAAGAAACCCGCGGCTATGGAACTACAATGGTTGCAACAATCGGAGTAATGGGTGCAATCCTTGGCGGAATAGTCGGAGATCTCTTCTCATGGCAAACAGCTTATATAATCGGTGCTGTACTCGGAATAATATTATTGATTACCAGAATAAGCCTTTTTGAATCCGGTATGTACAACTCTATTAAAGCTTCAGCTGTAAAGAAAGGAAAATTCTTTAGCTTATTTAATTCTAAAGATAGATTTTTAAGATATGCAAACTCTATCTTGATCGGCTTGCCAAATTGGTTTGTAATTGGGATACTAATCACTTTTTCTCCGGAATTTGCAAAAGCCCTTGGCGTCACTGGTCCAATAAATGCCGGGAACGCAATTCTTTTTTCTTACCTAGGATTAACTATCGGTGATTTTGCGAGCGGCTTTCTAAGCCAAATTTTGAAAAGCAGGAAAAAAGCAATATTAATTTTTGTATCATTAACTGCTTTTTTATCACTAATTTATTTATTTACACACAACTTAAATCCGACTGAATTTTACATCTTATGCACTTTGATAGGTATTGCAAATGGTTACTGGGCTGTCTTCGTTATGTCTGCTTCCGAACAGTTTGGAACAAATCTAAGAGCAACAGTTACCACAACGGTTCCAAATTTTATTCGGGGCTCCGTAATACCTATAACGCTTGCATTTAATTTTTTACGGTTGCCGCTTGGGATGATTTATTCCGCAGTAATTGTAGGAACAATAGTTTTTATTATTTCATTTATTTCTCTTTATTTCTTAAGAGAAACTTACGGCGTAGACCTTGATTATATAGAAAATATTTAACCTTACTAAATTCGGAAAATACTTTTATGGAATTCATAAAAACTGCTGTTGATCTTTTCCTGCATCTTGATGTTCAGTTAAATGATGTTATTATTCAATATGGAACTTTAACTTATGCAATTCTGTTTGCGGTAATCTTTGCGGAAACTGGATTTGTCTTAACTCCGTTTCTTCCCGGCGATTCGCTTTTATTTGTTGCGGGAACTTTCGCGGCAAGAGGTTCGGGTTCTTTGAATGTGAATTACCTTTTCTTAATCCTTGCTCTCGCTGCCATAGTTGGAGATACTGTAAACTATTGGATCGGACATTTAATAGGCCCAAAAATATTTCATCAAGAAAAAATAAAATTTCTAAAGAAAGAGTATCTTGAGAGGACACACCAGTTTTTTGAAAAGTACGGCGGTAAAACAATCATTCTTGCCCGATTTATTCCTATTATTAGGACATTTGCACCATTTGTCGCCGGGATCGGAAGTATGAAATATCCAAAATTTATATTGTACAATATTATCGGTGCTGCTGCCTGGGTTGCACTTTTAGTATACTCCGGATTTTACTTTGGCAATATCCAATTTATAAAAGATAATTTTTCATTTGTAATAATTGCAATTATCGTTATCTCAACACTCCCTGGAATTTTCGAATATTTGAGACAAAGAAAAAATTCAGCTAAAAGATAACTTTAACTAGGGTTTAATATTTCTCAGTCTTCCTTTGCCAAAATTGTCACACCTCAGTCTCTTTTTCCTCTGTTTTTTGCCTAAATTTTCCCCATATCTACCAGGCTTCTGACAAGCCTATGACAAGCCTCCACCAAGCCTATAATTCCCCTCCAAAAATGGCAGAAAAAAAAGTGTGACAAAAATGACAAAAACTCATCCATACATCCTTGAGTTTTATCCAAAAACCATATTAGCGGTTTGCCGGATTATTAAACTTTAATATTAGATTGATATCACATTATAAGCTTATTGGTTCGGGACCCAAACAAATGATCGAAAGCAAAATTAAACAGATCACATTTTAAAGAAAACGGCTATTCAAAAATATTGAATAGCCGTTTTCTTTAAGATTCTGAAAATGATTAGTTAATCAATAATTATTTCGTTAGAAATTTCATCCATATCGTCCGGCTTAACCGGGAAATGTTCACTTAAAATATTACCCACCTTTTGAACACCGTGAATAATCCCTTTACTGAATTCACCTGTTAAAAACATTTTCTGCATTTCATCTTTGATAGAATCCCAAGTATTTTCTGGTACTTTCTCATTTATGCCCTGATCTGCCATTATATAAAATTGTCTTTTTGGAAGTAGGACGAATATTAAAATACCTGTTTTGTCTCTTGTCTTGTCAACTCCAAGACGGACAAATTCTTTTTCGGCAAGAGCATGAATGGGCTTATTTCGTTGAAGAAAATGAAGATGTTCTTTAACTGCAACACAAATTTCACCGGCAGTAGTTTTTTCAACTTCTTTAATCCGGTTCGAGATACGAAGCATCTCGTCGTCAGAAATGAAATGATAAATTAGACCTTGCATCTTTTTCCTAATCTTTATAGAGAAAAGTAAAGAAGAAGAGAGAATATTACAAGTGAAGAAATAATTTATTATCTTGCATTAGTTCATAAAACATTTTTACGGTGTCCCGGTCGTAACGGGAATTATAGGGAATCCGGTGAAATTCCGGAACTGACGCGCAACTGTGATAAACAAATTTATAATTTGTTTTAAGCCAGGAGACCTGCCGTAGAATAATTATAATCAACCTTCGCGGGCGAGGTTAGATTAAAGAAAATACGGCCTTATTTGGTTTCTGTTTTCTTTATCTCCCCACGAAGTTACAACCTTAATCAATAATCCCTAGGAGTAACTTCAATGTATCTCAAAAAAATCCTTTTGCCTTTGGCAGTCCTCATTCTCTTTTTTCCAATCCTTTCTGTTGCACAGCAGAGAGATTCATCAAAAATTTTCCGCATGTCTGAAATTGTAGTAACAGCAACCAGGACCAAAATCCCGGCAATTGAAGCAGCTAGTTCTATAACAGTTATTGACTCAACTGAAATTGCAGCGCTAAACAAACGAAGTGTGTTTGGTTTGCTTAAAGATCAATACGGGGTAAGTTTTACGCAGCAAGGAGCGCCAGGTTCTCTTTCTTATGTTTACTTACGAGGTGCTGATCCCGGACAGACGTTAGTTCTTTTAGATGGCATAGCCCTCAACATGACTAATGATCCCGACAATACTTACGACTTTGCAAATCTTCCTGTTGAAAATATTGAACGAATAGAAATTTTAAGAGGCCCTCAAAGCACTCTCTATGGTTCCAATGCCCTTGGCGGTGTAATAAACATTATTACAAAAGAAGGTTCCGGCAAACCAAAATTTTTCCTTTCAGCTGAAGGTGGCTCATATAACAGTTACAATGCAGATGCCGGTTTTGATGGAAGCTTGGATAAATTTAATTACTCACTAACTTACAGTAGATTTAAGAGTGACGGATTTTCTTCCGCCTCTTCTAAATATGGCAATACAGAAAAAGACGGAACTTCAAATTATAATATCTCATCGAGATTCGGAGAGACATTCTCATCAAATTTTAACCTTAATTTTTTCGCCCATTTTACAAAAGCCCAAACTGCATTAGATCAGCACGGAGGCTTCGAAGGTGATGATCCGACTTTCGTTTACAACACCGAGGAACAATCTTATCGCACCGTGGGAGACCTTTCATTGCTGGGTGGAATATGGGACCAAACATTTAGCGTTTCATTTTATAGAAACGTCCGAAAGTACAATTTCGATTCTACTCTTTTTAATCCCGCTTCATCAAACAGTCTTTATGACGGAAATAAAATTGATTTAAACTGGCAAAATAATCTTAAACTCTCAAACAATTTAATTTCTCTAGGTGTTGATGAAGAAAAGGAAATAGCTATCTCTGATTATTTTTACAATTCATCTGTATACGGAAATTTTAACAGCATATTTCCTCAAAACAGTGCAACAACATTTGGAATATATATTCAAGACCAGCTAAACGAAGGAAAAAGTTTTTTCAGTTCATTCGGAGTTAGGTATGATATACACAGCCGTTTTGGATCTGTTATAACTTATAGAATCGCACCGGCATATGTTTTTTGGAATACCGGAACAAAAATCAAAGCTACCTTCGGTACCGGCTTCAAGGCGCCTTCACTCTTTTATTTGTTTGATCCTGCTTACGGCAATATAAATTTGAAACCTGAAAAAAGCATAGGCTGGGATGTGGGAGTAGAACAATTTCTATTTCAAGACAAATTAGACGCAGGCTTAAATTATTTTGATAACTCTTTTACTGATCTTTTCGGATTCGATAACAATTTCAGGACTATTAATGTGGATAAGGCGGAAACAAAAGGAGTTGAGTTTTATGTCTCTGCAAAGCTAATTAATAATTTAGATTTGAAATTCAATTACACTTACACGGATGCCAAAGATCTTAGTAATAATTCTCCGGACAAAAATCTTCCTCTTCTAAGACGACCGAAAAATAAATTAGGCTTTAATGCCGATTACACTTTCCTTGAGAAAGCCAATGCTAACATAGAAATCATTTACGTCGGGGAAAGAGATGATAAAGATTTCAACCAGTATCCCGTTCCAAGAGTAAAACTACCGGATTATACATTAGTAAATTTATCAGCTTCTTATAATTTTACCAAAGTAGTACAATTTTACGGAAGAATAGATAATCTTTTCAATAAATATTATGAAGATGTTCTTGGATACGCAACGCCGGGACAATCGGAATACCTTGGAATAAAGCTTAACTTTTAAGATATTCATAAATCTTTTGAATAGCACTGAAATTATTGCTATTTTAATTTCACTGAATTACAATTAGATTTTTTTATATGAAATCAACATATTTTAATTTTTTATCAAGGAACATAAAATGAATAAACAATTTTTAAACCCGCGGTTTTTTATGATAACATTAATGGTACTGGCTGCCGCTGCATTAAGGCTTTTACCTCACTATCCCAACTTCACTCCCGTCGCTGGTATGGCACTGTTTGGCGGCGCTTATTTTTCCAATAAGAAAATTGCATTCGTTATCCCCTTCGCCGCAATGTTGCTTTCCGATTTGATCCTCGGATTCCACTCAACAATGTGGGCAGTTTATTTAAGCTTTGCTTTGATTGTTACGATTGGATTTTCATTAAGAAACGGAAAGAAAATTTCAAATATTTTCCTCGCAACTGTTTCATCTTCTGTCCTATTCTTTTTAATAACAAACTTTGCAGTTTGGCTTACCGGCAGCATATATCCTATGTCTTTTGCCGGTTTAACTGAATGCTTTGTTGCAGCTATTCCATTTTTCCATTACACAATGTTAGGCGATTTGTTTTACGCCGGTGTTTTCTTCGGTGCCTTTGAATTAGCTCAGTTGAAATTTCCTATTCTATCAAAAGTTAAAATATAAATTCTTATAGGACGATTCTCCGAATCGTCCTTTTTTTTAAGCCTTCACAATAAAATTGTTTGCCCTGTCGGGAGAGAATTTGCTATAATATTTTTCTTTGATTACATTTTCCAATAAATTACTTATCTGGTTAAAAGAAAAAATCTTAGATTTTGATTAATTTTAGAATAACACTGTTCAATTACGTACATGGCTTAAAAGTAATGGATATCGTTGTAGATTTACTGATTTCAAGGGTTTTTATACTATAAGGTGTTTCATGGATGAGATTAAAAAAGACAAATCCTCTACCAAAATTCTTAATCGCAGTGTACACATGGCAAATGAGCGAACGTTTCTTGCATGGATAAGAACTAGCATCGGAATAATGGCATTCGGTTTTGTTGTTGAAAAGTTTTCACTGTTTATAAAACAAATATCATATTTTTTGGGGAAATCTGGTTTACCAGAAACCCATGTTCATCCCCCTCTTCATGGATATTCATCAATCTTTGGAATATTCCTTAGAAGAGAATCTTGAAAGAATGTTAGGTTGCTACCCTATATAAAAAGAAAGTTTTAAAATGACATCGTTTATCGCATTAATTTATTCACTACTTTTTGGATTGCTGCACGGGATTCTTCCGGACGAACACACATGGCCAATTACATTTAGTTACGCTATTGGCGGTGCAAGCGGCAAAGAGGGAATGAAAGCAGGATTGTACTTTTCTGCAGCCTTCACATTGCAGCGTGCTATTGTTTCAGAACTTGCCTACTTGGCATTAGCTCCATTTTTGCTCAAACCAACTGTAAATGGTATTGTTTACATTATTGTTGGGATTGCAATGTCCATTGCCGGTGGAATTGTTCTTCGCAAGAATCGTTATCTTCACATTCACTTATTAGGCCATCACCATGATAATGCAGGAGAAATTGAGAGAACGAGTCAAGTGCTCACTAAGCACCATACAGAAAAGTCGGCTGAGGTAACGGTACCTCCTGTACATTGGACAATCATTCACGGATTCATAGCTGGTTTTGGTTTCGGTGGATTCTCAATTTTTGTCAACACCGTTGCTGCTCCTGCCATGCCAAGTCCATGGCTCGGATTTTTACCCGGACTTGTCTTCGGGCTCGGCACCATGATCATGTTGGTAATTGTCGGCGGTGTATTTGGCGCTTCTTTGCGATGGATGCATGTGCTTACTGAACAAGAAATCAAACGGATCGGCTCACAGACTGGTGGAAGGACATTGTTCTTCGGAGGAATTCTTTTCGGAGTTGCGGGAATTGCTACACTGATGGGTTTAGTTCGTTACTTGCCGATTGATCCGGGATACACGCTTATTGCGCTTTTCATGATCACAGTTGCAATTCCGGCTTTTCTTTTTTCATTGAAAGAAGTTCTTGCAGCACGAAAATTGCTTTCAGTAAAATAGACCCCCAACATTTGGCTGATCGGTTTTTAAATAATAATGTTATAGAGAGTCAAAATTATCCTTTGCTTCGATAGAAAAAATTTAACTGAATATCATTTCATAGTTTTGTTTACGAATTTTTATAGTTGATTTTTTGCACAACAATTATTTCTACCCGTCGAATTTTGTTTCAGACATAAAAATATTGTAAAAAAATAATTTGGCGGAATAAGAACTGGTTATTATGTTTATCACAACAAATTTAAAACCCTAAGGGATAATTGATTTCTGCTTTACTATGATAATTATGGTTGAACTAAAAATCCTGCAAAAATATTTTCCTTGTTACATATAACATTGATTAAACAGACAAATTATATTATAGAAATAAATTCATAAATATCTAATTCAAACTAAAATAGAGGTGATCGATGGAACTTCAGTTAATTTTTGCCATTAGTATTATTGGGCTATTGTTTGCTGTTTATCTAATCAGAGATGTTCTTAAGCGCGATACGGGAAGCGAAAAAATGCAGGAAATCTCGAATGCTATTAAAGAGGGAGCTGAAGCATTTCTGCGTCGACAAAATAAAACCATTCTCTATATGGCAATTGCATTAGCGGCTTTCATTTATATTATGTATGCCATTTTCAGAACACCTACTGCGAACGACCCAGCCAGTCCAAGTCAGCTAGCTTTATGGACAACCATTTCTTTTATATTTGGTGCGCTTTGCTCTGTTGCCGCCGGATATATGGGAATGTGGGTAGCTATCAGATCAAACATCAGAACTGCTTCGGCAGCAATCAAAGGTATGAACGGCGCACTGCAGACTGCTTTACGCGGTGGAGCCGTCTCAGGATTTTTTGTAGTTGCAATGAGCTTGCTCGGTGTTGCCGGATTATTTACTCTTGTTAAAGTTTCCGGCGTTACTCAGGATGTTGCAAAAATACCTTTAATGATTGTCGGATATGGATTTGGTGCAAGCTTTGTTGCATTGTTTGCACAACTTGGTGGAGGAATCTACACCAAGGCAGCGGATGTAGGTGCTGATTTAGTCGGTAAAGTAGAGGCAGGAATTCCCGAAGATGATCCGAGAAATCCTGCAGTTATTGCTGACCTTGTAGGTGATAACGTTGGAGATTGCGCAGGTCGTGGTGCAGATTTATTTGAATCAACCGCTGCAGAAAATATTGGGGCTATGATTTTAGCCGCGACTTTATACAATTCTAATATTGCTTCTATGAAAAGTGAGGGATTAACGTTAATTGGAGTTTTATTATTTCCGCTTGTTGCCCGCGCCTTTGGTATTCTCGCCTCAATAGTTGGCGTTATGATTGTAAGAACTAACGACAAAGAAGATCCGATGCAAGCTCTGAATAGAGGATTTTACGTTACTGCCACATTGGCAACTGTAGGATTCTTTATTGCTTCAAAGTGGCTGCTAGGTTCACATTACCTGAACTTTTTCTTTTGCGGCGCAATAGGAGTTTTAATTTCATTAGCGTTTGTTTATATAACTCAATATTATACAGAATATAAATACCGACCAGTAAAATATATAGCTGATGCTTCTCAGACTGGTCCAGCGACAAACATTATAGCTGGTCTGGCAATTGGAATGGAATCAACCGGATTTCCGGCATTAGTAATCGGCGCAGGAATAGTAAGCACATATTTTATCGGTCAATCAACGGGATTAAAGGATGCAGGACTTTTTGGAACTGCAGTTGCGACGATGGGAATGCTTGGTTCAGCGGCATATATTTTGGCGATGGACACTTTTGGACCCATCACTGATAATGCGGGTGGAATAATTGAAATGAGCCAACAGGAAGAATCAGTAAGAATAAAAACCGATAGGCTTGATGCAGTGGGCAATACCACCAAAGCATTGACAAAGGGCTATGCTGTTGGATCAGCGGCTTTAGCAGCTTTTCTTTTATTCGGAGCTTATATTGACGAAGTAAAAAATTATATGCCTTCATTCCAGGGTGTAATAAATCTTGATAAGCCAGAGGTTTTTGTCGGCGCTCTTTTAGGAGCAATGCTTGTAATTCTTTTTTCTTCCTTTGCTATCAAAGCAGTCGGGAAAGCAGCATACGCAATTATTAATAATGTTAGGGAGCAATTCAAAAATAATCCGGGAATTATGCAAGGCACTTCAAAACCGGATTACGGTCAATGCGTAGATATTGCAACCAAAGCTGCCTTAAGAAAGATGGTCGTCCCCGGATTGCTTGTTGTCGGAATGACAATAGGAGTAGGATTAGTTTTTAAATGGATTTATTATTGGGGCGGAGGAGTAAATAATCCTACTGGCGCACTCGGCGCTGAAGTAGTCGGAGGATACTTAATGGTCGGAACAATCACCGGAATTCTGTTTGCGTTATTCATGAACAATGGCGGAGGAGCCTGGGATAATGCCAAAAAATTTATCGAAACCGGCGCATACGGTGGGAAAAAATCCGACCCTCACAAAGCTTCGGTTGTTGGCGATACTGTCGGTGATCCGTTTAAAGACACTGCAGGCCCATCTTTGCATGTGCTAATAAAATTATTGGCGACATTAACGCTTGTATTAGCTCCGTTGTTTATTTAATTTTAGAAAAATCAAGACTAAATCCCGATTTTCTGAAAAGGAAATCGGGATTTTTTTTAGTATCAAAAAAATTCATCTAAATTGAAAATCTACTTGACAAAGGAACTCGATTTGAATAGTTTTTGCAATCTTTTATTTAACCGCTAAACAAACGAGCTTAAAAATAAATTTCTAAACTTTTTGATTTGCTAATACAATAAAAAGGAGCTATAGCATGAAGCAAATTTTTGCGACAAAACCATTGAGTGTTCTATTAGATGAAGTTAAAAGCGAAAACCGCTTGCGTCGCGTTCTTGGGCCGGTTGCACTTACAAGTCTTGGCGTTGGAGCAATAATCGGTACCGGAATTTTTGTGTTAACCGGCGTTGCAGCCCATGATAAAAGTGGCCCTGCAATTGTATTATCGTTTGTAGTCTCCGGGATTGCATGCGTTTTTGCTGCCTTATCTTACGCAGAATTTGCTTCGATGGTTCCGGTTGCCGGGTCTGCTTATACTTATGCTTATGCAACTTTGGGAGAATTATTTGCTTGGATTATTGGGTGGGATTTAATCCTTGAATATGCAGTTGCGTCTGCAACTGTTGCTCATGGATGGTCGCATTATTTTCAGGATTTTATAAGCATATTAGGCATTAAATTTGCCCCTACTATTTCAAATGCTCCTTTTGATTTTAATCCCACTTCCGGGCTTCTTACATCTACCGGGTCAGTCCTGGATCTTCCGGCAATCATAATTACGATTTTAATTACTTTTATTCTTGTAAAGGGAATTAAAGAAAGCGCCGGCTTCAATACTGGAATTGTTATAACAAAATTAGCAATAGTACTTCTTGTAATAATTGTGGGCGCATTTTATATAAATCCAGCAAATTGGCACCCATTCGCACCTTATGGCTATTCGGGGCTTAGCTTATTCGGAAAAACAATTTGGGGACAAACAGGTCCAGGAGGGGCTCCGGTAGGAGTTTTAGCAGGAGCAGCTATTATCTTTTTTGCTTATATTGGATTTGATTCTGTCTCTACACATTCTGAGGAAGCTAAAAATCCCAAACGTGATGTACCCATAGGAATTATTACTTCATTAATTCTTTGTACTGTTCTCTATATTGCAGTTGCAGGTGTTTTAACGGGAATGGTTGGATACAATAAGATAGACATTAATGCGCCAGTGTCGAATGCTTTCAAGCAAGTTGGATTAGTCTGGGCGCAATTCTTAGTTTCGCTCGGTGCAGTTGCTGGAATAACTTCAGTTCTACTTGTCATGATGCTAAGCCAGGCGAGAATATTTTTAGCAATGGCAAGAGACGGATTGCTTCCTACTAAATTTTTTGGTGATGTCCATAAAAAATATCGCACTCCATGGAAATCGACGATACTTACAGGCATTTTTGTTTCTATTTTGGCAGGATTTTTACCTTTAAGAGTATTAGCAGATTTAGTAAACATCGGAACTCTATTTGCATTTGTAGTAGTTTGTGCTGCTGTATTAATTATGAGAAAAACTCATCCGGAAGCAGAACGCCCGTTCAGAGCGCCGTTCGTTCCGCTTGTTCCAATTTTGGGAATTATAACTTGCACATTATTGATGTTTTCACTTCCAGAAGAAAATTGGTTACGACTATTCGGTTGGCTTGCAATCGGTTTAGTGATTTATTTCTTTTACGGAAGACATCACAGCATAATGCATAGATTGATGAAAGAGGAAGGAAAATAATTTTTGTTGTTAAAAGCATCACCCAAACAATAGTTAGTTTAGAATATTTTTTAGTTATAGATAAAACAAAACAATGTTCCTAAGCATCTAAATGAATGTTGTTATTTTAATTTGAAAATTTTATGAGCTTAATTTTCTGAGAAAGGATTAAAAAATGTATAACCCCAGTCTCCTTGACCTTGTTGCCAAAGGAGGTTACGTAATATTTATTTTAATTATTTGCTCTTTACTTTCAGTAAAGGTTATAATAGAAAAATTGATTACATTCAAAGGCATTACGGAAAAAGTAATAAGCGATTTCATGCACAATATCTATCGCAGTCTTAAAGCTAATGATTTAAATGATGCACTCTATGTCTGTAAATCAAGCACATGGAATTGGTGGTTTCTGAAAGTCAAATGCCCGCTTACAAATGTTGTTGCCTATATAATTGAACAATCAAAAGAATCAAAAGAAGAACTTGAGCAAATGGCTTACACTCAGCTTGATAAAGAAATTGCAAAGATGGAAAAAGGGTTAGGGATTCTAGCCACTCTTGGAAGTATTTCTCCTTTTATCGGATTGTTCGGAACTGTTGTCGGAATTATAAAATCGTTTAATGCTCTTTCAGTCCAAGACAGCTCAAATTATACAATGGTTATGAGCGGTATAGCAGATGCTCTTATTGCAACAGCAGCCGGACTTCTGGTTGCGGTACCAGCTGTTATGTTTTATAATTATTTTATGAAAAGATTAAAATTAAGTATGCCACTTTATGATGAAGCAATTCAAAAGACTTTGCGATACATTAAGATGTTGAAATGAGAAGAAATAAATGAGAAGATATAAATTAGACGAGAAAGAATTTTCCGAAATAAACATTACTCCCTTCACTGATGTTATTTTGGTGGTCTTGATTATTTTTATGATTACTAGTCCGTTTTTAATTACCGGAGCTCTAAAAGTTAAATTGCCACAATCTTCTGCCTCGCAAACAACGGTTAGTAATAATATTGAAGTTTATTTGAACGACCAGAATCAAATCTTCTTAAATAATAAGCAAGTTGATATTACTCAATTGCCTGCGGAACTTCAAACTGAGTTTATTCAGAAGAATAACCACGATGTAATTGTTAAGGCAGATAAAAATGCTATATATGGAAGTGTGGTGCAACTTCTTGATGCCCTTAAAAATGCGGGAGCAACTAAGCTTCTAATGGCTACTATGAAAAAATAATTCAATATTGTGAATTGTTTTCAGCTAATCATTTTTACCGCTAATGATAAAATGTTCATCAATCGAATTTTTTCCCTTATAATTAGGTATGAGATAAGAAAGTCTATTTCATGCAAGGTTTAAAGATGCCCTCGAGGATTGAATGGGGAAATATTTCTTTTCAAACGCTAGATAGTTAAATTCATGAATAAATTGAATAACACAAAATTCTCACTTATAGTTTCAATTGTTTTTCATGTAATAATTATATTACTCATTTCATTATCATTTAATCCATCACAGAAGATAGAAAAAGACAAGTATGTTGAGATTGGATTTGGAGGAACAACTGAGTCAAATTCACCAGGTTCTCCAGGGGGAGGTATTGCTGAAGTAAGAAAAATTGTTGAGAAAAAGATTAAGGTGAAGAAGGAAAAAAGCATAAAAAAGAAAAAGGAAATAGTTAGAGAATCAAAAAGCAGCTTAAGTCCTATAGCAGTTGACACGGGGAAAGTATTGGCAAAGTCCGGAGATTATGCGGGGGGAGGGAGTTCAAATGGAAAACCAGGGAACGGAGGTTCGGGGAATGGTGCAAATGGAAGCGGGCCCCCTAAAGCGGGAAAAATTGTAAGCCAGGATATTTATTATGTCGCGGTTGATCAAATGCCAGTGCCGGTAGGCGGAATGTCAAATATAAATGCGCGCGTCGTTTACCCCCCTGCTGCCGCTGCAAATAATATTCATGGAACCGTATACGTGGAAGCATTTATTGATGAATTAGGAACTGTAAGGAAAATTTCGCTTCTAAAAGGCTTGGGTTATGGATGCGACCAAGCAGCCATAAACGCTGTAAAGTGGACAAAGTTTGAGGCAGGACAAAAGCATGGGGTGCCTGTAAAAGTAAGAATGACAATCCCTATCCATTTTTAGATAACCAATAAATCTTTAAGCTCAAGCAATAAAATTAGAGAGTAATCTATAAGATAATTTGATTACTCTCTTAAAATTTTAGCTATTAACTATCTCCGGAGAAATTACTTCTTCTTTTTGCTTTCTTCGTAAAAATGCTTTTAGCTTTACCTGCCAGGTTTCAACTTTAACATACATAACAGGCACAAGAATCAGAGTTAAAAACATTGAGCTTAAAAGTCCACCAATTATAGACCAGGCAAGTCCCGACTTCCATTCCGAACCGGCATCGGTAGCGAGTGCAAGCGGAAGCATTCCAATTACCATTGCTGTTGTGGTCATTAGGATTGGTCTTATTCTGCTTTCTCCGGCTTCAATTAAAGCATCATAAGTCGATTTTCCTTCTTCCTGGTTGTGTTTTGTACGGTCAACAAGAAGGATTGCATTTTTACCGACTAACCCTACAAGCATTATTATTCCTAAAATTGAAAATATACTAAGAGATTTCATAGTGAGCGCAAGAGCAAGGAATGCTCCTACCATTGCAACAGGGATTGAGAAAAATATAACAAACGGATCAACGTAAGAATTATATAGGGCAACCATAATCATATAAACAAAAATTAGTGCAGCGATTAAAGCAAGTCCTAAGCTTCCAAATGAGTCGGATTGATTTTTCAGATCTCCCCAATAAGCTATATCGACACCAGCAGGAAGTTTTTCTTTTGCCATAGCATTTTTAATATCATCTCCAACGCTTCCGCTCGGTCTACCGATCACTTGAGAATATACCGTAACTGCGCTAACACGGTTCATTCTTTGCAAATTAGTTGGGCCAGTGCTTTGATAAATATTTGCAAATTGTTGGAGTTCTATTGTTTGTCCTTTGTTATTAACAAAAGTCATCTGTTTTAGATCAGAGATTTTTGATCTATCAAATTTATCAAGAGACACAAGAATATTATAATCGTCATTTCCGTCTCTAAATTTTGCATCATCATTTCCTTGCATGGCTACCTGAAGTGTTGCTCCTACATCTGCAATTGACAAGCCAAAATCAGCAAGTTTCTGCCTGTCTATATCAACACGAGTTTCCGGATTTCCAACCTCAGTAGACAAGCGAACATCTGCGGTGCCGGGTACCTTCTTTACAACACTTTCTAGAATCAAAGCAGATTTCATAACATCATCACGGTTAGGGCCATTAACAATTAATTGAATCGGTGTTTGGTTAGCTGTTCCAAATATACCGATTGGATTTACCCGGACTTTTAATCCAGGGATTTTTTGAGCAAATCGTTTTATCTGCTCACCAATTTGATCGCTGGAAAGCTTCCTATTATCTTTTTGGTTAAGCTCAACATCTAATTCGGAAGTATTACTTGAAGACTGTCCAATTAAGCCTTCATTAGATGCACCCACCTCCACGAAGACTTTTTTTACATCAGGCAGGTTATTAATATACCGTTCAATTTTTTGCGTAACAAAATTGGTATTATCGAGCGTATAATCAGGCGGCAGCTCAAGGATAACTGCAAATTCACCTCTATCTGATTGAGTTATAAATTCTGCACCGATAAATCCTAGCGGGACTAATGATAGAGACGCAATAAATAAGACAAAGGAGATGGTGATTACTTTCCACTTATTTTTAAGACTCCACTTTAAGATATTTATATACTGTTCTACCACTTTATGGAAATATTTTTCAAAGAGCAAAGCAAATTTGCCAATTACTGTTTTACCTGAAAGCCGTTCAAGCTTGCTTATTCTTGAAGCAAGAAGCGGAGTCACGGTAAATGAGACAAATAAACTAAGCAAAGTTGAGATAACAACTACAACAGCAAACTCCCTAATAATATTTCCGATCAATCCCCCAGTTAAGGCAAGAGGGACATATATTACTATATCAACCATTGTAATAGAAAGCGCAGCAAAACCAATTTCATTTCGACCCTTTATTGCCGCTGTTTTTGGTTCTTCACCCTTTTCGAGATGATGATAAATATTTTCAATAACTACGATTGAGTCATCGACTAATATTCCAACCACGAGAGACAGTCCTAATAATGTCATTAAGTTAAGAGTAAAACCCGCGAGGTACATTACAATAAATGTTGATAATATTGACGCGGGAATTGCAAGCATAACAATAAAGGAATTTCTTAAACTGTGAAGGAATAAAAGCATAACAATTGCGACTAAGATTACCGCAAGAAGTAGATCGAACTTAACTCCGTTAGCGGCATCAATTGTAAATATTGATCCATCTTGAGCAATATTAAACTTAATGTTTTCGGTATGGTAATCTTTTTCAATTTTATTCAGCTCAGCTCGAACTAATCTGCTTACATCTACTGCATTTGCGTCTGTTTGTTTCTGAACAAGGATACCAACAGAAGTAATTCCGTTGATCCTATTAATGGTTGTATATTCTTTGTGTCCATCTTCGACTTCAGCAATATCCGAAAGCTTAATATTACCACCGTCTTTAGATTTAGATATAATAAGATTTCTAATTGCATTTACTGATTTGAATTTTCCTGCAAGCCTGACAATTAATTGAGATTGGTTGTTTTGAAGTTTACCGGTAGGGAAATCCAAATTTGAATTCTTTATTGCGCTAAGCACCTGAAGCACAGATAAACCATAATTCTGAAGTTTACCTGCATTTAGGTTTACTCTAATTTCTCTTTGGTCACCTCCGATTAATGTAACCTGCCCTACACCGGCGACTTTAGAAATTCTTGGCTGAATTCTGTCAACAATAAATTGATAAAATTTAGTTGAGGGCATATTGCTTGTAACGCCCATTCTTAAAATCGGAACTTCATCTAGAGCAAACTTCGAAATTGAAGGAGTCTTTACATCAACTGGAAAAGTGTTTAATATTTCATTTACTTTTCTTTGAGCTGTTTGTAACTCAAGGTCAACATCAGCGGCTTGATTAAATTGTATAGTAACGAAAGAAACTCCTTCTTGCGAAGTTGAATTTATATTATCAATTTGATCGAGAGTTGATACGGCATCCTCTATAGGTTTTGTAACTGAATTCTCAACTTCATTAGGAGAAGCTCCCGGATAAATTGTTTCGATTGTAATGATCGGCGGTGATATTTTGGGAAGTAATTCATAGTTTAACTGCGTGTAGCTGTATATTCCAAGTAAAGCCAACGCGGCAAAAACTACAACCACAAGCGATGGTCTTTTAATGGATAATTCTGTAATCGTCATATTCAAAACTCCTTATTAACTTTATATCATCAATGTATGAAAGAAGACAATAATTATTTTACAATATTTACTTTGCTGCTGTCTTGCAAATTATTTTGTCCGTTGACAACTATTGTGTCGCCTTCATTCAACCCGCTAAGAACTTCGAGATAATTATTATATGTGTTACCAATTATTATATTTCTTAACTTAGCAACGCCATCATTAACTACAAAAACTTGCGCTTGTTGCACGCTTCCTATCAATGATGCACGCGGTATTACAAGCTTATTACCATTTGTTTCGGAATGGAAAACAACGCGAGCAAACATTCCAGCCTTTAGCGGATGTTCTTTACTGTTTGATAAGTCAACTTCAACGGGATATGTATGGGCAGCATCGCCTTTATCGCTAATTGTTTTTATGACGCCCGGGAAAATTACACCGGGATAAATGTCAGTTGTTACATCAACTTTGTCTCCAACTTTAAGTTTGAAGACATCATGTTCATCAACGTTAAGATTAATTTTTAATTTTGAAATATCTACCACATCGGCTACAACAGTTTTACTGAAAACATAATCGCCAAAGTTGGCTGTTCGTGAGGTCACTACACCGGAAATAGGAGTTGAAACTTTTGTATCGTTATATTGTTTTTGAGCAATAACAAATTGATCGTTGGCTGTTTGATATGCAAGTTTAGCGCCTTCAAGCTGAGAATCGGTTACAGATTTTTCATTGTATAATTCTTGAAATCTCTCATAATCTTTTTTTGATTTATCTAGACTTACTTTAGCAGCTTTTAATGCGGCGCTAGTAAGTTCGTCATCAATCTGAATTATCGTTGATCCTGCCGGTATATAATCCCCGACATTTGCCAAAACTTTTGTTACTTTGCCTTGGGCTTCAGATACAATTGCAACATCGTTATAGGCGGCAATATTTCCCACAAGATCAATACTATTTGTAATAATCTTCTTAGAGACTATGGTAATATTTACCGGAAATGAATTTAAGGTTTGATTTTTGGTTTCAGCCTTAATTTTTGCCCTATTATGAAATAATATTGCGATTATTACAATTAAAATTATTGTAGCTGCTGAATAAATTTTAAGTCTTTTCATTTTTTCCTCTTAATAAATTTCTATTTTGTACCTATTGATCTTTGGATTCTTGCAACTGCAAGTTCATAATCAGCCAAAGATTGAATTTGATTTGTTTTAGCCTGAAGTAAAGCAGTTTCGGCATCAAGAAGCTCAGAATTTAATGCTAAACCTTGCTTAAACTTATCGTCGGTAACGCGATAATTTTCTTCCGCCTGTGAAACCGTTTGTTCTGCTACTAAAATTTTTTCTTTTGCTTTAATCATGTTGTAATAATCTTGTGTTACTTCGAGAGTAATCGCATCCTTCATAGATTTAAGACCATCGTTCGACTGTTCATACTGAGCTTCTGCTTGTGTTGTTTGATCTTTAGTTGCTCCCCAATTCCAGATATTAAAAGATAATCCTATTCCGACATCCCATGTAGCATCAAACTGATTACGGCTTGGTAATATTCTTTGATTCGGTTTAGAGTAATAATAATTTCCAGTCAAATAAATTTGCGGGTACCAGTTTGATTGCGCTAAGGCGATGCCTGTTTTACTTGCTTCCACTTGGTATTCCATTGCTTTTAGATCAGGGCGATTTCGGATAGCTTCTTTTATTAATTGGGTTAGATCATATTCGGTATTATTACTCACACTTACGTTTTGGGGAATCTGTAAATCTGATGATAATGGAAGTCCGATAACGTTATCAAGATTTACTACAGCTATTTTTACTGAATTCTTGGCGTCAATTTGTTGAAGCTCAATTTCAGAGAGTTGCACTTCAACTTTAAGGACATCATTCTTTGTTGAAAGTCCCTGTTTAAAGAAATTTTGGATGTCCGCAAGATGTGCTTTAACTTGTAAAAAATTATCGTCCACTGCTTTCTTTAGTTTTTCAGCACTGAATAAACCCCAGTATGCGTTTTTAATATTCAGAATTAAATTTTGCTCATCTTGTGTGTATTGTTGTTTTGCTGCAAGAGAGTTATCCTCGGCTATTTTAGAACTGCTTGATAATTTAAAGCCCGTAAACAGAGGCTGTTGAAGTGATAATTTAAGATTATAATTATCTAAGATCGAAGGTGAAATAGTAAAAACACCAAAAGGTGTTGCAACTGCGAATGGATTAACCGGGCTAAGATGTGTATAGGAAGCATTTAAGGAAAGTGAAGGGAGCCGCAAAGTATTTATTGCGCTTAAATTTGCTTCGGCAGAAAGTACTTTCATTTTTGACGAATGAAGCGTCTTACTATTTTGCAAACCAATTTGAATTCCTTCTTCCAATGTTATTTCTTTTTGCTGCGCAAATGCAGAAGAAGACACTAGAATTCCTGCAAATAATGTAATTATAAATTTTTTTATTTTTTGCCTCATTAATATTTTACTCCTTAATTTCGTGGCCATCATTTTTATATGAAATATATTTTGATCTTCCTTCTTCCGTAAAAATTCCTTCGAAGAGAACCTTAAAAATTGTTTCAATAGCCTGACTTGATGAGTATGGCAGTTGCGATAATGTCTCGGGATTAATAATACCCTGTACAGCATTTGAGAACATTAGGAGAATAATTTCTTTTCCGATATCATTTCTAAAAACTCCGTTTTCTACACCTTTATCCAAAAGCTCAGAGGCTTTTTCAAGTCCATTCATTTTTTGGGAGTTGTGAATTTCATTCCATAAATCCGGCATATTTTTTTGAAGATCCTCAGATAACTGTCCTTTTATTTTTGAAGATTGTTTTCCAATAAAGTCCATCATTTTTTTCAGTTTCACAACAAAGTCTATACCTTCTTCAGCCCAAATTTGATTTATTTGTTCTTCGTTGTTGCAAATTCTATTGTTTGTTAATTCTCTTATTATATTTTCTTTACTTGGGAAAAACTTATATAATGTTTTTTTACTTATTCCTAATCCTGAAGCAATTTCTTCCATGGTAACTTTTGCATAACCATATTGAAAGAACATTTGCTCTGCTTTATCAAAGATTCTTTCCTTGATTTCTTTTTCTTCGGACATTCTATTTTCCTCTCATAAGAAACGTTTTCCGTTTATTTAGTTTCCATAGATTGAAAAAAAATGCAGTCTTGAGCTGCTTTTTAATAAAAAATTCACAATGGAAACGTATTGTGTTTTTTTAGTTTCCAAATAAAGAGAAATTTTACCAATTTGTCAACACGGTAGAATTGATTTGAGATAAAAGGTGCATTTATGTGATAAATGTCAAGAGTCTAAATATGAACAACTTTCTTATTCGGATTGTAAATTCTCTTCGTACATTGCTCGGAATTTTTTAATTGCATCAAAAATCCCTTCGGCAATATTTGTTTGGCCGGTATTACTGTTAAGATAGTGCGCATCCTTTGGGTTAGATAAAAATCCTGTCTCAATTAGCACACTGGGCATAGAAGCGCCGACAAGAACGTAGAATCCTGCTTGTTTAACGCCTCGCGGTTCCTCCGATACTGTTTTTGCCATTTCTTTATCGACAAAGGAGGCAAATTGTTCCGAATAACGCATGTAGGCTGCTTGAGCCATACTCACAAGAATAAAATTTTCATCCGTAAGCTTTTTATAACGTTCCGGGTTATCTTCATATTTAATTACGCTATTTTCTCTTGAAGCAATAGAAATTGCTTCTTTAGTTCTGCCAGGTCTCAAAAGATAAACTTCAAAGCCATTACTGCTGCTTGGTTTATGCGGTGTCGCGTTGCAGTGAATCGATATAAAGAGTTTTCCTCCATTTTCATTAGCAATTTGACCGCGTCTGTATAGTTCAACAAATTTATCTGTCTTTCGAGTAAAAACTACTTTTACATCTTTCATGTTTTTTCTAATATCTGCTCCAAGCTTTAACGCTATTGCAAGATTAATATTTTTTTCTTCTATACCATCCACGCCGATTGTACCGGAATCTTTTCCACCATGCCCCGGATCAATGACAATTACGTTGAAATCCCACTTTGCCTTTTCTTTATTAAGATTAAGATTTCTATCAAAAATCTTATTATGAAGGGCGATTAAAATATCGTTACTGCCGTTGTCGTTCATTACCTCACTGCTTGTATATTCCTTTTTCAAATAGAATTTTAACTCAGCATCGGATTGGAGATTTTTTGCTTTGATCTTTTGTATTATTCCTTGCTCCCCGGTTCTATCTATTTTAGTAATGTCGGCATTAACTTTCCTAAAAATGATTGTAAGAATTCCGTTCTTAAACGAACTGCTGTATGCAGGAATTTTAATTTTACTTTTAACGCGTACCAAAGTTCCGTTTGCTTTTTCTTCAAGAGAGATACCAGTAATATCATAATTACTTTTGAGAGCAGTTTCAGATTTTACCACTTCCCCAGGTTGTTCTTTTCTGAGTATGAAATTAGTTAGCTTAAGAAGATTATTTTCTTTCTCTATGGTTAATTCCGCGTTTAAAAATTGCTGTAAAACTTTCAGACTATATATAAGAGGAATAAAAATTTGTCCGCCGATGAAATAAGTAGAAGTCGGAAGCTGGATAATTTTTGTGTCATCCTTTGATTTTGAATAATAAATAATAAAAGGATTTTTTGAAGTGAAATAAATTTTATTACCGTTATTTAGCAGCTCGATTTTTTCTGATTCGGGATCATAACGGTAGTTTAACGAAAGGGCATCAGCAAAGGGTTTTACTGCTATATAGATTGTTCCTTCTCGATTATAAACCGGAAGTGAGCTTGTACTTCCGTTTACCATAAAATTAATTCTGTCACTCGTTTGGGCAAAAGAGGAAACCGTAAGAATAATAACGAAAATGAACAATATTTTGTGTTTCATCTTTTTCTCTAAAACATTAACCAATAAAGGGAATGAAAAATCCTGTCGTCTTTTTGTAATTCATAAAGGCTTCCTTAAAATTCTTTTCAAGAAGTTTTTCTTCCAGAGACGCCCGCAGGATTAAAAGCGGAATTTCAATCAAAGCAAGCGGAACAACAATAAAACTTAATATAGCAATGCCAGCGCCTAAGTCCATTAAAATCTGCGAAAGGTACTGAGGGTGACGTAAAAATTTGAAAGGACCTTTTGTAACAAGCTGGTGGCTTCTGAAAATTAAAACATCTTGTGAGTAATTTTCGCCCAAAGTTTTAAAAGCCCAAATTTGAAACCACGAAAAGGTGATATAAAATATAAATCCCACTAATCTAAGATGTTCGTTATTATCGGAATAAGTTATTGTACCGATTTGAAAAACTCCGATAATAATGCCGAGCAAGGTTAAAACAGAAAAAATTATCGGCAGTGTTTGAAGATAGGTTTGAGGTTTTTCCTTTGAGACACCGATGGATGATCTTAATCCTTTTTTTGCGCTCGAAGCGTTAGCTCCAAACGTAGCAATAATATTTATTCCTATTAATATATTGATTGGGTCCATAAGAGAATTTAGTCCGTTTTCTTTCCATACTTTTTCATTATCGAAGTCCATTCTTCAATGCTAAGTTTTTCGGATTCTTCAATCAGCATTATAGGAATATCATCTTCAATTTTATAACGGCGTCTGGTGTTTTTGTCAACAGAGACTAAAGTGTTTCCGTCGAGAACTAGATCCGCTCTTGATTCGGGACAACAAAGGATATTTAACAAATCTTGGCTTATCATATTAACTCTAATTTTTTGAATGTCAATTTAACACAATTTTTTATATCTAAAACAATCAACTGTGTGATCGTTCACCATACCTACGGCCTGCATAAAAGCGTAACAAATTGTAGAGCCAACAAACTTGAATCCACGTTTTTTCAAATCAATACTCATTGCATCAGATTCCGGAGTTTTTGTCGGATTTTTTTTAAAGGATTGCGGTGAATTTTTCTTTGGTTGTCCGCCTGCAAACTGCCATATATACTTATCAAAATTGCCAAATTCTTTTTGAACAGCTAAATAAGATTTTGCGTTTTGAACTGCAGCATTTATTTTTAATTTGTTCCGAATTATTCCTTCGTTTAATAAAAGACTTGCTATTTTCTTTTCGCTATAAGTGGCGATTTTCTTTACATTAAAGTTATCAAACGCCTTCCGGTAGTTTTCTCTCTTTTTCAAAATAGTTATCCAACTTAAACCAGCTTGTGCTCCTTCAAGAATTAAAAATTCAAACAACAGACTATCATCGTGAACCGGAACACCCCATTCTTCGTCGTGATATTTTAAATAAAGCGGATCGCTTGTCGCCCAATTGCATCGCGTAATATTTTGCATTTCATTTTTATAGTTAATATTTATTGACTGTAAAATTAGTAATTCTTTTTGTGTTAATAAATCATATCCGGAAAATTCTTACTTTCTTTATTGAAAGAGAAAATGGGGATTTATTTTGATCTGCACAATTCATATCCATAATATTTATCTTTGAATAGATCAATAATATGAAAGACATTCTATGAAAATTTTGAATTTCAAAGTAAAGCCAGATTCAAAAGTCGATTTATCAAAAATCGACACCTCAAATTCAAACGGAATAAAATCTAAAGGGGAAGCCAAGAAACTTCTAAAGAAAAATGTGGAAAAGATGATTGAGCTTCAGGATAAACTTTACTCTGAAGATAGATATTCAATGCTATTGATTTTCCAGGCGTTGGATGCTGGGGGGAAAGACGGGACAATCAAACACGTAATGAGCGGACTTAATCCTCAAGGAACTCAAGTTACAAGCTTCAAACAGCCATCTGCCGAAGAGTTAAATCATCATTATCTCTGGAGAGTTAATAATGCTTTGCCGGAACGCGGTCGTATTGGAATTTTTAATCGTTCATACTACGAGGAAGTTTTGGTAGTTCGAGTTCATAACCTTCTTGCGATAGAGAAAATTCCTACAGAGCTTATTAGTGATAATATTTGGCAAACTCGTTTCAGAGAAATAAATGATTTCGAGAAAAATCTTTTCGAGAACGGTACGATAATTCTTAAATTCTTTCTTCATCTCTCAAAGGATGAGCAAAAACGCCGTTTCCTTGAAAGGATTGACACACCTTCAAAAAACTGGAAGTTCTCCGATACTGACTTAAAAGAAAGAGATTTTTGGGATGACTACCAAAAATGTTTTGCCGAAGCTATTTCCGCAACAAGTAAGAAACATGCGCCATGGTTTATAATCCCTGCTGATGTAAAATGGTTTGCACGCCTTTCAGTTTCTTCAATTATAATCGATACAATGGAAAAGTTAAATCTTCAATATCCAAAATTAAATAAGCAGCAGCTGGAAGAATTAAAAATATGCCAGGAGAAATTAGAAAAAGAATAACTCGATGATTTTTTTAATGTTAAAAATTGTTAGTAAGAAAATTTATCATCCATTTTCTTTTTCTGCAAATCTTTTCCAGATAAAATAGACCGGTATTCCTAAAAGAACGATTATCATTCCGGGCCAGGAATACATAGGCTTAAAAATTAATAGATCAATTGAAATTGCAGAGGCGGCTAAGATATAAAGAGCTGGAACTACCGGGTAACCCCAGGCTTTGTATGGACGCTCAGCATCAGGTCGTTTTTTTCTCAAGAGAAAAATTCCCGCAATAGTAAGAATATAAAAAATTAGGACAGCAGATATTACATAATCAAGCAAATCGCCATACGTCCCCGAAAGACATAGAAGAGAAGCCCAAATAGCTTGCACAACAAGCGCAACACCCGGTACCGAATTTTTATTTATCATTCCTGTTTTCATTATCTTTTGCCATAGCGTAATAAACACGTGCGCCGGCAAGTATTAAACCATTATTGCATCCAAAAGTTGAGATCATAATTAAGACTGCCATAATTACTACAGCGGGAGCTCCAAATATCATTGAGGATGCTGCGGTTGCAACTCTATCGCTTAAGGCAAATTGAATTCCTCTGCCAACTACATTTGCTCCTTCAGGAGTTCCTTTCAACGGGAGAACTAAAATATAAGCCACATTAGCACCGATATAAAGAAGGGTTACTATTGCAGTCCCAAGAAACAAACTTAAAGGAATATTTCTTCTTGGGTTTTTAACTTCGGCAGCAGTAAAGGTTATATTGTTCCAAGCATCGCTTGAAAACAATGAACCGACCATCGCTACTCCAATTGCTGCCAGGAGCATTGAACCCGATAAAGAATCAATAGAAATTATTTTTCCGTTAGAAATATGAGTCCAGCTTGCGTTCCAGAAATTTGAAAAGTTAGCTCCTATGGCAGCGGCATTTTTCCCAATAAAAAAGGCGAGAAGTATTAGACCGAACAAAGCAACGACTTTTGAAAAGGTAAAAATATTTTGGACAATTTTTGCGGTACGCACTCCGCGAATATTAGAAGATGTAAGAACAACTACACTTAAGATTGCAAGTATTTGTGCAGCGGATATTTTTAATCCGAATAATGAGAACAAAATATTATTTTCGCTGAACCATGGGATTAGGACAGCAGTGTACTTTGCAAATGCGACAGCAACTGCAGCAATAGTTCCGGTTTGGATTACAAGGAAAAGAGTCCAGCCGTATAAAAATCCAACCAAGGGATTATAAGCTTCGCGGAGATAAACATATTGCCCACCGGCGTGAGGAAGCATTCCTGCAAGCTCGCCGTAACTTAAAGCTGCTGTAATCGTAATAGCGCCTGTAATCAACCATACAAGAAGAAGATATCCTGGTGACCCGACTGTCCTAGCAATATCGGCGCTTACGATAAAAATTCCTGAGCCGATCATCGAGCCAATTACAATCATTGTAGAATCAAGTAAACCAAGTTCCCTTTTAAAATTCTTTGCTTCTGTAAAAGTTGTATCCGGTTTATCCATACTAATCTTTCATCAAATTTTAAAATGATTTAATAATTTTAACATGCAAATTATTTATCAAATGTGATGTTAAATTAAACTGGCAAGAATATTTATAATTAGCGCCAGGATCGCTGTGTTAAAAGCAAAAGAAAGAACACCATGCAATAAAACCAAGCGCCTCATTCTTTTTGAAGTTACTTGAACATCAGAGACCTGGCAGGTCATGCCTACGACAAAGGAAAAGTAAGAAAAGTCCATATAATCCGGTTCCCTTTCCCCGGGGAAATCCAATCCGCCATCATTGTCTTTATTATCAAAAGTGATTTTATCACCGTAATAAATATGGGCATATCGAAGGGCAAATAAAGTATGAATTAAAAGCCAAGAACAAATTACAGAAGCAATAGCAAGAGAAATGTGAAACGTTAGTTCACTAGCCGGAAGACCTTTGCTTGAGCCGAGGACAAAGCCGACGGCGAAAAGACTGATACAAGCCGCAATTATAACTAAAGAAAAAATTGTAGTACGGCTTGAATCCTGCTTCTTAGCTGTTAGCCTAATTTGATGTATTTCTGTAGTTGATATTGAAATCCAGCTTAAGATCAAAGTAATAACGGCAAAAACATCCCAACATAATGTAATCAGGTTTGGAATAGATAGAAATCTTTGAAATATAAATAAGAATAGAAGTGATATCAATAATGCAATGGCCGACCGATGATGGGAGTCTAATTTACTAATTTTATTAAATGACAGCATTTTTTTAATCAGTTGACAGAAAGATTATAAAAATAATTTCCGCATGTAATATAGGTAAAGAATAATATTTTAGAGAAGATAATACTCAAAAAAAATCCCCGGATTAAATAAATAACCGGGGATTGAAAAGCAGGAAATTACCAGCGTCTACCGCCACCGCCGCTGCCGCCTCTGTTTCCGCCGCCGCTGCTACTGCCGCCACGACGATTATTTCCACCGCTGCCGCTGCCGCCGCGTCTATCGCCGGTACGAGGTCTAGCTTCATTAACGGTAATTTTTTTACCTTTAAGATCTTTTGTGTTAAGTTCATCCATAGCTTTTTGAGCTTCCGAAAGACCTGGCATTTCTACAAATCCAAATCCTTTCGATTCCTGGCTAAACATATCTCTAATGACTTTAGCGCTTTTTACTTGTCCGTAATTTGCGAAAAGTTCTTTCAAATCATCATCGGAAACATCCCGAGATAAATTGCCTACAAAAATGTTCATGTTGACTCCTAAAAAATAATTTGTTAATAAGTTATAAGAATTAGCAAGCATTGAAAAAAAGGAGAAACAATCTTACTGAACAAATTTGGTAAACATAAGGGATGTTTAATTGCTTTTTATCCTGGATTCTAATTCTTTGGATACAATTTAAGTTAAATAATTCATTCTTACAAATAAAATTAAATGGACTTAAAACTGCACGTTCTGAGTGAGAGCAGGTATATTGCCATGAGTTTTATAGCACGCTAAAGACTTCCCACCGGCAGAGAGTGTTTTTGAACTCTTTTATTTCGTCTCGAAAGAAGATAGGGGTTTCAGAACTGACTAAAAAGAGATTTCTCCCCGCAAACCCCGCAAACCCCGCAAACGGGGCAGACCCTCCGGTCGAAATGACATTTTGGAGTTGTGCAACAGCCTCTACAGACAGGTATTCTAAAGGTCATTAAATAAAAATAATTCCAATCTAAAAAAGCATCTGTTTTAAAAGTTCTTTTTTTCCAAATGCTATTCGCGAATCAATTTAAGTATATCTTCCGTTTTTTCTTCCATTAACTTAATATCGCCGCGGCTTTCGACGTTTAATCTAATGATGGGTTCGGTGTTAGACATTCTTAGGTTAAAACGCCAATTGTCAAACTCAATGCTGGCGCCGTCTAAATAGTCTGCCTTTCCACCGGCATATTTTTTCTCAATCTCCTGAATTTTCTGAGCAGGGTTTTCGATTGTCGAATTTATCTCACCCGAACAAGGATATGCCTGAATCATTTCTTCCACCAAAGATGAGAATGGTTTACTCTCTTCAGAAATTAATTGAAGAGTTAACAAGAAAGGAATCATTCCGCTATCGGAATAGGCATTATCTCTAAAATAATGATGTGCAGACATTTCGCCACCGTAAACCGCATTAACTTCGCGCATCTTCTGCTTAATAAAAGCATGGCCGCTTTTTGAAAGTACGGGATTTCCGCCGCTGTTTTTCACAACTTCAACCGTATTCCAAACAAGACGCGGATCGTGGACAATATTTTCTCCGGGGTTAGTCCTAAGAATTGATTTAGCAAGAAGTCCGACAATATAATATCCTTCAATAAAATTTCCTTTTTCATCAAAGAAGAAACAGCGGTCATAATCGCCATCCCAAGCTACACCCAAATCAGCCTTATTTGCAAGCACAGCATCTATAGTTGCTCTTCTATTTTCCGGTAACAGAGGGTTAGGGACCCCGTTAGGAAAGTTTGAATCAGGTTCATTAAATATCTTAATCATTTTAATCGGCAGGTCTTTTTCAATTGCATCGAGCGCAAGCCCGGCGCAGCCGTTTCCTGCATTTACTACCACTCTAAGAGGATTAATTTTTTCTCTTTTGTAAAATTTCTTTAGGTTATTGATGAACGCCGGCATAATGTTTTGAACAGTTATACTTCCAAGTTTTTTCTGTTCCATCTTTAAATCATTTTCAAGAATCATCTGCTCAATTTCCTGTAGACCAGTATCATAGCCTACCGGCACAGAACCTTTCTTGACGAATTTCATTCCGTTATACTCAGGTGGATTATGGCTGGCTGTTATCATTAAACCGCCGTCCGCATCTAAAGCTGGGGTACCAAAGTATATCATTTCAGTCCCGCAGATTCCGATATCAATTACATCAACGCCAGAATCCGTTAATCCCTTAATTAAAGCTTGGGAAATAGATTCCGAAGATTTACGAACGTCATGTCCAACCACGACTTTTTTAGCACTGATTAATTTTGTGAATGCCACACCAATTTTATAGGCAAGCTCCGGGTTAAGCTCCGACGGTACTTTTCCTCTAATATCGTATGCCTTAAAACAATTTATTCTTTCCATGAAAAACACTCCATAAATACTTTTTTATTAAACAAACTCAATAATCTGTCAAGGAATTTATTGAGTATTTTATTAGCTAATTCAAATTGGTAATTTTACCCACTAAAATTATGAATTTTTTCCTTTGTTTCAATTAAGGGAAAAATAGATAAGAGAAATATTTTTCAATGGACTTTTACTTTTCAACTATATATGTTTACCAAAAAAATTTTTAGGGAGTTAATTATCGCAACTAATGATACTGTAAAATGGCACTTCGCTAAATGCAATAACTCAAAATGCAACTCGATTTTTCTAGTTCATCCGGAAGAAACGCCGGGCGAGTTAGGTTTTATTTGCCCTGATTGCAGTGCAAAAACTACCACATCTCACATAGTTCAATGTTCAAGCTGTAAAACTATCTTGAACTTTGTAAGAGCTAACCCGAGCGAGGAAAAAGTTGTGTTCAGTGTTCCCAAATGCTCGCATTGTGTCGGAACAATCGAAGATGAATGGGAAATCGAACCGTTGTATCAGGCAGATTCATATATTTAAGGCAACTTCTGGAAAACCTGTCTGGCCGCCAGGCAGGTTGGAATAATGGAGTTATGGAGTAATAGAATTGAGCTTGCACAGGGGATTTCTTCCCGCAAACGGGGCAGGCACCCGCAAACGGGGCAGGCAGGATCGTCGAAATGACAGACTTTTATGAGGGATTTCTTCCACATTCAAAGAATTGTTTCTGCGTAAGGTGAATTAGGATCTGAAAACCTCGAATAATTTCTTGTTCACCAAGTTCAGCGGGATTTGTATCATATACAAAAATATGATGGGCGGTTTTATTTTTTGACGGCATAATTGCCCGGTCAAATAAAAGATTTTATTTTTCTCACCATATTTAGTTTAACTTTATAAATATTTTTCATGTCCATGCTATTTAGCTGTAAACCAGTCGACAATTTCCGCTTCAAAGCCTCCTTTGATATTTCATACCCGAAACTTAATTTTAACCAACAAGTTTAGCTATAATTAAATCTTTAAAAACATTATAGGATTACAGATGAAAAAAACAAACAACACTAGGTTTCTAAATTTCTTTGCGGTTGCAATTTTCTTGTTCATTGCAGGTTGTTCTTCAACGGGACAAATGCAGAAGGAAAAAGTTTCAGCTCAAGGAAATGAAAGCTGGCTTAATCTTGATACGGTAAAAGCCGGTAAATTTGATACAGGCAAGATGTGGACTTTCGATTATCCTCCAAAAGCGTATTTTGAGAAAGAATATAATTTTGATCCTTCCGACAAATGGCTTGACAACGTTCGCATGTCCGCACTTAGATTTGCAAATTATTGTTCGGCATCTTTCGTGTCGGCAGACGGATTGGTTATGACCAATCATCATTGCGGAAGAGAGAGCGTTGCCGAGGTTACTAAAAAAGGCGAAGACCTTTTCGACAATGGCTTTTATGCAAAAACTTTAGCCGACGAAAGACCCGTCCCGGGCTTGTATGTTGACCAATTGGTCATGATAAAAGATATCACTTCTGATATTCAATCTGCGATTGATTCCGGCAAAACTCCAGAAGAAAAGGTAGCTAATGAAAAAAGGGCAATAAGTGAAATCGAGAAGAAAGAAGGAGAAGCGACTAAATTAAGAATTCAAGTTGTTAAACTTTTTAACGGCGGGAAGTATTCACTTTACGGTTATAAGAGATATACCGATGTACGCCTCGTTTTTTCACCTGAAGCTGCTTTAGGATATTTTGGAGGTGATAATGATAACTTCACCTATCCGCGTTATGATTTAGACTGCAACTTCTTCAGAGTATATGAAAACGGTAAACCATTAAAAACCGAACATTATTTTCATTGGAGTCCCCAAGGAGCAGAACCAGGTGAACCCGTATTCGTGGTAGGAAATCCGGGGCACACAGATCGTCTAAAGACTGTTTCTCAGCTAGAATATATGAGAGATATTCAATATCCGCGCACTTTAGATTTGCTTGACGAACTTATCAATGTATACTCAAAAGTCATTGAAGAACATCCCGAAAGAAAAGCTGAACTTCAAAATAGGCTATTCGGATTCTCTAACTCTCAAAAAGCCTATACCGGCATGCTTAAGGGTTTACGCGATCCAATTTTAATGCAAAAGAAAATTGATTTTGAAAAGAATTTTAAGGAAGCCGTCCATTCTAATCCAAAGCTGGAAGCAAAATACGGCGACCTTTGGAATAAGATTGCCGGTACGCAAAATGATTTAAGAAAAATTTCCGATAAGTTTTTTGCCCTATCTCTTAATCCTTTCTTAAGTTCAAAATATTTTATCATTGCCGAGCAGGCTGTTAAACTTGCCAATGAGATGAAACTTCCCGAAGATAAAAGATCCGAACAATATAAGGGATCAGAACTTGATTCAACAATCAATGAAATTATCCCGGCAGAAATGGACACGGCAATGGACAGAGAAATGCTTAAAGACCAGATTGACAGAATGATTAGATACCTGGGCACAAGCGATGTAAATGTCAAAGAGATGACAGCAGGCAGAAGAGGCTACGAAGCTGTAGATTATATGCTTGGCAATTCCATCCTTACCAGCTCAAGTAAATTTAAAGAAGTTGCAAAGCAAGGAGCCGATGCAATTCTTAACTCATCAGATCCGTTTATTTATTTTATTGTTCACTCAAAGGATACAAGAGACGAACTAACGAAAAAAGTTAATTCCATAACTTCAGACGAATCGACTTATTCTCAGGAACTAGGCAAAGCGTTGTTTGATGTTTACGGAACCTCTATTCCGCCTGATGCTACATTTACTTTAAGAATTTCAGACGGGGTGGTAAAAGGCTATCCGTACAATGGAACAATTGCTCCTCCCTTCACTACGTTCTATGGATTATATAACAGATATTACTCATTCGACAAAAAATATCCTTATGATTTACCAAAAGAATGGCAAAATCCTCCGGCAGACTTCAAACTTGAAACACCTATGGACTTTGTTTCAACGAATGATATAATCGGTGGTAATTCCGGAAGCCCTGTAATAAATGAAAAAGCACAAATTGTTGGATTAGCATTTGACGGAAACATTGAAAGCTTACCCGGCAATTTTATTTTTACGACAGAGACTAACAGGACAGTTGCAGTTCATTCCGCAGGTATGTTGGAGGCAATAAAGGATTTATACAAAGCCACCCGGTTAAGTGATGAACTTAAAACCGGTAAAATGGTAGAAGAACCAACAGATAGTAAATAATTTCTTATTCTAATTTATCTACCGGCAGGAAAAATAACCTGCCGGTAGGAATTTTCCGGATTCGAGACCGGTTCTTATGCTGAATTGGATCAGGTATCTAGAGTTTTACTAAGGCAGCATGAAACAAATGTTAATTATCAAGCTTAAATCTTAAACGCAACACTCCATTCTCAAAACTTGAAGAAAGAAATTTAAACTTCCCTATTTCCTTAGTGGACTTAACATGAATCCCGCTGCATGGGCAAGCGTCATAGTCACCTATTTTAATTATTCTAATTTTATCTCCTACTTCTTCGGGTAATTTTTCAAGCTGAAAATATTTTGAAGCTTCTTCTCTTTCTAAGAATTCTTCTTTCACAACTATATTGGATTCAATTACTTCATTGACTCTTTTCTCAATTTCATTAGCTTCAAGTTCAGTCAAATTTCTATCAAAATGATAATCACATTTAGATTTTTTCTTTTCAATATGTGCACTAAATGAGCGACCGCGGTTAAACATTCTTACCATGGTTTGGTTTAGAATATGTTCGGCGGAATGCATCTTTGGATCTCGCTTCTTTTTTTCTTCCATTTTAATCCTTAAAGTTTTTATTAATTTAGGTGTAAAGAAAAAAACGTTCTGTAAAGGAATGGAAGTTTAAATAAAACACACAAGTAATTCACGGCACAAACTTATACTATTCGGGAATTATTTAAGGAAGGGAGAATACCTTCCAAAACAAACTTTGGAATAAACATGGATAAAAAAATAAATTCGGCTGAACAATTAGCAAAAGAGCTTGACGGATTGTATAAACGTCTTTCAGAACTTGAGACTATAGATAAAGAAAAAAGAAGAGCCGAAAGAGCCGTGATAGATAGTCAGGCACGAATGTCAAAAGCCGAAGAGATGGCACACTTCGGAAGCTGGAAAATGAATATTGCTACCCGGGAATCAGTATGGTCTGATGAACTCTTCCGGATTTGCGGCTTTAAGCCGGGTTCTTTTAAGCCAACTATCGAAGATATATTTAGAATTACTCATCCCGATGATAGACAGAGGGCGGCAGAGTTAGCCTCCACCGCAATCGACACGGGGAAAAAATATGATGTTGAAAAGCGAATTATAAGGCCTGACGGTTCAATTCGATATGTTCAATCAATCGGACAAGTTCAATATGATATAGATGACAAGCCGGAAAGCTTTGTCGGATCATTTCTGGATATTACCGAACGAAAACAAAACGAAGAAGCACTTCGCAAATATACCGCCGAACTGGAAGCAAGCAATGAAGAACTTGACGCATTTGCACACACAGTGGCGCACGATTTAAAGAACCCGGTGAACGTTGTCTACGGCGCTATTCAACAACTTCAAGAGAGCTTTAAGGAGATGACTTTCAGTGAAATCAATGAAATGCTTAATCTCGTTTCATGGAGTGCATTAAAAATGACAAGTATTGTCAACGAGCTGCTTTTGCTTGCAAGCGTTCGCAAGATGGAAGAAGTGACCGTTAATAAGTTGGATATGGGAATCATTGTTTCGAATGTTATTAGCCGCTTAGGTAATGAAATTAAACTTTCTAAAGCCGAAATTATTGTCCCCGATAATTGGCTGCCGTGCATCAGTTATGCACCATGGATTGAAGAAGTTTGGAGCAACTATATAAGCAATGCTATTAAATACGGGGGGACTCCTCCGCGAATAGAACTCGGTTCAGATGAAAGTGCTGAGAGCACTCGATATTGGGTGCGGGATAACGGTAACGGACTAACAAAAGAACAAATAGAGCTGTTATTTAGGAGCTTTACACGTTTGCATGAATTTCAGGCACAAGGTAATGGTTTGGGTCTTTCAATAGTAAAGAGAATTATTGATAAGCTCGGAGGCGAAGCCGGAGTTGAAAGTGAAGTGGGAAAAGGGAGTCTGTTCTATTTCAAGTTGCCAAAGACACCAAATTAGGAAACAGAGATGTCATCTTCCCCGGAACGATGACACCTCTGATAAGAATTATTTAATCATGACCATCTTCTTTACATCGGAATAGATATTTCTGCCGGAGTTTGATGCGGCTTCGATTCTGTAAATGTAAACACCGGAAGCAAGATTTGCAGCATTCCAAACAACCTCATGGTAACCGGCATTTTCAATATTGTTAATTAACTCGGCGATGCGCTGCCCAAGAATATTATAAATATCCAATTTCACTTTGCTGTCAAACGGCAAAGCAAATCTGATAACCGTAGAAGGATTAAATGGATTCGGATAATTCTGATAAAGAGTAAATGAAGTGGGAATATTTTTAGGATTTTCTTTTACCTCGGTTAATTGGGTATTTGATAAAACTAAAATCTGCGCGCTTGTTGCCGGTAATGTTACCTGGTAATTTCTTAACGCAGTTCCTGAAACAGGATAGGAAATCTGGTTAAGCTCATCATTCAGATAATACGAAGAGGTAGAATCAAATACGAGTTTATTAAGGGGCACAGAAATATTTGTCGTTTGCGAAGAGGAGCTAAAATTAATATTTACAATCACATCATTATTTCCGCTTGTTCTTAAGTAGGAATACACCTTAGCAGGCGCGGTGTTAGTAATACGCAGATAATCTCCTTTTGTAAGAGCGGGATTGTCTTTTCTAATATTAATCAGCTTAGTATAGAATGGGCGAAGACTGTAGGGATCTGCCCAGTTAATATTTCCGCGGTAGGTAAGTTCGCCTACTTCCTGTCCCGCATACAATTCAGGAACTCCGGGAGCAGTTAACAAAAGATCAGCCGCAGCTTTGGTATCTGCAATCCCGAACTGGTTAATAAATCTCTGCTCGTCTTGGTTCTCCAGATATCTGAACTGAGTAGCGTTAGGGGGAAACTGATTATTGTTTAGATAAAAATCAGTCGTCGAATCAAGTTGATTTATATTACCCGTGCCGTTAAAGATACCTTTCATCTGTGCGAACCAATTCCAATCATAAGCAGCATCAAACTTAGCATTAAAATACTGCGGTTTAGAGGCGTCGGCTTCGCCGAGTAAGAAGATATCCGGTTTAATAGCTTTAAGCTGCGAACGGAATGCTTGCCAGAAAGCGGGTCCCGAGGGACGTAAATCATTCACTCCCCAGGCTACGTCGCACCTGAAGCCATCGATATTGAAATTCTCTAACCAATATCTTGCCATGCGCAAAAGGTATTCTCTTGTAGTGGCAGCTTCATAATTAATTGAAGGCAAATCTACCCAGGTTGCGTAATACTCATAGTTATTATTTTGATCCCATTCATAGAATGGATAATAAGGAGAATATTGTTTGTATTTGTTTGCATCGAGCATGAAAGGATGGAGGTCTGAAGTATGATTAACTACATAATCCATAATGACTCTTATTCCGTATTGATGGGCTGTATGAACAAGGTTTTTGAAGTCAGCTTTTGTTCCATACTGCGGTAGAATTCCATAATAATCAGTAATTGCATAGCCGGGGTTATCTGGTCCGAGATTTCCGGTTGTCGGATGGATGGGAAGCAGCCAAATGCAATTTACCCCAAGACTTTGAAGCTGCTGCAATTGAGCAGTAAGCGCATTTATAGTTCCGGATGAGCTAAGAGTTCTTAGAAAGACGCAATAAATTACTGCGCTATCGACCCAGGCAGGGTGCCATTCGCTCATGTTAGGATAATAGGCTGAATCACCAACAACAAAAACACTTCGAGCCCAACCTGTATCCTGCGCGGAGTTAACGGCTTTTAGAGTAAAATAATACTCGCCCTTAGCTGGGGGTGCTGAAAAAGTAATCGATTGACTTGCCGGATTCGATATATTTATTTGTGCTGGATTGCCTGCATCCTGAGTCCAGTAGTAACTTAGCGCCGTTCTGTCAGGATCGATTGTACTATCGCCGTTCATTGTAACAGTATTTTGGTAAACCGAAGTATTTATTTTAACAAGCGGGATATGGTTAACGATATAATTATAAACTATAGTTTGACTGCTGCTAATTCCGTTACTTCCAAAAGGCGCTGATGCCATAATATTATTATTTCCTTCTTTTAGAGTAACAAGAAAATGAAATTTCTGATCAGAACCTGTAGTTGAAGTATAAGCAGAATCGTTAACATTTAGATTTACAGTTGAACCTGCAGGTTCTCCTACATAACCGTAAACGGAGACGGTATCGTAATAAAGAGGACCGCCATTAGCATAAATTTGGACTGAGGGAGCTTGACCAAGAAGCGAATCAATATCAGAAGGCATAATGCCAATATAACCACGTTGATTGCTTCCTATAACCGCTTCGGTGGGTCCGCCTATTTGTGCGGCTGAACTATAATTTGCTAAAAGCCTTTCCTGAATTTGCGAGTCAGAGAAAAACGCAGCATCATAAACCAAAGGATTATTTGGATAACCTGCACCGGCTTCTTCAGGCCCAGGATTTACTGCTCCGTTTTGATTTTTCAGATAGGAGTATGCGCCGAAGTACCAGATTTTGTTATATGTTCCCATAATATTTTGAAGCGCCGAAAGAGGAAGAGTAAATTTAAACTCCCCATTAGCTGCCTCTGTAGAATCCATATTAATTTTTAATGATGATTGAATAGGATTACTTGACGTAAGCAAATCATTTTCTGAAGAAGAATCATAGTAAGCGGAATTCGGCTCTGACAATATTGCAAACACACCCCTACCGTTCCACTCCGGAATTTTGAGATTTATATTTTGCGGAGCTTCAACATAAGTTCCATCAAGCGTATTTACAATACCGAAGCCGACTCTAGTGTATTTAGAAATTTTGCCCATTTTAATCGCAAACATTAAAGAATCTTTTCCAGAAGTGGTGGTAATGTCTATCGATTTAATATCGGCAGAACCGGAATCAATGCCGGTTGGATAAGTGTATGTACCTGGACCAACATCATCGTTATCACCGTCGACATAATGATAACCGCTGCTAGAAGGATAGACACCGAATACATAAGTTACGGGTGGAGCCACTCTGCCGGACAAATCTTTTCCGAAAAATCTTACCACATGTCTGCCGATGGATGGGCTTGCGATTGACAAACTAATATTTATTTGAGTTCCAGAAAAAGTTCTGGTTATTGAAGCTGCTACTCCATCGACCGTAGCATATACAGATGAAAAATCAAGAAATCCTTTTAAGTCACTTTGCATTAATGCAGTTGAAATATTTACTGATGAGACAGGGTAATTAAAAATTTTTCCCGAGGCTGATAAAAGACTACCGAACCTTGGAAGTGAATCGACTGCAGCAGTAGCAATTGTTTCATGGTTAATAGATAAATTAGGATTATCGGGGTCGTTTGTATAAAGTCCGCCATTTATAACATAGACATATTCAAACGATTGTCCAAGGGTAAGATTTGTCTTAAAGGAATATACACCACTGCCAGTTGAATCAATTAAAGGATCAGCTCCGAAAGAATTGAATGATGATTTTACGGAAACATTCGATATCGTCCCAAGGAATTTGAAGTTTGGACTTTTCGAATCAAATTGAAAAGTATAGGGAGCTGCAAGAATACTGCTTCCGCTTACTGTGAAAGTTGTGGTCAACGATGTAGAATCACCGGCAGTTGTATAAACAAGCAAATCAGCAGTGTGGCTAGCAGCAGAAAGAGAAGTAGGCGGTGTATATGATAGCACTCGAGTTGTCGTATCGAAATATTGCTGAGGATTTGAAACCGGTGAACTGTCTACTGTAAAAACCATTTTTGAAAGATCAAGTTTATCTTTATTCGCCCAGGAAATATTAGCTCTAATAGTCGGTCTGGTATTTATAATCGTAGTCCCCGTCATAGGTAAAAAATAATAGATCATGGGGCTTTTAACATTGATGACTGAATTATTAAAATTCGAGCTGATCTTTGGATTAAGGGGATCGGAATAATAATTAATAACTCCGGTTTGTCCAGCCGTATCTTTGTATGTTACAAATTTATATTCATAACCAAGAGGAAGAACCTGAATTGTAGTTGTCCAAAATCCGGGAGTGACTTGCTGCATTTTGAAAACACCGTTCGTCCAACTGTTAAATGCTCCGTTTAGTCCTACACCAGAATCGCCCGGAGCTAAAGTGTGCGTGAACATAAAGAAAACCGGGATAGCATTGGAATCTCCGGGAGCATACTGAGCAAGAAGAGTTGGAATAATTGAAATAGTAATTAAAAGAACAAAAAATCCTCTTTTCATTAAATAAGATAAATTGGAGTAAAGATTTAACTTCATGTTCATCTCCTTAAAATTAAATTTAGTTCGTGGTAAAATAACTTATCAATAGGCTTATTATAAAATGGATTTGCTAATCTTGTCATTAGGCAATTCTTTATCAGCCTAATTAACCTATAAAATTGTTCCTGATTAAACCACTATCTAAACGAGGGGATTTTTGGGGTGGAAATGCAATAAAAAAGCAGAATTACTACATAAATAGATAGGATTTTAATATTCCAATTATTCAAAACTTTAACCACCATGGAGTTAAATTGATTTCAAAGCACAATTTCTATTTACATTTTCCTTATTTTTACTAAGTATTTTTTTTATAGAGGCGCTGATTTATATAATGAGCTTTGAACCTTCGTACATAAAGCTATTTTATTCCGGTGAGCTTAAGAGGCGTGCTGGGCTAATGGATGAAATTCTAAAAGCTTGTACAAACTGCCCAAGAAATTGTCTTACCGACAGGACAAAAGATGAATATGGCAAATGTTTGAGCGGGTATCTGCCGATAGTCTCTACATACACACCTCATTTTGGAGAGGAGCCAGTATTAAGCGGAACACAGGGAGCAGGAAATATTTTCTTCGGTAACTGTAATCTTAAATGCGTTTACTGCCAGAATTCAGATATTAGCCAAAATTGGAAATCGGAAATAAAAAATCAAGTGAGCTTTGAAAGATTAGCCGATATAATGATAGAACTTCAAGAAAAGAATTGTCACAATATCGGGTTAGTTTCACCTTCTCATTTTTCTTCACAAATATTGAAATCAATAGAAATAGCTACCGGACAGGGATTACGACTTCCTATCATTTATAACACTAACGGATATGATTCCGTTGATATGCTAAAACTTTACGAGGGCGTTGCGGACATTTATCTTCCCGATTGTAAATACGGCAACGAAGAATATGCAAAAAAATATTCGAAGGTTGATGATTATTTTTCAAAGACAAAATTAGCGCTAAAGGAAATGTACCGCCAAATAGGAGACGAAGTAATATATGAAAACGGAATTATGGTAAGAGGATTAATTATTCGCCATTTGGTTCTGCCGAATGATTTATCTGAGACCGAGGAAGTACTAAAATTTATAGCTAAGGGATTAAGCAACAAAGTTCACCTTTCAATTATGTCTCAATACTTTCCAGCATTCAATGCGAAGAAGGATATTTTGATAGACAGAACAATTAGAGAATCTGAATATAATAGAGTATTAAGATTGTTGGATAAATACGGTTTTGAAAATGTTTTTACTCAGGAAATGGAGAGCTTTGATACATACAGACCAGATTTTGCAGGTAACAGGGAGAATCCTTTTTCATTCTAATGTTATCCTATCATAAAATAAATTTTAAGTGTTGTAAAAGAAGAATGTGAGTTAAAGAATGGATTTTAGCGATTCAAAAAACAGGAATAAATTATTAGGGTTATTATTTACCGGCGTTTTAATGGCTGCATTGGATATTGCAATTGTCGGTCCGGCGCTGCCTGCAATACAGAAACAATTTGGTATAGATGAACGCGCAGCCGCATGGATTTTTTCAATTTATGTACTATTTAATCTTGTAGGAACGCCTTTGATGGCAAAACTTGCCGATACGATTGGAAGGCGCTCGATTTATATAATTGATATAGCTTTGTTTGCAGCCGGCTCTTTAATAGTTGCAATGTCTCCAAACTTTTCAATTCTTCTTCTCGGAAGAGCAATACAAGGTTTTGGTTCAGGAGGAATTTTTCCAGTTGCCAGCGCGGTTATCGGAGATACCTTTCCGCAGGAGAAAAGAGGAAGCGCCTTAGGATTAATCGGAGCGGTTTTCGGGATAGCATTTATTATCGGACCGATTATCGCGGGCGTGCTTTTGATGTTTAGCTGGCACTGGCTTTTCATAATTAACTTACCAATCGCATTTTTCATTATTGCCGGAAGTACGAAATTACTGAACAATTCAAATAAAGAGACGAAGGGTAAATTTGATTTAAGGGGAATGCTGTTACTTGGAATAATACTCGCTTCAATTACTTATGGTTTTAATCAGATCGACACAAAGGAATTTTTTCAAAGCTTAATCTCTCTTAGTGTGCTTCCGTTTATTTTGGTACCGGTTATTTTATTGCCATTATTCAAATCAACCGAAGAAAAAGCTGGAAGTCCGGTTTTGCGCATTAAGCTATTTGCTTCAAAGCAAGTTATCCTAGTATCGCTTCTTTCAATCGGAGCCGGAATAGTTGAAGCTGCAATTGTATTCGTACCTCCGCTGCTGGTAGCCACTTTTAAAGTCACAAGCTCAACAGCAAGTTTTATGCTTTTCCCGGTTGTGTTAGCAATGGCGGCGGGATCGCCTACTGCCGGAAGAATGTTGGATAAGATGGGATCGAGAGCTGTGCTAATAACCGGAACAATACTATTATCGATAGGAATGTTTGCATTAGCTTTAAACAGCGGGAGTTTAATTTTATTTTACACAGCAGCATCAATCAGCGGAATTGGGATGGGATTTTTGTTAGGAGCTCCGTTACGCTACATAATGCTAAAAGAAGCTCGTGCATCAGAAAGAGCATCGGGTCAAGGGGTGTTAACTTTGTTTACGGGGACAGGACAATTATTCGGTAGTGCGCTTGTCGGGGCCGTAGCAAGTTCTCAAGGCGGCGGCTCAACTGGACTTCAAATAGCTTATGGAATGGTCGGAGCAATTTTATTTCTGTTAATAATAGTTTCATTCAATCTAAAAAGTCGCACTGAAGAATTAAATACAGTTCAAGAAAGTATTTAGAAAGCGTGATCAATAGAATATTTTTCTTTTTCAACCGGATGATGAAGATTAAAAATTTCGTTTAGCTTACCAACATTAACGGGATAAAGTTTTTCATGCATGCAATTTGCTTTTGCCGGCTTGCCTATCCGGCAGGCAGGTTCGCCGGTATCTTCACACATTTCAATATTTTTTACATTAGCCGGAACTTTAAATTCACTCCAGCCGAAGCCGGATATTTTTCCGGAAATTTCAGACATCATTCTTCCCCAGATCGGAGCGCAGGCAGTTCCGCCGTATTGAAATCCGCCGGATAATTTTCTTTGAGGGTTATCAAAGCCAATCCAGATTGCAGTGGAAAGTTTGGGATTATACCCCACGAACCAGGCGTCGGTAAAATTTTGAGTAGTTCCGGTTTTTCCTGCGGCGGTCCCCTTGAAATATCTTCTAACAGATGAAGCGGTTCCTCCGTTAACAACCGATTCTAAGGCAGTTGTTGTAAGATATGCACTGGCGGAATCCAAAACAGTAGAAGTATCGATACCGTTTTTATCATAAATAACCCTTCCGTTTTTATCTTCAATCTTTAAGATTGAAAAGGGTTTCGCATATAAACCTTCATCAGCAAATACAGCCATAGAAGAAGCCATTTCAACCGGGCTAACCTCACCGGTTCCCAATGCAATTGAAGGAACTGCGGGAATGTCTGATTGAATTCCAAGACGGTGAGCAAAGGCTACAACCGAATCGGGTGAAGTTAAGTATGTTATAGCATAAGCAGCGGATAAATTAATTGAATTCTGAATTGCGTATTCCATCGGCACGGGATGACTTGAAAAAGAATTATCATCATTCTGAGGACGCCATTCAAATGAGGTACCCGAGTCCACGACTATCGGAGAATCCGAAAGCGGTTCTGCCAATGAATAACCTTTTTCAAGAAGGCTTCCATAGAGAAAAGGTTTAAAGGATGAACCTGGTTGACGTAAAATTTGAACTGCCCGGTTTAAACCACCCGGATCTGAATTAGGATTTCCGCCTACCATAGCACGGATCATTCCCGTTCCAGGTTCGACAGAAATTAATCCTATTTGGGCATCCTTCATAGAATTTGGAAAATTTCGCCATTGTGAATTAACCGCATCTTCGGCAGATTTCTGCATATTATAATTTAAAGTAGTCGTAATTTTTAGTTCATCGTGGTTGAGGTTTAATCCTTTTTCAACTAAAATTTTATTGGCTTCCTTGCGGACATTTTCTAAAAAGAATTTCCCGAACTTATCATTTAAGTTTAAACCGAGAGGAGTTTTAATCAATTTTTCATATTCATCTTCCGACAGCTTATTTATTTCGACAAGATTATGAAGCACAATATTTCTGCGTGTCCACATTCTTCCAGGATGATTTATAGGATCATAGCCGCCAGGTGATTGAACCATTCCTACAAGCGCGGCGCTTTCGGTAATAGAAAGCTGACCGGGGGTTTTATCAAAATATTCTTCAGCCGCCGCCCAAATTCCATAGGCGCCGCGCCCAAAGTAAACCGTATTTAAGTACATTAAGAGAATTTCATCCTTGGTATACTTTTCTTCTAATTGCCTAGCTAATTCTATTTCCTTAATTTTGCGTGAAATAGTTCTCTCATCGGTTAAAAATAAATTTCTTGCAAGCTGCATCGTTAGCGTACTACCGCCCTGAATGTGCCCTGTTAAAGTCTTAAAAATTCCGCGGATTATACCTTTAATTGAAACACCGTTATGGTTATAAAAATCGCGGTCTTCAGTAGCAATCAGAGACCAGATGACATATTGAGAAATGTAGCCGGTGCTTCTTGCATCAACCCGGTTTTTGTCGCCATAGAATCCTATTAAATGACCATCAGAAGTTACAGCATAGGATGAGTACTGCAAATTTATGGGAGGTAAATTCTGTGAGAAAATTATATTGCAATTAAATATAAACCCAAGAACAATAGCAGGGAAAAATTTTAGCGATATATGATTAAAATATCTATCGAATTTCATCAGTAAGATTAAAAGAAAAATTATAATTGTTAAAAATAGCAAATAAACAGAATAATTTGAGAATAAAAATAATTCTCTAAATCCGGGCAGAGAAAGATTTTTGTTTCGGAAGTCAATGAAAAAGATTAAGTTAACGTATAAAATTGCCATGAGTAAAGGCTTTTAATTTTTTTTGAGATACGTGATATGAAGGAATTTTTCAGTGTCCAGGAAATAGCAAAACTTTTAAATTTGAGCAGATCGACTATCCTTTATTATATAAATGCCGGAAAGTTAAAAGCGGTCCGGGTTGGCAAGGTATACGTAATTTCGCGGGAGAATTTTGGGAATTTTTTAAAGGAACACAGGCATAGCGCGGCAAGCCGCAATTTTGAATTATGAATGTTGAATTTTGAATTAAACGTAACGATATTTATCATCAAAAATATCTTGACATAAATAACAAAGATTTAAACGACAATAGTATAGTAAGAAAGAAACCGGCGAAAATCAGACTCATCTCGATTTTTAGACTAATTATTCACGAGTCCCCCAAAACAATCATTTTTTGAAACCCAAATGAAATAAAGGCGTCTAACTATTAAATAAGAGACAAAATGTTTCGAAAATTAAATATTTTGAGCATTTGAGGGCTAATTGACAAAAAAAGGTGAAGTAGATTAGTTTTTGCCTTACAAATTTTCACGAAAATCATTTATATTTGTAGCTTATTTTTTAAAATATTCAATTAAAAAGGAGTAAGCCAAAATTGAAAATAACGAAGCAATTTACTAACCGCGAAAGCAAATCACTTGATCAGTATTTGCTTGAAATCGGTAAAGTTAACCTCATTACTCCGGACATGGAAATTGAGCTTGCAAAACGAATTAAAAAGGGAGACCGCCATGCTCTCGAAGCTTTAACTAAAGCAAATTTAAGATTCGTAGTAAGCGTAGCTAAACAATTTCAAAATCAAGGATTATCTTTGGGAGATTTAATTAACGAAGGTAACCTCGGATTAATTAAAGCCGCAGAAAGATTTGACGAAACGAGAGGATTTAAGTTTATTTCCTATGCGGTGTGGTGGATACGCCAATCAATCATGCAAGCAATAGCCGAGCAGTCGCGAATGGTAAGATTACCTTTAAACCGCGTTGGCACTTTAAATAAGCTTGGTAAAGCATATTCCAAATTAGAACAGGAATTTGAAAGAAAGCCAAGCGCTGCAGAACTTGCAACAGAACTTGAGATGAAAACTGACGAAGTTGTGGACACATTGCAACTATACGGCAGGCATGTTTCAATGGATGCTCCATTTTCCGGCGACGATGATAAGAACAGCCTGATCGATATTTTACCCAATGATCAACAGCCTGCGCCTGATGTAAAGCTAATGCATGAATCTCTAAAGAGCGAAGTAGAAAGTGTGTTGTCAACATTAAGCGAAAGAGAAGCAAATGTATTAAGACTTTATTTCGGAATTAATAGTGAAAGATCTGCTACTCTTGAAGAGATTGGCGAAAGATTTAATTTAACGCGCGAAAGAGTTCGTCAAATTAAGGAAAAAGCTATCCGCAGCTTAAGACATCCATCTAAAAGTAAAAATCTAAAAGCCTACCTAGGCTAAAATTATTTATTTAGCGTTCCATTTCACGACTAAGTGAAATGGAACAGCTAATAATAAAATTTTCACTTTACATTTCTTCTATCTCCAAACACAAATTCAATTTAATTTTAATTTGAAATAAATTTTATATATTTCATTTGTAAAACAATTGAGCAAATAATATGGAAAATCAGAAGGGTAGTAAGAAGATAAGCTCTAAGGTATTCTATTTTGCATTAGGGGCACTAACTGTTTTGACTTTGTTTATTAATACTGGAGTTTCAAAATTTGCGGAGCCCGGCAGAAATAACTTTGTGACAGATTCAACTGTAAATATTAGAATTACCTCGCCTGAAATTCCTTCAGAATTATACTTTGCGGGAGAAAAAGTACCTCTAAATAATTTTGAAGTGAGAGAAAGAGTTGACCGAGAATTACTTGTAAATACATTTTGGTTTTCTTCTACAATTTTAGGGATGAAAAGAGCTAATAGATGGTTCCCCGTAATCATACCGATCTTAAAAAAATATAATGTCCCTGAAGATTTCAAGTACCTTGCCTTAATCGAAAGCAACTTATCAAACACTACCTCTTATGCCGGAGCAGTAGGGTTCTGGCAATTCACGGAGCAGCCGGCAAAAAAATATGGGCTTGAAATAAATGATGAGATAGATGAGCGATATAACGTTGAAAAATCAACTGAAGCCGCATGCAAATATCTGCTTGATGCGTATGATGAATTAAAAAGCTGGACCTTAGCAGCAGCATCTTATAATATGGGACTGAATGGCATAGTCAAACTTATGCAGAAGGAAAAAGCAAATGATTATTATAATCTGCTTTTAAGCGAAGAAACATCACGGTACGTAGCTAGAATGCTTGCGATGAAAATAATTTTCTCTGATCCTCACAAATATGGTTATTATTTAGAACCAGGTGATCTTTATCCTCCACTAAGGACTACGAATGTTAAAATTGATTCTTCAGTCGATAATTGGGCTGACTATGCTATCAGCCATGGCATCAATTACAAAACCTTAAAATACTATAATCCGTGGCTACGAGATATTTCATTAAAGAATCAGAAAAATGAAACCTATATTTTAAAGCTGCCGACAGGCGCAAATGATGGAGTTATTCCAAATAGTAATTAAACTATTTATTGATATCCGGCTGATCGCAATTTCCTTTTAAATTCCGGTTGAGATAATGGTCATACACTTCCAACATTAAAGTATAACTTGCAAGATTGTATGCTGCGCCATGCGCTCCGGGAGGAAATATTCTTAAGTCGGCATCTTTACCTGCATTTGTAAGTGCGGTTAAAAGCTGCATTGTATTTTGGACATGCACATTATCATCCATTGTAGAATGAATTAAAAGTAATTTTCCCTGAAGACTGGATGCATGAGTCATGGCATCGCTCTGAATATAGCCTTCTTTATTTTTATCCAACAAATTCATGTAACGCTCAGTATAAATATCATCATACAAGCGCCAATCGGTAACAGGAGAATTTGCTATGCCGATTTTAAAAACACCGGGATGTGTTAGCATTGTAAAGACAGTACTGTAACCTCCGTAGCTCGTTCCCATAATTGCCATGTTTTTTGAGTCGACGTAAGGAAGAGTAGCTAAGTAATGAGCTGTTTCAACAAAGTCGTTGCTCTCCCATTTACCGAGTTGACCATAAACAATTTTCATAAATGCGCTGCCGTAATTTGCATTGCCCCGGTTATTCACATCTACAATAATATATCCTTGTTGGGCTAAATATTGATTCCAACCGGAAGCTTCAAACGAATTATAAACAGAGTGAGATTCCGGTCCACCATAAATTGAAAGGATTACCGGATACATCTTAGTTGAATCAAAATTTATCGGCTTAATCATTGAGCAATCTAACTTTACCGAGTCGGAAGTTTCGAAGCTAAAAAGCTCTTTTGGGGAGTAAATATGAGTTTTTAAATACTCGTTTACGGCAGAATTATCATCCAATTTCTTTAACATTTTTCCTTCCGAATTCCAAAGTTCAACTTGACGAGGAAGGTTTATATTTGAATAAGTATCAATATAAAATTTTGTATTAGGCGACAAATTTACTTGGTGAAAGCCAGAAACTTTTGTCAGACGTTTCTCACCGGAGCCGTCAAATTTAATTGAATAAAGCTGTTGTTCAAGAGGAGAGGCTTCAGCGGATAAATAATAAATCGTTTTCTTTTCGACATTAAATCCCAGAACTTTTATAACATCCCAGTTCCCTTTTGTTACCTGGTTTAACAATTTGCCGTTGTAATCGTATCGATAAATATGATAATATCCGCTTCTATCAGATACCCAGAAGAACTCATGAAGATTTTCCGGGAAATAAATCATATCATTTACATCGGTATAAAAATTAAAAATAGCCACCCAAGTATTGTTTTTCTCTTCCATGACAAGGCGTCTCTCTCCAGTTTCTACATTAAAGAAAAACAACTTCATGTCATTCTGTGCGCGGTTCAAAACGATCATAGCAAGGGTATTGGGAATGCTTGTCCAATAAATTCTCGGAATATAAAAATCTCCTTGTTCACCGGAATCCAACCAGATTTTTTTATTGGTTTCAACATTTATAACTCCGATTTTAACTTTTGGGTTCGGGTCGCCGACTTGAGGAATCGGAATATTAACATACTTTGAATGCAGCCCTTCATAATTTGTTAACTTAATATTTGGAACACCCGTTTCATCAAATTGCCAGAAGGCGATATATTTGCTATCGGGCGACCAATTCCACGCCTGCGCTTGACCAAATTCTTCTTCATAGACCCAATCGTAATGCCCATTGAAAATATTTTCTGCAGCATCATTTGTAAGTTGAGTTTCACTTTTAGTTTTGAAATCATAAAGGAACATATTTCCTTCGCGTTCAGAGCCAACCATTGAGCCATCTGGTGAAAGTTCGGCAGTACGTGCATCTTTTGCGGCAAGTTTTAAGCTTTTATCTTTTAGCGCATAGATATAGTAATCTGAAATACCCGAGCGTCTGTATATTTTTCTAAAATTTGTTTCAAAAACTAAGTGCCGTGAATCTTTAGCCCATTGAAAAGATTTATATTCAAACGGTTTAGTTGTGTCCGGAAAAGTAAGATTTGACGCGTCAAAAACCAGGTCATCCTTACCAGATTTTGGATTATAGGAACGAATTTCTTCTTTTTTTGTCGAATCGTTTTTTGTGATGTAAGAATAACTATTCCCATTATTTATCCAATTAACCCCTTCAGGTCCTGAACTGCCCTGAAGTTTTTTTGTTGCAAAAATCGCTTCCTTAACATTTTTGAGCGTGATTTTTTGTTGAGCAAAGATATTGGATACGAGTATAAAAGAAATGACTAAAAAAATGTACGGCATGGTTTGAAAATATTTTTTCATCTGATAGCCTTGATAAGATATATTAAATATGAATGTTTTTTAATGTGCAAAAATTTATTTTTTAATCAGCCAAATGAATGCATCAGCTTTATTTTAGTTATTTAAAGGAAAGTGGATTTAATAAATTAACATAAAAAATAATTAATGCAGAATCAAGAAAGATTGTGAAAGCTTTGGTTTACCCGGAAAAATTTCTGATCCTTTGATGTGAAATAATCAAAGAAAAGGACCAATAATTTCTTCAAAATCGGTTAATGATTCCCCTTATATTCAATTAATCCACCGCCATTTGTAGCAATCCAAATATTTCCATTTTGATCTTCAGCAATTCCTCTTATGTCATTTATATTTAGGCCGGTAGAACCGGAGTCAAAAAGTGTGGATGAATTTAAACCAATTAATTTAACTAATCCTTTGTTCGTACCGATCCATTTATTTCCCAAGTGATCAATACATATAGTTTGAGCAAAACTTTCTTGAGGAAGAGGATATAATTTTTGCCAATTTGTCCCATCATAAAAGGAAAGCCCAGTACCAAAAACTTGTCCGGCTGCATGTCCCACCCAAACATTAAGACCGGCTGCAGTTATAGATGTAATAGAGTTATTTATAATATTTGAATTAGATTGGGAAAAAGGTTCTCCTGTAAGATTAAATTTAACTATCCCTGATGATTTAGTTCCTATCCATAAATTCTGGTTTGCGTCTACAGCAAGAGCAGTAATCCATGTATCATTTGCAGGAATAAAAAGAGTTGAATTATCATAATTAAACCAGGATCTATTTCCATTATTATCTAAAAAAGTTTTAGACAATCCTCCTTTTGTACCGAGATATATGTTGCCGCTATTATCGGCAGCAATTGATTCAATTCTAAAGTCTGCTAAGCCGGAAGTTTTGAAACCATATATATGGGCATCAGAATTAAACACATCCCAAACACCACCATATTCAGATCCGACCCATTTATGATTGTTATTATCGACCATGATACAATTAATTGTATCGTGAGCAACAGAACCAGGAACGTTATTAATTAAATTTTCCCAATTTGTTCCATCAAACCTAATCAGTCCTTCTCCGGGGGTTCCCAACCAAATTTCATTATTTTTATCTATCGCAATACAAGTTAGCTGGTTCGTTGAAATATTTGAGTTGGCGGTAGTATAATCTTTCCATAGAGTTGTATCAACGAGTGTCTTTTGAGCAGAAGTAATATTATTACTACTTATCGCAACAAGAACGCTGTCATCACGGTAATTAGCGATATGGAATTTGATGAAATAATTTCCGGGGAGTAACCCAGTTAAAGTGACAGGTGTTTTTTTTGATGTATTGGAGTCGTTAATAAAAACGGCAGCATTAGTGGGCAGGCTTGTCAAGTTTACACCGCCTAACATTGTAGGATTTTTAGAAAAATCAACAAATATATTTTTCTTAATCCCCTCCACAATGTCAATTGAAAAAGTTGTGTCGCGGAATAAATTTTTCTTCAAGGTAATGGTATAAGAATTTGTGCTTAACCAGGTTAAACTATCCGGAGTTGCTCTCCTTCTAGGAAGTCCATTCAAATATATTTGAAAGCCTGTTGGATAAGAATTTATAAATAAATAACCGTCTGGCGGGGGCATATCAGGCGGACTAACTGAAACATCTTTTGTGCAAGATGAAAATGTACTTAAGAAAGATATTACCAGGATAGTGCACATTTTTAGAATATTAATATTTAATTTTCTAAGATTCATTTTATTAGTTATATCCAAATGAATTTATGTATGGTCGGACAAGATCAATTCTGAAACTTGCTTTATAGTAAGAGCCGAAAATTCCAAAACCGCCAGTAATATTTGAGTAGTCTGCTGCATCAAGATTTACTGTAAATCCGTCAACTGACTGTTGCAATGAAGAATAATATGTTGAAAGATTTTCATCGTAGGCAATTACGTCCACAATAATTTTTGAAATTGTAAAATCACTTTTATTTTTATCATTGCCTGATAGTTCAGTCATTGCTTCATTAAGCGTTGAATAATCTATTGTAAAAAAGTTAATTTTAGTCAACTGCGGATAATTTGGAGTTAGTTTACCATTTTGATTGAAATAAGAAAGAGGCACAAAAAAATTCTTTGGGTTAGTATCGCCTTTCTGATAATAAATAATCGATATTCTTGGCGCATAATAAATATTTCCCAAATCTTTCCAACCAACATAAATTTGTGAATTTTGTGTTGGATCAAAAGTATCATTGCTAGCCTGATCGAAAAATCCATATCCAGCGTCAGGTGTTTTAGTTATAGAAGTCAATAATAACCCATTTGGCAGTAATGCTTGAATTTCGACATAGCTATTAGGTGCAGGCTTTAGATTATTACAATAATAAAAGTTTACGTTGGTATTATAACGTGATGAATCTACTCTTGCTATCGAACTATCTCTCATTATGTACAATGTATCATTATACCATACATTAACTTCAGCGCCGGTAATTGCTACATTTTCAGAATCGGCGAAAGGATTAAATCCGGCGGGCTGATAACTTTTAGAAAGAGTGACTACTTGTAAAGTAGTATCGCTTCTAATTATTCCACTTAGAACATATCTCTCTCTGAAAGGAGCGTAAGGATTTAATGAATTACTGCACGAATAAAATATAGAGATAGAAATAAGAGTTAATATAGTAATTAATAATTTTTTCATAGTTCAATTTTTATTGTTGCAGTCGGAAGAAAAGGCAGCATATTTACCCGCTCGCCTGTATTCCTCTTGAAATAAAAAATATTCGCACGGTTATAAACGTTAATTATACTTGCATCGAGACGAAACCTGACCCAAGATATATTAAAAGATTTTGAAAGGCTTAAATCAAGTCTATGATAATCCGGTAGTCTTCCCAAATCTTTGTCAGACAATATCTGAAGGGGCTGATAATTTTCATAAATCGGCCAGTCGGAATAAAGATCGTTAAAATATAATTTATTATAAAAGCCAAGAGATTGGGTAAAAGGCAGACCAGTATTATAAACCCAAGTAACAGTTGCATACCAGTCGTTGCCAAAATTATATTCCAAAGTTAAATCGATGGAATTGTGCGAATCATAGCGCGGATAATAAAGCCAGCCGTTAACATCTTTGTAAGCCCAACTTAATGTATACGAGGCAGTGAAAGCAAACGGATTGTTGTTAAAGCGAAATAAGAATTCCCACCCATATGATTCGCCCGTTGCGGAGATTAAATCCGGATCAGTGGAAGAAATTTTATTATCGTTCAGAGTCGGAATATTTTTCATAATTTTATAATAACCTTCAACATCTAGAGAAATGCTTGAAGTAAAATCTGTAGTCATCCCGATAGAGTATTGAATTGATCCAGCCGGTTTTAGATAATCAGGAATAATTATCCATGGTTCAAAGAGAGATATGATCTCGTTCTCATCGGAAAGAGTCGTTAATTCCTGCTCATAAATTCCCCATGAACCTTTTAAGGCTATTGCAGGAAAAATCCTATAAGTCATACTAACTCTTGGCTGAATCATAAACGGATTGTCGCTTGACGATAAAAGACTGACAGCGGCAATTCTAGCTCCGACATCTGCACCGAAATTTTCGTACCGTAGGAATTTATATTTTCCGTAAACACTTATGTTAGTTCCGCTTGAACCAATATCGCTTATTGCACCCAAAGAATTTTCAAGATAAAGCGTGGTATTGACATCTTTTATTTCAGTTCCAATGCTTAGTTCATCTTTACTTGGAAAGATGTAATTAAAATCCATTTTAGTAGTAATGTCGTCAAGTTGATTATTTTTAGGCTTTGCGGAGCTTAACTTAGGATCAACTTCTCCCTTAAAATTGCTCCACGAAATTCCTATCTCAAAATATAGAGGAGAATCCGTTAGTTGAAACCAATCTAAACCGAGCAATTTGTTTGACCAGCTCATGTTTTCGGTATAAGGGCTGTAGTTATTCAAATTATCGCCGCTAATGAAACCGGTTATATCGAATTTTGATCCTTTAATAAAATTTGGGTTCGAATAATTCAGCTTGAAAGACATATCGTAAAAATCTATCGGCGCACTTTTATCATTTAAGAATTTTTTAAGTATTTCGCTATAATAACTCTTTCTTCCAGTAATCATAAAAGATCCGTTAGGAATTGGACCTTCAAAAAGGACTTTACCTGTTAGAAAGCTTGATGTTGCAGAGCCGGCAAAGGTATTTTTGTTACCGTCTTTGGTGATAATGTCTAAAACAGAAGATAGCCTATCGCCGATTTCTGATGTAAACCCTCCCTTATAAAATTCAACGCTGTTTATCATATCGGGGTCAATCACGCTGAACATTCCGAAAGCGTGAAAAGGATTATAAATAGTTATACCGTTTAATAGAACAAGATTTTCATTGCTTGAACTGCCGCGCACATAATAGCGCGCAGAAACATCTCCGGTTGATCTCACTCCGGGCAAATATTGCAAAGAGCGGAATACATCGGCTTCCACGCCTTTAGGAAGCATTTCAATATCTCTCATAGATATTCTTTGAAGACCGATATCCGTGGCATTTTTTCCAATTACTTTTTCTCCTACGGTTTCTACAGTTTCCATTTTAATTCCAACTGGAGACAGAGCAACGTTTAATTCCGTAATTTTATTTTTTGTTACTGACAGGATAATTTTTTTTGTTTGATAACCGACATAAGAAACAGTAAGCATATACTTGCTGCGCGCGGGAACTGAGGTGATTATATAAAGTCCGTGTGAGTCAGTCGATGCTCCGATATTCAATTCGTTGACTAATACATTACAAAACGCAAGAGCTTCGCCGTTAGTAGAATCCGTAACGATGCCTCGGATCGTTCCTCTCCCCTGTGAGTATAAAGCAGTTACACTTAAAAGGAAAAAAATTAAAGTTAATCTAAGAAAAAGAAATGATTTTTCTCCCGACTTATAATTCATTCAATGCTTTCTTCAGGGTTAGACAGTGAAAAATTACCCTGTCAAATATATTGCAATTAATTAGTTAGTTAAAAGAGTAATTGTAATTTTATTTGATAATTTCTTTTAATAAAAATCAGTTCAAGCTTTATGCAATAGTCTATTTTTTTTCAATTAATGTTCCTGCATTCCCCTTCAAAGTTTCATCATAAAATTCTGAACTTGTAATATACACCTTTTTGCCGCCCCCTTCTAAAAAATTTATTGCCGCTTTTATTTTGGGACCCATACTTCCGGCCGGAAAGACATTTTCGTTATAAAGTCGACGAGCTTCATCCAGAGTTAAATGCCTTACATCAATTTGATCCGGCTGCTGGTAATTTAATTTTACTCCGTCAATATCCGTAAAGATGAAAAGTTCTACGTGAAGATTTTCACCCCTTGCGTTTGCTCTTTTAATTAAGCTAATTCCAAGTAAACTTGAAGATAGATCTTTGTCGATTACAGCATCTATACCGGAATAAATATTTGCCGGCAAATTATTTGGTGAATACTTTCTTTGATAACTAATTCCAAACTTACATTTATAAACTTCAAATCCATCTATTACTTCCGGTTTAATTTTCACAACCGGGATACCGCCTCCGCCAACGGCAATAGGAATAATTCCAGCGCGAAGGTTAGCTTCAATTACATCTATTTCAATAATATCAACAGGTTCCGGAGAAGGAACAACCCAACGCCAAAGATCGCCTCCGTTTTCATCTTTTTTGTAAAACATGAAAGGACGATTTTCTTTTTGCTGCATTTCCATAGCATCTTTTTTAGCAAATGACGGCCCTATAAACTTTGAAGGGGAACGAAATGCATAATCATTTTCATCGACCACTACTTTGGAAATCGTTTCCGCAGCAACTTTATTTACTCCAAGAATACTTAACGAGTTAGTCAGTTGTGAGAGCATGTAACCCATAGAACCCTGAGTATCAGCATCACAAACATCAATATCACTACCCATCTCCTTATAATTTCCATTCATTAAAAGATTCCCGACCTGCGGACCGTTGCCATGCGTAATAATATAATAATCATCGGGTGCTTCTTTAATAATTTTAGCCAGAAGCTCACAAGTATTAGATGTTCTTTTCCACTGGTCTGATAATCCCGGTAAAATTAATTTTCCGGTATCAGAGTTGACTGCACCTGCAGGAGAGATTTCATTTCCTCCGAGAGCAAATATTTTTAATTGTTTTTCCATATTTTTTTGATATTTAACTGATAGTTAAAGCCTCCCGTTGTTTCTTTTTGCCACAATTAGTTACTGATGTTACGCAACTTTTGGAAAATAATGGAGTCATGGAATTGAGTGACTTTATTCCAATATTCCGAAAGGCTGTTTTTGCGTAACGTGAATTATTAAGTTATTTCTAATGGCTTAGAAGTATCTTCTCTTTTAATTATAATCACTGTTGCATCGTCTTCCCATTTGCTGCTATTTCCGAATATCTTAGCGCTATTAAATATTTCATCTAAAATTTCCTTAGCAGATTTTTTTTGATTTTTTACCACTACATCTTTTAATCTATCAAACCCAAATTCTTCCTTCTGCCTGTTTTGTCTTTCAATAATTCCATCGCTGTAAAGGACGAGGACTGATCCCGGTTTAATAAAAACATAAGTTTGATGAATCGAGACCTCAGGAAGTGCGCCGAAAACTAATCCGGTTGATTCCAATGGAATAACTTCTTTGCCGGATACAAGAAACGGAATCGGGTGTCCGGCATTTACATAAAATAAATTCCCATTTATCTCAAGATCTGCATAAAACAATGAAACGAACAGGGAAGAATAAACGCTTTTGTGAATAACCCGGTTTAACTTTTTCAAAGTGAAGACAGTTTTCATCTCTTTTTCAAGCCCCATACGGAGCCCGGTAACGACATCTCTGACTAGAAGAGCTGCAGGAATTCCATGCCCGCTTGCATCACCGATACAAATTCCAAAACTTGTTTCATCAAATTTGAAGTAATCGTATAAATCACCTCCGACAAGCTCAGCTGGCTGGGAGTATCCGCATATCTGGTATCCTGGAATCGCCGGTGCAGATGTCGGCAATAAGCTTTGTTGAATTAAGACAGCTTGCTCAATTTCATTTTTAACAGCTTCCGAATAAATCCGGGAATTTATTGCATTTCTAACGGCGTTAAAACAAAATTCTATCTCTTCTCTTATCCATCCGCTTTTCAATTCAAATAGAATAATCCAATGATCTTCGGTTCCTTTAACTGTAAATGCCGCAGGAATAGAATATTCTTTTCTGTTAGAATTAATGGAAGGATCAATAGTGAAAAACGGGTTGTCAAAAATATAACTTCTGGATTTCATTAGAGCCATAACCGGTTCAGATTCTTTTGGAATCATTTTAGTAATCTTGGTATTCTTAAAATTTTCTTCCGGTGAAATTAAGACATAATCATTCTCCTCCTCTTCATAAATACGCCCTTTTACAATATTTAGGTCTGACCCGAAAGTATTTTCCAATTCCCATACAATTGTAAAAAGAAAATCCTTACCAGTTTTCTCATGTCCGATTCTGTTCAAAAGAAAGTCTAATTTTCTATAAAACGTTTTTGGCTCGATCATTTCTCAATTCTTTCGTCTCGATTTTTGTAAACCCAAAAATACGGAAAATAATTGAAATCACGACGCGCTAAAGAGCAAGCTTAAGTTTAAGAAAAAAGCAAAGGAAATATTCCGTCGGAAGACGGACAGGCTCTCCTACCGACAGAGTGCGTTGCAGAACTCTTTTTATTTCGTCTCGAAAAAAGTGAGAGGTTTCTAAAATATAAAAAAGATTTCTCCCTTTGGTCGAAATGACAGTCTTGGAGTCTTGCAAAAGCCTCGTCAGGCAGGCAAAGAATTAAGCACCAATTTTATGGACCTGTTTTCCTATTTTTATTCGATACGTCAATTGGCACTAATTCAAAGTCTTCCAAAAAAATTTGTAATACTTCTATGAAATTTATGCAGGGACTTTACGGGAGGAGCATACATTAATATACATTTCTTATACACATAGTATCCCCACTGTAATTTTATTTAGCAAAGTTTGAGCTGTATTTTTCAAGGCGATCTAATTCGTCAGATATTTTGTCCCTCCACAGAATTGTAGCTTCGGCTATTTGTCCTGAGGACGTATCCTTACGAAATTGTTCAACATTTTTAATTAGCTCCCGATTATTCTTCTCAGTCAACTGGCGGAATTTTTCTTTATAATTATCGATATTAAAATCCGTTTTGGAAAATTCTTCACGCAATTTTCTTGTATAGAGTTCGTAAATGTCAAAAATTACCTGGTCGTATAACAATAAGCTTTTTGTTGCAACCTTTTCATTTACCCATGAAGTTCTTTTATCAAAAACACAAATTGCAGTAAGGTTTGCCGGAGTAAAAATGTTTTCCTTCTCTATCGTTGCCGGGTTATAAACGTGAATACCGCTTGCAGTTTTTCCCGATAGATCAAGAGGTATTCCTTGAAAATCATCCCAAGTTAATCTTCTCGTTTTCGACCAGTACAAATATTCATTTGAATTATATTTTTTATATAGCGCCGGGATGTTATTGGAAGCGCATTGAACTATTAAAAAAGAAAGCAATAACGGAATAAAAATTTTCATGGTGATACCTTACGGTAAAATATTTTCCTTAATGATTATACGATAAAAAGAAAGCTGCACCGGAAGAATTTCCTGATGCAGCACAAATTTAACTAATTTGTTTCCTTTATAGAAAGTCTATTGTTTTAATCTTTGGCTTTACTGATTGTAAATTCTCCCGTAAGCCTGATATCCCGTGAAGAACTTCCGACCATTACCTTTATCGTGCCCGAATTTTCGACCTTAAATGCTATTTTGAAATTCCCATCGCTGTCAGTAGCCGGTTCAATCTTCAAACACCTCCACCGACTCGTGCGTGATTTGCTCCCGGGCCAATAACTGCAATAGACCTGACATAGATCTGTTCCCTATAAAGAAAGAGAGACTTAGTTAACGGGCAATCAATTCATGCTGTTTATCAATTTCATTCCATATTAAAGCGCTCGCGCCAAGAACTGCGGAATTTCCATTAGTAAGGGCTGAAGGAATCAGCTTGACCTTATTCTTGAAAATATTAAGCATATATTCTTCCATGTACTTTTGGGTAGGCTCAAATATTAATTTGCCAGAAGCTGCTAATCCGCCGAAAAGAATAATTGCTTCCGGGCTTGTATGCGCCACGGCGTCGGCTAATTTAATTCCTAATATTTTTCCAGTATAATCAAAAGCATGCAAAGCAATTTTATCACCCTTCAAAGCAGCTTCGGAAATTGTTTTTGCCGTAAGATCTGCAAAACTGATTTTTCTCAATTCGCTTTCATCGTTTGAGTCGCAAAGAAGTTCATAAACAGTTCTTCTGATACCGCTGGCTGAAGCATAAGTTTCCAGACACCCCTTCCTGCCGCAGCCGCATTGCCTACCATTTGGGTCAAAAATAGTATGACCGATTTCTCCTGCAAAACCGTCTGCTCCGTAAATCAGTTCTCCGTTAGAAACAATTCCGCTCCCTAATCCGGTACCGAGTGTTATTACGATAAAATCTTTCATCCCTTTAGCCGCGCCAAACTTCATTTCACCAATTGCAGCTGCGTTTGCATCGTTTGTAATTGCTGAGGGTATATCAAAATATTTCTGAACTATTTCCAAGACATTTACATATCCCCAATTTAAGTTCGGAGGCAGCTCTACAGTTCCTTTATAATAATTTGCGTTGGGTGCGCCAATTCCGATTCCGATAAAATTGTAATTATCTGTTATTTTTTTTTTCAGTTCGATAATTTCTAAATGAAGTCTTGCAAAAAGACTTTCTGCTGCTTCGTAAGGATTTGTCGGGATTGAGGACTCGGCAACACAATTCCCTTGCCTGTCTACAAAACCGAAAACGGTGTTAGTCCCGCCTATATCTATACCGAGAGTTACATCAATCTTATTAGGCATTTTGAACCTTTAATTTCTTTGAGAAGTTTGGGATATGACCTTTCATTCCATAGTAAACAATAAACAAATAACATAACACCGGAAGAATAAATGCATGATGTATACCGATACTGTCAGCTATAAATCCTTGTACAACAGGAATTATTGCTCCACCTACTATTGCCATGCAAAGAATTCCCGAGCCTTGTCCGGTATGTTTTCCCAATCCATCAATGGCTAAAGTAAAAATTGTCGGGAACATAATTGAATTAAATAATCCGACTAAAAGAATTGACCACATTGCAAAGTACCCGAATGAAAGCATTGAAGAAACAACAAGAATACTCGCAACGACTGCATTAAAAGCAAGGACAGTTCCCGGTTTAATTTTCCTTTGAACTGCCGAGCCGATAAATCTTCCTACCATTGCGCCGCCCCAATAAAAGGAAACAAACTTCCCAGCATCAGCCGCTTTTAATCCCATTATTTCAGGACTTCCGAAATAATTTACTAAAAAACTTCCGATAGAAACCTCTGCGCCGACGTAAACAAAAATGCCGATAGCACCAAGAATTAAATGTCTATATCCCCAGGCGCTATCATGATGAGAATCAAAACTGCCGCCGTCTCCGCCGCTTGATGCAACTGAGCTTGCTTCAATTTCCGGAAGTTTAATCAAGGCAAAAAATCCGGCAATTAATAATAATGCCGCTGCCAATCCAAGATAAGGAACTTGTACTGCGCTTGCTTCGGTTAGTTGATAGGCAGATAATTGAACCTGGTTCATCTTCTGAATTTCTTCCGTACTTTTGACCACAATAGAAAGAATTAAAAGAGAACCGAAATAGGGGGCAATCGTAGTTCCTAATGAATTAAATGCTTGAGTAAGGTTTAATCTGCTCGAAGCTGTTTCCGGCTTGCCAAGTATTGCGACGTAAGGATTTGCAGCTACCTGGAGCAAAGTTATACCGGAGGCAAGTATAAAAAGAGCTAGAAGAAAAAGAGGATAAGAGCGTGTGGCAGCAGCAGGATAAAATGCCAAACAGCCAATTCCAGCCGTAACCAGCCCGATTATTATGCCTCTTTTATAACCGATTTTTTCAACTAAGATTCCAGAGGGTAGAGAAATAAGCGCATAGGCTCCGAAGAAGCAAAATTGTATCAACATTGCCTGGGCATAATTTAATGAAAAAACAGCTTTAAGATGCGGTATCAGAATATCATTTAAGCAAGTTAAAAATCCCCACATAAAAAACAGCGATGTAAGAATTGTCAATTCAGTCGTGTAATTCTTATTGGTATTATTTAATGGTTGAGTTGTTGACGTTGATGGTATCGATACAGCCATTATTGCTCCTTATTTGAAAAATGATGAACCGGGTCACTTTATTAAAAATTTTCTTACCACAATATTAATCTTTTTATTCGTGAAATTATAGAAAAGAAAAAATTAAAAAAACTAAGAATTATAATTACCTCGACAGACCTTGGCTCTAACGAAAACAAAGACCTTGGATGAATTATTTCATCAATTTTACGTGTGTTAAGCAACAATTATTAAACCTTTTACTTAAAAAAATTTTCTTTTCTACTGACCAAACATACAAAAAGACGGCAATTAAATAATTATGAACACAAATATTATGCCCGCAAAGTTATATAGAGACTTATCGCTTTTAACTAATTTATCTTTGATTTTAGGGCGTAAATACTGGATTGTTTGAGAGTCGCAGAATATACTCTTTATTATTTTAATAAAGTTTTATTATTAAAATAATAACTAGAATTATCACAAGAAAGAGGAAATAAAAAAAACCCAATCCCGCTATTCGCGAAATTGGGTTTATATATTCACTTAGTCTTAAGTTCAAAACCTAAATTGGGATTTGACCTTTGACTATTTCAAACGATGCATCACTTCAATAAGATCATCTTCTTAGTTGAAACAAAACTTCCAGCATTCAATGTATAGAAGTAAATACCGCTTGCTAACCGATCTGCGTTAAATGTAACTTCGTAATTACCAGCATTTTGCTGATTGTTTACAAGAGTAGCAACTTCCTGTCCAAGCATATTATAAATTTTAAGTGTTACTAATTGTTGTTTTGGAACACTGTATTTTATAATTGTCGATGGGTTAAATGGATTCGGATAATTCTGGCTTAGAGAATACTGAATTGGCATATTTCCTCCCAATTGCTTTATTCCCGTAGGTAATTGCGCAACTGAATCTTGTGTGCCAAAAATGTAATTTAATACAACCGGACTTGTTGCATCCGAGAGAATCCATGCATGGTTAATGCCAAAGCCCATTTCATTGTCCAAGTATGTGCTTCCGCTGTTAGCTGTATCTACGCCGGGATAATCGCAAGCAAACTTAAATTCAAATGAGCCTGCGGGAGTACCTATCGGGAAGTCTTGAGTGATTGACCAAACGTTTGCTGACACTTTATGTAATACCTTGAGTGTAGAAATTGTGTCGACATAAGTAGGTCCGTCAACTGTATCTGATACAGTCCAAGTTCCGCCCCAGTTTCCAATTGGTTTAATACCGCCCTTTAATCCAACAAAATTTATCGTAGTTGGATCAATTTTAATTTTATTGTGATAGTCTACGGCATTACCCATATAAACATTAAAAGTGATTTTTTGGTCGGTTGTTATACTACCTGCATAAATTATAAGAGAAGGGACAATTGGACCAACAACTTGTGCATTTGTTGTATCGCTTACATAGTGATACCATCTATTATCACCTAGTTCATAACCGCCGCCGTTACCGAAATTGGCATCAGGATAAGCCTTAAGTTTCCAGGCTGTGGAATCACCAACGGGTCCATAAAATGTCAATGTTGTTGAGTACATTCCCGGCTGACCGAACACAGGCTGAAGAGTTCTGTTACCGCTGAAAGTATTAGGATCAGGATTCCATCCACCCCAGTTATTGAAGCCCATTACAACAATAGAATCTTTTGAAGGATCAAATTGTCCCGGACCTGTACCATAATAACTGGTTAAATCAACTTGAAATGTAACTATATTTTTTACAGTAGCAACATTTAAATCAATCTGATCGCTAAAATTTACGACCGGTAGTGTAACCGAAGGAGTAGCAAGCTTAAAACTTCTATTCCCACCACTTGCAGGATTTTCCCAAGTATCACTTCCTTTTACTGTTTCAACAAATTTGTAATTGAAAGTTGTGCCGGTATCTTTAACCGGAAAATTGACAACTAAAACATAAACCGAGTCATTAGTTGCACGCGGTGCCATCATAAATTGATAGCCAGCCCAGTCAGATGCAGATGTATCCACAGCTTTCTCAAAATCACCGCGAATAACAAGAGTATCTCCGGCTGCCCAGAGATTGTGCCTGATTTGGTATCCCATGTTTACCTGGAAAGTTACCGGAACTTGAGCAAACAAGGACACGCTCAAAAATGCGAACATTAAAGTAAGCACTACTTTTTTCATTGTGAACCTCTCTTTTTGTTTTTAGAAATTAGTTAGTTACGACCTCTATAATCCAATTGATATTGAAATTCTATTTATCGGATCAAATATTCCAAAGTTTGAATAGCTGTAATCTACTTT
>JAKAFW010000051.1:0-19456 GCA_021817845.1 Bacteroidota bacterium
CACTTCGTGTCTTGGTGCCTTAGTGGCAAAAAATAGCCACAAAGACTCGGAGACACAGAGGACTCACTATAGAAAAACGGTACGATAAAATTTTTTAATTTTTCCTAAATATTTTACACCCTACCTCGAAGGTTTAAGTTCGGTCGTCGAAATTACAAGAGTATTTATAAAATAATAAGAAATAAAGAATATCATGAATCAGAACCAAGAACAACAAATTAACATTGAGCTGGGTGAAAAGGAAGCAGAAGGAATTTATTCCAATCTGGCAATTATTACCCATTCGCCAGCGGAATTTATAATCGATTTTACAAGAATAGTTCCCGGGGTGCCGAAGGCTAAAGTTCATGCAAGGATAATTACAACTCCACAGCATGCAAAAATGCTGATGAAAGCATTAAAGGAAAATATTGAAAAGTTTGAAGCTCGATTTGGAGAAATCATCATTGACGCCCCGCAAAACCAACACTTTGGCTTTGTGCCGATTACGAAGGATGAAAAAGTAAATTAGACTTGAAATATCTGAATATCGATGAATAAGAACAGCGTTTATATTGAGACTTACGGCTGCCAAATGAATGTTGCCGATTCGGAATTGGTAATGGGCATTCTTAAAAACTATGGCTATGAAATTACTTCAGACGCAGACAAAGCAAATGTAGTTTTGTTGAATACATGCAGCATCAGAGATAATGCCGAACAAAGAATTTACGGTCGTCTTGGAAATTTTAAAACATTAAAAGGTCAAAACCCGGGCCTTATAGTGGGCGTACTTGGCTGCATGGCTGAGCGGCTTAGGAAAGATTTAATTGAAGAAAAGAAGATCGTCGATCTAGTAGTCGGACCTGATGAATACCGCCGCCTACCGGAATTAATCGATGTTGCTTTTAACGGTGAAAAGGGAATAGGAGTTAAACTATCACGAACGGAAACTTATGATGATATAATTCCATACCGCGAAGATGGATTACAAGCATGGATTTCCGTAATGCGCGGCTGCGATAAATTCTGTTCCTTCTGCGTCGTTCCCTTTACACGCGGCAGGGAAAGAAGCCGTGCATTAAATTCGGTAGTAAACGAAATTATGCTTCTTTCGCAAAGAGGATTTAGAGAAATTACTTTGTTAGGGCAAAATGTTAATTCTTATTTGGACAACGGTAATGATTTTGCCGATCTTCTTGCTGCCAGTGCAGCGGTTGACAGAAAAATGAGAATTAGATTTACAACTTCACATCCGCAGGATTTATCCGATAAGCTTCTTTACACAATTGCCGAGCACCAAAATATTTGTAATTACATTCATCTTCCGGTACAATCGGGTTCAAATAGAATTTTAGAATTGATGAACCGTACTTATTCAATTGAGCATTATTTGGGTTTGATTGATAAAGCCCGAAAAATTATTCCCGGTGTTAGTTTTTCTACGGATATAATTTCCGGATTCCCGACAGAGAGTTATGAAGACCATGTAATGACACTTGACGTTATGCGACAAGTAAAATATGACGGCGCTTATATGTTTAAGTATTCACCGCGGGAAGGAACAAAATCATTCAAAATGGATGACGATGTACCCGAGGATATTAAATCAAAACGACTTCAGGAAATTATTGAACTGCAAAGGCAAATTTCATTTGAAGTTAATCAGGCAATGTTAAACAAAGAAGAAATAGTTTTAGTTGAAGGATTGAGCAGAAAATCGGAACAATTTTTAGCAGGCAGAACCGGAACGAATAAAGTTGTAATTTTTCCTTTTGATGAAAACATCAAAGAGGGAAGTTATGTTAAGGTAAAAATAAACCGCGCGACATCTGCGACTTTGTTTGGTGAGTTTCAGGATTTTGTTGATCCGGCTAGCGAAACATTGGCGTTGACGGCTTAAATAAGCCTTCGAATGTTATAGATTAACCTACAAAAGCAAAATAGAAAATCAAAAGATGATGGAGAAGAAATTACTTCCAATATTGCTCTTAATGATTTTGATATTTCAGACGTCAAATCTTTTTGCACAGGAAGTTGATATAACTCCTTATCTTAAAGAAATAGAAAACGGACGCATTGATAATGTTATCGCTGCTTTGCCGAAATTAAATAAAGATTATTCACAAAGTTCATCAGTATTATTTCTTGACGCGGTAGTTACGAGTGATGGGCAGAGTGCGGTTGATAAGTATTCCTACCTGGTAAAAAAATATCCTAAAAGTAAATATGCCGACGCCGCTTTGTACCGGATTTATACGTATTATTATGCTGCGGGGATGTATAAGTCTTCAAAATATTATTTAGATCAGCTTGAAAACAAGTATCCAAACTCTCCATACATCAGCCTAGCAAAGAGAAACATTCCCGTCAAGGATAAGATAATTTTAACAAATGATAAGGAACCTAAAACCGAATTACCGGCGGTTGATTCGTCAGTGAAAGCAGGTCAAGAAAGTAAATATATAATTCAAGCCGGAGCATTTACGGTTTTAGCTAACGCTCAAAAATTAATAAAAGAACTTGAGTCGACCGGATATAGCTCACGCATTGAAGATAAAGAAATAGCCGGAACAGTTTTTCATGTGATATATACCGGTGAATTTTCAAGTCGAAGCGAAGCAGAGAAAGCTTTGGGCACAATCAATGCAAAATTTAATCTTGACGGAAGAGTCTTAGAAACAAACTGAGAGTAGTATTGAAAATCATTTTTACCGGCACCGGTTCGGGAAAAGCATCTCTTAAAAGAAATCATTCTTCCTTTTTAATTTCCACGCGTAGTTATAATCTTTTGGTAGATGCCGGTGATGGAATTTCCAAAGCTTTGCTTAGCGCCCGCATTCCTTATAATTCAATTAACGGAATTTTATTGACTCACCTACACGCCGATCATTATTCCGGGCTGGCTTCTCTAATTGTTCAAATGAAAATGAACAAGAGGAAAGAACAGCTTGACGTATTTGTCCACAAAGATATTTCCGGAACTGTAAGGAATTTTATATATCAATCGTATCTTTTCGAAGAAAAACTAAATTTCAAATTAAATTTTATTGAATTGGAAGAAAATATTACCCTGCCGGTAAGCGAGAAATTTGGTCTTACGTTTAGACAAAATTCTCATCTTGTTGAATATCTCCAATTCGATCATTCGAAAAAGCTAAAATTTCCATGTGGAAGTTTTTTATTCACGGTTAACGGGAAAAATATTTTCTACACCGGCGATATAGGCGGCGGAAGTGATTTAAGTTTGTTTGATGATCAGGAACTTCATTATGCAATTAGTGAAATAACGCATGTGGAAATGAAGGAAATAATAAATTTTTACAGGGCTGCAAAACCGAAAATTCTATTTCTAACTCATATCAGCGAAGAAATTAAAGTGAAGAATTTAATTCCGGGAAAATTTCAGGGCAAAATTATACCGGCTTATGATGGTCTAATAGTTACTCTTTAAGGTTCCTTCCCATTTGCTGCCTTTAATAAAGCAAAAAAAATGAATATATTTCACTATAAATTTATTCAATTATTTATTTAGCAATTATAAAACAAATCTAAATGACCGTCGAGCAATTTAAAAAAGAGTTCGGTATAATCAGCAAGTCGAAGGAGATTCACGATCTTGTTGACATCACAATGCAGGTAGCACCGTCGGATATATCCGTTTTGATATACGGAGAAAGCGGAGTTGGTAAAGAGATATTTGCTCGTGCAATACATGGTTACAGCAGCAGAGCCGGCAAGCCATTAGTAAGCGTTAACTGCGGAGCTATACCGGAAGGAATTCTTGAAAGCGAGTTATTTGGGCATAAAAAAGGTTCGTTTACAGGCGCAATAGAAAGTCGAAAAGGCTATTTTGAAATTGCCGACGGCGGCACTCTTTTTTTGGATGAGATTGCTGAAATGCCTCTAACGACCCAGGTAAAACTTTTGCGGGTAATCGAAAATAAGGATTTTATGAAGATCGGCGCCGAAACCGTAACTAAAATCGATGTGAGAATAATAGCGGCAACCAATAAGGACCTTCAACAAGAGGTTGATGCACGAAGATTTCGTGAGGATTTATACTTTCGTTTGAAAGCTGTTTCTTTAAGTATTCCTCCTTTACGAAAAAGAAAGGGAGACATAGGAGATCTGATTAACTATTTTATTTCCGGCTATTGTGCGGAGAATAAAATCACCACACCAAAAATTACTCCGGAAGCGATTGACCTATTAACGGAATATAATTGGCCTGGAAATATTCGCGAACTTAAAAATACAGTTGAATCGGCAATTGCATTGACCCGGAACGGAGCATTGGACATCAATATTTTCTCGTCATTGTTAAAAAAAGAGGGAGAGGGTTTATCAAATAGAAACTTGCCGGTTTATCTAAAAAAATCCCCTGAAGAACTTGACAGGGAGCTTCTCTATCGTGCACTTTTTGAGATTAAAAAAGATATCCTGGAATTAAAAGATTTGATTTCCCGGAAAAACGAAGAAATTTATTCAGCAGAAAACAATCATACCGGTACCGCAATGCCCTTAGAACAAGCGGAGAAGGAAGCAATAATTACTGCGCTTGAACAAACGCGCGGTAGTAAGAGAAAGGCAGCCGCGATATTGCAAATAAGCCAACGGACGTTGTACAGAAAAATAAGAGAATATGATTTATTAGAATACCTTACGTAAGTTTGATAAAGCATTGAACATTTTGAAAAACCGCCAAGGTCTCAATACAAGATTTTATCTAGAATCTTTTTTAAAAGAACCGGAATATGACAAAATTACACGTTTTTAAGTCTTTTTATCACTTTGTATTCGTCTTGTTTATAAGTGTCCTTATGATTAATTTTGTAGGTTGTTGTGCGTATTCTTTTACGGGTGCATCTGTTCCTAAACATCTTAAGACAATTGCTATTCCTATAGCACAAGATAAAAGCGGCTCAGGCGAACCGGGATTAGGTGAATTGCTAACTACATCACTTACCCAAAAGTTTATAAATGACAACACACTGCAAGTAGCAAACAAGAATAATGCTAACGCGCTGCTTGAGTGCACAATTATTTCACTTACTGATGCCCCCGCGGTAGTTGCAGCAGGAGAAAATGTTACTTCGAGAAGGATTACTATTACGGTACGGGCAGTTTATAAAGATTTAGTTGAGCGGAAAACTATTTTCAGTAAAGATTTTTCTAACTATGGCGACTACGCTACAACCGGAAGTATCGCTGAAAGAAATACCGCAATTCAAAAAGCAATAGACAACATTTCGGAAGATATTCTTTTAGCTACCGTTTCCGGATGGTAAAATTTAGATTTTGTAAATATTTCAAGGATCAATTTAAAAATGGATGAGATAGTTTTAGTAGGCTACTTTTTTTCGCTTTTAGTCTTGTTTGTATTCGGACTTCACGGTTTTATAATGATTTTCTACTACAATAAATACCGTGACGTAAAAAATTCACAAGATAAGAATTTTATTCCGGGTGCAATGGTTACTATACAGCTTCCACTATACAATGAATTATATGTAGTTGAGCGCTTAATTAACTCAGTTTGCGAAATTGATTATCCTAAAGACAAGATGGAAATTCAAGTGCTTGATGACTCAACAGATGAAACCACGCAGATAACTGCAAGAATTGTTGAGCAAAAACTCAAAGAAGGTTTTGACATCAAACAGATTAGACGGGGAACAAGAGAAGGATATAAAGCCGGCGCTTTGAAAGAAGGAATGAAAGTTGCGAAGGGAGAATTCATTGCAATTTTTGATGCAGATTTTATTCCTCAAAAGGAATTCTTGAAAAAAACATTATCATTCTTTAATGAGTCTAAAATCGGAATGGTTCAAACCCGGTGGGAGCATATAAACGGTGATTATTCAATATTGACGAGAGCACAAGCCCTAGCACTTGACGGTCATTTTGTTATAGAACAAACAGTAAGAAACAAAGCCGGATTTTTTATCAACTTTAACGGTACCGGCGGTGTGTGGAGAAAATCTTGCATTGTTGATGCAGGAAATTGGGCAGCAGATACATTAACAGAAGATTTAGATCTTAGCTATCGCGCTCAATTGAACGGTTGGCGTTTTGTTTTCTTAAAAGACTTTACTTCACCGGCTGAACTTCCTTCCGAAATAAATGCTTTGAAGAATCAGCAATTTAGATGGACCAAAGGTGCGATTGAAACAGCAAAGAAAATCCTTCCACTTGTTTGGAGATCAAAAATGCCGCTTAGAGTTAAACTTCAATCGACTTTTCATTTGACTAACAATATTGTATTCCCTTTTATTCTGCTTGCGGCAATATTAAACGTTCCCCTGATTTTTATAAAAAACAGTGGACCTCACGAGTTATATTTTGCGGTAATGTCGTTATTTGTTTTAGCGTTTGTCAGCTCATTTATGTTTTATCTTTATTCGCAAAAAGATATAAGAGCCGACTGGCGAAAGAAAATTGTTCTTTTCCCTTTATTTATGGCTGGAAGCATGGGGTTTGCGGTAAACAATTCACGCGCGGTTTTTGAAGGTTTGATGAGCAGAAAAAGTGAATTTGTAAGAACACCAAAATATAAAGTAGTATCGAATAAAGACTCCTGGATCGGCAATAAATATTCAAGCAAAAAGCTTGGTATGTCCGTTATAGTTGAGTTAATTATGGCGATATATTGTTTGGTGGGAATAGCTGCTTCAATTTATTTCTTTGAATTGGCGGCGCTGCCGTTCCAGATTTTGTTTTTTCTAGGGTTTGCGTTCGTCTCGGGAACATCGATCAAACACGCTTTTTCAAAAGCTTAGAAAGAATATTGTGGCTAAATCGCCTGCGGAAATATTCAACGAAAAAGTCAGCTTAATTTTTGAGTATAATAAAAAATCTCCGTTATTTGTAAGAATGGCAAATGCGGAGATGGAAAATAACAACGTTGACAGGGCGATAGAAATTCTTCAAAACGGTATACTAAATTATCCTCTATTCTCCGCTGCGCATCTTCTCCTCGGTAAAGCGTTTTCACTCATTGGAAATTACACCCAAGCATTAAAATCAATTAAAACCGGCAGCGATTTGATCCATTCCCAAAAGACCTATGATTTTTATTTTAAGGAGATTGAAAATATCAGGAAACAAAGATCTCTCTTTGAATCAAATTCAAAAAGCGCATTTATGATTGATGAAGATGAGAAACCGGAAAATCAACCTGATCTTTTTATTGACAATGAAAAACCGGAAGAGGATCAAATAATAAATATTCCCGTAGAGGACCGGTTAGACCAACTTGCCCACGATATTTCTTTTGCCAAACTTCCGGAAGCTTTAGCTGGTTCACTTAGTATGGAATATAGAGCTGAAGATTTCTCCGGAACAAGCATGATAGTTTCGGAAACCCTTGCGAAAATATTTATTGCTCAAGGCGAATTGAAAGAGGCGATTGAGGTCTATAAAAAATTGATTAAGAAAAATCCACAAAACATGGAAGCATACCTAAAAAAGATTGAAGAGTTAAACAAAGAGTTCAATTCATGAAATCTACAATAATGTTATCCCTGTCTACAGAGAGCGTTGCAGAACTATCCTATTTAGTCTCGAACGTAAAGAGAGGTCTCAAAACTGTCTAAAATGGGATTTCTCCCTCCGGTACTAATGACAACTGCTTCTCCCTGTCATATCGAAGGAGCTTTGCGACTGAGATATCCCATGATCTACTTGGCTGTCTAAGCTACTCGTGGGATTTCTCACCGGCTAATCCGCTGAAAGCGGACGGATTCGAAATGACACAAGTGGTCATTCTTTTAATAAATAAAGGAAATGCCTTTTTCAATAACTCGAAATGACATCTGGAAGTTGTGCAACAGTCTCTACCGGCAGGCAAGCGAAAACAGATTCCAATAAAGATGAAATATTATGACTTTATTTTGTTTTAAAATCTAAATTCTGAATCCTATCACCTCATAAGAATGAAATTAAAAATCTCAGGTAAAAAATTAAAGCGTGGTTTTTTTACACGTGATTTACTTCTGGTAGCAAGAGAATTGCTCGGGAAAATTCTTGTTAAAAATGACAATGGAGAATCATTAAGCGGAAGAATTGTGGAGGTTGAAGCTTATGACGGCGATATTGATGAAGCAGCTCATACTTTTATCGGTTTAACTAAGCGAAACGAAATTATGTATAGCGAAGGAGGTTACCTGTACGTTTATTTTACTTACGGCGCACATTTTTGTTGCAATGTTGTTACAGGCAAAAAAGGGAAAGGAACGGCAATACTGATTAGAGGCATTGAGCCTTTGAACGGAATAAGTAAAATGATAAAAAACAGGTTTAATAAAGATTTATTAACGGAAAAAGAAAAGAATAATTTAACAAATGGACCGGGTAAAATTTGTCAGGCATTTTCCATTTCAAGGGAACATTACGGACTTGACCTTACCGGAGATAAAATATTTTTATTAGACCAGCCGTTAATAAAGCATGAACAAATTGTAGCAAGTACGAGAATTGGTATAAAAAAATCAGTAGATTTGCCGTGGCGTTTCTATATTAAGGACAATCCATACGTTTCTAAAAGATGATTTACCCTAAAAATTTACTTGTTGTTCGTACCGACAGAATCGGCGATGTCGTTTTGGCGCTGCCTATGGCAGAAATAATAAAGAAGTATTACCCGGAATGTAAAGTAACATTCCTCGTAAAAAATTATACGGAAAGCTTGGTAAAGAATCATCCGTTTATTGATGAAATTTTGGTACTGAAAGAGAACAATGGTAAAGTTAATTTCTATGGTAATATAAAACAGATTTCGGAAAACAAATTCGATTATTCTATTATAGTTTACCCGACTTTTTTAATTTCGTTAATAATCTTTTTCTCCGGAATAAAACAGCGCATCGGGACGGGTTACCGGTGGTACTCGTTTTTGTTTAACAGAAGGATTTTCATCCACAGACAGTTTGCAGAGAAGCATGAGCTTGAATTCAATATAGAACTATTGAAGCAAATAAATATTTATGAAAGTATCACAAGAGAAAATATTTCTTTTAATCTGCAAATAAATCCGGATAGCGAGAGATTTGCAGATAAAATTTTTTCTGAAAATGAAATAGATAAAAACAAACCCATTATTATCGTCCACCCCGGAAGCGGCGGAAGTGCAGAAGATTTACCGGTAGGAAAATTTAAAGAGCTTTTAAATATGTTGGATTCTGGATTTAATGCTCAAATAATTTTAACAGGCAGCAAATCAGAATTTGGTTTATGCGAAGAATTAAAAATCAGTCACGCAATAAAAAATTTTGCAGGACAATTTGATCTGGCGCAGTTGATTGCGTTAATAAATAATAGTGATATTTTTATTTCCAATTCCACAGGACCATTACACATAGCAGCGGCGTTAGGAAAATACGTTGTGGGATTTTATCCCAAAATCTTAGCATGTTCTGCCCAAAGATGGGGACCCTATTCAAAAAAGAGTTTAGTTTTTGTACCGGAAATACAGTGTGAAAATTGTACGAAACAGCAGTGTGAAAAGCTGCATTGCATGGATTCAATCGACATGAAAAATGTTTTTGTAAAAATTAATAATCTTTATAAGTTTATAGTTGAGAACGGAGAAATTAATGCTTAAAAAGCGAAGTCTGATAATATCGCTTCTAATTATTTTGCCGATGCTAAATTGGGGAAGTAATACTTTCTCTTTTGGAGGAAACGACTTCCGCAAGATAAATAATGATGCTTTTAAAGTCGGGGAAAAATTAACTTTTGCGGTAAAATATGGATTTGTTACCGCAGGTATCGCAACTATGGCAATTCCGCGGATAAAAGAAATTTCCGGCAGGAAGGTTTATAACATTACATTTGATGTTAACTCAGTACCAAGCTTTGATTGGATTTATAAAGTGAGAGATCATTATGAAACTTACATGGATGTTGAAGGATTATTCCCTTGGCGCTTTGAACAGCATATACGCGAAGGAAAATATAGCAGAGATTTTTCAGCATTTTTTGATCAACGAAACGGAAAAGCTAAAACTACCGGCGGCGAATATAAAATTCCGAAGTATGTGAACGATATAGTCTCAGCATTTTATTTAGCGAGGACTTTTGATTATTCCAAATTGAAAGTAAACAGCAGCATTTATCTTCAAAATTTTTATAAGGATTCCGTTTACAGCCTTGAAGTAAAATATTTAGGTAAACAAACAGTTACGGTTACTGCCGGCACATTTAATTGTATATTGGTTGAACCTATTGTTAAAAAAGGCGGACTTTTCAAGAGTGAAGGAAGTATTTTCGTTTGGCTAAGCGATGATAATTTGAAAATTCCGGTAAAAGTAAAGACAAAAGTTTTAATCGGCTCTATTGATGCTGACCTAACTAGTTACGAAGGATTAGCAGGTCCTCTTATTTCAAAAGTAAATTAATAACTCAAGTTGACAGCTAGTTTTTATTTTGGTAATAAAAACCGTTGAAACGGTTAATAAATAAGGTCTTATTTTAAGCAACCCACGACTTGAAGTCGTGGGCTGCCTGTTCGAAACAATATAGATCAGCCGTTTTAACGGCTTACCTTCAAAGGCGGTCAACTCGAGTTAATAAATTGGATTTAAGCTGAAATAGCTTTTGGAATGATGGAGTATTGGAATGTTAGAGTAATGGGAAAAATTAACCTATTCCATCACTCCATTTTTCCAACATTCCATTACTCCGATACTCCATTATTCCACTACTTGTTGGCGGTATCCCGTTATTTAATAGAAAATATTTCATACTAAAACATATTCTGAATTTTATGGACGATCTTAACACAAACCCGATTCAAAACAGCATACCGGATAATAATAATCCGGAAGAAGGAAATCAGGGAAGTAATCTTCCCGGGAAAAACATTCAGCCACGTATATCACCAATAACTGCTGCGTTCATCGGCTTGTTCGGAGGATTTTTCCTTTACCAAATTGTCGGCGGACTTTTAACCCTTGCCGTTTTTGGTTTTGATCTAAAGAGCGCTCCAGCGCAAAGCGTTAGGTTAATGACTATGGCAGGACAAATTTTATTTATCCTGCTCCCGGCTCTGATTTTTGCCAAATGGTTTTATGAAGATGTCACCGAGATAATAAGATTCCGGTTACCCCGTTGGGAAGAAATTCTTTTGTTTACATTAGGTATTGTAATTTTAACCCCATTGCTTCAATATTATTTATCTATCCAAAACTATTTTATTAATCAGTGGGCAATATCTTCTCCGTTAATTCATTCCTTAAAGTCATCACTTGACAAATTGAATGATATGGTTGACAAAACTTATGGTAGTTTGCTGACTGTGCATACCGTATTTGGTGGACTGCTTGTTATTATTGTAGTGGCTATTATTCCCGCAATCTGTGAAGAAGTAATGTTTAGAGGCTATATTCAGCGTAGTTTTGAATTTAGACTAAAACCATTTTGGGCTGCTCTCATCACAGCGGTATTTTTTGGGATTTATCATTTTAATCCTTATGGATTGTTCCCATTAATAGGACTGGGTTTTTATTTCGGTTATGCTGCTTATATGAGTAACTCGATTGCCGTGCCTATGTCACTTCATTTTTTTAACAATTTTACTGCGGTGATATTTTATTTTATATTCGGACAGGATGATTCTTTAAGTAGTTCAGTTGACAAAAATTTTGATTTGAATTCTTCGTTATTAATTCTTGTTGCCTTAATTTTTCTTTTCGGTGTTGTAATGTATTTGATAAATAAGTATTATGCAAAAGTAAAAAACGCTTAGGAGGTCTTATGCCAGTATGCCCAAATTGCAGTTATGAATATATTGAGGGAATAACAATTTGTCCGGATTGCGGGATAAATTTGGTTGACGAGAAATCCTTTGTCAAACCCGAAGAATGGACCGAGCAAAATTGGGAAGTAGTGTTTACTTCTGATCTTGAATATGAAGCCGAAATGATGAAGGATAATCTTGAAGGAGCGGGAATTCATTCAGCGATTCTTTCTCAAGCAGATAGAAATTTTCCTGCACCAGGTGATCTTTCGGTAGTAAAACTTCTTGTTCCTAAAAAGGATGTCCAGGCTGCATTAAATTTTATAGAGCAATTTAAAAATCGTCCGGATGATCAGGACTAAGAACCGTAATGGCTTTTAGTAACACAACACAAAGAGTATTGGTTGCCATTGGCGCAATTCCAATAATTCTAGCCGCCTGCTATTTCGGAAACTTATTCTTCTTTTTGTTCGTACTTGCCATAGCGTTATTAGCATATTATGAATTTTACTCTTTTGTATTAAATAAAGACGCCCACGTTAATATATGGCTTGGCGAACTGATAATATTTGCTCTATTACTTAATCAATATCAGTTTTTTATTAGCTACCAATCTCTTTTTCTGGTAATTGTTTTCTTGATTTCTTTGGTTGAACTTTTTCGCAACAACGGTTCGGCAATTATAAATATTGGGGCAACACTTCTAGGAATATTTTATATCGGTTTATTTTCTTCGGCAATCATCGGAATAAGAGAATTTTATTTCGGAGAGGTGAGATATTATGACGGCGGTTATTTAATAATTTCCATTCTTATAACAATATGGATTTGCGATTCTGCAGCCTTTTACGGTGGCACCGCATTTGGAAGGCATAAGCTTTTTCCCCGGGTTAGTCCTAAAAAAAGTTGGGAAGGTGCAATTTTTGGTTTTATATTTGCTATACTATCAATGATAACAGCACACGAAATCTTCCTGAATTTTGTACCATTATCAGAAGCTATTATCTTCGGAATTATTATCGGGACAATCGGGCAGCTTGGAGACTTGGTAGAGTCCCTCTTTAAACGGGATGCAGGGGTGAAAGATTCCTCCAGCCTAATTCCGGGTCACGGTGGACTTTTTGACCGGTTTGATTCACTTCTTTTTGCAGCACCGGTTATCTTTTTGGTCTTAAAATATTTTGGGAAATAAAATTTTGCTTCGATGAAGAATAAAGAAAAAATAAATATAATTACTCTCGGCTGCTCAAAAAATACAGTGGACTCGGAAAGATTATTAAATCAGATTCGTGCTAATAATTTTAAATTGACCGAAGACCCTAACAACGCTGAAACTATTATCATCAACACTTGCGGCTTTATTGAAGCTGCAAAAAAGGAGTCGATTGATACTATTTTAAGTGCAGTGGCATTAAAGCTTGAAGGAAAAGTTAACAAAGTTATTGTAGCCGGCTGCCTATCGGAACGTTATAAAAATGAATTGGTAAAGGAAATCCCTGAAGTAGATGCTTACTTTGGTACGGAAAATTATGAGGCGATCTTAAAAGAATTAGGCGGTGAGTTAAAGTACAATTTGCTCGGGGAGAGGTTATTGACTACGCCGTCCCACACAGCATATCTAAAAATTTCCGAAGGATGTGATCATCCTTGCTCATTCTGTGCAATTCCCTTAATGCGTGGAAAACATAAATCAAAGCCTATAGATGATCTTTTGAAAGAAGCAGAGTTCTTGTCAAAAAATGGCGCTAAAGAAATTGTAATTATTGCGCAAGATACTACCGACTATGGAAAAGATATTTATAGCAAACGATCCCTGGCTTCGCTTCTTCAACAGTTAACAGCCGTCGAAGGTATTGAATGGGTGAGATTAATGTATGCCTATCCTTCTCATTTCCCTAATGATGTTATTGACGAGATTGCCTCTAATCCAAAAATTTGCAAGTATGTCGATTTACCTCTTCAGCATATTTCAGATAATGTTTTAAAATCAATGCGAAGGGGCGTAACGGGCAAAATAACGCGGGAGCTTCTTGCTAAACTTCGTGAAAGAGTCCCGGATATTACAATCAGGACTACATTTATCGTGGGCTATCCTAATGAGACAGAAAAGGATTTTGAAGAACTTTGCGAATTTGTAAAGGATATTAAATTCGACCGTTTTGGAGTTTTTCCATTTTCAGTTGAAGAAAATACTTCAAGCTTTATTCTCGGAGATCAAATTCCGGAAAAGGAAAAGCAAAGAAGAAAAGACAAATTGATGGAGATACAAAAAGAAATTTCTCTTGAAAAAAACAAATCTTTTGTAGGAAAGAAATTGAAAGTCTTGGTTGAAACAAGGGAAGGCGAATATTATGTCGGTCGCACTTATCGTGATGCTCCTGAAGTCGACGGGGAAATATTAATTCCGTTAAATGACGAGAAAATTATTTTAGGTAAATTTTATACCGTTGAGGTTTTTGATTATAATGAGTATGATCTTTTTGGAAAATTTTCTGAAAAGTAGGAGGATAAAAAATGAAGATAATTTTTACATTTTTATTGCTCATACTCGGGTTCAATTTTACAAAAGCGCAAATTGAAAATGCCACAGAGCAAAACGCCTTTAATAGCAGCCCGAAATTTTATGAAGACCTGTTGAACTTTTCATCCGGAAAACAAAATACTACGCGTGTTGATGTTTTTATAGAAGTCCCATACAGCACTGTTCAATTTGTTAAGAATGATTCGGGATTTACAGGCGGCTTCTCGGTATCCGTATCTGTGTTTGATAAAGACAAAAATAAATTGATTGAAGAAAAAACATGGACGGACAAGCTTTTTGTCAATGAATTCAATCAAACCATTTCTAAAAATAATTATAGCTTAAACTTAAAATCGTTTTACCTTACGCCCGGGAAATATTTTATTCGTACCGCTGTTGACGATAAAGAATCTAAATCAGAATATCCGCTCGAAATATTTTTCAATGTTAGAAACCTGTTGGCTACACCTGTTTCACTTAGTGATATTATGATTCTTGAAAAAAGGACAGAAGAACAAAACAAAAATAAAATTATTCCAAATGTTTCCGGCAACGTTGCTTCACTGAAAAATGGTTTGCCGGTTTTCTATGAACTTTATTCAATTTCGGCACAAAAACTAAACATAAGTTATGAAGTTCTTAATAAAAACCTTAAGACTATCTTTCAAGAAAATCAAAATCAGTTTGTTGATTCAGGTAAAACTCAAATTTTCTACACCTTGAAGGATAGTAGTTTCAGCTTAGGATTGTACAATCTAAGGGTAGTAGTTAAAAATAGCGAGGATAAGAAACTTGTTTCTATTCAAAGACCTTTCTTTTCACGCTGGGTAGGGCTTCCCACAAATGTGGTTGATCTTGATAAGGCAATTGAACAACTCATCTATATTGCATCAACTTCGCAAATTAATTACATAAAGGAAGGTAAAACTAAAGAAGAAAAATTAAATCGTTTTAAAGCTTTTTGGAATACAGAATTCCCCGAACCAAATATCGAAGAAAATCCTATTTTCAATGAGTATTATAGACGAGTGGCATATGCAGACGCTCACTTTTCACAATATTTTGCAGGTTGGAAATCGGACAGAGGAATGGTTTTTATTCTTCTAGGACCGCCGGATAATGTTGATAGGCATCCTTTTGATATTGATGCAAAACCATACGAAGTATGGCAATATTATAATTTGAATATAAGCCTTATATTTCTCGATCGTACCGGCTTCGGTGATTATAGATTAATTACACCGCTGACAGGTGATCTCTACCGTTTTAGAAGATAATGTCTCAAGGTTTGACAGTATGATAGTTGAAAATTCCCATTCACCACAAATATTTTTTTTATGGTTTTAACAGTAACACTAAACCCGCTTTTAGAACGCCGTTATAAATTTAGCCGGATTAACTTTAGTCAAGAAAACCGCAACGGGATTTTTGAGATTAAAGCCGGTGGAAAAGGTATAAACGTTAGCCGTCAGTTGAATCATCTAAATGTTGAAAATATTGCTTTAACATTTTTAGGTGGCGCAAACGGTAAGCAGCTTAAGGAGATTTTAATAAAAGAGAACATTAGAATTACTTCGATAAGAACCGAAAGCAACACACGCGATGCCGCTATAATTATAGACGAAACATCTAATGGTATCTCAACATTTTTCAGTTCAAATTCCAAAATTACTTCGCTTGAAGTTGAAGAATTTAAATCAAAAATGGATAAGATGATTCAGAATTGTGAAATAGTAGTTTTTGCCGGAAGTTCTCCATGTGATGAAGCCGATTCAATCTTTCCATTCGGAATTGAAATTGCAAACCGGTATGATAAAATTTCCATATTAGATACTTACGGCAAACATTTTAATGCTTGTTTAGAATCTCAGCCGACGATCATTCATAATAATATCTCTGAGATGGAGAAATCTCTTGATGTAGTCTTAAAGAATGAAAAAGAGAAAGTCGATTTATTGAAAACTTTGTACAAGAACCAAATTAAACAGGTTTATCTAACTGACGGAGGCAACGAAATCGTTACTTCAAATTTTGATTTTCATTTCAAGGTTCTTCCGCCGCCTACAAATCCGGTAGATCCAACAGGGAGTGGCGATGCTTTTGTTGCCGGTTTAATCTACGGCATGACTCACGATCTAAGATTTGAAGATACTCTGCAAACGGCGGTATCACTTGGCTCTCTCAATGCGAACCGATTTGAAGTTTGTTCCGTTTCAATTGAAGAGATTGATGCGCTGAAATCTCAAGTAATTGTTCAACCAATCGGCAAAAAAATGAAAATCATAGATGTTTCGCCTAATTAGTTTTTTCCTGTTATTTCTATTTACCTTTTCTTTTACTTATCCTCAAACAGTTGAATCTATTCAAGTAAATGGAATCCATGTTTTTTCGCAGGATAATGTTTTGCGATGGAGCCAGATTAGTACGGGAACAAAAATATTTCCGGGATTCCTGGATTCAATAAAAACCCGACTCGCATTGCATTTTGGCGCTGAAGGTTATTTCCATGCTGAATTTCAAGGCTCAAAAATTGAATTATCGCCCGACTCACAGCACGTAAAATTGATTATTAAAATTGATGAAGGCGAGCCGACTTACGTAAGGAAAATATTCTTTACCGGCTTAGACACTGCTTCCGATAATAATATTTTCTCCTCATTCGATTTCCTTGAAAATCATATTTATAGCAAGTCAAACCTGGAAGAAAACATTTTATCTGCGCTAAATTATTTTCAGAACAACGGCTATCCGTTTGCGAAAATTATTATCTCTTCATTTTATTTTTATTCTGATCCGGCAAAGAAAGATTATTTTGCCGATATTCATATAAATATAAATAAAGAACGCTTTTGCAGGATTGATAAAATTGAAATAGTGGGTAATAATAAAACTCAATCATACGTTATTCAAAGAGAACTTCGACTAAAGCCCGGCGAAGTATATTCTCAAAAAGTCATTGATGATTTACCTAGCCGTTTAAACCGGCTTGCCTTTTTTGAGCCTGTCGGTAATCCTAAATATTTTGTGGATTCAAAAAACGAGGGCATCCTTAGAATTGAAGTCAAAGAGAAGGTAACAAATAATTTTGACGGCATTATCGGTTACATTCCTTCTACTGTCTCTAATCAAAGCGGATATTTAACAGGACTTGTAGATGTTAGCCTCCGGAATCTTTTTGGTACCGGTAGAGCCGCAGCAATTCACTGGCAACAATATAATCGTTCATCGCAGGACTTACAGTTAAAATATCTTGAACCTTGGTTGTTTGGTTATCCCTTCAATTTGAACTTAAGCTTATTTCAGAGGCAGCAAGACAGTACTTACGTTCAAAGAACTGTTGAAGCTTCCCTGGAATATTTAGCCACAGATAATGTTTCTGCTTCCGTTTTCATTTCTACGGATGCTGTTATTCCGACCGATAACGGGAACCAAATATTTACTGTATATAATTCAAGCTCTCTAACTACCGGCTTAAACATAAAAGTTGATACGCGTGACGATCCTTACGCACCTACAAGGGGAATTTTGTTTTTAAATTCTTATTCGTTTAGCAAAAAAACGATATCCGGTCCGGTTCAATTTTTTACGCCGGATCTTGCAACCAGTATTAATTTGCAGCGACTGACACTTGATATTGGAGGTTATTATGAATTATTTAACCGCCAGGTCATTGCGCTTGGTTTGCATGGAAGAGAATTGCGAGGACAATTTTTTGAAAATAGTGACCTGTTCCGGCTCGGAGGTGCAAGTTCACTTCGTGGTTACAGCGAAAGTCAGTTCCTTGGAAACCGGGTTATGTGGACAAATTTGGAATTCCGCTCTTTGCTAACAAAACGTTCGTTCGTATTTTTATTTTTGGATACAGGATATTATTTACGCAACGCAGATCCATCAAGAAATATTTTGAAAGCCGAAGGATTTAATGTTGGTTATGGATTGGGAATGAACATTGAGACCGGGTTGGGTGTTTTGAGTGTTAGCTTCGCTCTTGCTAAAGGAGACTCTTTTTCAAATGGTAAAATTCATTTTGGAATTGTAAATCAGTTTTAACTAATTAAATCACATATGAAACGCATTAAAAAATTACCGGCACTTATAAAAATTTCACGTCCGGTAAATGCTTTGATGACCTTTCTATCTATAGTTATTGCTTCGGTTGTATGCACAATTGATGATTTTAGCTATACAAAAGTATTTTTAGCTGCTTCTGCCGGCGCTTTAACTGCAATTGGCGGAAATATTATAAATGATATTTATGATATCGAAATTGATAAAATAAATATGCCGGAAAGACCTTTGGCGAAAGGTATTCTGTCTAAAAAGGAAGCAGTTGTATTTTACATTACCGTAAACATTATTGCACTCACCCTTTCTATTTTCCCCGGTGTTTATTCTTTTATAATTGTTCTCACTGCCGAAGTGATTCTTTTTTTCTATTCATACATTCTTAAAGGAATAATTTTAGCCGGGAATATTTCCGTGGCTTTTTTAACCGGACTGGCTTTTTTTTACGGCGGTGTGGTAGTCGCCAATTGGAAATATTCTTTGTTGCCGGCAGGCTTCGCCTTTTTAATAAATCTAATCAGAGAAATTATTAAAGATATGCAAGATATAGCTGGCGACTCACAGCAAGGTGTTATTACACTGCCTCAGAAATATGGCTTTGGCTTTTCAAAGAGAATTATTGCCGGGCTTTCAATTCTACTTGTTGCTGCTACTATTTTCCCGTTCTTTTTGAGGATGTATAAGATAGAGTTTCTTATTATTGTAATGGTGCTTGTAAATCCGATGCTGATTTATTCTCTTAAATTACTATTTGATGAGGATTCGACAAAGAATTTGAAAAAAATAAGCTCGATATACAAGCTAAACATGGTAATTGGACTAATTGCAATTTATTTTGGGAAATGAAAAACTTCGATAATTCATTTTTAACAGACCACATACAACTAATTGCAGGAGTTGATGAAGTAGGCCGGGGACCACTTGCTGGTCCTGTTGTTAGCGCCTCGGTAATTTTTTCTCCGGATGTATTTATTGAAGGGGTAAATGATTCAAAACAACTATCTGAAAAGGATAGGGAAGAGCTACTTCCGAAAATATTAGAGAAAGCAATTTCCTATTCGGTGGCGGCAGTTCCTCATGGTAAGATAGATGAGATAAATATTTTACAGGCTTCTTTACTGTCAATGAAAATTGCAGTAGGCAGACTTCAG
>JAKAFW010000014.1:0-84340 GCA_021817845.1 Bacteroidota bacterium
GAGCTCGTGGCTCAGGTTTGGTTCCTTCTACTTCCGTAAGAAAATAAATTCTTTCATTATGTCAAAGAACATTATGACCTTTTTTGTTTTATTTTAAACATACAAGGTTTTGCATTTCACTTCCTTTATAGTTGAAATTGTCTGCGTAACATGAGTTAATTAGTAACTCACGTTACGCATTTTTTTTCTATTGCCCCGCCATTTATGGCGGGGATTAGTGTAAAAAAGATAATTATGGCTTTAGCCACATAAATAGCACAAATGGGGCTAAAGCCCAGTATTTATTGGAGTTCATTTCACCCCGACATAAATGTCGGGGCAATAAAAAGGCATATTAATGTTGTCATATTTTAAAACCATAATTAGAATATTTATTCATCACTTCTGAATTTTCACACAGGCTCTAAATGTCGGGGCAATTGATAGTATCATAATGCGTAAGATGAGTTAGTAATATGCAGCGCTTTTGTTGTTTTAAATCTCTACGGTTTAATTTCCTCCTGCTTGCAGCTGAGTATTTTATTCATGAATTGTTTTTACAAAGATCATATCTGTCCAAAATAAAATTCCATATAACATCCCAACAAATAGTCGTCAACTTAATATTAAAAATAAATGTGAGTTTATAGTGTCATTTCGGCGAACCTACCGGTAAGTGGGAGCCGGAATCTCTAACTCAATTATTGCAATAAGCCCAAAAGAAATTGTGGTCATTAGAAGGAAATCAATTAAAAGGCATAATAGCAGCCCACGAATTTTATTCGTGGGAAAAGAAATGAAAAGAATACCTTTTAACCGATTCATTGGTTTCTCAAATACCGTTTTGTAATGATATAAATTCTTTTTTGTATACAAATTTTAATTTGAATATGATATTGCCACTAATATTTCGCCCTGCTGAGGCTCTTAGGTTCTTGTTGGGCAAATACTTATGGACGAAATTTGATGGATTGTTCTGTAGTGCATTAGATAAAATAATAATCCTGCATAATTTCGCAGGTTATTATAAATCCTAAAATTATTTTTGACAGCAATGGCAAAGATACCTTTCCACCTGTCAATTCTTTCCAATAACCAAAAAGTTAACTATTTTTAAGTAGAGAATAAAAAGAGTTATTATGCTGATATTCATTCTGTCATTATAAAAACATTCTCGTTTGTTCTTAATTTATTTGCCCCCGTAGCTCAGTATGGATAGAGCAGCGGTTTCCTAAACCGTTTGTCGGAGGTTCGAATCCTCTCGGGGGTACATTATTATACTAATAATTTTACTTCCAAAATCCTTTAACTTTAATAGGTTAGAGGATTTTTTATTTTGTGTTTGCAAAGAAATAAGTAGACTAATTACACTTCGGAATGTTCCAAACGCATATTTAAAGTTATCAAAATAGTTAACGATTTTGGGACGATAATTTTGGTTTTCTTATTGTGAAAATATCTACATTATTGAGAGTTAAAAAAGTATATATAAACAAAGTGTAAAACATACCTTTTAGCTATATATTCCACTGTATTTACGATTTTTTTATTAGCATAATTTTTTTTCAGTTATCAGTATCCCTTTTGTCTGACTTATTTCTAATATTTATTTTCTTAGAATCCAATACTAGCCAACATCCTTCTTGCTTAATTTCAATTTTAATATCACCCCGTTCATAGATTAAATTTTCTATCATCGTTATTTCCGGAAATGCTTTTTCTATTAACTTATAACAATCGGCATATATTTCATCATAATACCTTTGCTTAGTTTCTTTAGTCATATTACTTCTAAATGGATACTTTGGATTTGCCATCTTTCCATAGTAAGTATGAAAATTATTATCTGTTATTAATTCTGTGTATTCAAATTTCCCATCACCAATTGTATTTACTTTTGATTTAATAAAAACTGAATAGAAAATGAAATATAAATTTTCAACTATATATTTCTTTACAATGTACTGCATTGTATTTTTCCCTTTCTTTTTAATTGTATAGTAGGATTGACTTTTATGCGCAAATTATTTTCTAAAATATTTGTTTCAAGCATCACCACAGCTTTTTTTTATTAAAGCCTTATAATTTATAGCCTGTGCCTTATTTGAGCCATGGTAGCGCTTTCAGAGTCCAAAAATGGCTTTCAAATTATCCTCTTAACATAATATAAATTAAAAAACTGGTTAAAAATTTGATATGAATAAATCTTAAAAACTTTAAAATGATAAAGCGGCTAAAAAGAATTTTCTAATTAGCCGTCTTAGCTTATAATTCTAAGGTTTTTGTTCAGAAGGAGATTATTCTGGAACAAGTTCTTTAAATGTTTCCAAATTTAGTTTATAAAACCCCCTGCCATCTTTTTCTATTAATTCCTTACTCACTAATCTGGATAGTTTATTACTTGTGTTTTGCAAATTAGAATCTTTCATTATTTGTTTAACTTCAGATAATTTAAAAGTTTTTAATTTATTATCCTTAAATAAATTTAATGTAGCCTTAGCTTCTCTTGACAATCCATTTTCCCTAATATCACCCATTATTTCCCAGCTAAGTTTTTTTTGATTAAATTTTAAAGAATAAGATGTATCTTCATAATCCCTACCTCTAACATATAATTCTGTATGGCCGCTTCTTTTCTTCATTAGCATCAAAGAATCAGGGGATGCTTGAATGCCCATTGTCCCTTGAATTTCATCAAAAGGATCTTCTGCTTCTTTCTTCGTAGTATGATGAACCAATAAAATACTAATATGATTACTAACTGCTAAAGTTTGCAGACTATATAGTAAATCATAATCTTCTTGAAAGCTCTGGTTGCCATAATTTGATTTGTTTACAAACCTTCCAAATGTATCAATAATTATTACCCCGATATCTTTCCTATATTTAATAATTTTCTTTATAGCTGCCAATCCCCCATTTGTTAATCTAGGGAATTTCTCCGGCTGTGGAGGAATAATTATATTTTTTGGGGCATACATTTTCCCTAGCATTTTTGATACCCTAAATTTAATTCTTGATAAACTATCTTCATATGGAATAAAATAAACTGTTGATCTTTCACAAGAGAAACTTTTCATAAATTTTAATCCCCAAGCTATTGATATTGCCATTCTTAAGGCAAATAATGATTTACCTAGTTTAGGCTTTCCCGCAAGAATTGATAATCCTTCAGGCAAAAAAGGTTTAACAAACCATTTAGGCTCAGGATAATTAAGTTTTTTATGTATATCATATAACCTTACAGTACTTAAAGGATCAAATTCCTCTTTAGCCTTTGGCTTTATTATTTTTAATGAATAATTAAATACTTTCTGTGCTGATGATGCATTTCTATTTTCCATTATAATCCTCCGTTAAATCTTTTGTATTATTCAATTTTATCCTTTTACATTCGATACCAAGTTCATTTACAAATAAATTAGCCGCTTTATCACCAGCATCATCATTATCAAATGCTAAGTATAGTTTGTATTGCCCTATGTCTAATTTCTTAAGTTCATTAAATGGTATGTTAGTAACGCCTGGGAATCCAATTGCATTTAAACCGGCTTGATCTGCAATCATAGTATCAAATTCACCTTCACACAGATATAATTTATCTGCCTTTTTCATATTTTTTAATACATCAACATTAAAGATTCGTCTTGCCGTTAATCCCTTTAATCCCATATATTTTGGAATATTTTTGTTATCATCTGGCAAATGATGACATCTTAAATAAATTGGTTTACCATTTTTTATATACGGAATAATTATTTTATTATAATAGAAAACTAGGTTGTTCCTTTCGTTCATCACCCCTGCAATTTGTAATTCTTTAAGTGAAAATTTTACAACTAGCCATTGCTTCAAAACATTTATATTATATATACCTCTAATTTTAAATTTTGTTATTGTCTGTGTTGTAAGCTTTCTTTTTGAACTTAACAAATACTTTTTTATATCTTGAGGTAAGCCTTTTTCCAAGAGCGTGTTAATTATATAATCATACACTCTCATCTGTATTCCCGTGTTTCGTAAGGAAATTTTTTTTGAAAATTTAGCTTTCCATTTTTCACTATTTAATATCTTGGTATTTTCTTTTTTGATATCAAGCATGTCTTGCCTAATATAAATATCATCTAAATCATCTAGTGCTTTTACATAATCAACTTTACAATAGTCCATGTAAAATCTTACAATATCCCCACCTTTTCCTGTAGAAAAGCAATAAAATATGTTTTTTTGAACATTTATTTGAAGAGAAGGTACAGTTTCTTTCTTATATATCGAAAAGATTTTATTTCCTGGATACACTTTTATCCCAAGTTCATCCAGTAGAAAAGGAAAATCCAAATTTTCTCTTATATTTAGTCTACTTTTTTGTAATTCAATGGAATACATTTTACACCTCGCAATAATTATTAAAAATTTTATTTACGAGGCAAAAGTAATTATTATTATAGGTTAGATGGGGTGGGAGTGCTAATAGTTATTATCTCCTTTAGCATATATTATTGAGGTAAGAATATTATCTAATTTCTTCTTTATTTTTATAGGAATTCCTCTGTCTTTATTCAATAATTTGGAAGATGTTACACTTAATATATTAGGCTTTGACAATTCCCCGCCTTTTTTGAATACCTTAAAAACATTTGATGTAGTTTTCCATATTGTTTTAGTTTCAATTATACCTATATCACCATTACGTTCTTTTAATTTATTTATTAAGTATACTAAATGAGATTCATTTTGTTTCCATACTAGAAGCTCGCATTTTTTATTATTATATGGTCTCCCATTTTGACTAAAAAAACTTAAAAATTGTTCTTCCTTAGTATCATGATGAAGAAAATCATCTGATTTTAATTTGTTAAATAACATAATAAGGTCACCATCATTTCCCATCCAACTAAATTTATTTTCATCCAGTTTCTTATCTCTTTTAATTCTATATTCTTTTAGAAGATCAATTAGCCTATACTTACTTTTAAATAACATATTTCTTCTAATAATTTTTATTTGTTTATTTTCTGGGAAATTCTCCATTGAAAAAAATATTGTAGGAATAGAATTATCATCAAGATTATATTTTTGAATTTTATCATTTATGGCTTGAATCATATCATTCAAATATTCTCTTTTTTCTTTAAGCGTTTCGATTGAAAGTAATTTCTCTTCAATTTTTTTAAGATTTACGAGGTCTGCTAAACGGTATAATTCCATGATTTTTTTAAATATGTATAGGTTTAATAAGTTTATATAGTTTAAATATACTGGAATAGTGATAATATTTAAACCTATTAAACTATTTAAACTTTACTTATAAAATATTTACAGCTTTTTGTAAATCTTCTTGTCTTAAATGGGCATATATTTCAGTTGTTTTTATATTGGCATGTCCTAACAGTTTTGATACTAAATAAATATTTACTCCGCTTTGAATTAGCCAGCTTGCAAAGGTATGCCTTAAGGTATGAAAATGGTATTTAGGATTTAGGTTTGCTTTTAGAACATATTGTTTGAAATTATGAGAGACTTTACAATCTGTAGAAGTTGTCAGATAATCAAAAACGTGGAAATCAGTATGGACTTGAAATTTAACTTTTAGGATATTATAAACAAGATCATTCATAGGTATTGACCGGATACGTTTTGATTTTGTAATATGTTCAATATTATTAAGGAAAATAATTCTATCAACAAGGTTAATCTGTTCCCATCGTAAAGTCAGCAGTTCCATTAACCTCATTCCTGTATTAGCAGCTATAATTACAAATTCCTTAAAATCTTTATCATCAATAGTATTACATAAGGTTTCATATTCAGCCCTTGACATAAATAATGGTTGTTTTTCCGGTATTTTAAATTGCTTTATTCCTTTGCAAGGATTTATTAGAATATGCTTGTCCTCAACTGCAATATTTAAAGCAGCCTTCAAGTTTATTAAATCTTTCCTTGCTGCATAAATCGAAGTTTCTTTAATCCGGCTTTCTAAATAATCTTGCATTTTAGTTCTACTAATTTCATTAAGCTGAACATTTCCAAAATATTTAATTAAATATTTAAAAGATGTATGATAACATTTACAGGTTTTATTTGAATGGGTAAGTTCACAGCGTTTTAGAATCTTGAACCTAAATTGTTCTAAGTTAATTGAAATTACTTCCTGCTTTTTTCTTAGCTTGATTTCTTCCCTGATGTTTGAGAAAAATTCATTTGCTTCACTTTTATATTTTGATTTTGTTGATAAAAATTTTCGCTTTTTATTTTCATCATCATAGACAACATAGTAATAACCGTTCTTCTTTTTAAAAAGAAACATAAAACCTCCAAATGGGTTAAAATTTGAATAAATAGTTTACTATTTAGTTAATAGTATTTGGTAAGTAATTAGGAATAAATAAGATAAAACGGTTTATTAAACCGTTTGTCGGAGGTTCGAATCCTCTCGGGGGTACATTATCATCCGAATATTCAAACTTTCAAAACATGAAAGTTTGTTTTTTTAATATAATCAACTAAATCCGGATGGTCAGCCACCTTAGTCTTTCATTTTTATATACTCTCATTGTGCAAAAGGATTTTACATTTGCCTACAACTATATCTGAAATTGTCTGTCAAGCTTCATAAAGTAATAATTCCTTGATGATTAATTACTCAAAAAATAAGGATTATTTAGTGTTTCAAATACAACACAAAAAAAGGCTGCCAATCGACAGCCTTGAAATGATATTATAATAAAACTAAAATTCTATTTCAACAGAATTAACTTTTTCGTCTCCACAAAACTTCCCGCCTGCATTCTGTAAAAATAAACTCCGCTAGCAAGTTTACTTCCATTAAAACTAACAGAATACCTTCCCGCCGGCTTTTCTTCATTAACCAAACTTGCAACTTCATTTCCTAAAACATCATAAATTTTTAAAGTGACTTTACTGTTCGCTGATAGCTGATAGCTAATTATAGTACTTGGGTTAAAGGGATTTGGATAATTTTGATTAAGACTAAATTGAGAAGGTAAAATATTTCTGTCCACGGTAATACCTGTTATCACCTCAGATAATGGACGTCTCCAAACTCCTTCACCCCACGATCCAGCAAATAAAAAATTATCACCGACAGTAAATGTTGAAATTGAGGTATTATCATCAAAGCCCGTATTTATTGGAGACCAGCTAATTCCATTATCTCTCGAGATAAATAATTTGCTATTAATTTCCGCAAAGATCAACCCATTTTTAATCTCAAGAGAGTAAACTACCGAGTCAGCAAAACCAATCCTTACCCAATTTGTATCTGGAGGTACATTGCTGAAGATACCAGTTTGTGTCCCTGCAAACAGAGCTGTGCCGACCTTCTGTAACGAAGTAACTGAAGTGTCTTTAAATCCGTATGAAGTCCAGTTTGTACCGTTATTAGTTGATCTAAAAATTCCCGCATCTGTTCCTACAAAAAGGACAGTATCCATTACTTCAAAATCATTAATACGTGCAGAAGGCAAACCATTATTGACCTGCTCCCAGGTTGCTCCCTCATTTGCAGTTCGTAAAACACCTTGATCTGACCCTACAAATAAATAAGATTGATTATAATTGATGGAAAAGACAAGCATGTTTTTAAGACCTATATAATTCCAACTCTTACCATAATCGGAAGATTTGAATATCCCACCTCCGCCGTCAAGAGCCTTTTCTGTTCCGGCATAAAAATCAGTTCCTCTTGTTTTCAAGCACAAAACATAGCTATGATTAAGATTGTAATATTCCTTATAGCTGTCCCCGTTGTCTCTCGAAACAAACACACCTTCCTGTGCGGCATCGCCTACAACAAGATTAGAATCAATAACAGCAAGGGCTTGAACCAACATGTTACTCACTGCACCGGTTTGAAGCCAGTTCGTACCGTTATCTTGAGTTGTGAAAATGCCGACATCGCTGGTCCCGGCAATTAAATTACCGCCCGATACTGCAATGGCTTCAACTATCGCACTTGCAAGACCAATACTATTCCAACTATTTCCATCATCTGTTGAAAGAAACATTCCCTGACCGGAACCTAAATAGATATTCGATCCGTTTACTATCATAGTGCCGTTGTATGTAAACGGCATACTGTTTGTAACGCTATTCCAACTCAATCCATTATCGGTTGTATTATATAGATTCATGCTGGATGCCATATACAATTTGCTGTTATGAACAAATAGGGAAGTGACATAGGGGTTATAATTTGGAATGCTTAATTGAGCCCAACTGTCACCCATATTTGTAGTTTTAAAAACTCCTCCGCCCCCTGTGCCTGCATAAATATTTGAATCAATTACGAGAAGCGACACAACCGGATACTGTAGCCCGGTATTATTTGGTTTGATCCAATGAAAACCTCCGTCAGTTGATCGGTATACACCGTCTCCAGTTCCAGCAAAAAGTATAGTATCCTTTGTTGTAAAACATGTTATCGACCGCGACGGGCTAATAGTATTAACCTGAGACCAGGTACCCCCATTGTCAGAAGATAAAAATAAAAGATTGTTTGTCCCATCCCAAGCGCCTGCAAGAAAATTTTGCTTAAAGACACCAAGTGATGTAATACTGTTAGCCCAAAGTCCGCTATTTGCTTCAGCCCAATGCAGCCCATTATCAGTTGAACGATAAATACCCCGTGAAGGGCTGCCGCCCAAAATCGTAGAATTAATTACTGCAAAATTATTAAACTCCCAACCATAAGGTGCGTTCATTCGAACCCATTGAGAATTTGTCTCCTTGGATGATATGAATAATAATGCCATTAATATGGCAGCGCGAATAATGTAACCCTTCATAATATTCTCCTTTATTGTTTTCTAAATCTAAATTATAGAGTCTTTCTTCCTGCATTTATTCCCCAAAATTTATTATTAAAATTCTTAATTATATTAAATTAAAAAATCTAATTATGATAATCAATTATAAGTTCATATAATTTATTATTCATTGGTAAACAATAACATATGTCCTTACAAAGAATCGTCAAAATACAATTGTCATTTCGACCGTAGGGAGAAATCCCATATATAGCTTAGGTGCACGAATTGAACATGGGATATCTCAGTCGATGATTTATCCCGTATGCGCATAGGCGTCAACTTAAGAATCTGTTACATTACAATATTGAGGATAATATTATAATAGAATAGCGTAAATACTGGGGAATTTGTTAATCCTCTACGAGGATTTGCCAATGTAAAATAAACCTTTTCCTACAATAATTTGACCTCTACGAGGTCTAAAAACATCGTAGATGTTTGATTATTGTAGAAACAAATAAACCCAACAAATAAACTATCCTCGTAGAGGATAAATAAATAGTTTTAGTACGTTAAATACAAGTGATTACAAAGGTTCGGGAGTTTGGAAGAAATATTAAGTTGACGCCTATGCGTATGCGGGACTCCTTCGATTTGACACACAAGAATTTGTCATTGTCGACGACAGAAGGAAGAAACCCCATAATATCAGTATCATTTCGACCGGAGGGCCTGCCTCGTTTGTCCCGTTTGCCCCGTTTGCGGGGTTTGCGGGGAGAAATTCCCTGTATAGCGCTGTCATCCTCATTACTCACTATTGTTACGCAACTCTTTGAAAGCCTGTCTGCCGCCAGGCAGGTTGGTGTAATGGAGTTATGGAATTGCGCGGTATTTTCCTTGCTTCCCTTATTACAATTTAATATATTTGCCACAAGCAAGTTTTAGCCCCTTTTCTTTACTTGTTGCTATTTTATAGTTGATGGATACAAATCCATCTAAAGAAATCTAAAAGGGAAAGCAAATCAAAATAGTACCCTGAAAACGATTTGAATGCACTCTGAATGCACTGTGAATACACTCTGAATGCGCCTTCCTTCCCCCATATAAAGCCTATTACTCTCCCTTTAACAACAAATAGAATTCTTTCTAGTATTGTCAATTAAATCTTTGCTTACCGGACTGACAAGCTTTAGTGCACTATTCATATATTTTTGTTCGTATTTCGCGCCCCCGCTTTATTCTTTGATTGATTTTATAAATTAAAATTGATAATTTCGGTTAGCAAAAATTTTAATGTAATCAAAAACAGGTTTGCCATTCACTATAGCACATCGAAAACAATCTTTTGAAAATGAACACAAATATATATTCCATCTTAAATAATAATATTGTCAAATCAAGAATTCATTTTATTGAAGGAGTAGTTTAATGGGTTGGTTCAGCACGTTCACCAGTTCCTCAATCGGTAAAAAGTTTATCATGGCTCTTACCGGTTCCTTGCTTATGCTTTTTTTAATCATTCATTTCATAGGCAACATGATGCTTTATTTCGGTCCAAAAGCATTCGATACATATGTCAATACTTTGGAAATGTTCAAACCTCTTATTAGAGTGATTGAAGTTCTACTTGCTCTTATATTTATTTTCCATATCTACAACGGTTTAAAACTTTGGTACGAAAACAAAAAAGCAAACCCGCATAAATATGCTGTCAATGCTTCAAGAGAAAATAGCGATATATATTCGAGAACTATGGCTATTACCGGAGTTACAATCTTTGTTTTCCTTATAATTCACTTATCAACATTCTGGGCAACTTTTAACTTTGGATTGCATCCTAATACCGAATATCCTTATTATACGATTGTAACCCACTGGTTTCAAAATCCAATATATTCACTAATTTATGTAATAGGAATGATTGTATTGGGGTATCATCTAAACCATGCCTTCCAAAGCGCCTTTCAAACATTCGGGTGGAATCATAAAAAATATACTCCGTTAATAAAAAAAATTGGGACAGTTTATGCCCTAATTTTAGCGCTCGGTTTCGCCTCTATTCCAATATACTTTTTTTTAATGGGAGGTAAATAATGATAAAGTTAGATTCTCACGTACCCGATGGAAATATTTCGGAAAAATGGTCTAACCATAAATTTTCGATGAAACTTGTCAATCCTGCAAACAAAAGAAAATATGATATAATCGTTGTCGGTACCGGTCTTGCAGGTGCTTCTGCGGCAGCAACTTTAGGCGAATTAGGCTATAAGGTAAAAGCATTTTCTTATCACGATTCCCCTCGACGCGCCCATTCAATCGCCGCTCAAGGAGGAATAAACGCTGCGAAAAATTATCAGAACGACGCCGATTCTGTCTTCAGATTGTTCTATGATACCGTCAAAGGAGGCGACTTCCGTTCCCGCGAAGCTAATGTCTACCGCCTTGCTGATGTTAGTAATAATATTATAGATCAATGTGTAGCTCAGGGTGTACCTTTTGCAAGAGAATACGGCGGTATGCTTGCCAACCGTTCTTTTGGCGGCGCTCAAGTGTCAAGAACTTTTTATGCGCGCGGAGAAACCGGACAGCAATTACTCCTCGGAGCTTATGGTTCTTTGAACAGACAAATTCATCTCGGCAATGTCACAATGTTTTCTCGACGCGAAATGCTCGACCTTGTTGTTGTTAATGGCAAAGCGCAGGGCATTATTGTCCGTAATCTTGTTACCGGAGAAATTGAGAGCTACTCTGCTCAAGCTGTTATTTTAGCCACCGGCGGTTATGTGAATGTATATTTCTTATCAACAAATGCTATGAACAGCAATGCAACAGCTTCATGGCGCGCTCATAAACGCGGTGCCGTATTTGCCAACCCTTGCTATACACAAATTCATCCTACTTGCCTTCCTGTTCATGGCGAAAATCAATCAAAATTAGTTTTAATGAGCGAAAGCTTGAGGAACGACGGAAGAATTTGGGTTCCTAAAAAAATTGGCGATACAAGACCTCCAAATGAAATTCCTGAAGATGAAAGAGATTATTATCTCGAAAGAAAATATCCTGCTTTTGGTAATTTAGTTGCACGCGATGTGGCTTCGCGTAGCGCTAAATATGTCTGTGACGAAGGACGCGGTGTTGGAGGAGGTAGAGCGGTTTATCTTGACTTATCGGATGCTTTTAATCGTATCGGTAAAGAAGGCGTTAAAGATAAATACGGTAACTTATTAGATATGTACCAGAATATTACCGGAACCGACCCTTATGAAGTTCCAATGCAGATTTATCCTGCCCCTCACTATGCAATGGGCGGTCTATGGGTTGATTATAATCTGATGAGCAATGTCCCGGGCTTATTCGTTCTTGGAGAGGCTAACTTTTCCGACCATGGCGCAAATAGACTCGGCGCTAGCGCACTTATGCAAGGGCTTGCAGACGGTTACTTCGTTATTCCTTACACAATCGGAAATTATCTTACAACAGAGAAACCGGCTAAAGTGGATCCAAAATCTAATGAATTCAAAGAAGCAGAAAATAATGTAAAAGAAAACGTAAATAAATTATTAGCTGTTAACGGAAAACAAACTGTCGATTCAATTCATAAACGCCTCGGTCATATTCTGATTGACAAAGTTGGAATGTCCCGCAGCGAAACTGGATTGAAGGCGGCTATTAAAAGTATCAGTGAATTACGAGAAGAATTCTGGAAAGACGTCAAAATTGTCGGTAAAGGAGATGAACTTAATCAGACGCTTGAAAGAGCCGGCAGAGTCTCTGATTTTCTGGAACTTGGCGAACTTATGGCCATTGACGCGTTGAACCGGAATGAAAGCTGTGGAGGTCATTTCCGCGAAGAATATCAAACAGTCGAAGGTGAAGCATTAAGAAGAGATGATGAATATTCTTATGTAGCAGCCTGGGAATTTAAAAAGCCGGGTGTGTGGGAGTTAAACAAAGAGAATCTTGAATTTGATAATATAAAATTAGCTACGAGGAGTTATAAATAATGGACAATAATCATATTCATTTGACGTTAAATATCTGGCGACAGGAAACTCCTTCATCAAAAGGTTATTTTGAAGAGTTTAAACAAGACGTATCGCCTGATTCATCAATCCTTGAAATACTCGACGAAATAAATAATAGTTTGGAAGCGGAAGGTAAAAAACCTATTGCTTTTGAAAGCGATTGCCGCGAAGGTATTTGTGGTACATGCGGGCTAGTCGTTAACGGGCATCCTCACGGTCCATTACCTAAAACAGCTACTTGTCAATTGCATATGCGTAATTTTAATGACGGCGAAACTCTTTTTATTGAACCTTTCAGAGCAACTGCATTCCCTATAATTAAAGACCTTATTGTTGATAGATCCGGCTTTGATAAAATTCAACAAGCTGGAGGTTTCGTATCTTTCAACGCAGGCAGTGCACCTGATGCAAATGCTATTCTAATTCCTAAAAAAATAGCCGACCTTGCTCTTGATGCCGCCGAATGCATAGGCTGCGGCGCTTGCGTTGCGGCTTGTAAGAATTCCTCTGCCATGCTTTTTGTCGCTGCAAAGGTTTCCCAGTTTGCTATTTTGCCCCAAGGTCAACCCGAAAGGTATGAACGAGTTCAAGCTATGGTTAAGGTTATGGATGAAAATCTCTTCGGCAGTTGTACAAATACCTATGCTTGCGAAGCTGAATGCCCAAAAGGTATTTCCGTATCTAACATTGCAAGAATGAATCGGGAATATATCAGTGCTAAGTTTAAAACCGAAGAATTGGTTGATTAAGAACATATAAAATCAATTTTCCTTCTAAATCCCGACCTATTGCTGCCTGTTGGCAGGCAAGTTATTCGGGATTTTTTTATTTTGAATTGTTATTTGGAGAGATTTTGATGTTTGATAAAGAAATAAAATTTATATCTGACTTTAGCCTTAATAAAGTAAAAAAATTCGGATCGTTTTTTACTTTTGCGAAGCTGTTAAGCAGTGATGTTCATCCGGCAATTATTCAATATATTTCCGCTGAATTGGATTTCCTTATATTTGAAGATAGGAAAAAACTTCTTCAACAGTCTGCTTTTGATTATTCCGGCGCTGAAATAGCAAAACATTTGAACATTATCGGCGAAGAAATTAAAAGGGATAAAAAAATATCTTTTGAAGATATGAAGAAATTAATGCTTCAAGCTGTTTCGTTTAACATTAACTTTTTAATTAGACCCCGTTGGTCATTAGTAAAACTTGTCTATAATGAATCGGAGCAGAAAACATTTGAGGAAATCAAATTAGCTTTCAACTACATTTATTATTATGATTATATTAAGAATATTTTTCTCGGTTATCTTTCCAAAAGAAAATTATCTGTTTTAAGTATTACTGAATTCGAAGCTATTCTCACTAAAATTGACAAAGAATTATTTTCAGGACAAGCTGAAAAGTTTTTGGATAACTCGATCTATTCAACGGCAGAATTTTTTAATGAGGGCGGTGTTAACAAAACTACGATTTCTCCTGCTTATTTCGACCTTTTTCTTAAAGAGAAAAATTTAATCGACTATCAGTTTAAAATAAGGAAATATTTCCCGGCAGAGTCAACTCAAAATTTTAACGTCGAAGAGATTAGAAAAGTCCTGTATTCAGCAACGCTCCCGCAACCTATCAAAACAACGGAAGAAGAGATTATTACAGATGCCCAAACCAATCTTTTTAAAACGACTACAGATGAAGATAGCTCCATAGGAAAAGATAAAGAAGATAAAACGGTTTCTACGTTTAATTCGGAAGAGCAGAAAACTCCGGAAAATAAAAAGAAATCCAAAACAATTTTGACGGACACTGAAAAATTCCCAAATGAAAAACCAAAAGATGAAAATATTGAGAATGAACTAATTGACGACGATCTGCTATCTCTTTACGATTCCGAACTTCAATCCATCGAAAATGAATTGCTGGAAATAAAAACCGACTTAAACAATTTCGAGTTTACAATTGAACCGGAAGATAGTTCAGATGAACCTCTGGTAACTGAAAATGAAGAAAAAGAAAATGATGTTTCTCTTCTGCAAGATGTGGGTGAGGTTTTTGGCAAAGACAAAGAAAGTCCATTTATCAACAATGCCGAAGATGAAATACAATTAGTAGGTGAAGAAAAATTAAGCTTTCAATTGGAAGATGAAAATAAAGATAACCAAATTCAGGCAAGTTCAAATAAAAAAAATATTAAGCGCTATGATAAAGATGTCTATGAATATTTGAGCAAAAAAGATATACGGAAAATTATTTCATCGGTCTTTAATGAAGATCGGGAAGATTTTGAAAGCACGGTAGCAAAAATATCAGAATGTATTTCATATGATGAGGCGACTGAGATATTAAAAACTGTTTTTTTAACATACCGGGTAAATCCATACTCGCAGGAAGCCGTTACCCTAACTAACGCGGTTTCAAATTATTTTGACCAGGCTTAATCATGTTTATTGACTATGCGGAAATAGAAATTGCTTCCGGAAAAGGAGGCGATGGGGCGGTTACCTTTAGACGTGAAAAATATGTTCCCAAAGGAGGACCATCCGGCGGAAACGGCGGAAAAGGTGGAGATATTATCTTTCAAGCTCATCATAATTTTTCGACTCTTCTCGATTTTAGATATAGAAAGCATTACAAAGCCGGCAAAGGAGATAATGGAGCAAGCGCACTTAAGGATGGGAAAAACGGGGAGGATATTATAATTCAAGTGCCGGTTGGAACTGTTATTAAAGATCCGGAAACAGGAAAAGTTTTATTCGATCTGGATACAGATGAAAAAAAAATAGTTATTGCAAAAGGCGGAAAGGGTGGGAAGGGGAATAGTAATTTTGCAACCCCTACTAATCAAACGCCAAGATTTGCAGAACCCGGAAAAGCAGGCGAAGAGAAAAAAATAATTTTGGAACTTAAGCTTATTGCCGATATTGGATTGGTTGGCTTTCCGAATGCGGGCAAATCAACTTTAATTTCAACCATTTCTTCGGCTAAACCAAAAATAGCCGATTATCCTTTCACAACTCTTGAACCGAATTTAGGAATTGTAAGATATAAAGATTACCAAAGCTTTACTGTTGCTGATATTCCCGGCATAATTGAAGGTGCCCATGAGGGAAAAGGATTAGGACATAAATTTTTGCGGCATATTGAACGAACAAAAATAATTTTGTTCTTGATTGATGTTACTTCAGAAAATTATCAGCGCGATTACAACATTTTACTGAACGAACTAAAAAGTTATAGCCCCAAACTTGCAGAGAAGAAAAAAATTGTCTCATTATCAAAAATTGACCTGGTTGACGCTGATCAGCTAAAAAAAATTTCTAAGAAAAAAATAAGAAACAGCGATTCCCCGTTGTTGCTGTTTTCATCCGCTACGAAGCAGGGAATTCCTGAACTTCTCGATTATTTATGGAAGTCAATTAGTTCAAAAATCACTTGAAAAACAAACAAAGAGCAAGAAATCATCATCAGAATGAGTAAATCGTATAAATTACTTATTCCTTCAAGTTGTATTCTGAATGCCCTAAGTTTTTGATATTTTAGGTAATTGTTCCTATATTTACACGCTAAAAATTAAAAATCGGCGGGGTAGCTCAGTTGGTTAGAGCAGTGGAATCATAATCCACGTGTCGGGGGTTCGAATCCCTCCCCCGCTACATTATTTAGGAGTTAATAATTATGTATTCTTTTTTGATTGTAATATTGTCTTTAATTTCACTTTTCTTAATGATAATTGTCCTTATGCAGGCAAGTAAAGGTGACGGACTTTCGGGAACATTTGGCGCAGGTTCTAGCATGGGAACAATGTTCGGAACTAGAAGAACAGCAGATTTTCTCAGTAAAGCAACCTGGTGGCTTGCAGGAAGTATTGCTGTCTTGGCAATTATTGTAAATCTTTTCTTTTTACCCGGTCAATCAAGTGCGGCTCAACGTGAAAAAATAATTCAAGGTTCAGGAAGGCAAGTTCCTCAAACTCCAAGTTTGCCGCCGCAATCGACAGCACCGGTTCAGCAAACCCAAACGCCAAAGAAATAAATTTTATTTTTGTTTGTAAAAAAATATATTTATACAGTTCAAAATTTCCCGTTTGTGATCTTTGCGCAAATCTTTGGTCATATTTTAACTTCCACATCCTCTGCGGTCAGGTAAATTTTATTAAGGGGAATATATTTCAACAGATCATTAGTCCTTAGATAAAAATTATCCATTAAACTCTTTCAGTTTATCAAGTAAACCTAAAATTTTTAAAACATAATTATCAACCAGTTCGCATTCTTCCGGTGTAAGATCGCCGTAGCGAATTAAATTTTTAGAACTACTGTCGACTAATATACTCCACAAATAAACTGCTTGGGATTGAAGTATTCTGCTTTCATAAGTTTTCTGTGGAGTTAAAGAAAGCTCCTTAAACATTTTTGCATTTACAGCTTTTATATCTTTTATTATCTCATATATTTTTTCCTTTGATTCCAGGTCATAAGAAGGTTCGACTATCATGGTAATTTTATGATCGGAATTTCCTCTTAGTTTCGATTCCACTTCGTTTAATCCTTCCTCAATCATTTTGGCAGTAACAGATAGGCTTCTACGATGATTTTCAGGAAGTAATATTTCAGCGTTCATAACATTAATTCTCATTTGTTTTTAATGAATTAAGCAAAGCAAGATCATCATTAATTTTTTCCATCTTTGTGGTTATAAGTTGTTCGCTTAGACTTTTATTTTTCAGAGCAGCGGAAACAGCAGAATTTATGTAAGCAATAACCTGGTCAACTTTTCCATCCATTTCATACTTAAACTTTAATGAAGCTTCATCAATTGATGTGCGATAAAATCCCATTATGCTTCCGGAGTTTAACCCGGATTTATCATTGATTTCGTTTTTCATCTTCTTTAATATCAAATTGATTAATAAGTTCCTTGGAATGAAATACGGAAGCAATTTATAGATATCTATTTCAAGGAATAACGGATCATCTTTTGTTTTATAAGAAAATTTAGAAACTGATTTAAAGACAAAAATATCCAGAAGCAATGGTGAAGAAGTGTCGAAAAGATTAGCAGCTATTTCGGTAATTTTCTTTATTAAGTCATTTATTTTAGCTATCGATTTCTCTACGATATAAGAATATTTTCTTATTAGGTCGGATTCAATCTTATATCGCCATTCTTCAAAATCGAAAGAAAGCTTTGATGCAAAATAATTTCTTGCAAGAGTAACCAAGTCAGATCTCTTTATTGTTTTGTTTAATGATATCAAATAGTTGGAAAGATTTTTATAAAGAGTTTGCGAATACGAATTAGAGAATTCATTAACTTCAATCCAAAGCGTTGTTATCAATTCATTTATTTCTCCGTTAAAGTTATATATCGCCAATTTTTTTTCTCCGGATATCTTATCCATCTCGAAATTAAACTTCCTAATTTTGTCTTCAAAAATATCTACCGGTGTGCGCAGAGCGTTCTGTTCAAGTTCTATAGAAAAAGAAAGCTGCGAAATATATTTATCAAATTTCCTTTTTACGCTGCTTTGTAGAATAGAAAATTTTTCCGAGCGGATTGAGCTTTTAATTTCATTTTCTAAGGATAAAATTCCCGAAGTAGGAAGTTTTGATTTATCATTGCATAATCTTTCTTCCAGAGCAAGCTTTGCAGAAATTGGAAATACTTTGGGCTCAATATTATGGACTGCCTGTCCGGCAGGCAGGTTTGTAGATGACAAAATATTTTTTGTATAATCAATTATTTCTTTCCCGGATTTTTTATCTGCCAAGTCTACTTTATTCATCACGAAATAGAACTTGTTTACATTAGAGCGAACTTCCTCAAAGAACTGAAACTCGGTTTGAGTGATTGGGGGATCGACGGAAAGCACGAAGATTGCGGCATCAATTTTAGGTATAAAACTCTTGGTGGATTTTGTGTTATGAAGGAACAGAGAGCCAATGCCCGGCGTATCGATTAAAACTATTCCGTCTTTTAGAAATTCAGAAGGGGAAAGTATTTCTACAAGCTTTACCTTCTTTTCATTTTTAGGGTTACCGGATTCGGTTATGTAATTATGTAATTCATGGTGCAGAATAATAAGAACGCTTTCATCTTCAAATATTATTTTAACTTTTTGTTGTTCGCCGAACTTAATCATCGTAATAATTGAAGTAAGAGGCAGCACCGCTGTTGGAAGAAGATCATTGCCGATTAAAGCATTTATTAATGTGCTTTTTCCTCTTTTGAATTGACCTATTACTACCAGATAAAGATATTCGTTTTTTAATTTATCCGATTCCGATTTTAATTCTGATGCTATATCGCTAAGATTATAATTTTTTGAAAGCTGAATTAAGCAATCAAATTTATCTGAATATTGTTTTACAAGTTGCATATTCAATTCATAAATAAATTATAACGTAATTTTATTATTCGTTAAAGGATTTAATATTCCCAAATCAATTTTAAGAAAACTTTTTATTTTTTCAATTGAGTCTTTCCCATCATCAATTTCCAGAATACTTTTTACCGCTTCGGAAACTACAAACGGGTCGTGCTGGGTTTTTATAATTTCAAATAAATCAGGAAGCGCATTTTTTGATTTTAATTCTCCTAAAATTTTAATAGCTCTAACAACTGTTGTTGGTTCCGGGTGTGTTAAAGCCCGTATAAGTTTTTTCTCAAAAGGCTCTTGATTAAGCAAAAATTGGGAATTTCCACAGTAAGGGCAAATCTCCAAATCCTTATTTATCTCGCTCCAGCAATTTGAACAGTAATAAATCATATGGTGATAATTAAAATTTGTTAAAACATACCCCTAATAAATTTTATTACCTTCTTCAATGGAGCAGCATCTTCATCTGATATTATTCCATTGTTAAAAAGGTAAGCGTGTTTTATAGTTAATTCATCAAGATGTCCGATTAAATCTTTAATCTTTTCTATGTGAAATTTAATAACCATTTCCTTAAGTGCTGCATCATCTAATTTATTTAAAACCATTAGAAGATGGGGAACGCAAAGCCCAGCAGATTTATTAAACTCTGAAGTAAATTCATCTTCTCCGTAGAAGTGATAAAATAATTCTACAGTATTTTGATCCTCTTGTGAAGCGACAATACAAACCGGACAGTTAGCTATATTGTTAAATTGGTCTAAGTTGCTGTGGTATAAGTCGTTTAACAATTCAAGTAAAATTCCTTTATAAATGACAGCGTTCCCGAAAGTATCGCCAATATTAAATAGCATTTGAGAATGAGCTTGGCAAAAGCCGAGGGAGTCCCGAAGCTTTCTTATTGCTTGAGAACCGGTTACACTTTCATGAAGAATATTCTCAATGTATTTATGAGCTGCAGTATCTGTTCTTCTGCAAATTGGACATCCATCAAGTTTGAAAGCATTAATCATTTCAGTGCAGTCCAAAAATTTATTCGACTTTTGTCTATTTTTAGTAATAAACATAAATTTACTTTTTTAATAAAATATTTTTTAATCCATCTTTTATGGCCTGGGGGAGAGGGCTTCTCATTAAATCAGCAATTGTTTTTTCAACATCATATTCAATTCTTTTAAGATGAATTTCGTCATCTTCATAAACAGCATAGCAGGCCTGCCCGCCGTCGCGCGCGAGACCAACACTGCCTGGATTGACAATCATTTCATAATCCATTGTTTTCTTATATTGAACGTGAGTATGACCAACAAGAATATAGTCGGCAATAATACCTTCAAGCTCTCTGGTAATTTCGTCTTGATTTAGATATTTAAACATATCGCCTTGAGGGGAAGCATGAGCTAAATAAAAAGAGGTTATGTCATCTTCAATCTTGTCAAGGGTGGGCATGCTTCTTAAAAAATGAATATCATTCTCATCGAGCAACGTTTTGTGCCATGCTCTTGTTGCAATTGAATATTTGCGAAAGGAGCCCATGCAGTTACAATCAACACCGTAACCAAGAGCATTATCGTGATTGCCGCGGACAAAATAATCGGCATTTTCTTTTATGAATTTTACACATTCTTTAGGATGTGGACCATAATCTACAACATCGCCTAGAAAAATAAGTTTATCGTAATCGCCGTCTTTATCCAGAACAGCGTTTAATGCGGGTAAGTTTGCGTGAATATCTGAGACAATTAGTGCTTTCATGCTGTATCTATTCCTTCCGGAAAGCCTACTTACGTGTAGGCAGGAGTATAAAAAAACTCCTACTTGATTAATCAAAAAATTAATTAAGTAGGAGTTATTAATTCCTTCAAAGAAGGGAATAATAAGCGAACTCCATCGCTGCCACAAATATAAAATTCATATACTCGATAAACAAGTTTTTAGAGCGGCATTTGATTTAACCAACACGTACAAATGCAAAATTGGCAGCTATAAAAATCATACCCCTTTCTCTTCCCATATTTTTGCAATTGTAACAATTACCTTTACAGCCATTTCCATATCCTGAACAGAAACCCATTCAAGTTTTGAGTGGTAACTATGTTCGCCGGCGAAAATATTAGGAGTAGGGAGGCCCATAAATGATAATTTAGAACCGTCAGTACCACCTCTAATCGCGTGCGTAATAGGCTGGATGCCTAATCTCTTCATAGCTTCAATGCCAATGTTAACCACTTGAGGATGCATATCGAGAACTTCCTTCATGTTCCGATACTGTTCAGTAACTTCAAATTCGAAATGTGCATCCGGATATTTAATAATAGTTTTATTTGCAAATTCTTTAAGAAATTCTTCATAGAATTTTAATTTGGCAGTTTCAAAATCCCTAATGATAAATTTGAGAGTTGAAAGTTCCTCGTTACCGTTAAAACCGGTACAATGGAAAAATCCCTCTTTATCCTCGGTCGTTTCAGGAGATAGCCTGTATTTGGGTAACATTTCAATAAAAGATGCCGCAACTTTTACGGAATTTATCATTTTATTTTTAGCATAACCAGGGTGTATGTTTTTACCGTGAAATTTTAGTACAACAGCATCGGCGCTAAAAGTTTCAGATTCTACTTCACCGCGGCTTTCGCCGTCTACAGTATAAGCGTATTTTGCTCCGAGTTTTTTAAGATCAATTTTCTCGGTTCCTCTGCCGACTTCCTCGTCTGGAGTAAAACATATTTTTATTGTTCCATGTTTAATTTGAGGGTGAGTTATAAAATAATTAGCTGCATCAATTATTTCAGCTACGCCGGATTTATTATCCGCACCAAGTAAGGTAGTACCGTCAGTTGTAATTATATCATGCCCAATCATATTAGCCAGGTCAGGGTTATTTTCAGTTCTTATTATCTGATCCGGATCGTTTGGTAATTTTATATCTCCGCCCTGATAACCTTTGTGAATAATGGGATGAACATTTGCGCCGGTTACAGCAGGCGCAGTATCAATATGTGCAATAAAAGCGATTGCTGGAATATCTTTATCGGAGTTAGAAGGAATAGTAGCCATTACATAACCCCATTCATCCATATTAGCATCTTCAAGTCCCATATTTTTCAATTCATCAGCTAAATCTTTAGCTAATAATTTCTGTTTTCCCGTGCTTGGGAAGGTAGTAGAGTCCTCGTCAGATTGAGTATCGTATTTTACATACCGAAGAAATTTTTCCACACAAGTGAATTTATAATTGTTGTCAAACATATTGATAGCCTTCAATATTTATTTAGTAAATAAATTGATTATTGCAAAACAAATAACAAGAAAATTATCTTATCAATTTGTATCCTCCTAGAATTCCATTTTTAGAGAGAACAATTTGCCACAGTTGATTCTTCCTCGCTCTAAAAGACCCGGCGCTCGATAATAAAAAATATTTCCACATTTTAAAAAATCTTTCATCATAATTTTTCTGTATAGAACTCCAACTGTTTATAAAGTTTTCATACCAGGACATTAACGTTTTATCGTAATCGTCGCCGAAGTTATGTAAATCTTCTATTATAAATAAACCTTCAATTGCTTTGCCAAGATGGGCAATTGAAGGCAGCATTCCGTTTGGAAAAATATATTTATGAGTCCAAGCATCAGTGCTTTTGACAGAGTGATCTGCGCCTATTGTGTGAAGTAAAAAAATTCCGTCATTATTTAAACATCTATTAGCTACTTTAAAATATTCACCGTAATTTTTATAACCGACATGCTCAATCATTCCAACTGAAACAATCCTATCAAATTGTTGATTCACTTCTCTGTAATCTTGCAATCTAAATTCAACAGGCAAACCCTTGCATGATTCTTTTCCGAGGGTTACCTGTTCTTTTGATACCGTTAAACCGACAACTTCAACATTATATTTTTCGGCGGCATATTTTCCAAAAGCACCCCAGCCGCAGCCAATGTCCAGTATTTTCATCCCCGGTTGAAGATACAGTTTTTTACAAATCAACTCTAATTTATTTTCTTGAGCTTCATCTAAAGTATTTGCACCTTTCCAATAAGCGCAACTATAATTCATACGTTTGTCGAGCATTTTTGTAAATAATTCGTTTCCCATATCATAATGTCTTTTACCGATAATAAATGCTCTTCTCCTTGCCTGCATATTTATCAGCCAGAAGCCCGAAAGCTGCAATGCAATTTTGAAATTCCGTTTTACTTTATTATCAAGGTTGGCGCGTAATATTTTGAATATCATTTCGTCGAGTTGTTCTACCGTCCACCAATTATCCATGAACGATTCGCCAAGGCCTAATTCCACTTCGGAAATTACGCGTTTGTAAAATCTTTTATCAAGCACTTGGATATCATAAGAATTACTGCCGCTAACTTTAATTCCGGCTAATTCCAATAATTCTTCTACCAATTTTTTATATTTATTATTTTCCATAGCAATGTGTTCCTCTATAAAGGTTGAATTAATAGACTTCTACCTGTGTTTAAAATAATTTTAATTAAAGTAGGGGTTATCAATTCCTAAGAGAAAGGAATAAAAGCGAACTCCATCGCTAAATCTATTTCTATATGAAGAAGAAAACTAAGATAAATATTATGAAGATATACAAAATATAAAGCGATATTCTCCCGTTCATTATTATTCTGCCAACCATGCCGCTTATTTTATCGACTGTGTTCCCGATGAATTCATATAAATATTCCGCAACATCTTTATTTTGAACTTCGGCTATATAGCCTTCTTTTTTTTCTTTCATCAGAAAGACGCTTCTTAAAATATATTCGAGTGTAAAAGAATATGCCGGCACGGTATAGTATTCATCTTCACTTAGAGGAAGCGCACCGTTCCAGGCATCTACTTTTCTGATTTTCTTTTTACCGAAGATATAAAACAAAACAGGAATAATTAATAAAGTCAAAACTACCAGTGTAAGAATTGTAGGTGAAATTACGCCGAAGATTGGTTTAGCAGAAACAATCAGTAAAGGATCGGGAACAGACAATAGTCCGCTTAAGAATTTTCCATAGCCGAGAAGCTGAATTAAGTACGGAGAAAAAATTCCGCCTAAGAACAATAAAAGAATGAGAAATATTTCCGAAATTTTCATTGTGCTTGACGGGAATTTATGCGCCTTTTCTCCATGATCGGGACCAAGCGCGGTATAACCTATAAGTTTTATCATTGCGAATGTAGCGAGACCGATTGCTAATGCAACCATAATACCGGCGAAAGCTGCGATAATTCTATCAACATTATTTAAAAATTTATAGGATTGGAAGAGTGCTTCAAGAATCATCCATTCGCCGACAAAGCCAATAGTAGGCGGAAAAGCGCTGAATGATAATCCTGAAGTTAATATTCCCAATGCAGGAAGCTTGCCTACGTTCCGCCAAATGCCGCGCACTAAATCGATATCTTCTTTTTGCAATGCTTCTTTTGCGTGCCCGACCGAAATGAATAAAAGTGTCTTTGCAATCGTATGAGAAAATGCAATGAACAAGGCTGCAAGGAACGCAAAGTCGGCAAGTGTTTCTACTCCTTTGTTTGTCGAATAAAATGCCGCGATAGCGCTCAAGCCCAGTGCAGTAAGAATCATTCCGTTATTTTCAACAGTAGAATAAGCCGGGAGTTTTTTTACACTTCTTTCGGCAGATGAAAACATTGCACCCCAGAAAGCCGAAACGGCTCCCAACACAAGAACCATTATTCCCCACCACTTTGTGTAGCTTGAAAGCGAAAGGACTCTTACTAAACCATAAACACCCATTAAAGTTAAAGGAGCGCTTAGCAATGCTGCTGTGTGAGAAGGCGCTTTAGAATAGGCGCCAATAATCCAAGTATGGAATGGGAAAATATCCATCTTAATTATGAAACCAAGCGTGGTTAAAACAAGGAACAATGCGCTTGAACCTGCCTGTCCGGCAGGCAGGTGAGCTGCATTTATTAATGAAAAAGAATTGTTTGCAAAATAAAGAGCGGCAAATCCAAGAAGTAAAAACATTGTGGAAGCTTCGCCGAATGCAAGAAACTGAAATGCGTTTATCATCGAGCCGCGCCTTTCAAGAATCTGGAAAGTGAGGGCGATAGTCATAATTTCCCAGCCGATCAAAAATAAAATTGAATCGGCGGCAGACATTACCAGCACCATTCCGAACAAAGTGAGATTAAAGAACGCTCCCATCTTCTTGCTAAAGAGCCTACCGAAATCTATTGAGTAAAATGCTAATGCCGCAAAAGAAATTGATGAAACAATGAAAAATAAGCTTGTAGTTCGATCTACATTTAACCCGATGGAAATATTAGGGATCAGAAAATAAACGGGGGAGACTTGCGGATTATTTAGAGAAGAAACACCGGCAATAAATACATATATAGAGCCGATGAATGCAGCAAAGTAACTCAGTCGCCTTGAAAAAGTTAAGATGAATCCTAAGACGAAAAAACCTAACGCAATATATAAGTAATTCATTTGCCGCTTCCTTTTCCCATTAGCTTTAATAGAACTGGAATTATTTGTCCCGGGTTTTCATAGTTTTTTATTTCGGCTAAAAGATTTTCACCGATTATATCATTTATATTTACTTTGGAAGTGAAATTACCAGATTCAATTAGAATTACGCCGAAAGGTTTTGGCAGTTGGTTTATTGTTTCCTTCAAAGGTTCAATCATTTTTTCTGTTGCGGGACCAAGAACAATTAGAATATCGGCATGGCGCGGAGTATCAGCAAAGAAAATTCCGAACCTATGAATGTTATATTGCGGAGCTTGCAAGGCTCGTATTTCGAAACATAAGTCGTTTGAGCATCCGACATCAATAATGTATATATGAAGAGAAGTTTTGAAAATACCTTTTAACGGCTTTACATCAATATTTGTTTGATATAATTTCTTTTCTGTTAATCTTTTTTTAAGTCCGTATGGTACCCACCAGTTATTCATATTGAAATATTTCCTTAGAGTATTCAATTATTATTACATTTATAGATTCCCGCTTTCGCGCATAGGCGTCAACTTAATATTTCTTCCAAACTCCCGAACCTTTGTAATCACTTGTATTTAACGTACTAAAAATATTTATTTACCCTCTACGAGGATACTGTATTTGTTGGGTTTATTTGTTTCTACAATAATCAAACATCTACGATGTTTTTAGACCTCGTAGAGGTCAAATTATTGTAGAAAAGGTTTATTTTACATTGGCAAATCCTCGTAGAGGATTAACAAATTCCCTAGTATTTGCGCTATTCTATTATAATATTATCCTCAATATTGTAATGTAACAGATTCTTAGGTTGACGCCTATGCGCTTTCGCGGGAATGACAATCCAATTATCTCGCCGCATCTGCAAAAAAGCTTCCAAATGAATCAACCGAAAACGGGAAATCTGTAAAAATCATTCCGGGTAAAGAATCCTTTATCGCATTTAGTCCGAACAAAGATGGCGTTGATGTGTAAATGTATTTAATTTTGCCGTTCTCCAATTCGGTATAATAAGCAATAATTCCGCTTGGCGATTCAACCGCGCCTATTGCATTTCCGGTTATATTTTCAAGAGAGCAATTTGATTCTTCAAAAGGGACTAAATTTTTGACTTTGTCAATAAAATCAATTCTATCGTTAATGATTTTTATAGATACAAAAATTTCTTCTATTCTTACTTCCAACCTTGCCAGAGAATCGCCGAAAGCAATAGTCGGGATATTAAGATCCTCATAAAACTTATCCGAATTCCTTAAATCTTCTTTTATTCCGCAAGCCCTTAAAGAAGGACCGGATAAAGAATTGTTGAGAGCGTAATCTCCGGTTATCTTTGATGTGTCATGAAGCCTGTCGAGAAAATTTTTACTCTCAAGTGTTCTTGCATAGAGATTTTTTAATTCCTTATTTATATTACTCACCCTATCATTTACGATGTTCAAAGTATTTTTATCAGGATAAGAATTCAGTTTGCCGATGCTGTTTATACCTTTTAGATATCTTGAACCTGCCTGTCCGTCAGGCTGGCGGGAAAAGAGAAAATTCGTTCTTAAAGATTCTTCAAAAAGAAATTGCACATGACTTGTTAAAACTTTCTGGGCGGCTGCATTTGCAAGCTGGCTGAAAACATATAAGTGGTTGTAAATTCTTTCTAGTTCAAGTGCGATAATTTTATAACTCTTTATAATCGGATTTAATTCAACCCCTAAAATTTTTTCAATTGAATTTGTGAAAGCTAAAGAATGCGAAAAAGTAAAATTGCCGCAGACTGATTCTGCTAAAGGAATGGCTTGCAAAGGGCTTAATCCAATTAACTTCTGTTCTATATTTCGTGCTTTGTAAGAAACATCAATATTAATTCCGAGAATTCTTTCACCGTAGGTATAAATGTGGAAGACCCCCGGCTCTATAACCCATGAAGTTACCGGACCATATCTGAAAACAAAAACGCCTTCGCCAAAATATTCGTTTTTGCCGATTATGGAGTTTCTGCTTTTTATGATATCGTAGATAGGATAGGAACTTGCCTGTCCGGCTTGCAGGTCTGATTTGTTATTTGTTTCTATCGTAAAATCCTTCCCGTCGAAAAGAAGAAATCTTTTCTCACCCGTAGTGGCAGGTTCGTTATTAATCGGATTATTTTCTAAAATTCCAAACAGCCTTTTCATTTCCACACCCCATTAAATAAAATATTATAGATTAATGGAGAAGCAAAGGTAACGGCTAATGCAAGCAGAAGATTTATTATCGGGATAATGACAATATAATTTTCTTTTCTCTTTTCAATGTTAGGCTCGGAGAAAACCATTCTCAAAGTTTGATAATTTATTCCGATAAATGCCATTGCAAGGAATAAGCCGGTTAAAAGGGTAATCATTACGCCGTAGGTATTAAAAATTGAAATTAAAATTAAAAGCTCGCCAAGAAAAGTTCCGAAAGGCGGAGTACCGGTAACGGCAAGCGAACCGAAGAATAATGAATAGCCTGTTGCCGGCAGAGTTTTAGAAATACCTTTAACATCATCAATCTTCCAGCTTTCATAATTTATTAATACATTTCCCGTTAAGAAGAACGTTGCAGATTTGGCAAAGGCATGTGCAAGGATTATTAATATGCTCCCTACAAAAGCATATCCACCGAGAGATAACCCGATCAAAGCAATACCCATATTGTCAATAGAAGAATAAGCAAACATTCTTTTATAATAAACTTGATTAAACGACATAAAAGCGGCAAGCGCAATACTGAGTAGTCCTAATGTAAATGCGAATACTTTTACGCCGTTATCCGGAACGGCTTGAAGAATTCTTTCGATAGCAAATAAAGCCACAGGCAATAGCACAGCTGAGAAAACTGCACTTATTGGCGATGGGGCTTTACCATGCGCATCCGGCAGCCAGGTGTGCATAGGAAAAATTCCTGCTTTTGTACCGAAACCAATTATTCCTAAAACAGCGCCGAAGTATGTGATCCTTTCATAGGAATGCTGTTTGAGAATATCAGCAAAAGAGAGAGTCTTAAAAGAAGAATAAATAAATATTACCGCTATTAAAGAAATTATTAAACCGACAGAAACGATTATAACATATCTCCAGGTTGCTTCAATTGTAGACTCGTCATTCTCTGTTGAAATAAGCAACGCGCTTGTAACAGTTGTAGCTTCAACAGCAACCCAAATTAAACCAAGGTTATTTAGGATTACAGTAAAAAGCATGGTCAAGACAAAAGTATTAAGAAGGAAGAAATAAAAATGAGATTGGAATAATTTGTTTTGTATATGATCTATATAATAAATAGAAAAGATAACAGCAGCTAAATAAATTGCGCTTGTCATCACGAGAAATATTTTAGATAAACCGTCAATGTAAAAGAAATCGGTTGTATAGTTTGGAAGAAATAGAATATATATAGAAGTGGCTAAAGCGCCTATTGCAACTATAACGGAAATGTCTTCTTCAAACTTTAAGAAAGGCAGGATACACAACAAGCTCCCTATGGCGGAAAACAGAACCGGCAGAAGATAAATATATTCCATATGGTTCATCCTTTTAATTCTGTATATTCTTCGGAACCGTTTTTAATTACATCTTCTCTTAATCTGATTATTGCGCCGGAAATCATTACAACCCCAAGAAGGTCAAGCACAATTCCGGCTTCAACAATAAAAGGCAGTTCCGGGAAAATATATCCGAACATATACATTGCATTTTCCATAACTAAATAACCAATTAATTGGGTGAATGTACTGCTTCTGGAAATAATTAAAAACATTCCTTGCATCATAAGAGTAATTGGAATTGGACCAAGATTTGAATTTATATAATTTGAAAGAGTAAGGCTGTATAATAAATAACCCATTACAGTAATTAGCAATGAAATAAGAATTGAACTTGAAATGCCGACAAGTGGACTTGTTTCCCGTGCACGCCATTTGTCTTTTCTTAAAATTCTACGAAGATAAAACGGAATAATCAAGCCTCTTGTCAATGCGGTTAATGCAGCCAGAATCAAAATATAATTTTCTTTGTTTATAAATCCGACTATTAAAAAAAGCAAAGCAATTAAGTAAGAACTGATTGAGAAAGTTTTTATGATGTTTGTAATATAAACTTCCCATTGCATGAATATTACCATAGCAATTTCAAGAAAGCCTACGAGCAAAAAAGCGTTATCCAAATGGTTCATTAAACATTGCCTCCTGTTGTGTAAAATACAAGTGCTGCTAAAAATGCAAGTACAAGTGCTACCGCAACAAAATCGAAAATCTTAAATAGCCTGTACTTGGAAAATGTTTCTTGAATAATTACAAAAAGTACAGCGAGCAAAATTATTTTTAAGTAATTGATAATCATATAAATAAAAATATCTTGAAGATTAGGCTGCATAGGCACATAGTAGGGAAAAGCATACACGTTCATAAAGACATTCATCAAAAGAAAATGCTTCATGTAGCCGCCCCATTTGTAGATTGCAAGTTCTTTCCCGGAGTATTCCATTTCCATCGCCTGGTCAATCATTCCAAGTTCACCGAGTGAATGAGATTCAATCGGAAGTTTGCCGGTCTCTACAATTAAGACCATAAAAAAAGCAAAAGTTGCGAACCAATGAATAAGCGATAAATACCAGTTTGTAGAAGTTTGTAATACATTATTAATTACATAAGGATTGTTGGTGTTAGTAATAACACCAAACATTATGAAAATAATTAATATAATCGGTTCGGAAAGCGCGCCGATAGTTGACGCCCTTGACGTACCGAGATGGGCATAGTTACTCCTGCTGTCGATAGCCGCAATTTTTTTTATAGTAGCGGCTGCCCCAAAGATTAATCCTCCGCCTACAAAATCAACTACCGGACCAAATGTAAGCGGGAAAGCGGTGATAATCGGCAGAACAAGAGTAAGTAATAAATAAAGTGAAAAACTTACGTAAGGAGCGGCAATGAAAAACGGTGAAGCCGCTTGGGGCACTAGCGTTTCTTTACGAAATGACTTTCTTAAGTCGAAATATTCCTGGAAAATACTCGGACCCTTTTTAGATTCGACAATTTCTTCAAGCTTGCGTATTATGCCGATTGTTAAAGGTGCTAAAAGAGCTATATAGAGCAGTTGTAATATACTCAGGGAAAAAAGCATAAATTTAATCTCTATTTAATTCTTACTTATAGTTTTGGTAGGTATTCAGAGAAATGAATAACTCCAACCAAAACTGGTAGGAGTTATTAGTCCAGAACTGTCTGCCGATAGGCAGGTATGTTTGGGACATTTAAAAAGCGAACTCCATCGCTGTATGAAAAAATATTATACTAAAAGTTTAAATGCAAATACTTTCTTTTCATTTTAAATTGAAAGCACATGATTTAGGATTAAAAAGTTCAATTAATGAAATACATATAATCCACCAGCTTGACTTTTAAGCCGGTATATTTACCATACATATCGCTAAATTGATCTCCAATTGAACAAATTATATTATAACCTTTTTTAACCAAATCAATTCTTTTCCTTTCTTTGAATAAAGATGTTGTTGTTGAAAGGTCATTATCTTTTTTCAATATTAAAGTATCAAAAGTTGTAAAGCCCTGGTCTTTCAAATTATTTATAGTTGCTGAATCTTGATAATCTTTTCTACCGGAAATAAATATTATTTTAAAGCCTTTTGCCATTACAGAATCATAAAGAGCTTTTACCGGTTTGATTGCAGGGGCTTTCGCGCTGTCAATCCATTTATCCCAAAGAAACGGGATATAACCGAAATCCATAGCTTTTAGAAATGAGTAATTTGATAAAACAGTTTCATCAACATCGAAAACAACGGCGGAATTGGAGGCGGGTTTTATTTTTTTAAGTTTATTCCAGGCATTACTGCAAATTATTTGCATGTCTTTGTCATACTGCCCGGAGAAATAATATTGAATAATTTTATCTTTAAGAAGCGATAAGTTTTCGAGCTTAATTTTGCTGTCCGGCTGGTTTGCTGAAGAATCATGCTTTTGTGGAAACAACAAAGCCGAATAAAAAAAGAAAAATATAATTAGATAAAGGAAGATGTTGCTTTTATTTTTCATCATTTTTTAATCCACATATTAAAATTAAAATATTTAGATAACGAACGATGTAAATATAATTACAATGTGACTAAAATGATTTTGATAATCTTGAAGATTTAATATATTTGTATAAGTGATGGCGTTCGCTTATAACTGTCCGAAAATCCTTCGGTCTAATAACTCCTACTAATTATAAATCCTATTTTTTAAATTTAATGGCTACCATTGAAAGGATTTTATATGAGTTTCCAGAGCATACTTTTTAATAAACCGACAGACCGTATAAACGCGCAACATGTTGAGACTCCACCTTTTTTCGTTGATTTAAATCTGGATCAAATCATTGATGCCATAACGGCGAATTGGTCAGAATACAATGTTAAAAGTTTTTTTTATTTCTCGCTTAGCCATATCGATGCAATACAGTACCGCCATGAGGTGTTCCAGGAGCTCGAAAGTGAATCGCTGTATGAACACGTAAGGCTTTTTGCAGAGCGAATGCGTGAAATCCGTAAACATCTTATTCTGAAAGAAAAGCTATACTATCATTATCAAAAAGAAGCCTGGTTTCTATATGCAGTGGAGAACTATTGTGATGCCGTCAAGAATCTTGCGACAGATTTATTCTCTACACCGTTGAACTCACGCGGCTTTGTCGCCTTTCGTGAATATCTAACAAATTACACACAAAGCGTCCATTTCACCTCGCTGGCTGAAGAAATGGACACACTCAAGGCTGATCTGGCAAAGATAAAGTATCGCGTCATCATAAAGGACAATACCTTTACGGTTCAGAATTACGAGACAGAAATCGACTACAGCTCGGAAATTGAGGAGACATTCGAAAAATTCAAACAGGGAGCTGTAAAGGACTACAGGGTTGAGTTTAAATCAACTTCTGAGGACATGAACCACATAGAAGCGAAAATACTGGATTTCGTTTCACAATTGAATTCTGATTTATTTTCAAAGTTAGATGACTTTTGTATTCGCTACACAAATCTGCCTACCGGACAGGCAGGTTTTATTGATGAATCTATTGCCGCTTTCGACAGGGAAATTCATTTTTATATCGCTTATCTGGAACACATCAATAAATTTAAACTTAATCGAATGCAATTCTGCTATCCGAATGTTGTGAGCACGACAAAGGAAATATATAATTACGAAGGATTCGATTTGGCATTAGTTCAAAAGCTAACCAAAGATAATGCCCCGATCGTTTGCAATGATTTCTATTTGAAAGACAAGGAGCGGATTATAGTTGTGACCGGTCCAAATCAAGGCGGCAAGACGACCTTTGCCCGTACCTTTGGACAACTGCATTACCTTGCGAGCATAGGGTGCCCGGTTCCAGGACGAGAAGCACAGCTCTTTCTCTTTGATCAGATTTTTACTCAATTTGAGCGGGCAGAGAAAGTCGAAAATCTTCGCGGTAAACTTGAAGACGATTTGACAAGAATTCACTCCATTTTAGAGCAAGCTACTTCGCGATCAGTCATCATAATGAATGAAATTTTTAACTCCACAACTTTGCAAGACGTTACTTTTTTGAGCAGTAAAGTGATGAAAAGTATTATAGAACTGGATTTGCTGTGTGTTTGGGTGACTTTCGTGGATGAATTGACATCGTACTTCGAGCATACCGTTTCAATGACCAGCACGATTGTCCCTGAGAACCCGGCATTACGGACTTTCAAGGTTGTGAGACGGTCTGCAGACGGACTAGCATACGCTATAGCAATCGCAGAAAAATACAGTCTTACCTACAGCCACATAAAGGAGCGCATAAAACCATGAAAGCATTCCTGATGTTTAAAGACCGCGATTTCGATCCGCAGCAGATCCTGATGCAAAGAGAAAAGAAGCCGCGTTCATGGGAAACTGATGAGAGGCTCAGTTTACAAAAATTCCTGCCATGGAATGAAAAGGCATTGACCCAGGATATGGGATTGGACATTTTGATTAATTCGATGGCGAGCGGCGACAATTTTCTGTTTGAAGTGGCAAAAGTAACCATGTTGTCAATCGTTACTGATACGGACACCATACTGTACCGCCAACAAATTCTGAGGGACTGCATGAACCATGAACAAATTGCGAGGGGTATTTATCAGCTTACGATAGAAGCAATTGAAAAAGAAAAGGGTAATTATGGATGGGGGTTTTTTAGTCGCACGCCCTCCAGCATATTACACCAAGCTGTAGACAAGCTTGAGATGTTTGCAGAGATGTTGAAGAAGTTGAGGAATATCGCTGACGAAAATGAGGAGTCATTTAATTCGGAAGGACTCAAAAGATTGTTTGCGATGCTCAGACAGGAACTCAGCGATGAATATTTATCCAGGATAGACGAACATTTGAAGCAATTAAAATTCAGTGACGGAGTCCTAATAAGCGCGGAATTGGGAGAAGGAAACAAAGGTTCAAATTACATCCTTAACAAACCTTATGAAGACAAGCGTAGTTGGTTGGCACGTCTTCTATCGCAAAAGCAACCAGGCTTTACCTATCAGATTCATCCCCGCGATGAAGCTGGAGCCCGGGCACTATCGGAATTGCGAAACCAGGGGCTCAATATTGTTGCAAATGCACTCGCACAGTCAACAGATCATATCCTTAGCTTTTTTCAAGCACTTCGAACGGAATTGGGATTTTACATTAGTTGCCTTAATTTGCATCAGCATCTTACTGAAATACAAGAACCCATCTGCTTTCCTGTTCCCACATCCGCCGACGAGAGAAAGATGTCGTTTTCCGGATTATATGACATCTGCCTTGCATTAAGCGCCGGACGAAAAGTTGTAAGCAATGATCTTAAAGCGGACGGAAAAGATCTTTTGGTAATCACCGGAGCTAACACAGGCGGCAAATCTACTTTCATGCGAAGCCTCGGACTTGCTCAGTTGATGATGCAGACAGGCATGTTTGTGCCATCAGAAACATTCTCTGCTGAAGTTCGCGAAGGTATTGCAACACATTTCAAGCGTGAAGAAGATACTACAATGGAAAGTGGGAAACTGGATGAAGAACTTAACAGGATGAGTGAAATTGTAAACCAATTAACATCAAAATCCATGGTACTTTTTAACGAGTCGTTTTCTGCGACAAATGAAAGAGAAGGATCGGAGATAGCAAAGCAGATAACGAATGCGTTGGTCGAAAGAGGAATTAAGGTTGTCTTTGTAACACATCAATATGAATTTGCACATGATCTCTACGAAAAGGAAATGAAGAACGCCGTCTTTTTACGGGCAGAACGGCTGGAAGATGGAACCCGAACATTCCGGGTGGTGGAAGGAGAACCTCTGCAAACCAGTTACGGGCGTGATTTATACGACATGATATTTAAATCGTGAAAGATACATGCATAAGAAAATAATAGTGAAAAGCATGAGGAAACAGAATAACGGCATAAAAGATAGAAAAAATTATAAATTAAAAAAGAAACTAGTTCTAAATTTTTATCATATTTTGTGACTAGAACTATTTTTAATTTTTATAGGATTTAATATATTTGTGACAGCGATGGGGTTCGCTAATAACCGTCCGATTACCCTTCGGTCTAATAACTCCTACCAATTATAGATACAATTTTAAAATTATATAGGAATTATGATTTGCAAAATTATGTTGTGGTATTTGTGGGCGCAGGCTTTGGTGGAATGCTTCGATACTGGATGTCTGGTTACGCTTCTAAAATTTTGCCGGCAAATTTTCCATACGGAACTCTTTCCGTTAATTTGTTAGGCAGCTTTTTAATCGGAATGTTTATGTTTTACCTTAATGATAACGAAATGATTAGTGTTGAAATGAGAATTCTACTAACAACCGGCTTTTGCGGAGGCTTAACTACTTTTTCTACTTTTGCTTTTGAAACAATAAATTTATTAAAAAATAAAGAATTCTTTTACGCGGGAATTAATATTCTTGCAAATGTTTTACTTACTCTTCTGGCATTGTTTTTATCATATAAACTTTCAAAAATATTAAGCGGAGTATAAAATGGAACTAAAAAGCGAAGCAAAGCTTGTTAGAATATTCGTCGGAGAATCCGACCTTATTCACCATATTCCAGTCTATGAAAAGATTGTGCAAGAAGCAAGGAAGATGCATCTTGCCGGAGCTACTGTATTCAAAGGTGTGATGGGATACGGGGGAACGAGCAGGATACATACTTCTAAAATTCTACGGTTGTCAGAAGATATGCCGATGATAATTGAAATCGTAGATGAAGAAGAGAAAATAAATAATTTTTTACCGATGCTCCATGATATTTTTGAGGAGGCAAACTGCGGAGGTCTGATTACTATGGAAAAAGCTGAGATAATTAAATATGTTGTAGGTAATAAAAGTAATTAGCCTTGAATAATAAATTTAAATATTTATACATTGCTTTATTTTTGATAGCTTCATTGCTTAATGCACAAGTAAAAGATGTTAAAGAAGATAAAAATTTATCTCACGTTGTTGAGTATGATATTAACTCTTTTTACCACACAGGTTTGAAATTTTGCTAACCGGCACAGGCGCAATAATTTTAGCAATTAAGTGAGAAAGCTGTGCCGGTGTTAGCTATATAGATAAATAACATGAAAATTTCTCATTGATAATCGTCTTTATTATTTGTACGTTTGATTTGTACACCAATCAGTGAGTGATGTAATGAATTCAAATCCAGCCAGTTAGCTTAGAGCAAATTTAATGAAAGTTATAAAAGAAATTGAACACGGTTCTACAATTAATGTTACTTCAAGAGGCATAGTGGTAGCTAAACTAGTTCCGCCTGGCAACAGCAAAGAGGAAGCAAAATATAAATTAAAGAAAGTCGGCAAACACGCTGTTCTTGGAGATTTAATTACACCTATCGGCTCTAAATGGGAAGCCCTGAATAATGTACTTTGAAATAATTGAGGAAATACAAAAAGTAGAAGTTATTGCTGTTGGAAACAAAATCCGTGAAATAGATAAACTCAAAAGGGAGTATGAGGAAGGAAGATGGCGGAAATTAAAAGGTATAGCGTCGGTTCGATTGCGAAGTGGCCTGGTTGTTCATGCTGAACTGTATTGGTCTGAGGCACATGGAATTGGTAAAAAGGATATAAAAATAAAAAATTAGCAATATAGCTATGAAAACAGAATATGTAATTTGTGTAGAGAACAAAGATTATGAAGCTTCGTTGGAACTAAGAAAAATATATAGACGGGTTTTTGAAAAATCTCCTATACAAAGCGGCTTAATTAGAGTAATTGATAAATCCGGCGAAGATTATCTATACCCGGAAGATTTTTTTGTTCCCGTTTCCGTTCCTAAGAAAGCAGAACAAATATTTAGCACTTAGTCATTGCTTTAATTTATATTTAAACGGCGATGGAGTTCGCCTAAAGAATCCCGATTTAACCTGCCTGTCGGCAGATAGGTCGGGATTAATGACTCCTACCATTCCGGCATTAGTCGGGGTGATAGGAGTTTTTTTATGCGTACTTATAGTATTGCCGTTTAAATCTTTGTTTTTTATGCCAAGATATTTTCATGATAAATTTCATTGCGTTTCATTCAAAATTCATCCGCCGCGGCGGATTCATAATTCAAAATTGCGGCTTGCCGCGCTATGAATAACGATTACAAAAATATAATACTGGAAAACATAAGCCCTACAACCGGTTTACTTAACAGCAAAGCTGGATGCCCGGTTTGCAGTGCAATAATTGATTATGAATTTGATCTATTATCTAAGCTTCAATATGAAATTCACAATAACGAAATAGTTAGAAAAGAAGTAGCCGAGGAAGGCGGCTTCTGTGATTTTCATTTTAGGCAATTCAAAAAAATAGCTAGTGGACTTACAAATATTGCGTTTCTGAAATCGCTTATCGAAAGCAGCTGCTATAAAAAGGATAATTTTAAAATTGAATGCAGACTATGCAAGCAAATTGGCAGCTATGAAAATTCTTTAATATCCGCACAATTTGAATTGTTAAAGGAAGAGTCTTTCAAGAAAAAGTTTTGTAATACAATAGGACTATGCTTTGAACATTTCAGACAGGTAATTTCAATATGTGATAATGAAGATATAAAAAATTGGCTGAAAGAAATTCATGTTGAACAAATAAAAAGAATGCGGCAAGATTTTGAAAATATGCTTCAGTATAATTCTTTTTATGAAATTGACCGTGAAAAGCGTAAGCTTATAAATATTATGATTGAAAAATTTGCCGGGAGAAAAACGCATGCTTTATAATTGCTGTTTGGCTGTGAGTTCTGGTATTCTCAGGACATTAACCATTTATTATTAAAAAAAGTTGATGATATGTTTGGAAACCTTTTATGAAAGACTATTATAATATAATTAAAGATAAACTAAACGTAGCGATAAATATTATTACAGAAGTTGCAGATAAGCGTAAAGATACAGACGCTATTCTTCAATTGAGTCTGATTAATTTTGAGGTAGGCTTGCGGTTTGAAGAAAGTTTAATAAAACATTTGCTAGAGATAAAAGAAAGGCTGCTTAACTTGATTGATGAAATTAAATATACAATAAATGCGGAAGAGCGTTATGTGCTTTTCCCTTTACCGGATATAAAAAAGGAAACTTATGAAATGGGAAAGAATTATATGAAAAACTTTTTCGAATGGCTTAAACCGGAAGATAATTTTACCCCCGAACAGTTAATGAAAATCTTTGCAGATGAACTTTATCGTCTTGATGAGGCAAAGGAAATATTAGAAAAATTACAATCAGTACCACAACAAGGAAAAGGACAGACTTTTTGATATCTACAAAAAAAACGAAAATGGTAAAATCAGATCTTGTAAAATTAAAGAATGATTTCGTCTCATTAATTTCATCGCCATTTAATTGGAATATTGATCAGATAAATTATTTTTTAAGCTTATTAGCCGTATTAACGGTATGTTTTTTCCTTGACGAATATGTTAGGGAATATATTAAGACGATTCATAATAATCTTTTCGATCAAATATTCTCTTTTGCGCATTGGTATGGAAAGCCGTCGCTAACAATTTATTCTTTCTTAATTTTTTATTTCGGCGGACTGTTTTTAGTAAAAAATAATTATCGGGTTATCGGATGGAAAATATTTGAAGCTTTCATTTTATCGGGAATAATTGTTACCATAATTAAATCGATTTTCGGCAGATGGCGACCTTACACTGAGCATGGAAGTTCATCATTTGTATTCTTTACGCTTGGGCCAAACGATCATCTTTCTTTTCCTTCCGGCGATGTTGCTGTAGCGTTTGCTTTCTCTGTTATAATTGCCGGTTTATTCGACAATCACCGCAAAACGAGATACCGCTTGTGGCATAAAATATGGAAAATATTCTGGTACTTACTCGCAGTGCTTACAGCAATCGGAAGGATTTATCACGATCAACATTGGTTAAGCGATGTAATACTTGCTTCCGCAATTTCTATTTGGGTGGGCAATTATATAAACAATATTTCAAAACAAAAATCGGTGCTATCATGAGTGATGAAGTGAAAACAAAAGATGAATCTAAAATAGAATCTAAAGAAAAAAGCAACAAATGGTTGAATAAAAGTGTTGTCGGTATGGGCTTAACCAGTTTTTTTTCGGATGCAAGTCATGAGATGGCAACAACTGTGCTGCCGGGATTTTTATCAGTAATCGGTGCACCACCTTCGGCGCTTGGAATTATTGAAGGAGTTTCGGATGCCGCATCAAGTTTTATTAAGCTGTGGGCTGGATGGATTTCGGATAAAATAGGTAAAAGAAAATTATTGGCTTCAGGTGGATATTTTATAACCGGAATTTCGAAAGCACTTTTTGCATTTGCTGCAACGTGGCATCTTGTTTTTATTGGCAGACTAACTGCATGGATTGGTAGAGGGTTTCGGGGACCTATTAGAGATGCAATGCTGGCGGATTCAGTCGATCCGGCAGTAAGAGGAAAAGCCTTTGGCTTTCATAGAGCCGGAGATACATTAGGCGCTATTGTCGGACCAGTAATCGGGATAATATTATTGGAAGTCTGGCAGCCTTTATCAATTGATAATCCTTCACAACCATTTCGTAATATTTTTTTGATAACTCTTATTCCCGGTATTCTTGCCGTCCTAAGTTTTTCATTACTGGTAACCGATAAACGTAAAGATAAAAAACACGATTTAAAGTTTTGGATTACTATTAAAGAACTGCCTAAATCTTTCAAGAATTATTTGATTGGCGTTGGAATTTTTGGAATGGGAGATTTTGCCCCGACATTTTTAATCCTTGCGGCAACAACTTTACTTACGCCGCAATACGGTATTGTTAAAGCTGCTCAATTAGCGGGCATAATGTACGTTTTAAGAAATATAATATATGCCGCAGCTTCTTATCCGATAGGCGCATTAGGTGATAAAATGAATAAAGTAAAACTTTTAGCCGGAGGTTACTTTATTGCTGTAATAACTATTACTGGGTTTATGCTTGCGTTTATTTTTAACATTACAAACTTAATTTACCTATTCATGCTTTTTGCCTTAGCCGGAATTTATATTGCGGCAGAAGACACTCTCGAAAGCACAATAACAGCAGATCATATCGAAAGTGAGACGAGAGGAATCGGGATGGGTGTGCTTGGCAGTGTAAACGGCGTAGGAGATTTTGTTGCAAGTATACTAATCGGATTTTTGTGGACGGCATTTTCTCCAATAGTAGGTTTTGCGGTTTCGGGAATAACTCTTTTAATTGGTACAATTGTACTTTTTTTTATGGGTATCCATCAAGTAAGAAAAGATGATTGAGCCTAAGTTTTCGGCCAAAGACTGATGCGCCTCTGATGGAAAGTTAAAGAAAAGAAGTTGAGGATAAAATATGGCTGCATTAAAAATGACGGTGAAATTCAGATTGAAAAATAAAATTCCATTCTCAATTGAATATCTTAGCGGCACTCAATTTAGGTGCGGCGTATGCGGAAAAATATATTTTTCACGGGATGAAATTGACATGCATTTGTTAAAGGAAAAATTAAATGCAAATATTAAACTGCAATTCCCGGAGCTTGATAAAAATTTAGACGTCAGGGTAATTTATACACAGGACATTAGAGATTTAACAAATCCTAAATATCCACGTTTGAAAAAGGGCGATAACATCTTGATAGAAAAAAATAAAGGATAAAAATGTATGGATCTTGTTGAGAATGATGAGATAACGAGAATAAAAAGAAGCCTTAGTTGGGTACAGTTGTCTGATGCGCTTAAAATTGATAAATTAATTCACAAGGAATGGTTTCGTCACAAGATTATATGATTGAAAAAAATATCATGGATTATAAATAACTACAAATAATTCTAAAGGAAAAAATATGAAAATAACAAAAGTGATTGGCAGAGAAATATTGGACTCACGGGGAAATCCCACGGTAGAAGTTGATGTTACTCTTGGAAATAAATATTTAGGAAGAGCAATTGTTCCATCCGGTGCAAGCACCGGCGAGCGTGAAGCGGTAGAGCTAAGAGACGGCGACAAAAACAGATATAAAGGCAAAGGCGTTCTTAAAGCTGTTGAGAATGTTAATGAGGCAATTACAAAAGCAATTGTCGGGAAGAAATTTGAATCTCAGAAAGAAATAGATAATGAATTGCTTAAACTTGACGGCACACCAAACAAATCAAAGCTTGGTGCTAACGCTATTCTCGGAGTATCGATTGCATTTGCACGTGCTTCAGCATTGAAAGAAGGTATTCCTCTTTACCGTTATATAAATGATAGAAATAAATACTTAATGCCTGTTCCGTGCATGAATGTAATTAACGGCGGAAAACATGCTGATAACAACGTCGACTTCCAGGAATTTATGATTGCGCCACACAACGCATCATCATTTAAAGAGTCAATAAGAATGGGTGTAGAAGTTTTTCATACAATAAAAGAAATATTAAAGAGAAAAGGATATTCAACTGGAGTCGGAGATGAAGGTGGCTTTGCACCAAACTTAAAATCAAATCAAGAAGCAGTTGAAGTTATTATAGAAGCGATAGGAAAGGCGGGATACAAGCCCGGTGCTGATGTTTCAATTTGCCTTGACCCTGCATCGAGCGAAATGTGGGAAGACGGAAAATATAAATTCTTTAAATCCGATCAGCACCTTGCAACGCCGGACGAAATGATTGAAACATGGAAAAAATGGATTAACGATTATCCAATTATTTTATTAGAAGACGGAATGGCTGAAAACGATTGGGAAGGTTGGAAAAACCTTACAGTTGAATTAGGCAATAAAGTTGAATTAGTCGGCGACGATATCTTCTGCACAAATCCTGCAATTTTAAAGGAAGGAATAAAAAAAGGAATAGGGAATTCAATTCTTATAAAACTTAATCAAATCGGAACGGTGACGGAAACATTGCAAACAATAAATCTTGCAAAGAAAAATAAGTATAATTATTTCATTTCACACAGGAGCGGAGAAACAGAAGATACAACAATTGCAGATCTGACAGTTGCAACAAATGCAGGTCACTTAAAAACCGGAAGCGGCTGCCGAAGCGAGCGCATTTCAAAATTCAATCAATTAATTAGGATTGAAGAGGAGCTAGGAAAAAATTGCAGCTTTGCCGGATTGAAAGCATTTAAAAATAAGTAGCCAATGTCAGTCCAAAGTTTTTTATAAAACTAACCACAATTTTAGAGGCTGTGTGAAAACCTATTTGAAAAGGAAAGATTGTATTTGTATAGAGAACTACTTAAATACTTAAGATTAAATATTTAATCGCCAATTTCTAATTTTCGCACAGTCTCTTCATAACTGGAGATAAATTTCAACAGATCATTCGGCTTTAAGCAAAATAGCCCTCTAAATTTTGGTTTAAGCTAAAAGTTTATTCCCTTTTTCAATTCACTTTCCAAAGCTTTATAACCCTAAACCTTTCATGGCTTATAATTCTTCATCAATGGAGGGAAGGGTAGAGGCCCTAGTGTTTTCATGGTAAGGATAAAATTCTTTACTTTCTGCATATCTTAATTTTAGTTCCATTCCGATAAAGCTGTAACAATTTCGTTTTCGATTCCCCTGTAATAATATGCTCCCTGGTTGCGATATTGAAAAACAATACTTATGATTAAATCCGTTCCATTGGTCAACCTTAGATAACCGGATAGGGAAGAGACTCCATTAAGTGTCCCGGTTTTTCCATGGAAATTGTTTTCGGCGGGAGTTCCTGTCATACGGTTTCTTAAAGTTCCGTCAACTCCGGCGACGCTTAATGCGTTGTAAAAATCTTTATAATTTTTCTGGTCGAAATACATCTTTTCTAAAACTCCCCCAATTGCTCCTACTGTTACCAAATCGTACCTCGAAAGCCCGGACCCATCAACTAAAGAAGTTCCTTTAGAAAAAATTCCGTTATCCTTAATAAACCGCATCACCGCTTGAGTTGAATAAAATGCATTTCCCTGTTCGCCTGTTGACACTGCTCCGATTGTCTTAAACAGGCACTCAGCTAAAAAATTATCGCTGTGCTTATCCATAATTTTTATTAGGTCTTTTAACAAAATTGTTGACTCTGCAAGCGTACCGGCATTATTTGGCGTAATTCCTTTCTCTGCCATCCCGGTCACTCTTATTCCATTTCTAACCAATTCTGCTCTCAAAGCTTGAGCAACAAATAATGGAGGATTGGAAACGTCTTTATATACTGTTACATATTTAATTCTATAACGCCTTCTTGCAACTCTTACCCGAACCCTTTCTCTTACTGCCGTTCTGTTGCGATCAAGAACTAAGGCTGAGACCGGAGGAAGTCTGTAGTCAGTTAGCTCGTCATTTATCCAATCATCGCGTGAATAATCGTCATCAAAATAAGAATCATCCCCGATTACGTTACCTGTTATTTCTTTTATCCCCTTATTTTTTAATTCTTTAACCATTTCAATTAAGTCCTGTTCTGTAAAAACAGAATTACCGTAACCTTTGATGTAAAGATTTCCGTTCAAAACACCATTTCTAACACGGGCGACGGACAGAATTTTCGTTGAAAGAATAAAGTTACCGCCCATTAAATTTAGCGCTGTGGCAGTCGTAAATAGCTTCGTATTTGATGCCGGTATTACAGTATCGGAAACGTTCTCACTAAAAATTGTATCTTGAGTTTGAGGATTAAAGATAATTATTGCTGAAACCGTTTGGTTTGGTACTTTGGTCAGAATATTCTCGATCCTCTTTTTTAGTTCTTCTTTTGAAGTACATAATGAGATAGAATTAATTAGCAGGAAAAAAAACAAAATCTTTCTTAACATAATAATAATATCTCTACATTGACTTTCATGTTTGTAATATTCCTTTAGATGATTATTTTTATAACAACAATAAAATCTGTTATGAAAAAAACTAATTTTATGAAAACAAATCAGTTAGTAAATATAAAATTTCTAAACTCAAATAAAAGGCTTTCATCTTAACCTTCCATAAAAATATCATTCAAAAAAAACTTTTAATAAAGACCGGTTAAATAATGGCAAAGAAAAAAACAGTTCAAAAAGCTTATGAGAATATTGATTTTTTAAATTCAGCAGATGCGAGAATTCTAAGAATACTTGCTGAATTTTTGGAACCGCAAGTAGAATTCAGAAAGTTAAAGATTGTAGATACTATTGTCTTTTTTGGCTCAGCTCGCCTGAGATCCAAAAAGGAAACAATAGCTGAGTTAAACAAATTCAAAACAATAAATCCTCAAACTACGCCGAAGCTTCCTGAAAAATTGAGAAAGGCTCAGCAGCAGGTTAGCATGTCAAAATATTATGAGGATGCGGTTGAACTTTCTAAACGCCTAACGGAGTGGTCGATGCAGCTACCCACTTCTGCAAACCGTTTTATAATTTGCACAGGCGGAGGTCCCGGTATTATGGAAGCAGCCAACAAAGGCGCTAAACTTGCCGGTGGCTATTCTATCGGGCTAAATATCAGTCTTCCTTTTGAACAATTTGTTAACAAATATGTCTCCCAAAAATTGAGCTTTGAATTTCACTATTTCTTTATGAGAAAATTTTGGTTTGCATATCTTGCGAAATGCTTAATAGTATTTCCCGGAGGTTTCGGTACAATTGATGAATTTTTTGAGATGTTAACTTTAGTTCAAACTGGAAAAATTAAAAAGAAATTGCTCCTTGTAGTATATGATGAAAAGTATTGGAAAAATATAATAAATTTTGAAGGGCTAATCGAGAACGGTGTGATAAATTCCGAGGATATGCATCACCTCTCTTTTTGTAATTCGGTTGACGAAGCATATAATTGCATAATCAAACACTTTGAAAAAAATTATCTGAGTAAGAAGGAAATAGAAATTACCGAACCAAAAGTTGATTTAAAATAAAAAAGCCCCATCTAATGGGGCAGAAAAACTATTCGATAATCATATCAACTCTATGAGCACGACGTGCGGCTTTCATCTTTTCCATTCTTTTCTTTATCGATGGCTTAACAAAAAAAGTTCTCTTTTTATATTCTTTAAGAACACCGGATCTTTCATACTTTTTCTTAAATCTTCGAAGAGCCTTGTCAATTGATTCGTTCTCACCTATAGTAATGCCTACCAATTATATCACCTTCCTTTTTTGGGCTAAATATTTAATGATTCAATTAATTTCTTATGACCTGATTTTTGAAACTCTACTGCTATTGATTTCTGACCGCTAGACATTATATCTTTGCTTACAACCTTACCAAAATCATCCCAATTTTTATGATAAATCGCTTCACCAATTGTAAAAGATTTTTGGGGTGCGTAAACTGTACAATCTTGATTTTCTATTCCTTCCAAAGAAACTTTAGTCTCTTTAACATCTTCTGTCATATCAATCAACATCGTTTGCTTACACTTCTTGCATTTTGCCCAATGTTTATTATTAGACTCTCCGCTAATAATGGGAGTATCTCCGCTAAGTTCCATTTTTCTCATTGCATTACAAACCGAACAAAAAGCTTCGATGTTTTTTATTCTTGCCATAAAAACATTCCTTATCAAAATTTAGACTAGTAAATATAGAAAAGCCTTTTCCGATAAGCAACATATTTTGGCTAGCACCTCCTATAAATTTTGAAGAAAAACAATTGTTTTTAACGATTTTGCCCATTTTTAGCGAAAAACAATACCATTTCTAATCTTTCCGTCTCGCTTCAAAGGATCGAATAGAAATCCGTTTAATACAATATACATTATTTGATTTTCCTTTTGAATAAGTAAATTCGCCGGGTTTCCAACTTGAATTTCGTTAATGTTTCTTTGTGATTTTTTAATGACATTTATCGGAAGTTCCGAAATATCTTGACTAAAATTTTCGTCACTTAAAATTATGTTTGTATATCCTTCGAGATATAATTTATTTAAATCTAACTTTTCAACTTCTTCCATGGTACTAAATTCCTTCGGAAAGGTTTTACCAGGGAACACTTCCATCCCATCTAAATCCAAATCTTCATAACCGAATAAAACCGAAAGATCTCCGATCTCTTCAATCGATGATTTTACAAAATAATCTGAGGAAGATAATCCATTTAATTCAGTCCTTATTATTCCTATGTCAAATATATATTCATGCCCACCTTTTTTATACATTAAATTTCGCAGAATTAAATCCAACAAATCCTTTTCATTGAAAGGAATCGAATCATAAGTCTCAATGGGTTCATGATTGTAACTTTCATCAGCAATGGATTTTAAAGCGATAAGCAACGAAATAAAGTTTAATTTTCTGATAAATTGTTTTTCAGTATCGTCTTTCCAGCCGCCGGATTCAATTAAGATTGTACTCATTCCCAAGCCTTGGAAGTTATCACCGAATGCTCGAGGTTCAAATTCATCAGGATATTTTGCAATATGACCCGGAATAAATGAAGACATCGTATTGAATAGACTTCCTAATATTTTCATTGACTTTTCCCGGGCGGGACTAACTGATCTTTCAATATCAAAAGCGGGTGCTAGAAATGATAGCGTAGCAGTATTATAACTGTGCCCTGTTGAATAAAGCGTGCTCTGGTCATGAAGATTAAATCCGAATTCCGCATTTATATTATCAAAAGTTTCTTTTAATATTTTTGCCTCAGGAGTTTGAAGCTTTACAAAATCGCGATTAATATCAATATCAAAAACGTTTCTTCGCTGAAATAATTCTGCACCGTCAGGATTGACCATTGGCATAAAACAAATAGTTAATTTTTCAAATAAATTATCTATAACAGTACGATAACTATCGTTTGAAGCAAAAAAGTTAAAAATGTCAAATAACGCCATTGTAGCAGTAGATTCATCTCCGTGCATTTGTGTCCACAAAAATACTTTTGTTTTGCCTTTACCTATTTTTATTAAAAAAATGTCCCGCCCTTCTGCTGACTTCCCGGCTTCAGAAATAGTAAATATATTATTACTGCGGAGCTGGTTAATCAAAGGTAAAATATCCGAATATTTTATCCTTCGATTACTTAAACTTTTTTCCAAATAATTTTGGTAATCGTAGTAAATCCTGTAAGCAAAATCTAAATCGTTTGTCATGGTATTTCTTAGTTGCAGTCTTTAAATTGTGGTAAAACGTAATTTAGTACATTGTCCCGATATTAATAGTTAAGAAAAATCCGCCAAGGTCATTTTCAATTCTATTCTGAAGAATCTCAATACCTTTATTGAACATGTGAATTTCATAATATCGGATATTTATCCCAACCAAATTTTTCTTATCAAGCCCAAAATTTGCACCGAAACCGACATAACCACCAAGTGCAGGGTAAGCCTTTGCTGCATGAAATGAATTAAAAAATTCTCGGTCATAAGGAGTGGTTAAAACAATTGCCGGACCGATTCCAATATTTATATATGGTCTTAAGTTATCGTAAATATCATTTTCAAAAAGCCTGTATTGAAGTCCGAAATTTAGCGGCAATAAGAATGCGCGATTTAATTTTCCGGCTGTGTAAGTGTTGCCGAAGTAATCAACATATGTAAATTCTTGCGGATCTTTTGCTTCGGATATGGAAAAATCTGTAAAGCCGGTTAACTCTTGACTGAATTGGCGTCTGTAAAAAGCCCCTAAGCCAAAACCGCCTTCGCTAAATATAATATCAACTCCTATGGCATTATTTGGAAAGATATCAGGTGGTTTTGCAGGAGCTAATTCACCTATCCCTTGACCATTTACATTAAGAAGAGGAATTATTAATATTACAAATAATAAAAATTTTATCATGTCCGATTATTTTTTATCCTTAAAATAATTAAGATAAAGATAAATTCAATATCATTATAAGTCAATTAAACGATGAATAATACCGTTGATAGTCCGGCTTTTTGGGATGAGAAATACCGCCTCGGTGAAACTGAGTGGGATATGAAATCCGCTACCCCAGCTTTTGTTGAACTTTTAAATTCCAAAAAAATTATTCAGCCGGGAAAGCTTTTAATAACCGGTTCTGGAAAAGGCTATGACGCTATTGCCGCAGCTAAAGCCGGTTATGATGTTACGGCAGTAGATTTTTCTTTTGAAGCGGTTTTTTCTTCCAGAAAAATTGCAGAACAGAATGCCATAAAAATAAATTTTATTGTCGAAGATATTTTCAACCTTAATCAATCCTTTATAGAAACTTTTGACTCCGTTTATGATTATACAACTTACTGTGCTATAAATCCCATCCGCCATGAAGAATATATCAAGAAGATAACTTCCCTCTTAAAACCAGGCGGAAAGCTTATTGCTCTTCTCTTCCCGGTAGAGGATAAAAAAGACGGACCCCCGTTCGGAATTGACCCGTTTGAGTTTTACTCGATTGCAAAGAAATATTTGAAGCTTGAATTATCTTCTCGGAGGATAAATTCTATTAAACCCCGCAAAGGAAGGGAAGTCTTGCAAATTTATGTTAAGTAATAATGTTCTTAAATAATTTCAAAACCATTTTAATTGAGGAAACAATGCCGACTAATCTTGAACTGAAAATTAAACTTAATTCATTTAACCAAGTTGAAAAATATTTAAAAGAGATTAACGCAACGCATACAGCAACGCTAAATCAAAAGGATGTTTATTATAAATCAAATTCCGGCTTGCTCAAGCTTAGAATTGAAAACGGCAACCAGAGCATCATAAAATACGTTCGGGATGAAAAATCAAAAAATAGATTTTCAAATTTTGAGGTTTTATATTTCTCCTCCGGTAACGCCGAAAAGTTTTTCGGAGAATTGCTCAAGGTCGAAACTGTAGTCCAGAAAAAGAGAATTCTTTACATGTACAATAATACAAGGGTTCATCTCGACCGGGTAAAAAATCTCGGCTACTTCATGGAGCTCGAAACTTTAGTCCTTTTTGGTAAAAATGATGCAAAAAAAAGATTTGACGAAATAGTCGATCTCCTTCACCTTCATGATTACCTGCAAATAAAAAAATCTTACCGTGATTTAATTTTAGCAGAGAATTATAAAAAATGATTCTATCAAAAGCGAAAGTGCATTCTGCAAATCTTGAAAAAGAAATTTCCCGCAAAATAAATGCCGGTAAGCTAAATGAACTCTTGCTCATTGTTCCTACTAACCGGAAAATTCGATCTCTTAGAAGGGAGATTATTTCTTCAGCGCCTAATAATGCGGTTGGTAAAATTAATCTTGAGACGATAGGTAGTTTTGCGATTAACCTTTTGTCCCCGGGCGAAGCAGCAAGTTCCCGCGTACTGAGCGATGCTTCTTCAACTGTTTTGCTCAAACAGTGCTTTCGGGAAGTTCCGCTGAAATATTTTTCAAACTATGAAAAGGATTTTCCCTTCGGAACTTTACAACGAATTAAAAATGTTATCGCTGAATATAAACGCAGGGGAGTTTCTCCGGCTTTATTACTGCGTGAAGCTGAAAATCTTAATGGCTCCGAAAAATTTAAAGCCGAAGACATAGCGGCAGTTTTCGAACTCTATAATTCAAAATGTATACAGCTTGGCGTTAGAGAAATTGGGGATGTTTATCATGAAATAATTTCTTTCGCCTCCGGGAATTTCGATAAACAATTTAGAACTTTATATCCCGATGTTGATATAATTATCGTGAATGGTTTTGATGAGTTCACCCAGCCTGAAATCGAAATTATTAATTCCTCTGCAGATGTTAAAAATATCTCTCTTTTTATTTCCTTCGATTATTTTTCCGGCAACTCCGCGATCTTTTCTCATCTTGATAGCTGCTATAATAAGTTTGTTGATAAAGGGTTCAAAAAAATTGCCGACGATTCAACTGAAACGCATAATGAGTTTCAGTCGTACATTAGAGAAGGACTGTTTAATACTCCGCCCGGGGAAAAATCCTTTAATTTTGAATCCTCAATTACTAAAATCAGCGCTTTCACTAGAGAAAATGAAATTGAATTGATTGCAAAAGAAATCAAGGAAATTATTGTCAACCAAAAAGTTGAACCACATAAAATATGCGTCACTTTTAATTTGATTCAGAAATATTCACCTTTAATACGCTATTATTTCCCATTGTATGGACTTCCTTTTAATCTTACTGATAGATATCCCCTAAATACTTCTGCACCGGTAATTTCTATAATAAACTTTCTTGAAATCTTAGAGAATGATTTTTATTATAAAAATATTTTCCGCGCTTTAAGCAGTGGCTATTTAACTTTTAGCAACATCGATTCTTTTAGCCTGCTAAAAGCTTCCGTAAATCTGAAAATTATTTCAGGATATAATAATTGGCAGAATTCCCTTCGTGACGCAATATATACCTCCTCCCTTGAGGAAGATGATAATGAAAATCACTTCGACTTTAATAGAAATCTTTATGAAAAAGCATTGAAGAGCTTTATTGCACTTAATAAAATCCTTGCCCCGTTTTTTAATGAAATGTCTATCCAAGAATTTTTAGCTAAGCTTAATGAATTTATTTTTACTCAAAATTTTATCTCCAATTTGATTAACGACCGCGAGGAGAATATTGAACTTAACGCAAAAGCTTTGTCCACTTTTATAGATGAAATTACCGGACTCTTTAATTTGCTGGAGCTTGAAAACGGTAGTGAGAAGAAATTTCCTCTTAAGTTTTTTTTGAATAACATTCGCACGGTAATAAGCGCCTCGCGTTATAATATTAAAGAAAAACCAAACTACGGAATTCAGGTTACTACGCTTAACGAAATAAGAGGACTAAAGTTTGACTATCTCTTTATTGGGGGTATGTGCGACGGCGATTTCCCTACTCGCTATTCTCCCGAAATTTTCTTTTCGGGTTCTTTCGCAAAAAATGAAAGGGTCCATCAAATCGAAGATCGGTACCATTTCTATCAGTCGCTTTGTTCGTGGAGTAAGCAGCTTTTCTTAACTGCCCCGCTTCACGAAGAAAAAACAGAGTTTGTCGAATCCAATTTCTTGAGCGAATTTATTTCTTTATTCAAAGTGAAATTGAAAAGTGGAAAAGATTATGAAAAGAACATTTATACAAAAGAAGAGTTATTAATTTACGCCGGTAAAAATATTGCCGCCGGATTTACTGAAGAATTAAATTTCACCGGACTTAATATCGATGAAATAAAAAAATTGATCGCAATAAATAATCTTAGGATAGAAAATCCTTTTGGAGACTCTCCGTTTACCGGCATCCTCAGCGGCAGCCTTTCTGAAGAAGCAGTTGAAAGACTGAATGAATTTAAGGATAGAAAATATTCTGTTACTCAACTTGAAACTTATGCGCTATGTCCATTTAAGTATTTTGCCGAACGTATTCTAAAACTCGAACCGCTTGAAGAACCTTCTGAGGAGTTTGAAGCACTGGAGCTTGGTAGTCTTCTACATGAAATTTTATTTGAATTTTATCAAAAGCTAAATGACGAAAAGGTTATTTTGCAAAAAGCTAGCGATGAACATTATAAATTTGCTTACGATTTACTCTTCAAAATTGCGGAAGAAAAAATCAGCCGTGCAAATTTCAAATCTCCTTTAAGCTTTTATGAAAAGGAAAGAATTACCGGAATTAATGGCAAGAAACAAAATTCAATTCTATTTAAATTTCTTCAGGCGGAAAGGGATGACTCTGATAGCTTTTTACCTGCATTCTTTGAAATATCGTTCGGTGACAAACTTAACAAGAAAGACGGAAAAGATTTTGATGTTGAAGGTATTAAATTAACGGGTAAGATTGATAGGATTGATATTGATGAGACTAATAAAAAATATAGAGTGGTTGATTATAAACTAAGCGGTAAAAAACCTTCGTTAAAAGACCTCAAAACCGGTATATCTCTTCAACTGCCTCTTTATCTGTTTGCAGCGCAAAAATTGATCGATGAAAAAACAAATCAAAAGCTTACCCCTGCCGATGCTTATATTTATTCGTTAAAGCCTACGGTAAATGATTTCGGGTTAAAGACAGTTATTAAAGAAGAAATGAATTCTGAGCTGATTAAAATCTGCATTGATTCAATTAAAAATTATGTTGAAAATATAGTTAATGGAAAATTCAATCTTTCAATACTCCCGGATAGAGAAACTAAAGTCTGTGGCTTCTGCGGTTTTCGTTCTGTATGTCGTATCCAGGAAGTTAGTTAAAATTAGCAATCGGAAGAATGAGGTATTGGAGAATTGGAGTGGTGAAGTAGTGTTAAACATTATTCCAATACTTCATTCCTCCTTTTTTCCCCTTTCTGATTTTCATCGGTTAATGACACTATGAAAAAATTGTCGCTCATATTTTCTTTGTTGTTTATTTTCTTATCTGCATCTAATAGTTTTCCACAGCTCAATAAAAAAAAATTGGTGGAATCTGAAAAACATCAGCTTCAAAATTATTATAAGATAAATAAGATCCTTTATCCGGGCGATTCAAGCATAAATATTACCTATTATGGACTTAATCTTACATTAACTTACTCGCCAAACTATCTGAAAGGCATTGCCACTGTTAACGCAAAAAGCACAGAAAATAATTTAACTAATTTTTTCCTCGATCTTCAAGACCCCCTGCTTGTAGATTCTGTTTTATTAAACGGCAGCAAAATTCCCTTCATACATTCATCAGCTAAATTAAATATTACTCTACCTCAAATTTATAATTATGGAGAGCAATTTTCTCTTGTCATTTATTATCAAGGCATTCCGGGTTCAAGTGGATTCGGCAGTTTCGAGTTCGGCAGTCACAACAACCAGCCCGCCATTTGGTCTCTAAGCGAACCATACGGAGCAAGCGATTGGTTTCCTTGTAAGGATACTCCCGCCGATAAAGCGGATTCTTCGGATGTCTGGGTTACGTGCAGCAATAGCTTAATTGCCGCCTCCAACGGTACTCTTCAGGCTGTGGTTGATAACGGTAACGGCACGCATACCTTCAAATGGAAAAATATTTATCCCATTGCCCAATATTTAATTTCTATAGCTATTTCTGATTATACTGTTTATACTACTTACTATCATTATGCTCCGTCTGATTCCATGCCGGTTGTATTCTATATCTATCCAGAAGATTTTAATAATGCAAAACCATACCTTGACAAAGTCGTGAACATGATAGCCGTATTTTCAAACTTTTATGGACCATATCCTTTTTTGAAAGAAAAATATGGAGAAGCAGAATTCGGTTGGAGCGGGGGAATGGAACACCAGACAATCACTTCGCTCGGTGGCTTTGATGATGACCTTGAAGCGCACGAACTTGCACATCAATGGTACGGAGATAAAATTACTTGTGCTGATTGGCAGGATATTTGGCTTAACGAAGGCTTTGCAACTTTCTCAGAAGCTGTTTATTTCGGTGCAACCTCCGGTACAGATGCTTATAATTTAATGATGACTTCATTTATGAATAACGCTAAAAATGCCGTAGGTTCTGTTTATGTTCAAAACATTTCCAATGTCAATTCAATTTTTGATTATAACCGGAGCTATGCTAAAGGTGCAGTTGTGCTTCACATGTTGAAAGGGATTATGGGTGACTCTCTTTTCTTTCAACTAATGAAAACTTACGCTTCTGATCCTAAAGTTGCTTATGGCGCTGCTACTACTGCCAACTTTGAGGCGGATGCTGAAAAAGTTTATGGCTCAAGTTTAAGCTATTTTTTTAATGAATGGATCTATGGCGAAAATTATCCCCATTATTCCGTTAGCTGGAATTATAATTTTATAGGTAATAATATTTATTCCGTAAATCTTAATCTCTCTCAAACTACAAACACAAACCCTGCTTTCTTCACCATGCCTATTCAAATTCAAGTTAAAACATCTGCCGGTGATACAATCGTAACTATATTTAATAACCGGCAAAATCAGCTAATCAGTTTTAATGTAAAAGGAACACCGCAGTATATAAACTTTGATCCGAATAATTTGATACTAAAAGATATTTCAATAATCGATTCCGTTGATTTAACCAAACCGCAAACATTTACCCTTTACCAGAACTATCCCAATCCATTTAATCCTTCGACCACAATAAATTATTCAATACCCGTAAACTCAAAAGGATTTATTCAGGTAAAATTAATTGTTTATGATGAATTGGGAAATATTGTAGCAAGGTTAGTAGATAAAGCAGAACCGGCGGGAACCTACTCAGTCAAATTTCCGCCTGGTAATAAACATTTGGCAAGTGGAGTATATTATTACCAAATTATAGCCGGAGATTATATTCAGACAAAAAATATGATTTTGCTAAAGTGAGCGCCGTTTGTTTCATGAGAACTCTCTCTTTATTCTGGTGTCATTTCGCCCGGGAAAAGAAATCCTTCTTAATATAGTGCCATTTCGACCGGAGGGAGAAATCCCCAACATAGCGCTTCCACTCAAATTATCCATGGAATATCTTAGTCTCGTCTAACACGCTTAACCTCATCCGGAAATATAGTGTCATTTCGACCGAAGGGAGAAATCCCCAACATAGCGCTGTCACTCATATTAGCCAGGAGATATCTTCTGCCATGCAATATTAGCACTTATCATCAAAAGCAGACTAGTTTTTGTTCAAACCCAACCCATCCGGCGAGGCGGGATTTTCCCTTTTCTTTTTTCTTGAACTTAAACTTGGCTCCATAATTCCATTACTCAACTTCACCATTGTTATAATTTTCTCCAAGATTCGCGCAACGTAAATCACCTTTAATCGTTGACGCCCAAAATATTTTCCCTTAAAATAAACCCTAAAATAAGTTATCTTGTCTAACAATAAAATTATTATTCATTTCAAACAATTATTTAAACAGCTATGAAAAACTTAACTTTTCTCTTAATCCTTTCTTCTCTTGTATTTATTAATGGATGTAATAATAAAATTATTCAGAGTCACTGGAAAAGCGGGAATATTGTAATTGACGGTAATGATTCCGATTGGGGTAATACGCTTACCTACAACGACAAATCAAATTTCCTGTATGGTGTGCAAAATGACGGCAACTACCTCTACCTCTGCTTTGCAACCAATGACCCCGACCTGGAAGCAAATATCATCCGTATGGGACTTACTGTTTGGTTTGATAGAACAGGCGGAGATAATCAAAACTTCGGAATAAAATATCCGCTAAACTTTCAGGATATGAATTTCCAACGCTCTGCCGGTGAGGAAAACCAACCAAGAATTCGCCAGGGAAATGAAGAGCCTATGAGCTCCGATAGATTGAAGCCTATGTTATCAAGAAAACAGAATGACCTTGAGATTGTTGGTAGAAATAAAGACGATCTTACCCGGATGACTGTTTCCGAGCTAAAAGGAATCGAAGTGAAAATGGCTTTTCAAAACAGTACTCTTGTTTATGAAGTGAAAATGCCTTTGAACTTTAGTCCGGGGGTTCCATATGCGCTTAATACCGATACTAGTAAAACCATTAGTCTTGGTTTGGAAACAGGGACAATAGATTTAAGCAAAATGAAAAGCAAAGGTGACCGCGGCGGAAGCTCTATAGGGAGTGATAATGCTGGTGGTGATGAAATGGGCACTGAAGGAAATGATATGGGCAGTGGTGATCAAGGGGGTGGAGTTGGTTCTTATGGAAGACGCAGAGGCGGATACCAGTCAGGTGCTTCATTGCCCTCACAATTTAGTTTCTGGGCTGAAGTTAAACTTGCTTCCGGTAAATAAAATTCGAAATTATATTGACTAAAATTGTTTTTTATGTCAAGATATTTTTTGTTATAAATCTTCTCAATTTCGTTGCGTTTAATTCAAAACCTGCCTGCCGGCAAGCTTGCCGCGCTGTTGTTTCCGTCTTATTTGGATAAAAAAACCCCCCGCAATCGCGGGGGTCTTTAGGATGACATGATGTTTATTTTAACGATTTAAGAACTGTTTCAGCTACGCCTTTATAGACAGGATCAGCCTTTGCTTTTTCAAGATATTCCTTAGCCATTTTTGTATTATTCTTTTTGCTGTATGCAACACCCATATAATAATAAGGACCTCCTTCACCGATAGTCTTTTTATATTTCAAAGCATTCTGGCAAGCCTTAATTGTATTATCATATTGATTTACTAAAAAATAATCGCGGGCTAAGAAAAGATAAGCGGCATCATAATCATTGTAGCTCACTGCTTTATTTAAATACTCAATTGCTTTTTTATAATTCTTAACTTTATCTGCTGCTTGACCAAGATTTGTGTAAGCAAGCGACATGTTAAACTTAACTGCATTCTTTAACGTGTCATTTTTTGATGTATCAAGGACTTTCTGAAAATTATTGATAGCATCTTGGTATTTTCCTAAATTAAAATATACGTTGCCAAGATCATTATAAGCGGCTTCAAAATCAGGTTTAGTTTTAATTGTATTTTCATAGTCTGTTATAGCTGCAGTAAGGTTATTCAATTTTACCTGTGCTACTGCCATCTGATAATAGATACGGTAATCTTTTTCAACCTTCAGAGCAGCTTCAAAGTCCGTTAGTGCGCCCGAATAGTCGGCTTTTTGCATTTTAACCAAACCGTCATTAAAAGGTTTTACAGCTGCAGAATCCATTGTTTGTGCAAGTACGCTAAAAGAAATAAATAGCGTTAGGATAAAGCTGAAAATTAAAAAAGTCTCTTTCTTCATAAGTAACTCCATTTTGTTAAATTAATAAATTATTTTATGCAGTAGAATAAATTAAACCTGTAGGCTTAATTGCGCAAAACATCCTAAAAAATATGGTTACCAATAGAAAATTTCCGCATACATAAAAAATAGAAGAGTAAAAAATAATAATCAATGATTTATTTAATCATTTGATATTAATGTCACAATGTTTTTTACAAGACTATAATTATAATCCAATTGAAACAAAATTTCGAATAGAAATAAAAAAGGCGTCAATTTAGACGCCTATCAGAAATTAATTCCCGAATTGAGGGATTAAAAATATCTTATTACTTGCGAGCTTTAGCTTCATTAACTACGATATTTCTTCCGTCTAATTCCGATTCATTCAATGCTTTGATAGCATTTTCTGCATCAGTAGAATTCTCCATCTCAACAAAACCAAAGCCTCTTGATCTTCCGGTTTCGCGATCTTTTATAACTTTTGCTGAGACAACAGTTCCGTGTCCTTCAAAAGCTGTTTGTAATGCCTGATCGTCTATCGACCATGGCAGAGAACCTACAAATAATTTAGTACTCACTCTAGAACCTCTAAAAAAAAATAATAAAAAACACCGGACTAATTCCAGATAAACAAAACTACACATAATATTGCCCATAACCTAATTAAATCTGCTACCTTGGGGCAAGCGCACATTAAATAAAACTCCGAGGTTTTTCTCTACACTCTTATAGCTGATACCAACTAAATCTAACAAACCATTCAAAAAAGGGAAAAAAAATCAAAAATAGTCCCTCAAACGTTCTGAATGCACTGTGAATACACTCTGAATGCACCTCCCTCCCTATATATCCCATATCTTCAAGTCTTACAATCTCCCTTTTTGCGAATTATTCTTTCTTCAGCCCATTCTATTTAAATTGCATTTCAGGCGTTCAATATTTAATTTTGAGACTCAATATATAATGAAGAAAAGGAATAAATGTTAAATCTGATTAAAAAAGTCTTTGGCGATAAGCATTCTAAGGATCAAAAGCTGCTTTGGCCTGTCGTTGAAGAAATAATAGAAGAATATGAAAAAATTAAAGACCTGACTGATGAAGAGCTTAAGGCTAAGACGCAGGAATTCAAAAATAAAATTCAAGAATATACATCTGAAATTAGATCTCAAATTGATGAGCTTAAACAAAAACTTCAATCAAATGAGGATTTTGACCGGCATAGTGTTTACGATGAAATAGATGTTCTTGAAGAAGAACTTGACGGAAAATACGAAGAAATATTAGATGAAATTCTTCCTGAAGCCTTTGCCGTTGTGAAGGTAACCTGCCAAAGATTACTCGGTAAAAGTTGGACGGTCGCCGGGAATAAAGTTACATGGGATATGGTACCTTACGACGTTCAGCTTATGGGCGGAGTGGTTCTTCACCAAGGGAAAATAGCCGAAATGGCTACCGGCGAAGGAAAAACGCTTGTTGCTACTCTTCCTATTTATCTCAACGCTCTTACCGGACGTGGTGTTCATCTTATCACCGTTAACGATTATCTCGCTCTTCGCGATAGCGAATGGATGGGCGAAATTTATCGTTTCCATGATTTGACCGTCGGAGTCATTCTTAATACGATGGACCCGAATGAAAGAAAAAAACATTACGAGTGCGACATTACTTACGGAACTAACAATGAGTTTGGTTTTGACTATCTCCGCGATAACATGACCACGGAAGAAGAATTCCGAGTTCAGAGAAAACATAATTATGCCATAGTAGATGAAGTTGACTCTGTCTTAATTGATGAAGCAAGAACTCCATTAATTATTTCCGGCCCCGTTGAGGTTGACGACCAAAAGTTTGACGAAATGAAACCCCGAGTTGAAAAACTCTACCGTCTTCAAACTAACCTTGTTGCGAAAATCACTCAAGAAGCAGAAGATCTGCTTAATGCAGGCGGAAAGGAAAATGAATTACAAGCAGGCGTTCAGCTTTTAAGAGCTTACCGCGGTCTTCCTAAAAATAAAAAGCTTGCAAAACTTTTAAGCGAACCGGAATATAAAAAATTACTCCAGTCTACCGAAATGGAATATCTTCGCGAAAAAGCCAAAAATATGTATATAATTGATGACGAGCTATACTTCGCAATTGATGAAAAAAACAATACAATTGACGTTACCGATAAAGGAAGAGAAGAACTTGCCAGGGGAAGCAGTATTGAAAAGGACTTTTTTATAATTCCCGACCTCGGTACAGAGATAAGTAAAATTGAGCATCAAGAAGATCTTTCCGAAGAGCAAAAAATCAAAAAGAAGGATGTATTATATAACCACTTTTCAGAAGCCAGCGATAGGCTTCACACTATTCATCAGTTATTAAAAGCATATACTCTTTTTGAAAAAGACGATGAGTATGTAATTACTGAAGACGGAAAGATTGCAATTGTTGATGAGTTTACAGGACGTGTTCTTCCCGGCAGAAGATATTCCGATGGTCTTCACCAGGCGATTGAAGCTAAGGAAGATGTAAAGGTTGAACGTGACACTCAAACGCTCGCCACAATTACACTTCAAAATTATTTTAGAATGTATAAAAAACTTTCCGGTATGACCGGTACTGCCGAGACTGAAGAATCGGAATTCTTTGAAATATATAAGCTTGAAGTTGTTGTTATCCCAACTAACAAACCAACAACAAGAGAGGATCAAGACGACGCCGTTTTCAAAACCAAACGCGAAAAGCTTAACGCAGTAATTGAACAGATTGAAGAATTAAGAAAGCAAGGTAGACCGGTTCTTGTGGGAACAACTTCGGTGGATGTTTCTGAAACAATTAGCAGAATGCTTAAACGGAAAACTATTCCGCATAATGTTCTGAATGCTAAACAACATCAGCGAGAAGCGGAAATTGTTGCTCATGCCGGTGAAATAGGCGCCGTAACTATTGCAACTAACATGGCAGGGCGTGGTACGGATATTAAACTTGGAGCGGGTGTAGTAGATAGAGGAGGCTTGTTTATTCTTGGCACCGAACGTCATGAATCTAGACGAATCGACCGTCAGCTTAGAGGACGTTCCGGTCGTCAAGGCGACCCCGGAACAACAAAATTTTTCCTTTCCCTTGAAGATGATTTAATGCGTCTTTTCGGTAGTGAGAGAATCGCCTCCGTAATGCAACGAATGGGGATTAAAGAAGGCGAAGTAATCCAGCATCCTCTTATTACTAAATCAGTTGAACGTGCCCAGAAAAAAGTTGAAGAGAATAACTTTTCTATTAGAAAACGACTTCTTGAATATGACGACACAATGAATCAACAACGAGAGGTTATTTATACAAAGCGTAGGCATGCTCTTGAAGGAGACAGGCTTAAAGGAGAAATATTCGACTATCTGGAAGGCTGGATAGATGAAATTGTAGAAGAAAACTTCGAAGATGTAAACGCTGATAAAATTAAAGAAGAAGTCTTTAGAAATACTCTTGTTGAATGTCCGCTTGAACCGGTTGAATTTGAAAAATTAGGCAAGGAAGGAATTCGAGACAAAATTATAGAAACCGCAAAATCTTTTTACAAGAATAAAGAAGATATGATTGGGTCTGATTTAATGGCCCGTCTTGAGCGCTATGCCATGTTAAGTGTTATTGATCATAAATGGAAAGAGCATCTCCGCGAAATGGATGACCTTAAAGAAGGAATTGGTTTAAGAGCGTATGGACAAAAAGATCCTTTGGTAGAATATAAAGTAGAAGCATTTAAAATCTTTGAATCACTACTAGAACAAATTAGAAACGAAGTCGTCTCCTTCAGCTTCAAATTTTTCCCCCAAGCACCGGAAGAAGTTCAAACTAAAAAACGTCGTCAGCCATTGGGAAGAATTAAACAGATTAAACAAAGTGCTTCAAGCATGGCAATGAGCGCTCCGTCGGATGATGGAGGCGAAGAAATGGTTGCCGGAAAACCTCAACCGGTTCATGCCGATGAGAAAGTTGGCAGGAACGATCCTTGCCCATGCGGAAGCGGTAAGAAATTCAAAAACTGTCACGGTAAATAAGAAAGGGAAATTATGAAAAAAATAGAAGCAATTATTCGTCCCTTCAAGTTAGATGAAGTTAAGGAAGCCCTAATCGAAGAGGGTATACGGGGTTTAACAATTTCGGAAGTGCGCGGCTATGGCAGACAGAAGGGGCATACCGAAACCTACCGCGGCAGCGAATATCGAATTGAATTTGTACCTAAAATAAAAATTGAAATCGTAATTGAAGACAGTAAATTTGAAGCTGCTATCAATGCCATTTTAAAGACGGCAAAAACGGGACAAGTAGGAGACGGTAAAATATTTATTTATGACGTTAAGGATGTTATTAGGATTAGAACCGAGGAATCGGGGAAGGATGCCCTGTAAAATATTTTACCTTTTACTTTTTTTTAATCTTTTATAGCTTCCCTTATGCAAACACAAAAACATTCGCATTTTAAAAAAGCGCTTATCTTCATTTTACCAATGTTTATTTTCTTCGGATGCGGAGTATGGGAAAACTTTACTACTTATTTCAATCTCTATTACGATACAGTTGATCTTTTCCAACAAGCAGAAGATGCGATTAACCAGCAAAAAAAAGAAATGTTTTCAGTCGACGAGTTTGCACTTCCGCCCAATGCAAATCAACTATTAGTGAGAGTTGTGGAGAAATGCTCTCAAATACTTCAATTCCATTCCCAAAGCAGTTACGTCGATGATGCATTACTTATGCTCGGCAAGTCATTTTATTATCAAGCCAATTTTCAAAAGGCGTCTAGAGAATTGGAGGAGTTAATAACAAAACAACCTAACAGCGATCTTATCCTGGAAACTCGTCTTTGGCTTGGTAAAACCCAAATGCACCTTGGTGATTACTCAAAGGGTTTGGCTACACTCAGTGCTGTTAGAACTGAAGCAACAAAAATCGGAAGAGATAATTTAAGCCGTGATGCCTTTATCGAAGAAATAAAATATAGAATTACACAGCAAGATTATCCAGGAGCAATTGATCTGCTGAAACAATTTCTAACGGTTTCAAACGACGGTGCAACAAATGCTGAGGTGGTTTATGAAACAGGATTACTTTATGTGAAGTTAGGTGATTATCAAAGCGCAATAAAATCATTTGAACTTGTTACAAAATATTCGCCGACATTTAATATACTTTATAATACTGAAATAGACCTTGGAAAAACTTTACGTGAATCAGGTGACAATAAGAAGTCACTTAGCACTTTTGAAAAGATGATCGTCCAAGATAAATATGCTGACTCGTTAAGCACGATTGAATTTCAGCGAGGTTTGACTCTTGTAAAGCTTGGACAGTTTGACGATGCCTTAGAACAATTTAAATTGGTTGATACTGCTTATGTTAGAACTGCCTACTCAGGTTTAGCAAGGCTTAATATAGCAGATCTTTATGAAAATCATTATAAAAATCTGGATAGCGCAGAGACTTATTATAACAAAGTTATTTTGTCGACAGCTCCCCAAGAAGATATTTTGCTGGCTCGTTCTAAAGCAGATGTATTTAAAAGGTTTAGAAATGTTTCAGCTCAATTAGATCAGGATAATAGGCAGTTGGTCTATCTTAAAGATCCTGAGGCTTTTGTTAAAGATTCAATCGCTTTTTATTCCGATACAGCAAACACAAATTATCTTTATGGGAAAAAGGATACTCTGCAAAATCTTTCAACGGAAAATAAATTACTAAACCGTTATGCCCCGAACGGAGTTCCCCTCACCGATACAACCGGGAACTATAATAGGAATTTTCGCGACACGACAAAATCTAATATTCCCAACTCCGCAAATCCGAATCCGATAAGTAATCAATTTTTAAACCAAGCACCCGGGCAAAACCCTAACCAAATAAATAATCAAAACCCGAATCAAACTGCCGGTCAAAATCCAAATCCAACGGATAATCGATTTCTTAACCAAGTACCCGGGCAATATCCGAATCAATATAATCAGAATAGAGTTAATCCGGCGGAAATAGTTCGCAAAAAACCACCGGTGCGCCCGACGGTTTCAGCAGATACTTTGAATGATGAAATAATTAAACTTGATTATGATAAAGGCAATTTACTTCTCTCAGAATTCAATCTTCCTGATTCTGCATTATATTATTATAAAGATATTTTATCAAATCATCCCGGCTCGGTTTACCAAGGAAGAACTTTATACGCAATGGGTTCATATTATTTAACAGTAGGTGATTCGGTAAAAGCTGACAGTCTTTTCAACATTGTCTATAATAAGTATAAAGACGAGAGTATTGTCAATGCGGCGGCTGATAAACTTCAAAAGCCATTCATCGACTTTAATTCTGATCCTTTAATGATTAAATATGAAGAAGGAGAAAAATATTTAGACTCAGCAAAGTATGATTCTTCATACAACAAATTTTATGATGTTTATAAAGCAAACACAACTGGTACACTGGCTCCTAAAGCGCTCTATGTTTCAGGCTGGGTTCTAGAAAATAAGCTTAATCTATTGGATTCAGCTGCAGTAATTTATGATACTCTGGCTAAAAAATTCCCGAGAACGGTATATTCTAACGAAATATTACCGGAATTGAACCTATACAATCAAGAAAAAGAAAAAATGGAGAAGGCTTATCAAGATTCCCTTAAAGTTTACGCGTCAAAAGGAGATTCTGCAAAATTTAAAAGATTGAGCCTTCAGGAATTTGAAGACGCCCAAAATTTGGCTATCTTAAATAAAACCGGAACAGCAGCAATAGTTGTAAACGATACTTCAATAAGGCAAACTCCAGTAGCCCCATTACCAAACGCCGGAAATGTTGTTCAGCCAAATGCCACCGCAAACCCGGATACACTTATTAGAGTTTTTAACAGGGGAATCTTGAATAGATCTAATAGGTAGATGTAAATAAAAATATCCTGCAAGATTAAAGTTGAATTGATCGGAGAGTTTAATTATGCCACCCTTACAAATTTCTGAAAATGAACTCGGCTGGCTTTTTGAAAAAATGTTACCGGGAATTAAAAAGCGAAAGTTTCAGAACCTCATTCTTTACATGCTCTTCCTTATTTATTTCAGTATTCCGTCCTTTCAAATTCCTTTGCTTGAATATTCACATGTCCGTATATCTTCTTTGATGGAACAAAGAGCTCTCGAACATGATCTAATTTTTTATCCGCATCAATCATGGGTAAACATAAATAAGGTAAACCCAAATCTTTTAAAAGCAATAATTTCAATGGAAGATGATGACTTCTTTCAACATAAGGGCGTTGATTGGAAACAGCTTGACGATGCTCTGAAATTGAATAAAAGAAGAAAACGAATAATTCGAGGCGGAAGCACTTTAACGATGCAACTTGCAAAGAATCTTTACCTTACAACGGAAAGAAATATTTTGCGTAAAGCAAAAGAGCTTCTTATAACTTTCAGAATGGAAAAGGAAATAAGCAAGCGAGCTATCTTGCAAGATTATGTTAACGAAATTGAATGGGGCGATGGCATATTCGGGATTAAAGAAGCCTCTCAAAAATATTTTGGGAGGTCACCATTAAACTTAACTGTCAATCAATGCGCACGATTGGCAGCCGTAATTCCTTCTCCGTTGGAACATAAACCGAATTTAAATTCACCCTATGTTTTAAGAAGATCATCAATAATTCTTAGCAGGATGAACAATGTTATTTTATTCCCAAAAGAAAGTTTATGAAACGAAGCGAGCTCAAAGAGTTAATCGATGAAGGAGAAAATCTTCAGTGCGAGTTTAAGCGGAAATTTTCTTCCCCTGAAAAAATTGCCCGCGAAATGATTGCCTTTGCGAATACGAAAGGTGGGTATATTTTGTTTGGCATCGATGACGATAAGAGAATCGTTGGAGTTGATAGCGAAAAAAGTGAGACTGATTTAATTACAGATGCTGCAAAAAATTATTGTGAGCCGGTGCTTGAATTTAACATCGAATATATGGATATGTACGGTAAAGAAATTGTTATTGTTGAAGTCCCAGAATCCGCCAATAAACCACACAGATTGCAAGATTATCTCAACGAATTCGATATTAATAAAGCGTTGGTTTTAATCCGCGTTAATGATAAATCTATACAAGCCAGTAAAGAAATGGTGAGAATCATGCGGGCTCAAACAGAGAAGCTTAATCTTACAAAATATTCAATCGGAGAAAGCGAAAAAAGAGTTTTTGAATTCCTTGAATCTAAAGAAACTATTACGGTAAAGGAACTAAGTAAGCTTCTTAATATATCTGAAAGAAGGGCTTCGAGGACATTGGTAAAATTAATTCGGGCTAATCTTCTTGCAATTCATACAAAAGATAACGGAGAAGAATTTTTTACTGCTATTGGTTAGCAAAAAAATGTGAAATATAATAATTTGTTGATTTTGCTTATTGGCTAATGCAATTGAATTGAATCAAAAATTTTTCTAAGCTCATAAATTGCTATTCCGTATGCAACAGCTACGTTGAGAGACTGCTTTATCCCATATTGCGGAATTTCGATGGAATAGTCGCAAAGATCAATCAACTCTTGTGAAACGCCTGTAATTTCATTTCCGACAATCAAGCAAAGAGGTAAATCATTTTGTAAAACTTCATAATAATTTTTGCTTTTGTCGGTAAGTTCAAGTGCACAAATTCTCACTCCGTTTTCTTTAAGCTTTATGACCACTTCTTTTGGGTCTTTCACATATTCCCAGTAAACGCTATCAGTTGATCCAAGAGCAGTTTTTAGTATCTCTTTTTTGGGAGGATGCGGCGTGTATCCGCAAAGATAAAGTTTTTCTATCATAGCGCCGTCTGAGGTTCTGAAAATAGAGCCAACGTTATAGTTGCTTCTAATGTTGTCTAAAATCACGGATACCGGTAGTTTTTTAACTTGATGCAAATTTTCAAGTGTGCTTCTATTTGATGCAATTTCATCGTGGGTTAGTTTTTTCATCAAGAAAAATAAGAGGGTTATTGGATGTACTTTATGGCAAGTTGGCCGCATGCGGCCGCAATATCCTCGCCTTGAGTAGTTCGAATCATTACAGTAATATTTTTATCTCTCAGTTGCTGAACAAATTCCTCTATCCTTTCAGGAGATGTTGGCTCTAATTCTGCTGACAAACCTGTAGGGTTCATATGCTGCAAAGAGTTAAAGGGGATTACATTTATTTTACACGGAAATTCCTTGCATATTTTCCAAAGAGCTTCAATATCTTCATCCCTATCGTTTATGTCTTTAAGCATAATATATTCAAAGGTAATTCTTGTTCTGGTCTTTCTGGCGTAATATTTCACAGCGTCAATATTTTGCCTCAACGGATATTTATCGTTGATAGGCATTATCTTTGATCGAATGTCTTCAAAACAAGAATGAAGTGACAAAGCTAATTTAACATTTAGATTTTTATCTGCGAGGTCTCTAATTTTGGGGGCTATTCCTGCTGTCGAGACAGTTATTTTTTTCTTACTAATTCCGGTTGTTAATTCCTGCGCAAATATTTCCAATGCTTTCACAGTTGCGTTGTAATTTATAAGAGGTTCGCCCATTCCCATAAAAACAATATTTGTAATATTTTCCTTACCGTAATCCTTTGCGGCAAGCACATATTGGTCATAAATTTCTCCGGCAGTTAAGTTAATTTTGTAACCCATCAAACCGGTCGCGCAGAACTTGCAGTCAAGAGGGCAACCTACTTGAGTAGAAAGGCACAATGTAGTTCTTCCTTCTTCAGGTATGATGACAGACTCAATCTTATTTTTATCTTTAGTTTCAAATATATATTTTTTTGTACCGTTTAGAGAAGATACTTCTGACTCAACAAATTCGAGAGTCATAATTTCACAGTTATCTTTTAATTTAGTCCGAAGTACCTTGGGGATATTTGCCATATCGAAAAAATCTGTTACAAGGTGATTGTACATCCAATTAAAGACCTGCTCACCGCGAAACCTAGGTTCTCCTGATTGTGAAAAATAATTTTTCAGTTCGTCTAAGGTTAAACCTTTCAGAACGGTTTTATCAGTATTTGTATTTTCTGGTTGTGGATTAATATCCAAAGATGATTGATTTTCCATATCTCAAATATAAAGATTATGTTCATTTTAAAAAATTGAAAATTTTATTTATGATGTGTATGTCATCAATTAAAATTCACCGTTGATATATATCAAATATTGTTTTATCTTCACCGAAAAATTTTTTGTCGTCTCTTCAATTTAAGACTACAAATCTAAAATTATTTAGACGGACAAGTTACCAAAAAGTAATATTATTAAACTTGAGGAAATTATGAATTTCAATTTTACGGATGATCAGTTAATGATCAAAGAAACTGCAAGGGAATTTGCAGTTGGCGAAATAGCACCATCTTCAGTTGAGAGAGATATTAATGCTCAATTTCCAACCGATATTATTAAAAAATTAGGTGAGCTTGGTTTTTTAGGAATGATGGTCTCGCCGGAATACGGTGGCGCTGGACTGGATACTATCAGTTATGTCCTTGCAATGATCGAGATTTCTAAAGTTGACGCTAGTGTCGGTGTTATTATGTCTGTAAATAATTCTTTAGTCTGTCACGGGCTCGAGGAGTACGGTTCTGATTATATTAAAGAAAAATATTTAGTACCTATGGCTAAAGGTGAAAAACTTGGTGCATTTGCTTTATCAGAACCGGAAGCCGGTAGCGACGCCACTAAGCAAAAAACAACTGCCGATAAAGACGGAGAATTTTTTGTACTTAACGGAATTAAAAATTGGATAACAAACGGACATTCCGCTGATTATTTTGTTGTTATGGCTACTACTGATAAAGAAAAGGGACACCATGGAATTTCAACTATTGTTGTTGAAAATGGAACCTCGGGATTTGGACGCGGCAAGAAAGAAGATAAGCTCGGAATCAGAAGTTCAGATACATCTTCCCTTACTTTTGAAAGTTGTAAAGTGCCGGTAAAAAATTTGGTTTGGGAAGAAGGAAAAGGATTTAACTTTGCAATGAATATCTTAAACGGCGGCCGTATTGGGATTGCCTCTCAGGCTATCGGAATTGCCGAAGCCTCTTTTGATGCAGCTCTTAAATATGCGAAGCAAAGAAAAGCCTTCGGATCGCATATCTCTGATTTTCAAGCAATTCAATTTAAATTAGCAGATATGACTGTCAAAATTGAAGCTGCTAAGGCTTTAACACTTAGAGCGGCTGCTTTGAAAGATGCAGGGAAAAAATATTATAAGGAAGCAGCAATGGCAAAGCTTTATTCTTCCAAAATTGCTGTTGAGTGTGCTCTTGATGCTGTTCAAATACATGGCGGGTATGGCTACGTTCGTGAATATTTAGTGGAACGATACCTGCGTGACTCAAAGATCACGGAAATTTATGAAGGCACATCTGAAATTCAGAAGATGGTTATTGCTCGCGCTTTGCTCGATGAAAAATAATTATGAAATTATTTCTTTGCATTTTTATATTTTCTTCTACAATAATTTTTGCCCAAACAGATTGGCAAAAATGGGGAAAAGCTAATTACTCTTATGCAGTGAAAGATAATTTTCATAGAAGAGATTTAAGCTTTGATGCAAAGAACCCGGAAAGGTTTGTTTTGAAATCCTTATTAGATTCTTACTGGTTTTTTATTTCGGATGTTGATGGCGATAATTGCGCATTCTCGCCATCATGTTCAAATTTTTTTCTTCAATCAGTAAGCAAAACAAACCTTGTCCAAGGGACCCTGATGTTTTTTGATCGTTTTACTCGCGATATGGATTTTATTTCCAAATTCGATTTTTATCCCAGCGTTCCGGACGGACATTTCTACGATCCCATTTCTCTCTATACTTTAGATAAAAATGAGATAAAGTATATTCCACCTTCAGTTATTGTAAATAATGAATGAAGAAAACCATTTTCCTGATATTGTGTTATAGTTCTATACTTATTGCTCAATCTGTAGACCAACAAAAAGAAGCTAACTTATTCTCTCCGCCCAACATAAAAAAATTTGCTGATTATCTTTTCTGCTCGCATGATTATTTAAGAGCTGCACTAGAATATCAAAGGTATCTCTCGACAAATCATAATGACACGGTTAGTTATAAAATAGCTATTGCTTATTCAAAAATCGGAAATTATTCCAAAGCAGCAAAATTGTTTGCATCAATTGACCATCAGTCACACCTTTTTCCTGATGCACAATTAGAATATTATAAAGCATTGTTTCAAGACGAAGATTATTTTGGTTTAAGAAATGATTTCATTAATGCGGATTTGTCTAATCAATTCGTACTTTCTCCCCGGGCTAAAAAATTATTCTATTTTTCATATTTATTCACAAATGACAAACTTCCCGGCGAAAATCAATTTCTATCCCATTTTGAAGGAACAGATTTTCAGCGTGTAAAAGATTTTTATAGTTGGAAGGAAGCTCCCCCCTATAAAAGTTCTCTTGCTGCCGGAATACTTTCGGCTATTATTCCCGGATTGGGAAAAATTTATGTTAAGAAATATTCTGATGGAGCATTTGCCTTTTTAGCTACAGCTGCTTTGGGATATCTAACTTATTCGGACTTTAAAGCTGGACACAATTTCCGCGGTTGGGTTTTTGGTGGATTAGCTGCCGGATTTTATGCCGGAAATATCTATGGTTCAATTGCTGCGGCACAGATTTATAATGTAAAAATTCAATTTGATTTTGTGAATAGCTTAAAAGCCTTCCTCAATGCTAAAAACTTTTTTATACCCGAAATAAATTTTTGCAGATGATACTAATATGAAATGGCACATAATATTTCTTATTTCAGTAATAGTTTTTTCAACTTCAAATATTTTTGCGCAGGATGTATTAAAAAAGCAGTTTGCTTTTGCAAAGAATTTGTACGCCAGCGAAAATTATTATGACGCTATTACTGAATTAAAAAGATTACTCTTCTTTGATACCTATTCCCAGTATACTTTTGAGATTTATGAACTTATGGGAAAATCATATAAAATGGGTGGTAAGTTTTCTGATGCCATTTTAAATTTTACCGATGCAGAGCTTAATGCAAAAACAATTCAACAGATTTATCAAGCCAAAATTGAAATTATTAGAGCAAACATTTTAAGGCGAACGACAGATCGAGCTTTACAATTGCTGGACGAACTCGCCAATGATAAAAGATTTACTTCCAAAGCGAATGAAATTAATTATTGGCGTGGATGGGCTTTGATGTTTGCAGACAAATGGGATGAAGCCGCCAAATCATTTGCCAAAATTGACTCTTGTAAACAACTTCAAAATTTAGCTGAAAAAGTTCATAAGGATAAATATTCGGAAGTCTTCTCAAATTTAATCTCACATTTTATTCCTGGTGCGGGACAGATTTATACCGGTAATTATTTTAGCGGTTTTCTTTCTCTCGGATGGAATGTTCTTTGGGGGTATGTAACCATAAATTCTTTTGCGGCGAATAGAATTTTTGACGGACTTGTTGAACTAAATCTTCTGTGGTTGAGGTTCTATAACGGAAATATTCAAAATGCACAAAACTTTGCAAAAGAAAAGAATTTGATTATAACCAACAAAGCATTAAACTATCTTCAATTTGATTTCTATGGACAAAAACCTTAATAGTTGTGTCATAGTCTAAATAATGAAATTTAGTAAAGTAAAAATCATGAAGACTCAGGGAAAGCACATTTTTAACCTCTTATAGAACAAATAGTTATAGTTTTTAATTGGATATTGAATCAAAATCGGCTTAAATTAAATTTAGAAAAAAAAGCTTATGTTATTTTTTTAAATAATTGCTGTCAAAGAAGAAATCAACCATCAGTAAGGAGGTTTAATGAAAAAAGGAATGATTATAGGATTGTCAATTCTGGGGGGGATATTTTTCATTATCGCAATGTTTGTAATTTGGGGTATTAGTTCTTACAATAATTTAGTTACTTTAAGTGAAAGCGTTAACCAAAGTTGGAGCCAGGTTGAGAATCAATATCAAAGAAGAGCAGACCTTATTCCAAATTTGGTTAGTACTGTAAAAGGTTATGCTAATTTTGAACGCGGAGTTCTAACTGATGTCACAAATGCCCGGGCTAGCGTTGGACAATTAAAGGTCACAAAAGATGTCCTGGATGACCCTCAGGCTTTTCAAAAATTTCAAGCTGTTCAAGGACAGTTAAGCGGTGCTCTTTCCAGGCTTTTGGTAACGGTTGAAAATTACCCTGACCTAAAAGCAAATGAAAATTTCCTTGAGCTTCAAGCTCAGTTGGAAGGAACAGAAAATAGAATTGCCGTAGAGCGCAGAAGATTTAATGAGACCGTTCAAGGATATAACACAGATATTAGAAGATTTCCTACTTCTATGCTTGCCGGAGTTTTTGGTTTTAGAAATAAACAATATTTCAAAGCAATTGCCGGCTCAGAAACACCTCCAAAAGTTGAGTTTTAGTATTAATGAAAAAATTATTTTTATTCCTGCTTTTTGTCTCTATTGGTTTTGCACAGACCCAGACGCAATATCCGGTTTTAAAATATTATGCTAACGATTTTACAAACACCTTAAATCCTCAACAGCTTGATTATTTGAATTCCGAGCTCCGCACTTTTGATGACTCTACAAGCAATCAGTTGGTGGTTTTGATGATACCAACTCTTGGCGATAATTCAATTGAAGATTATGCAAACGAAACTGCAACTCAAAATAAAATTGGAACAAAGAAAAATGATAACGGTATTCTTCTTCTGATTTCAAAAGATGATCACCGGGCAAGGATCGAGGTTGGATATGGACTTGAAGGTGCCATGCCGGATGCTTTGACCAGTTCAATTATTAGAAATGTAATGATTCCATATTTTAAGCAAAATGATTATTTTGATGGTATCCAAAAAGGGATCGAAGCAATAGTTTTAGCGACTAAAGGTGAGTATAAAGCTGAGCCAAAATCAAATCATAATAATGGTACACATGCCATTTTCACAATTATTATGCTGGTGTTCTTTGTTGTTACCTTTTTTATTAGAGGAGGTGGAGGGAAAGGCGGCGGCTTTTTATTCTGGGGAGGACTACTTGGCGGTGGATTAGGAGGATTTGGTGGCGGAAGCGGCGGCGGCGGCGGCGGCGGCGGCTTTGGCGGAGGTGGAGGTTTTAGTGGCGGTGGCGGCGGCTTCGGTGGTGGTGGCGCTAGCGGCAGTTGGTAAAGTTTCCGATTTAGACTATGATCACAAATATATCGTAGCTTTTATCTTAAACCAAAGTCCTATATATAAAATCGGTAAATTTTCATATTGATGTTTTATCAAGCTTTTTATAAACTTGTACATCAATTTAATATTCTTTTAACAAATAATTAAAAATACTTTATCCCACTTCGTGGGATGTATAACTGAGAGCGGAGAATTAAATTATGGCAATAATGATAACTGAAGAATGCATCAATTGCGGTGCATGCGAACCTGAATGTCCGAATACTGCAATTTATGAAGGTGGGGTAAACTGGGAATTGGCAGGAAAAAATTTCGGTGCTGATGATACAGCACCTTCAGGAGCTACGAAGTTCTATTCCGGTGATTTCTTCTATATTGTACCCGATAAATGTACGGAATGTAAGGGTTTTCACGATGAACCTCAATGCGCGGCTGTCTGTCCTGTTGATTGCTGCATCCCTGATCCAAAACATGTCGAAGATGAAGCAACTCTTCTAGCACGCAAAGAATATCTCGACGGAATTGGAAGATAAAATTAACAGTTTGTAAAAAATCTATATTTTTCCAAAATTTGATCCTCAAATTAGGGCATCATTTGATGCCTTTTTCTCTTCATTTCATACAGTTCAAATATTCTTTTAATAGACCAATTTAGAGAAATCGATTGCTATTTGTTCTCAAATATGACAATGTTTTTTTTGTTTGCACTTAAATTACTTTACTTAACTTTCATTTTTTTAAATTATTATCTATCAAAATCACTCAATTTATTGGCACAGTATTAGTTAAAAAGAATAGAAAATATAATGAAATCAAAAATTTTATAATTTAACAATCTATTAAGAGTCAAGGAGAATTAAAAATGGCGATAATGATCACACAAGAATGTATCAATTGTGGTGCTTGCGAACCGGAATGCCCGAATAATGCAATCTATGAAGGCGGAAATAGCTGGGAATTGGCTGGGAAAACTTATGGCGAAGGCGAAGCAGCTCCATCCGGAGCTAATGGCTTTTACTCAAATGATTATTTTTATGTTGTTCCGGATAAATGTACAGAATGCGAAGGTTTCCACGATACACCTCAATGCCAGGACGTTTGCCCTGTTGACTGCTGTGTCATTGACCCTAACCACACTGAAGATAAAGCAGTTTTAACTTCTAAAAAAGAATATCTTGATTCAATTGGAAGATAATTAGTAATTCAATTAGGGAAGGTAGAGGACACTTCGGTGTCCTCTTTTATTTTAAATTCTTTGTATATAATCTCAAAAACACCCCCAAAATTAGTAACAGTATATTGCAGAATCTAAAATATTATTCCCATTTTCTTGCGGGTAAAAAAGTTATTATTTAACTTAGTTAAAGAAATTATTGGGATAAGGTATTTGGCTTAATGATGGATACTAAAAATAAATTTCAAATTGATTTGCGTGGGGAAAAGCAGCGATGCTCAACCACTTAACAACTTCCAGCAAGCACTTCATATATTTAATTCCCTGTGGGGGGACTACTTTCACATATCTAAGATATAAATCAAATTTCTATAATATAAATTATATGGAACAAATAACTCATCGGGATGAAATTATACCCGGGTATTTAGATGGAGGAAATCATGCGTAGTCTAAAATTTCTTTTAGTCTTTTTGTTTTCGTTTATAGCAATTGGTCACGCGCAGACAATTGTTACGGGAACTCTTGTCGGCTATGACGGCAAACCAATGGTAAATGCAAACGTTGTACTTAAACAGCCTTTGGATGATACTGTTTTCAAATCGTTTGATGTCGGTAAGGATGGAAAATTTAAATTTGAAGTGGATACTACCGGAATCTGGATAATATATTTTACCGGAGTTAATCATAGGGCATATCAGACAGCTCTCTATGTTGACAAACCTGCAACTTTAGATGTAAAAGTTCGACTTAAAACTTATGAATATTTATCTGATTTCAGTCATGCGGAAATTATGGGCAATTTTAATAATTGGTTAGCCCCGGATGTTAAGATGGAGGAAAATTCAGACGGCACATATTCAGCAGAGATTGACTCCAAATCTGATTCTGTAATCTACAGGTTGTTAAATGTAGCGAAAGGGGATGCGGTTGAAGGAACCGATGAAGATAGTTACATCTATAACGGCTACGAAGGTTATAACTCTGTTATTTTATCAAAGCCCGGGAAAGTTAAAATTGTATTCGACCCTAAAAAGCTTGTAAAATCAACAAGGTCAAGTGAAGCAACTTTTTCTGATTCAGCTTCATTAAATGTTCAATTTGCAATTACCTATAATAAAATATTGGAAAATAGATTAGCCATCAGAAAGGCTATAATGGAATATCAAAGTTCCGGAGAAGATCTTAAAGCATTCAGATACGATTGGACAAAGGAGGTTGATTTATTAACATCTGAAATTAAAGCAGAAAAGAATAATCTATTAAGAAATGAGTTACTAATTGGCTATTTAGATCTTGCAACTATGACTGCAAAGGTAGACAGTGCTATGGTTGTAAAAGCAATTAAAGATATACCTCCATCCTCATTTTTATGGTCTCTTAATCCAAACATATTACAATCTGCCTTCAGTATCGCAGGAGTAAGAGGAAAAAAATATGAAGAAAGTCTGAAGCGATTTGTAAGCGAAAATAAGAATGTAAATGTTAAATCTTTTACGCTATTTTTATTGTTTATGGACGCAAGAGCTCAAAAGAAAGAGGACGATGCATCTAAGTATTATCAGACTCTTGTTGGTAAATATGCAAACACTTATGTGGGTGCAATGGTTAAAGAAAGGTTCTCCGATGTAGCCCACGTAAAAGTCGGAAGTCCAATTCCTAAATTTTCATTTGTTTCATTAGATGATTCATCGAAGGTTGTAACTAATGAGTCCCTAAAGGGAAAGAATTATATGATAGACTTTTGGGCAACCTGGTGCGGATCATGCGTAGGTCAAATGAAGCTACTTAATGATGCATACGAAAAATATAAAAATAAAAACTTTACGATAGTAAGCGTATCGTTTGATAGAACTCCGCAGGACATAATAAAATTCAGAAATGAGAAATGGAAGATGCCCTGGTTTAATTCTTTCATTGCGATAAACATGCAGGTAGATACTCAAAAAGAATTTGATATCATGGGCATACCGAATCCCATATTTGTAAACGATAAAGGAATTGTTGTTGCGACACAGGGGGATTTATACGGCGAAAAACTGGATAAAACGCTTGGTAACTTGTTGGGTAAATAAATTGCTGCTAAACATTATTCTTGATATAATAAATCCAATTATAGCCAAAGAGAGGCGAAATAGAGTTACTAATAAATCAGACTTATGGATATGGGGCATATTTTATTATAATCCGGATGACCCAAGAATTATAATACCCAAAAAAATCAAAGGGCTAGGTTGGACATTCAATTTTGCAAAACCGATTTCAATAATTATTGTTTGTGTAATTCTTGTTTTTATTCTACTGAGTATGATCTAAACATATTCAAAATAGTTTTAATTTATAACATTCAATTAACGGGAAATACGGGAAGTTATGAATAAATATTTAATTGGTGCAGTTGTAATTTTGTTATTATTCGTTCCGGCAACAAAAGCTCAGGAATCATCTTCAGTTAATGAATACATAGATAACGGGCTTACATTCAACACTGGCTATGATATCATAGCTGTTAAAGATGAATTTATTTCTCAGGAAAAATATACCGGTTCTTCACCTTCATTTCAATTAGACTGGTCAAGGCTGAATGATAGTTCCGGGTTTCATTTATCATTCGGTATTATTAGTGCGGCTAAAGTTAATAATTATAATGTTTCTGCAGAAATTACCGAAGCTGCATTAAATCTTGCCTATGTTTACCCAATCGGGAATATAAAATTATTTAATAGAGAAATAAAATTATTCTTTGGTCCTTCACCCGAGTTGTTTTTTCATTTTAGGACAGAGGATATTGCTAAAGGTGCAGTTTTTGACGCATATTCAGCAGCATTTCTTTTTTCAGCAGGTGCAAGATTAGATATGGTAATGCCTGTTAATAAGGATTGGCAGCTTGAAGGAGGTATTTATTCAAGTCTTTTGTCATTAGGCGGAAAGTTTATAAATCCCCAAGATAATAATACTTCAATGATGAAGATTCTCACTTTGTTCACAGGAATGAGTTCTTATATTGAAGCAGCCGCAAGATATAATCTAATTAAAAATATTTCTTTGAGAGCCGGGTATAAATTCAGCTTTGTTAGAATAAGCGCATGGGATTATTTTATTACTGTAAAGGATGATTTCAACTTGTCATTAACTTATTCGTTATAGAAATGAAACGATATAATTTCATCTTGATTGCATTTTTGCTTTTCCTTTCGGGATGCAGCGATTTACTTGTAAACGGTCCGGATTCTAACTTAAACATGGATGACTTTAATTCTGCATGGCAAATCGCAAATAAATATTATCCTTTTTTTAAGTTCAAGAAGATTAACTGGGACAGTCTATATACAGTATATAAACCGCAAGCTGAGGCAGCAAGAGGAGATGAAATCTACAATGTATTATACCAAATGTTCCGCGAACTTAAAGACGGTCATATTGAAATTCTCACCGAAGGAGGTTTTCCGGTAATGACTTATGAATGGCCAAGAGATATTGATAGAAAAGCCTTCAGTTCAATTGTAGTGAGTAAGTATTTCAGCAAACCACTAATACTCGCAGGCGAAGATAAATTTGATTATGAAATAACAGACAATAACATCGGGTATGTTTATATTTCTACTTTTTCCGATGGAGATGGGAATTGGTATAAAGATTTTGGTAAGATTATGGAATATTTTCATAATACAAAAGGAATAATTGTTGATGTTAGAAATAACGATGGAGGTAATTCAAATTCTGAAGACTATATTATCTCTCGCTTAATAGAGAAACCAATAAAAGATATCTGGTATACATATTCAGTAGCAAATAGTTTAATTATAAATCCTGTTGATTCACCTGGATACCTTAAATCGGTAGTTGTACTCATCAATGGAGCTAGCTTTAGTGCTGCAGAAACATTTCCAGAACTATTAAGACAGTCGCCAAACGTAACATTAATTGGAGATACAACCGGTGGAGGCGGTGGCATTAATGATTTTTATACACTGCCAAGCGGGAAAAGATTGCAAATTGCGTTTGGTTATAATATAAGATTTGACGGCACAATGATAGAATGGAACGGAGTACTGCCAGATATTTTAGTTACTCAAACAGCATCAGATATTTCGAATGGACACGATAAACAATTAGAGTATGCAATCAATTTTTTAAAATAGAAATATCAAAGCTAACTGCCCTTCAAGACCGACCGTCTATTCTATATTGTAGTATTTGCACTATGGCTACGATTAGCAGTATGCCTTGTTGTATAATAATAATCTAAAAATAGCTTATTTTATAAGAGGTTAAACTTGTGTAAAAGTATAATACTAACAATTATTTCAATAATATTATTTACTAAAATACAATACGGTCAGTGCATCATTGATGATAATTATATCAATTTCACAAATGAAATCCAGACCAAAGTATTTAATGAAAATTTTGGAGATGCACTTGGAATAATAGATAAAGAGATTAAAAATAATCCAACTGATTGTAGATATTATTTTTTAAAAAGTGCGGTATACTATTGGGAGGAATTTGTATATAAGGATGATGCCACTGCTGAAAAAAAATTCTTAGAAAATATTGATAAAACAATTAATCTTGCTAATAAACTACAAGAAAAAGATTCAAAGAATGCATGTGTAAATTTTATTTTGGGGGCATCATACGGATATAAAGGTTTATATTATCTTGACAAGAAATCCATGTTTTCTACAATAAAGAATGCTTCTAAAGGGGTAAATTATTTAAATGCTGCATTGAAAATTGATTCTTCATTTGTGGATTGTTATTACGGATTAGGGATTTATAATTACAATGCAGGTAAAGCTAATTTTCTTATTCGACTTATTTTGCCAATATTTTTTAATTCTGCCGATAAAGAAAAAGGAATAGATTACATAGAACATGTTAGCCGCGAAGGTAAAATGTCAAAAGACAATGCGGATTTTACATTGGCATTGATATATGATCGTGAAGAAAATTATAATATGTCCAGAAACTATCTAAATAAATTAGTTTTGAAATATCCTGGCAGTAGTATATTCTCAGTTTATTTAATGGCTAATATTTTTAATTATAAAAAGGACTATGGTGAAGTAATTAAAATCGGTATAAACTTTTTACATAACACTGATGAAAACAATTTAAATAAGAAAAGAATGGGAAGTATGATTTATTGGTTACTAGCAAAATCCTATGAAATGTTATCGAATTATCAAAATGCGCTTGTTTATATGGAAAAATATTTGAGAATAATAAAAAATGATAAAAATGCTCTTGAATCGGTCAATATCTACAAAGCTAAATTAAATGTTCAAAATGGCAAAGTTATAAAAAGATAAAATGCAAGGAAGATAATTTTCAGACATGAAAAAATTTTTCCAATTATTATTTGTCATAGTCCTATTTATTGTAAAATATGGTTATTCACAAACAGCGAATAAGGATACAGCCGATGCTGATACAGTATCTGCAAATATTCGCAAAAACAATATTAAATCAAATAATTATGAAAATTCACTCAATCATAATATACATCCGGTGATCAAAAAAGAAAGTCTTTTTCTTGAATTAAGCCGGCAGAATTATAACGTGAGTAAATTTTCTTTCGAAAATAATAATCCTTACATGGGAGTAAAATCTATCGATGAACGGACAGCGTTCTTTAAAAAGAACTTTGCAACCCTTCTTTCTCTAAAGCTTAAAGATTCTAAGAAATATGATCTTGGTGTAATTACCGAATATTTAGGGATATCGCAAACATGGGCTGCAATCATTCTGGCAATACTTTCGGTTGCGAAGTAATTATAATGATGTATAAATTCAAAAAAGGCAAACCATTATTAATATTTATGGAGTAAAAGGATACCAACAACATTTTTAATTAATCCTGAAGGTAAAATTATTCTTAAGTGCGATGAGCAATTATCCTTAGAGAATAAATTAAAAAGCATTTTGGGAAAGTAAAGCATCAAAAAGGAATAAGACTTTGAACAAGAATAAATTTGCAAATAATTTAGTTTCAGGTTGACATTGTGCCCAAAACCGACGGTTATGTTTGGCTGATTCCTATGATTACCTTTTAATAGCATATACTTATTATTAAATGTTATATATAAAATAAATATGAAGACATTTTTAAAACTTACTTTTTTATTTGATTCTGATTCATTGAAATCAAACAGAGGGGTGATCTATAAGCCAGCATCCGGGTGGTATTATCCAGATACTACTATAAACCTGTCCAATTCACCGGGTGATGATTATGAGCCGATAATTTCCTTTTATCATACAGATACGACATACGTAGCTGTATTTTGGACACATGAAGAGAATGGGGAAAAAGATATTTGGATGGCAAAGACTATTTATGCACCTGACATAGGAGCAGTAAATGAGCCGCTGCAGGTTTTAAGTAATTATACTTTAGAACAAAATTATTCTAATCCATTTAACCCTGTTACCACTATAAACTATACAATAGCTGTAAAAGGTTTTATTACGATAAAAGTTTATGATGTATTGGGAAAGGTAATATCGACGCTGGTAAATGAAGAAAAGACGAGTGGGAATTATAAAGTTGAATTTGATGGAAGCAAGCTTACAAGCGGGGTTTATTTTTACAGGATGAAGGCGGGAAGTTTTGTGGAGACAAAGAAATTGATTTTGATGAAATAAGGTTTCATTTGAATTCCTAATTTTGAAACTAGCCCTACCAGTAGGTAAAATTGATTTTTATTTGGCGAAAGTATTTTTTATTGTCGAATAAAGTGAAAAATTAAAATGAAATCTTATTAATTTTTAGATATAAATTAGATATAGAGATTAGGCTAAAATTTAATATGAGTTGTAGAAGAAAAATAAACTGTGATTAAACGCTGGATAGACGCAGTCAAATCGGCTCAATTAAAATTTAGATATTTTTGTTCATAATTAAATTGTAATCTTAAGTAACACTTAAAAATATAGCAAATTATTATTTTTTTTAATAGGTTAGATATATGGTGCTAATAAAAAAAAATCTGTTTATATCGTTAACATTTATAAATATTTTAATATCTATAAATCCCGTTTCAGCGCAATGGGTGCAAACCGGACTAAACTCAGGAAATATCAATTGCTTCGCCGTCACCGGCACAAATATCTATGCTGGAACAAATGGCGGCGTATTCCTTTCAACCGATAACGGTACAAGTTGGACTGCAGTAGATTCGGGTTTGACGTTCCATTCTGTCACTTCTCTTGCGGTGGACAGTACAAATATCTATGCTGGAACAAATGGCGGCGTATTTCTTTCGACGGATAACGGAACGAGTTGGAAAGCGGTCAATACAGGTTTGACAAACACTGATGTCTCGTCTCTTGCTATCTCAGGTACAAATCTCTTTGCCGGTACGAATGGTGGCGGAATATTCATTTCAAAAGACAACGGCACAAGTTGGACTGCGGTTAATAATGATTTAACGAACTCGGATGTTATCTTACTAGCTGTTTTCGACACTAATTTATTTGCCGGTACTTTCGCTAATATGGGTGGAGTTCTATACCTTTCGACAGACAACGGCACGAGTTGGAGTGATGTTACTGCAGGTTTGCCAAGCAGTAAGACCGAACCTCTTGCTGTAAGATCATTAGCTGTCGCGGATACAAATATATTTGCAGCAACGGCTTTAGGCATAAGCCTTTCGACAAACAACGGCACGACTTGGAGTAATGTTACGGGTGTGCCAAGCAGTTACAACTTTCCCTTTATGGTCACCTCACTTGCGGTCTCTGGAACAAATATCTTTGCTGGCGATAATTTTGACGGCGTATTTCTTTCAATTGATAATGGCGTGAGTTGGAAAGCGGTCAATACAGGACTGACAGACACTGATGTTGTGGCTCTTGCTGTCTCAGGCGCGAATATTTTTGCCGGTACTCAAGGTGACGGTATATGGCGAAGACCGTTGTCAGAAATTATAACTAATATTAAAGATGCACAATATAATTTACCTATAAGATTTTACTTACAACAAAATTATCCGAATCCATTCAATCCGACTACAACAATAAATTATTCGGTTCCTAAGTCTAATAGGGTAACTATAAAGGTTTATGATATTCTGGGAGATGACGTAGCAACATTAGTTAATGAAGAAAAACCGGTGGGAAATTATTCGGTTAATTTTAATGCAAGTAAACTTTCAAGCGGGGTTTATTTTTACAGAATGCAGGCTGGGAGTTTTGTAGAGACTAAGAAGTTAATTCTGATGAAATAGGATTTCATTTCGGTTGCTAATGTGCAGCAGCAAGGACGCTGGGAACGAGAATCATAATAAGGTTATTGCGGGTAAATTAATGTTTAATTAATTTAATTCAATAGTTAATTGGAATAGGGGTGTTGACTTAAAGATGAATACGAAATTCTTATTTAATTAGGTTAAACATGGAAACAATAAAAAAGTATTTACCCTGGTTCCTTTTCTTTATATCGCTCATGATATTGTACTTTTCTTCTTACCCGGCAATAGGATGGTGGGACAGCGGCATATATGCTGCAAATGCAAATAACTTAAGCATCCCTGATCCTGGCGGATCAATACTCTATGCAATATTAGGAAGACTGTTTACAATTATTTTCTTTTTCCTGCCGAAAATAAAAGCTATAACACTGGTTAGTATTGTCTCGACAAGCGCTGCAGCAGTATTTTTTTATTACAGTATGATTGAGGTATTAAATAATTTTAAAAGATTGTCTGAGTCATCTAAAATTATTGCTTCATTTTGTACAGCTTTAGCATTGCCTTTCTTATTCAGTATATGGTCCGAGTCAAATGTTCCAAGAGTTTATTCGTTAGGCTTGTTGTTAACAAGCATCATTCTCTTATGTACATTGAGAATTTGGTTTACCGAAGATGAAAAAGAAAAGGCAAAACTCTTCCTATTAATAATTTTTCTTTTGTCAATAGATTATGCTGCTCACCGCTTAAACATGCCTTTTATTCCGGTTATCTTATTATTGCTTGCTTTTCCATTAAGAAAGCATTTATATGAAATAAAATTCTGGTTACCCATAATTTTAGTTGCCGCTGCGGGCTTATCTATAAATTTATTTATTTTAATACGCTCAATACAAACACCTCCTTTTCATATGGATGAAATAAGATCTTTCAGAGATCTAATATTCTGGATAAACATGAGGAGATTTGGTCAGTCAAACCTATCAATGATTTTTCATAGGAAAGCTCCATTTTGGGATTACCAAGTAAAGTTTATGTACTTAAGATATTTCGGATGGAACTTCCTTGGGAAAAATGGAGTGGGGTTTTTAAGAGTAATTGCCTTTTTCCCATTTATCTTAGGGATAGCAGGCTTTATTTACAGTTTTATAAAAAAAATTAAGTTATGGATTCTAATTTCGATTATATTCTTATTATTCTCATTCGGATTAATTGTTTATGCTAACATTCGGAATGGATTTGATCAAACAAGAGAAATTGACAGGCTCTTTATCCCATCTTTTATGATTTTCTTAATTTGGGTGGGAATAGGACTGTCCTTATTGTCTGAAGGTATATCAAAGATCCTAGTAAAAATAAAACATAATAAATCAGTAATTATTGTGTTAGTAATATGCTTTCTAGTTCTTCCGTTTAATTTATTTTTAGACAATCTGAAAGAATGTAATAAAAGTAAATATTATTTCCCTGAAGATTTTGCTTATAATATTTTAAGCAGTTGTGAAAAGAATGCTGTTCTTTTTACCAACGGAGATAATGATACTTTCCCGCTTTGGTATCTGCAAAGCGTGGAAGGTTATAGGACCGACGTAACTATAGCGAACACTAATCTTTTAAACACAGATTTTTTTGTTAACGAATTGAAACACGATCATAATGGTTTTAATATTGATTCGTCTTATCCAAACTCTAAAGAATTCGATCGGTCACTGTTAAAAAAGCCAGTTGAAATAGTACTCCCCTATTCCTGCTCATTACCCGGAGGGAAAATTGAAAAGGATACTTTACGTGCGACATATAATGGCAGGGACTTTGGCGATAAGAAATTCTGGTTATCTCAAGATAAGGTAATATTATCTTTTTTAAAAAATAATAAATGGAAAAGACCGGTATATTTTTGTGCAACAGTGAACCCGGATAATTTACTGGGATTAAATGATTATTTAAGTTATGAAGGAGCAGTCAGTAAGTTAGTGCCGGTAAAGGGCGACAGCATTTCACCATCAGTTTTAGAAAATAATCTTATGCATAAATATAGATATAGAAGTTTCAACGATAGGGCAGTTCCAATAGATAATATAACCACAGATATATTTTTATATATCTTTAGAGTTGGGTTTTATAAACTGATATTATTTTATAAACATAACGGTAATAAAACTAAAGCGAGAGAAGTTTTTGATTTTATGCAGGAAAAGCTGCCCGAATGGAGATTTACCGAAAAGGAAAATAAGTTTTTAAATGATCTAAGTAAATAATAATTTTTATATAGATACTAATTAAATATCAAAATAAACCTGAATCAACAAGGAGACAAAACCGTTTGATGCTTCTTGAACTTGGCGATTACCGATCATTATAAAGAGAGAATAAACATATGGAATGGTTTTCGGATTTATATGATGAATTTAGAATGAGGACAGGCTTTGGTAGAGTGACTGCTAAGGAGACACGGAAAGATGTCGATTTCTTATGCGATGTTCTTAAATTAAATCAAGGAGATAAAGTACTTGACTTATTTTGTGGCGCTGGCAGACATTCGCTTGAACTTGCAAGGAAAGGATACATAGTAACCGGAATTGAATTGAACCCTAATTATTTAGAATTGGCAAAGAAGTTATGTAAAGAAACAGTTAATGCTCCGAATTTCATATTAGGTGACGTTCGTAAAATTTATTATGGGAAAGGGTATGATGCGGTTATCATTATGTTTAGCAGCTTTGGCTATTTTAGCGATGTTGAGGATAAGTTGATTTTAAGGAAGGCTTTTAAAGCCCTGAAACCAGGAGGCAGGTTTTTTATAGAAATATTAAACAGAGATTGGATCTTGAAAAACTATATAAAAATTCAAGATACTAAGGTTGACGGTATACGCGTGGTTGACAAAAGAGATTTTGATAATCTAACCAGCAGGAACAATTTTGTTATTAAAAGATATGAGAAAGATGGCGTTGTTTCCAAAAGCGGTTCATGGAGATTGTATTCCGCACATGAGATAAAAAATATATTAGAAGACATTGGATTTAGATTTATAGGTGGTTATTCCAATTTCAAAAAAGAGCCATTGAGGACGGATACAAGACTAATGAGAATGGTATTCGAGAAGTGAAGACGAGA
>JAKAFW010000015.1:0-83179 GCA_021817845.1 Bacteroidota bacterium
AATGGAAGAAATTGATAAGCCATACGGATCAAATATTAACAAAGAAGTGACAGCTATTTATGATACCGTAAAAGCTAATGTAAGATCGGTTAAATCCTCCGTGAATAAAAGTAGAGCAAATATCCTTTTCGTTGTCATAAGCCTTTCTTTGTTGGCATTTCTAATTTCAATTATTGTCATATACCTTACGATGCAAAAAATTTCAAAACGCATATTAGAATTAGTCAAAGTTGCAGAAAAAATTACGATAAAAGATTTTTCGGTCCACCTCGCGACAAACGAAAAAGATGAAGTCGGTTTACTAATTATAGCCTTTAATGCTATGATTGAAGAGATTCATCGCCGTTATGAAGAACTTGAAAACTTTTCATCTATTGTTGCCCATGATTTAAAGTCGCCTCTTAATGGGATTATTGGTTTTGGAGAAATTCTGAAAGAAGATTATCAGGATAAATTAGACGATGAAGCAAAAGAAAATATTGATGTTATTATATCTTCCGGCAAACGAATGGCTTTACTCATAAATGATTTATTAGAATTTGCTCGTGCCGGTAAAACTTTAATTTCAGAAGAACAAATCTCTTTAGAAAACATGATTGCTGATATAAATACTGATTTAGATTATGTGATTAAACAAAAGAATGTAATTATTGATATAAAGCAAAAACTGCCTTTATGCCATTGCGATAAGACGCAAATCTGTCAAGTCTGGAAAAACCTTATTACTAATTCAATTAAATATAATGATAGCGTTTCTCCCACAATCGAAATTGGATATGAAGAAGTTAAAGATGAATTGCCTATGTATCGCTTTCATATTAAAGATAATGGTATTGGCATAGATGAAAAATATATCAATCGAATATTCATGCCCTTCCAAAGAGCAGTCGGTGGATCTAAATACGAAGGTACCGGCATTGGACTTGCGATTGTTAAACGTGTTATTGAAAACCATGGTGGTAGAATTTGGGTCGATTCAAAAATTGGTGAAGGAACTACATTTTATTTCACAATTCCCATTAAATAAAATTCCTTTACCAGTCATATAGCAATATAGAATGTGTTGAAATTAAGATTTTATGTTTTCAATTAAAGGATAATTATGAAAAAAATATTAGTCGTTGAAGACAACCATATTATAAGAGAAAATATTATTGAAATTTTATACGCATTCGGTTATGATCCAATCATAGCAGAAAACGGTGTGGAAGGTTTATCAAAAGCATCGACGAATTTAATTGATCTCGTTATCTCTGATATTATGATGCCCGAAATGGACGGTTATGAATTTTTCCGTCGTTTTAATGAGATTTACTCTGATTACCATATCCCTTTTATTTTTCTTACATCTAAAACTGATGAAAATGAAATTAAAAAAGGGATGAACCTTGGTGTGGATCACTATTTGACCAAACCATTTAAGGTTAACGATTTAATTGATACAATTAAAGCAAGTTTTACTAAAAAGTGAAAACCAAAAAAACTTTAGACTCACAGCCGTATAATTCAACTTCCTATTTTACCTTTTTTTATAATGCCTTCGTTATCATTTAATCTTTTAAAAATCAAAAAAATATCGATCATTCCTGTCCAAAATAATTTCAATAGTTTATAAAAAAAATAAAAAAAATTCATTTGGGACAGATCAGGTGTTCCTTTCCTCTTCTTGATTCACATATTTGCCCATAATTAAACTATAGAAATTCTCTCCTAATAGCTTAATCAGCCCCTAAGAATTAAATTATTTACTTATTTTACTCAACCTTTGGAATACCTGCCAGCCGGTAGAGGCTGTGGTACAACTCCAAAATGTCATTTGGACCCTGCCTACCGACAGGCAGGCGGAGGGTGAAATCTCTATTTTCGTTCGAGACGAAATAAAAGAGTTCTGCAACACTCTCGGAAGGCAGGTCCATGGGAATAACCTTTTTAGAGTTGACTCCTAAATATTAAATCTGTTCTATTTCTTCGTAAGCTATTTCTCCAAGCTGTGCCATATCGAGTCCTTCCATTTCGTCGCTTTCAGTTACTTTAACCGGAGTAACAAAGTTTATAAGCCACAACATTCCATAAGTAAAAATGAAGCAGTAAGCTCCCACAGCAAAAACAGAAATTACTTCCTTAAAGAAGAAAGATGAACCACCTCCGGTAAGCAAACCATTAGTAATTACCATCGGGTTCACTTGACTTGTTGCAAACAGCCCAAGCATAATTACTCCAAGAATTCCTCCTACTCCGTGCACGCCCCAAACATCGAGAGCATCATCCCAATGCATTTTATTTTTAAGATTAACTGCAAGATAGCATAAAGATGAGGCGGCAATGCCGATTAATGCAGCAATTGGTAATGTTACAAACCCCGCTGCCGGTGTAATTGTTGCTAACCCTGCAACCGAACCGGTTAATAGACCTAATAATTTAGGCTTTCCTTCAATGATCCATGAAAGAAATAGCCAGGTAATTGCTGCAAAGGATGCTGCTATATCAGTATTCAAAAATGCTGCAACGGTTATTGTGTCCACTCTTAATTCGCTGCCGGCGTTAAATCCATACCACCCGAACCATAGCAACCCTGTCCCAAGAGCTACAAGAGGCAAACTATGGGGACCTCTTTCAACTACTTTTCTACGTCCGACATAAAAAACAGATGCAATAGCAGCCATCCCAGCGCTTGCGTGTACGACTATTCCGCCTGCAAAATCAAGCACTCCCCATTTAGCTAACAAACCGCCGCCCCATACCATGTGAACAAGCGGGAAATAAACAAAAAGAAGCCATGCTGTTAAGAATAAGAAATAGGCTGGAAACCTTACGCGGTTTGTAAATGCACCTGTAATTAGTGCTGGGGTAATTATTGCAAACATCATTTGATAAGCGACAAATACATACAGAGGTATTTGATGATTACCCGTAAATATTGTATTTAAATTAGTTCCGGACAGAAATGCCATGTTTAAGTTACCTATTATGCCTCCTTCACCGCCGCTGAAACATAGTGAATATCCTACTATAAACCACAACACTGTTGTCCATCCAAGAGAAACAAAGCTTTGTATCATAATTGCTAATACGTTTTTTCTGCCTACTAAACCTCCATAGAAAAACGCTAATCCTGGAGTCATCAGCATTACAAGGCTTGCTGCAATAAGCATGAAGCCAGTACTTCCTGTATCGTACATAAAATTCTCCAAAAGAAATTTAATAATTAATTGTTTATTAGAGTTTGAGTGTTTTTTGTATGTGCACCGCTATGACGATGTAAGTTCATGAATCCACTTTGAGATTGTAAGTGATATTGTTGTTCCGTTTCTAAGATTACTTAATACGGTGAGTTCCCCGTTGCGATAAGATTCAAATATAAAAATAAAATAAAGTGGACAATAATATATCCTTGATATATTACTTAGTTGCATCATTATTGTTATAAAGAGATTCTTTTTCGGGATGCATTAGAACGCGAATTATTTTTTTTGTATACTAAATTTATTGAAAAATCTAATTAACATTTAAGAAAATTATATAATACTCTCTAATTTGCCAAACAGAATTGAATTAAAAAATCAAGCTTCTTTTATGAAATCCGCTTTCCTTTGTATTTAAGAACTTATGATCATTAGAGAACTCCTCGAAATTTCTGGACAAGTAAACATTTCAATGTCCTTATCAATTGTATAATGGTCTTAATGTAAGGAAGTGATTGTAGTAAATATTTATATCATTTAATTTTAAATCAACTCAAAATTCATAGCTCAAAATTACAGCTTTTCAGCACTAAGTCCTTCTAATAAATTTCGTTTGAAACAATAATTTCCCTTTTGGAACATTTTTGTTGAAATAATATTTCCAATCTACGATTATAGAACATGAGAGATATTAAATTTAAAATTTAATGAGAAAATTTACTTATAAACTAATGAAGGGATGCTCTTTTTCTTATTATCTACACTACTTACTCAAATCTTTTTTCTCTCTATCTTTATCGATTTGCCTTTTAACAATAACTTTTCCACTACTTCAATTTTCCAAACGTTGCATAAAGTGGTTTATTACCGATATTTCCAAATAGTTATTACCTCTTAAATTTGAGCCTCTTTCGATAATTCTGTAATTTTACATTGAAAAAATTTATTCTCTACTAAAAAAAATAGTTTAAGCATTATGGAAGATAAAAATAATCCTGAAGAGTCGGCTAATAAACCTAAAAACTTTATCCGCGAAATTATCGATGAAGATTTTAAAACTAATAAATGGGGTGGGCGTGTACATACGAGATTTCCCCCGGAACCTAACGGTTACCTCCATATCGGTCACGCAAAATCAATTTGTCTAAATTTCGGTATAGCAAAAGACTATAATGGAAAATTTAATCTTCGTTTTGACGATACAAATCCAAGCAAAGAAGAACAGGAATATGTCGATTCAATTATTGAAGATATTAAATGGCTCGGCGCTGATTTTGAAGATAGAATTTTATATGCTTCCGATTATTTTGAGCAAATGTATAATTGGGCAGTTGAACTTATTAAAAAGGGAAAAGCCTATGTTGATGATTTAAGTGCAGATGCGATAAGGGAGCATCGGGGTACTTTAACTGAAACTGGCAAAGAAAGCCCAAATAGAAATAGATCGATTGAAGAAAATCTTGATCTTTTTGAACGGATGAGGAAAGGGGAATTCAAGAATGGCGAGAAAGTCTTACGGGCAAAAATCGATATGATGTCCCCAAATTTTAACATGCGTGACCCTATAATGTACCGCATCGTTCACGCAGAACACCACCGCCAGGGGAATAAATGGTGTATTTACCCTACTTACGATTGGGCACATGGTCTTGAAGACTCTATCGAAGAAATAACACATTCGATCTGTACTCTTGAATTCGAAAATCATAGACCCCTTTACGATTGGTTTTTAAATGAACTTGGAATTTATCATCCTCAGCAAATTGAATTTGCAAGACTTAATCTAAACTATACTGTCATGAGTAAAAGAAAACTCTTACAGCTTGTCCAGGGAAAATATGTCGACGGCTGGGATGACCCGCGTATGCCTACTGTTTCTGCTTTTAGACGAAGAGGATTTACACCGGATGCAATTAGGAATTTTGCCGAAATAATCGGAGTTGCTAAGCGTGATGCCACAACAGATATTGCTTTACTTGAATATGCAATACGCGAAGATCTAAACAAACATGCTCCTCGTGCAATGGCTGTGCTTCGTCCTCTGAAAGTTATAATTACAAATTATAACATAACGGAAGAACTTGATGCCGTAAATAATCCGGAAGATATTTCGATGGGCGTGCGTAAGATTCCATTTACCCGCGAGTTGTTTATTGAACAGACTGATTTTATGGAGATTCCGCCAAAGGGTTATCACAGATTAACGCCTGGCGGTGAGGTCAGGCTTCGTTATGCCTATATTATTAAGTGTGAAGAAGTAATTAAGAATGATAAAGGAGAGGTTGTTGAACTTCATTGTACTTATGACCCTGAGACAAGAAGCGGTACAGGAACTAGCAGCAAAAAAGTTAAAGGTACAATTCATTGGGTTTCTGCTGATAATGCGATTGAAGCTGAGGTAAGATTATACGACAGACTTTTTACAGTTGAAGCTCCGGATGCTGATAAAGAGAAAGACTTTGTCGAATTTATGAACCCTAATTCTTTAGAAATTTTGCCGGGTGCTCTGATCGAACCATCATTAAAAAATTCCAAGCCGGGGGATAGGTTTCAATTTGAAAGGCATGGCTATTTTTGCGTTGATACAAAATTTTCAACTGATGAAAAGCTTGTATTTAATCGAACCGTGACTCTAAAAGATAGTTGGGGAAAAAAGAACAATTAGTTCTTTTTTGAAACTTTTGCTCTTTCAACTAATTGGCGTTGTTTTCTATCTTTGGAATTCATCCTTGTCAATATAATTTCGCTATCTTTTTGTGGTACGTTGAAAAAGGAATATGCATCCATAATTTGAATAGACTCTACATTGTTAGGTTCAATATTTGCCTTTTTGTTAAGAATATCCAAAAGTTTTCGTGGCGTAATTCCGTCTTTTTTACCGAGAGCTATAAATAATCTTGAATAACCTTTTTCGCTTCCGAACTTATCTTTTCTTCTATTTGGCTCAAATTCTTTCTTAGATTTTTTTGACTCGAATAAATCCGTGACTTGTGCGTAATTTTCTACTTCAAGATCGTTTTGAAACGAATATTTTATTAATGATGCTACAACCTCAACTGGATTTTGCTCGGCCAAAAGCTCCTTGGCTAAATTTAAATATGCCGGTGCAATTTCAATATCTATCAATGCTTTAAGCTCAGAAGAAATTTTTTCCTTTTTGAAATTGATTACATCGATTACTTTAGGAATTCTCTCTTTCCGGATCTCCGTCTTCGTAATATTTTTTATCATCTGAAGCTTTCGGTGTTCCTCCGAAGTGATGAATGTAATAGCCGTGCCTTCTTTTCCCGCTCTTCCTGTTCGCCCAATTCTATGAAGGTAAGACTCGGGGTCTTGAGGCAAAGCATAATTTATAACGTGCGTCATTTCATATATATCAAGCCCTCGTGCCGCTACATCAGTGGCTACAAGAACATTAATGCTTCTTTTCTTAAATTTATTTAAGATTTTCTCTCTTTGCATTTGAGAAATATCTCCGTGCAACCCTTCGGCATCGTAGCCTCTGTCGTTTAGTTTTGTGGCAACGAAATCAACATCATTTTTAGTTCTGCAAAAAATCAAGCCGTAAAAGTCATCCGTCGTATCAATTATTCTGCAAAGAGTGTCAAATTTATCGGAGTTCCTTACTTCAAAATATATCTGATCTGTTAGCGAAATAGTTTCGCCTGCTTTGTCTGCTTTGATTATCTCACTCTTACCCATATATTTTTTAGCAAGCTTCAAAATTCTATCAGGCATAGTGGCAGAGAATAAAAGTGTCCTTCTTGCAGGATTTGTTTTACTAAGGATATTTTCGATATCTTCTATAAAACCCATATTCAACATTTCATCAGCTTCATCAAGGACAGCAAATGAAATTTTATCTAAGCGCAAACTTTTTCTGGTCATATGATCGATTATTCTTCCGGGAGTGCCGACTACAATATCAACTCCCTTCTTAAGCATTCTTAGCTGTATTTCGTAAGACTGCCCACCGTAAATTGGAGCTATATGAATATTTTTATGACCGCGCAGAGAATTAATTTCTTCGGAAACTTGAATAGCAAGCTCCCTTGTTGGTACGAGAATTAAAGCTTGTAGATGGCCTGCTCTTGTATTTATTTGATCGATTAGCGGAAGTGCGAATGCTGCGGTTTTACCCGTACCTGTTTGCGCCTGTCCGATTAAATCATTTTTATTTTCCAGTATTAAAGGGATAATTTTTTTCTGTATTTCAGTAGGTTCTTCAAAACCTTTTAACTTAATTGCATGAATACTTTCTTCTGAAAGTCCCAGGTCTTTGAAGCTATCATTCAACATAAATATTCTCTTTCTTCTAACATTGATGCCAATGTTAATTCGTTAAAATAAAATTTGATTAGATAAATCTAATCAAATTTTAAAGGTGCCGTTTTTGGTATATAATCTGATTTTTTACTTCGATAATAATGCTTGCGGTTCTCAAGGAGATATAAAAGAAATGTTGCCTAATGAGAAATACATAACTTATACCTAAAGTTATAAATTTATAATTCAAAGATAAAGCAAAAACGCCTAAATTCATAAACGGATTTTAATCTGTTGTTTTTGAGTAAAAAACGGAATAAAGTAAATCCCCGGCATTTAGTTTCTGATTCGTATGAACTTAAAATAAAAAAGCCCAATGATCTGGCGACCATCGGGACTTAACTCTTTTTGTTCAAAAGGCAGGGGAGAACCTTTTGAAAGAGTCAACTCAAACTTAAGTTCAGCCATTTAATTAGTCAAGAAAAAAAATATATGAATTCCTTTTTGTGATAAGAATAACACTACTATTTATTTAAAACAATAAAGCCGGTAGTAAAAACCACCGGCTTTATTAAAAAGTACTCTGAAAAATTTAGAAGTTTACTTTCTTTTGGAATCTGTTAGCATATTCCAAAACTAAAGCGCTTGCAACGAATATAGAAGAATAAGTTCCGATGATAGTTCCAAAGAAAAGAGTGAACGAAAAAGCTCTTAAAACTTCACCGCCAAAAATTAATAAAACTAAGACAGCTAATAAAACTGTACCGGCAGTTAAAATCGTTCGGCTCATGGTTCTATTAACGCTTTGGTTGATGAGTTCTTCCAAAGGCATAGTTTTGTGAATTTTCAAGTTTTCTCTAACTCTATCAAAAACGATAACGGTATCGTTTACTGAATAACCAATAAGAGTTAAAAATGCAGCCACTACCGTTAGATCTATTTCTAAATTTAAACCCGGGATAACTCCGTATAATGCCGCATACAATCCTATCGTAATTAAAACATCATGGAAAAGAGCTACAACCGCTCCAACTGCAAATATAAATTTGAACCGGAAAGCCAAGTATATTAAAATTCCAATCAGCGAAAGAGCAATGGCAATTAAAGCATTTGTCTTCAATTCATTGCCTACTTTAGGCCCAACGTGGTCTTCTTTAATAATTTGAAATGAATTATCCGGCATGTTTGTTCTAAGATTTTCTTTGATCCAATCTGCAATTCCTACTCTAACAACCATTTGTTTGTTAGTCAATTCTTCCGATACCTTTCCTGCCTGATAACCGGCTGCTAAAAGACGGGAAATTAATTCGTTAGTAGTATCGGCATTGGAAAATGCATAAGTAATAGTACTTGCACTAGTATCAACTTTTGTTTTTGGAATTCCCGGGTAAATTTTATCTATTGCATTATCAATATGATCAACTACTTTTGGAAATATCGACTTTGGAATATTTTGAGATTCAGTTCTAATCAAAACTCCGGTTTCACCTCCGAAGGTTTTTAGTTCCACAAACCCAAGACCAATTTTTTCGACGTAGCTTCTTACTGTGCTTACATCAACCGGCTTCTGAAATTGAAGAACAATCTCTGTACCGCCCTTAAAATCGATACCAAAGTGTAACCCTCTGACTAAAACATTTACCCAGCCGATTAGAAATAATGATATAGAAATTGCATAAAAAATTTTTCTTTTACCAAGCCAGTCTATATGAATATTTTCAAAAATTCGCATTTATTAATTTGCTCCTTAAACCGTTAAATTATCCAATGGTTACTTTAATACCTTTAGCTACCATGTAATCGAAAGTTACTTTGGCAATTACTAAAGCGCTAAATAAACTTGCACCTAAACCAATCATCAATGTTAAGGCAAAACCTTGAACAGGGCCGCTGCCGAATTGATAAAGTATGACCGCAGTGATAAAGGTGGTGATATTTGAATCTATTATAGCAGAATATGCCTTTGAGAATCCGCTATCAACAGATGCTTTTAATGTTTTACCGGTCTCCATTTCTTCACGTATACGTTCGTATATAAGAACGTTAGCATCAACCGCCATCCCGATGGTTAAGATTATACCGGCTATACCTGGCAAGGTTAGTGTTGCGTTAAACCCGGCTAAGAATCCTAAGATGAAAAGAATTGTAAAAAGCAAAGAACCTGCAGCAATCATTCCTGCTCTTTGATAGTATACAATCATGAAAAAGCTAACTACTAAAAATCCGATTAATGTTGAATTAAATCCGTTGTTGATTGAATCCTGTCCAAGCGATGGTCCAACAGTTCTTTCTTCAATTATGTCAACTGGTGCAGGTAAAGCTCCGGCTTTTAGAACAATTGCCAAAAGTTGTGCTTCCTGCAAGTCCCCGCTTCCGGAAATTTGAGAACGGCCACCGGTAATTTTATTCTGTACGACTGGTGCAGAATAAACAACACCGTCGAGAATGATCGCAATTCTTTTCCCAATATTTGCTCCGGTTATACGAGCCCAATCTGCGGCGCCGTCGGAATTCATTTCCATATTAACAATCGGTGCATTGGTTTCAGGACTAATAGTTGCTACTGCATTTGTTATTACTCCCCCGGTTAATTCAGGGTTTTTGTTCACGCAGTATAGCATGTAAATTGGTTGCCCATTTTGATTTGCAATGGGTTTTGCGGAAAACACAAATTGTATGTTATTAGGAATAACTTGTTGGACTTCAGGCCGGTTTAGCATTAACTGAAGCTTGTCCCTATCGTCGCCCTTAACATAAGCATCGGCCGATTTACCTTTGGGGTCAAGCATTGCAATTGCAAAAAATGGATGTTTTGCCGCAAATTCCTCAGCGCTCAATTGTTTATTGGAAGTATCAGTTGAAGCGACTTTGCTTTGCTTTGTTTTTGCAGTTGTCCCTTTTGCCAAAGAAGAATCTGATTTAGTAGAGTCTACATAAGTTCCTGCTAAAACATCGTCAATTTTTTTCATAATGGAAATTGTTAGCTCAGGATCTTTAACAAGCTTGAATTCGAGAAGGGCAGTACCTTGTAAAAGCTGTTTGGCTTCTTCTTCTCTTGCAATGCCGGGGAGTTCAACAATAATTCTTCTGCTCCCTTGCCTTTGTATTGTTGGTTCTGAAACTCCGTATTGATCAACTCTGTTTCTAATAATTTCCATTGCTCGTGTAACGGCATCATCAGCATCTTTTTGTAACTCGGAAATAATTTCACTATCGGTTTGCCTAATGTTTCCAAAGTACCTGCTAAGTCTTATTCCACGAGCGGCAAATTTTTTGGCAACGATATTGACCATGGATTCTTCAGATACAGTAGCTTCCTTTTCGGATTCTTTCATCACTGTTTTGAAAACATCGTCCGGATTTTTTGCCAATTTTTCAAGAAGTTTACCAGTGTTAACCTCAAGTACGACACGCATACCTCCTTGCAAATCAAGTCCGAGTTTTAAACTTTTAAGTTTCATTTTATTAATTGAAGGATCAGCATTCTTCAAGCTGTCTTCAATTGATTTTAATTTGCTGTCTAACTTGTCGGCTGAAATTTGAGGATTTGATGCTTTAATCTCTTTTTCTTTTTCCGCTACAACCTTAGAAATCGCTTTCTGATTGTTATAGTTAACGTAGGTTGGGTACAAAAGGTAAAGGCTTAAAACTACAGCTCCAAGAATTAGGATTAGTCTAAATCTATATTCTTTCATGTTTTAATTTTGCTTATAAAATGAATCTTTAAATTAATTGAAAGCCAAAATTACTTGATGATGCTTAGAAAGTCAATTAAATTTGAATGTATTATTCAATTGATATCAAATTAGGTTAATTACTCTTTTTACCAATCTTTCAAATTTATCTTTAACAAGATTTGCCGTTTCGGTCACTTCTGAATGGTCTAATTTTTTATTTGAAATTCCGGCTGCGTAATTTGTAATACACGAAATCGATCCTGTCTGTAAACCCAAAAAACTTGCAAACAGGGCTTCGTGAACAGTAGACATCCCAACTGCGTCGCCGCCAAAGTTTTTTATCATTTGAATTTCTGCGGGCGTTTCGTAGCTAGGACCCTTGGTGTACCAGTAAACTCCTTCTACTATTTTAATTTTTTCTTTATCGGCAGATTTTCTAATAATTTGATTAATCTCTTTCGAAGGTAGATCTATTAAATTATTTTTACTTTCCGCTGATGGCAGTCCCATAACTTCCAGCAATTCCTTTTTGATGCTAATACCGTTAAAAGATGTTGTAAGCATTAAATCGCCCGGATGAAAATTTGGGTTTATTCCTCCTGCGGCATTTGTAAGAAGGATTTTTTCCGCTCCTAATTTTTTTGAAATAAAAACTGGCAGTACACATTCATTTAATTTATATCCTTCATAAAAATGTATTCTTCCTTGGAAAAGCAAAATGTTTTTACCGGAATATTCGCAGGAAATGATTTTCCCTTCATGCCCCGGAATTGTCGATGCTGGATAATTTGATAGAGTAGAGGTAGAGATCGATTTTTTGATATTGAGGCTTTTCGCAAAGTCGCCTAACCCGCTGCCGAGTATTATGGCGATATCCGGTCTAATTAATTCTAGGTCGTCTAGCTTTTCAATTAACTCTTTGTGTTTAATATTTAAATTTATCATTTAAATTGATTCTTTGAGAAAAGTCATTCTTTAACGAACTAAAATTCCGGCAAGTGTTGCAGTCATTAAAGTTGCCAATGCTCCGCCAAGAACAGCTTTTAAGCCGAGAGCAGCAATATCCTTTTTCCGGTTAGGAGCCATTGGACTAATACCTCCGATTTGAATTGCAATCGAAGAAAAATTTGCAAAACCGCAAAGCGCGTATGCTGCCATAGTTATTCCTTTATCGCTAATTTGCCCAAGCTTAATCATGTTGGAAAGATCAACGTAAGCTACAAATTCATTTAATACTGTTTTTGTCCCTATTAAACTTCCGAATTGAAGGGCATCTTTTACAGGCACTCCAATTCCTATTGCAACATATTTTAAGAGGATTCCAAAAATAAGCTGCATAGAAAGAGGTTGTCCAAAGTTTGCCTGCAGCATTGTATTTATTCCAAAATTATTTCCCAGGTTTTGGAGAATATAATTGAACATTGCAATAAGTGCTATAAAAGCAATTAACATTCCGGCGACATTTAAAGCAAGTTGAAGTCCATCCGATGCACCGGTAGCAGCAGCCTCTATTACATTAGAAGAAGTTTTTTCGATATTAACTTTTACGGTTCCTTTCGTAACCGGCTCACCTGTTTCCGGGAAAAGAATTTTTGCAATTACAATCGAAGCAGGAGCAGCCATTGTACTGCCGGCTAATAGATCGACTGCAAACTTTAGCTGTGCTGTTGCTAAAGGAATCTTTGCCCATTGTGCATATGCTTGACCTAGAATCTGGCTATAACTTGCCATAACTCCCGCAGAGATTGTTGCCATTCCACCGATCATTATTGTTAGGATTTCTGAATTTGTCATTCCTGAAATATAGGGGCGAATTAACAATGGAGCTTCGGTCTGACCGAGAAAAATATTTGCAGTGTTAGACAAAGATTCAGCGCCGCTTGTGCCTAATAGTTTTGACATTATAAAAGCCATACCTTTTACCACTAATTGCAATATCCCAAAATAATAAAGCAGCGCGGTAAGAGTCGAAACAAAAATAATTGTTGGTAAAACCTGGAATGCGAAGAAGAATCCGATACTATCGCTGCTAAAGCCATCTGCAAGTTTTCCAAAAACAAATTTACTCCCTTCGGTTGTGAATCCTAAAACTGCAACAATAGCATTCCCAAGCCAGTTTACAATATCTTTGACCCATCCTAATGGAAAAAACCAGGCTCGTAATGTTTCACCGTGAATAATTAGAACTGCAATGATTAGCTGCATTAAGAGACCTACTATAACTAAGCGCCAATCAATTTTCCTCTTGTTGTTTGAAAAAAGAAATGCAATCCCGGTTATAAGTACTAATCCAAGGACACCTCTAAGAATTGAAATTAAATCCATAGTTATTCTCTATAGTATTGCCGTTTATCCGCCTATCATAGGCGGATTGTTTTTATGATAAATTTCATTGCGTTTCATTCAAAACCTGCCTGCCGGCAGGCAAGGTTCAAAATTCATAATTCAAAATTGCGGCCTGCCGCACTATGGGATTTCTCACCGGCTAAAGCCGGATTCGAAATGACAACTATTTTTTATGTCATATCGAAGGATCCGCCGCGGCGGACTCGACTGAGATATCCCATGTCCAATTCGTGTACCTGAGCTATTTATAGTATTGACTTTTAAATCTTTGTTTTTATGTCAAGCCTGTCCGCCGGGGCGGAATATTTTTATGATAAATTTCATTGCGTTTCATTCAAAATTCAAAATTCATAATTCAAAATTGCGGCCTGCCGCACTATGATTCGTTTGGAATGTAGTGGCATTTGCGGCAGCGGGCTTCATAAATATCTGCTGCACCGACAATCACTCGTTCTGCTGATTCCGTTTTGCGTTGCGTTTTATCAGCGGGATTTCCGCAGACCATACATATTGCTAATGTTTTTGTGATGTATTCTGCAATTGCTAAAAGCTGTGGCATCGGTTCAAACGGAATTCCCCGGTAGTCTTGATCTAGCCCTGCTATAATTATTCTCTTACCGCTATTGGCTAGTTGGTTGCAAACGTTGACTATATCGCTTGAAAAAAATTGAGCTTCATCTATACCGATGACATCCGCATCATCTGACGAGTTTAATACTTCATTTATATCATCAATTAATATTGAAGGAAGGGATTGTTCACTGTGTGAAACGATGTCTGAGGAGGAATATCTGTTATCTATTTTTGGTTTGAAAATTTTAACTTTCTGCTTTGCGATTGTGGCCCGTCTTAATCTCCGGATCAATTCTTCTGTCTTGCCGCTGAACATACATCCGGCAATGACTTCTATCCATCCGGTCTCTTTAGGCATAGAATGAGGTGCTCTTTCTATCATATTGTCTCTCTATATATAATTATTGAAGTTCATTGTCGCCGAAAGGATACGGCAGCAGTTGGGATAGCTTTAAAGCTTTAATCTCATTTTTATTATTAACCATAACTATATCGATATCTCCGCAAAGGTCAAGCATTACCTGGCGGCATGCTCCGCAAGGCGGGCAAAATCCCGGCGCATCGCTCGCAATTGCAATCGCTTTGAATTTCCTTTCACCTTCTGAAAAAGCTTTGAATACCGCTACACGTTCAGCACAAATTGTTAAACTGTACGAGGATGTTTCGATGTTTCCTCCAATAATAACTTTCTCTTCGTCTGTTAAAAGCGCTGCTCCTACATGGAAATTTGAGTAGGGAGGATGCGAACTTGATTTTGCTTCTACTGCCATTTCGGCTAATTTTTTGTATTCCATTTTGACTTTTAATTTCTTTTGGCTCAAAAATATGTCTTTAGATTTTCAAATCAAATTGAACTAATTAAATCATGTCACACAATTACTTCATCACTCCAAGTGGAAATCCTGAGTACATGGATTATTAAATATTCCCTGATTTTTTTAATTCCATGAATCCTTCCTGAAAATCGCTCCGGCAAAATTAATGATTAAAAAAACTTCATAGACTATCTGAAGGTAAAATATTTCTACAAAGCTAAATTTATACCCGAATTTTTTTTGGTAAACGAGGCCAGTGATTATATCTAAAAATATCTTTATAAAAAAAGGAATGATTAAAAGAATATTAACTGCTGAAAAAAGAGGCGAAAATAAACAGAACATATTTATTAAATGCCAGATGCCAATGTTAAACTGGCGTGACGGCAAATAGTAAAGAGAAGTTTTAGTGTGTCGTGACCGCTGTTTTAAGTAAGCACTTAAGCTTTTTTTTGTTGTAGAGAATACAAAAGAGTTACTTCCGTTCAAAGTCCCAATCTTCATTTTATTTCTGATTGCCTCGCGCAACAGCAAATCATCGTCGCCGCTTAAAGTTTCTGTCGTATTCTGGTATCCTTCAATCTTTTCAAAAGATGATTTTCTAAAACCGAAATTTCTCGCTGTTGCTGAATATGGGAAGCCAATATTTGCAAAAGAAAATGTTAAAATTGAGCTTCGCAAATTTTCAAAACAAGAAATTTTATTAACTATATTCTCTTCTGCTTCAAAAGGAGCTTTGCCGAAAATGAAATCATATCCTTTATTAAACATACCGGAAAAGTCTTTCAGCCATCCGGGCGATGGTCTGCAGTCGGCATCTGTAATCAGTATGAAAGAATATTTAGCTTTTGTAATTCCGAAATTTAAAACGCCCTTTTTACCCGGAAACATTTTATTTGATACCCGGTAAGAATGATAATTGTTCATGCCTGCGATTAATTCGGAACATACCGCAAAAGTATTATCGGTAGAATTGTCATCAATTATTATTACTTCAAAATTATCGGTTTTATATTCTATCTGTTTTAACGCAGAGATCAGTTGAGGAATATTTTTCTCTTCATTTTTGGCAGCAATTATAATGGAAAAATTAATTTCTCCGGATTGACTGCTGTCAGTATTTCTAGTTCTGTTTAATCCTAAAAAAACGATTAGGTTATATATGACCAAAAGCAATGCCGCAGAGAATAAAATTATTTGTAATATTTCCATAAAAAATTTTAGAAATCTTCCTCTAAAAGCCAACCTTCGGCTAAGTCTGAATTCATTTCAGAAATAAAACGGGACGGTTTGGAAAGCGTAGTCCCTGATTCGCGATCGTATATATTCATAGGATAAGTTATGAAAAGATTTTGTTTCGCGCGTGTAGCGGCAACGTACATCAAACGTCTTTCTTCTTCCAGGGTTTCTAATTTTTCTGCAGACCTGCTTGATGGGAAGAATCCTTCAATCGCATGAATAATAAAAACCGAATGCCACTCCAAACCTTTTGCGGAATGTATGGTCGATAGTGTCACAAACTCGTTCTCTTTGTCTTCGCCGCCAATATCAATAACGCTATCGATAATTGGCTCGATAGCCATGTCCGAAAGCAAGCTATCGAGTGATTTGTATTTCTCAGCTATATTTTGAAATATTTCAAGGTCCTTATTTCGTTTGTTAAAGTCATCATACTTATCCTTAAAAAGCGGATGGTAATAATCCAAAACTAATTGTAATTTTTCCGGGGGAAGTGACTGATCGGTATGAATCTTATAAAGTAATTGAAAAAGTTTTGTAATTTTCTCATTGTGCCTTGAGGAATTGACGGATGAAGGATCTGTCTTTATTGTTATTTGTGAAGCAGCTAGCTCATCTAAAATTTTCTGTGCTGTTCTCGGACCGATGCCTTCATGAAGCAAAAGTACTCTATACCAGCTAACTACATCCTTAGGATTTGCGGCAATTCTTAAAAACGCAAGTACATCTTTTATATGTGCGGTTTCAATAAACTTCATGCCTCCGAATTTTTGAAAAGGAATGTTAGCTTTGCTCAATTCAATTTCAAGATCAAAAGAAAAAAATGAAGAGCGGAAAAGGACGGCTATTCCCTTAAGTGGGATTCCTTCCTCCCTTAATTCAAGAATCTTTTCAACAATGTATTTGGATTGTAAATTCTCTTTTGAAGCCGCTATTATATTGGGAAGTTCTCCGCCTGTTTTTTTTGTAAAAAGTTTCTTCTCATATTTCTCAATTGCACCACCTATTATCTGATTTGTGAAATTTAGAATAGGTTGTACGCTTCGATAATTTTCTTCAAGTTTTATGATCTTCACATCCTTAAAAAGTTTCGGGAATTCCATAATGTTTTTAAAATTCGCACCACGAAAGGAATATATTGACTGTGAATCATCTCCGACTACCATTATATTATTATTTAACTTCGTTAAACCTTGTACAATTTCTGCTTGAAGTTTGTTGGTGTCCTGATACTCGTCAACCATGACGAACTTAATTGAGGATAAAATAGATTTTGCTCCGGGGCTAAGATCAAATAAAAATCTTCTTAAGTAAATAAGTAAATCATCATAATCCAGTAAATTATTCTTTTGTTTGTAGCCTGTAAAAATATTTTGGATTTCTAAAATTTTGTCGATGTAATCCTTAAAGTGTGGGTAATCTTCTGCAATAATTTCATCTATTTGTTTCCCTGTATTTACGCTAAAACTGAATACTTTTACCAATGTTTGTTTGTTCGGAAATCTTTTTTCTTTTGAAATAAAACCTGCTTGGGATCTGATTAAGTTAACAACATCGGCAGTGTCGCTTTGGTCAAGAATTGTAAATGAGGAATTTAGACCGCAGGCTTTAGCATATTTTCTCAAAGTTAAATTTGCAAATGAATGAAATGTCCCTCCGTTTACTTTTGAACATCTGTTGTCTAATAAAAGCGATGCTCTGTTCATCATCTCGTTTGCTGCTTTCCTTGTAAAAGTTAAAAGCAGAATTGATTTTGGATCATAACCAAGCTCTACTAACCTAGCAACACGGTAAACTAGTGTTCTGGTTTTCCCCGTGCCTGCGCCTGCAATTATTAAATATGCTCCTTCAACTGCCGACGCCGCTTCAAATTGTGCGGGATTAAGATCTGCTCTATAATTTATTACAAATCGGCTTTCATCAACATTTTTTGGTATTAACGAATTTGCTTCGCCTGTTCTTTTTAATGTGTACTTCTTTTGAAACATCAAAACTTTCTTGACTTCTAAATTTATTTTATCAACTCAAATGAGTGGCTGTCATCATTATAATTAAAAATCTCGCCGCTTTCGATTAAATAATACCAGCCATATATATTTATTTTATTCTCTTCAAGCCTTTTACTTATGAACGGGTATGAATAAAGATGTTTCAATTGCTCGATAACATTTAGCTGTTCCGTCAGCCATTCCTTTGCAGGATCTTCTTTATTACGGATTTGATTCATTACTTTCTCTTTCACCGGACGTGCTAGTTCAAGCCACTTCCTTGTGTGAGGAATTTTCTCTAAATCATTATCAGGAATATAAAGCGAAGCGCAACCTCCGCAATTTGAATGCCCGCATACAACAATGTTTTCGACATCCAACACTTGCACGGCATATTCAATTGCCGACGTAGTGGCAAGAAATTCTTGCGACTGCCGGTATCTTGGGACTATATTCGCAATATTTCTAATCATAAATAATTCTCCGGGCAGAGTTTTGGTAATCAGGTTGGGCACTACCCTTGAATCCGAACAGCCAATAAATAAAGTGTGAGGATTCTGTTTTCTACTTAGTCCTTCAAACAAAGTGCGGTATTCCTCAAAATCCTTTTCCCTAAATTCAAGAATACCTTCAATCATTTTATGCATTGTTATCCTTTATTATAACTATATTAAAAACTTCCTTTTTTATGTTCAGCCCTTACGTCCCCGACAGAATATTTTCTTAGTTTTTGCTTGAATCTAAAACTCCATTATTCCATTACTCCACTACTCCAGGGGTTATGTAATATACGTTAGTAAATATATTAAGAACATTTCTTAAATTACTGTCCAATTTAAATCACATTTTATTTAAGAAATAAATGAATAATCTACCGGAACATCAAAAAGGGATCCTTGCCGTACTTGCTGCTGCGCTTATGTGGAGTACCGGTGGAATTTTTATAAAGCTTGTCACCTTCGATGCAATGCAAATTTCATTTTTCAGAGGAGTTTTTGCGGCGCTCGTGTTCCTAATAATTTTTAAGAAAAATATATTTTATGCAAATGGTTTTACTTTTATAAATGCAGCCTTTTATTCGGCAATACTAATATTATTTGTGATTGCTACAAAATTGACAACTGCCGCTAACGCAATCTTCCTTCAATACACAGCTCCGATCTATGTCTTAATTTTTGAACCGCTAATAAATAAAACTAAATATGAGAAAACAAATGTCATTACAATCCTGGTTTGTTTTTTCGGTATGACTTTATTCTTTATGACCAAACTTTCTGCAGGTTACAGAGACGGAAATATAATAGCGCTGCTTTCCGGAGTGGCTTATGCGGCTTTTCTTCTTGGTATGAGAAAAAATAAAAAAGAATACCAGTTCAGTTCGATTTTTTACGGAAATATATTAGTTGCCCTGATCTGCCTGCCGTCAATATTCTCAATTCAAAATTTTACGTTAAATAATTTTCTAATGGTTTCATATCTTGGAATATTTCAGATTGGTATTGCTTATGCCATCTTTAGCTATGGTCTAAAAAGAGTTTATGCTATCGAAGCTTCTTTGATCTCCATGATAGAGCCTGTCCTTAATCCCGTATGGGTATTTCTAGGTTACGGTGAAGCGCCATCATTTATGGCAATCATCGGAGGGATAATAATTATTTCCGCAATCTCTGTACGAACTTTCTTATCTGAATCGCTAGTTCTAAAGAAAAGATAAAAAATGCGGATATGGTATATATGTCGAAAAACAATTAAATCATTTTCCTACTCCTCCCATTTTTCTAAAGGGAAGTAGGGAGGGGTTAAAAAAAATAACATTGTGTACAAACTTCATTATAATAGACAAAGCGTTTTCTAAGTATGTACCCCTTAAAGGGACTTTTCTTAAAAATTATATACTATTTAAATATAACCTCCGAGGTTTTCCTAAACCTCGGAGGTTTCTCTCTATGCCTCACTAAGCTTAAAAAGCCCGTAGAGATGATACATGCAATTTTATTTCGGACAGATATAAAAAATACCTATCAATTCCACTACTACAATCCTCCAACATTCCAATCCTCCACTACTCCAACATTCCAATCCTCCAACTTCCCCCAGAGTTACGTACCATCAGCCTTTAATATAATCATTCCGGATTTTCGTAATTGCTTTGCGTGCCGAATTAAAAGCCCAAATAATTGATCCGCCTTTTTTCCCGGCACTTAAATCTCCAAGCAAAAATAGTCCACGTACGGATGTTTCGTGATGTTCCTTTAGGATTGGATCTTCGCCTTCGAATTCAATGCCGATCATCTTCAGAAAATTATTGGGTGTGGTTCCGCCAAGTGCATATACTATGTAATCAAATTGCATATCCGGAAATTTTTCGTGCTTGAACTTTACCGAAGGCTTACCATCTTTATTTTCAAGGGATGCGATATCCGACTCGTAAAGTATTTTCACTTTTTCTTCTTGCTCCAAAGCTAAAATACTTATCCGGTTAATATCATTCATCCTTGCAAAATCTTTTTTACGATAACTCAAAGCAACTTCATTATTATTTTGCACAAGATATTGGCAATATTCAGATGCGGTGTCGCCCCCTCCTACAACCAGAACCTTTGATCCAGTTATTTGCTTTGAAGTTACATCAAAGAAAACAGAATTTTTTAAGGAAGCCGGAATAGAGTATTCCGGCTTGTTTGGTTTCCCCAAAATACCTATTGCAATAGCTACAATTCGCGCTGCATATTCCCCCTTGTCTGTATAAACAATAAATGTCTTATCTTCATTCTGATGAAATTTCCAGACTGTTTCGCTATACTTTACGTGCAAATTATTTACTTTTATCGCTTTATCTAAATATGAAATTGTCTCTTGCTTTGTTAAATCGGGAATGCACATTACCCCAGTGCATTTGGCTTCGAAGCCTTTGTAATTTGCAGTGACCAACTTTTTATCCGGGTAATATTTTTTTATTGCGTAAGAATGCTCTTCCGCTTTTTCAATTAGTAAAACTTTTTCTGCCTCAAATTTGGCATGAACTGCTTCGACTGCAATACTTATTCCAGCTGGTCCAGCACCGATAATTAAAATATCATACATTAAAAAACCTTTTCTGAAATTTTGAAATAACAGTAAATCTTAAATAATAGTGTATTAAAATTTTAGATATATTTAAATAAAATTAAGGGCACTTCTAAAAACTTCAATACCTTCCGGCAGGTAGGCAGGTTCTTTGCGAACTTTGTGCCTTCTTTGCGTCTCTGCGTTAATGTTTTTAAAAGTGCCCTTAAGGTGATAACCGGACTATATCCCAACACTCATTTTTAATCTTATAAGAAATCCTATCGTGAAGTCTGTTCTCCCTTCCTTGCCAGAACTCAAAATAATTTGGAATTAGACGAAATCCACCCCAGAATGGCGGCAGAGGAATCTGCTTATGCTCATATTTCAATTTTAATAAATCAAATTCATTTTCAAGAAACATTCTGTTCGGGATGGGACTACTTTGCCTTGATGCCCAGGCGCTAAGCTGACTTTCTAAAGGACGTGTATGAAAGTATTCTTCCGATTCTTGCCGGGAAGTTTTTTCAATTGTTCCTGTTATGCGAATTTGCCGTTCAAGTTCTTTCCAGAAAAAAAGTATCGATGCGTTTGGATTATTAATTAGATCGCTTCCCTTATGGCTTTCATAATTTGTAAAAAAAACAAAACCATTTTCGTCGAATCCTTTCAACAAAACCATTCTCACAGCTGGAATCCCGTCCTTGTTAGCAGTCCCTAAAGCCATACCTGTAGGGTCAAGCAAATCGGATTTAAGTGCTTCTTCCATCCACTTTGAAAATTGTTGAAATGGATTAACTTCAACAGTGGATTCATCAAATCTCTGCAATGAATAATTTCGTCGTAGCGATGAAATATCTGTATTGTTTATCATATCATTTTTATAACTAAATGTTTTTCTTAGAGGTTAAGTTTTATAAATTTAAGTGACAGTTAATCATTCTCAGGGACAATTACGAAAAAGTCTTTCCTCATCCATTATAAGGCGACTTACAATTGTATTATCTGTTTTATAAATTAGATTATTATCAACTATTAAAATATAAAAATTATTATGAAATCAAGTGATCTAACTAAAGAGCAAAAAGTAGAACTTGAGAAATTTGGCGCAAATACCTGGTTTGTCGAATATTTACATAAACAATATGAAGAAAATCCGGATGGTGTTTCGGAACAATGGCAAAATTTCTTTGGAAAGGTTAGCTCCGGTAAAAAAAGTAACGGAGATGCTAAAAATATCATGAAGGAATCGGCAATCCCGTTTCCTAATGTAAAAATGTCTGAACCGCAGCCGGATGATAGACTTCAAATTATTGCAGGCAGTGCGGCAAAAATTTTAGAAAATATGAATGCCAGTTTGACAATTCCTGTTGCCACATCACAGCGTACAATACCGGTAAAGCTTCTTGAAGAAAATAGAATTTTAATAAATCAGAACCTTTATAAAAAAAATCAACGTAAAATTTCCTTTACTCATCTAATTGCATGGGCGATTGTGAAAGCAATAATGACCAATCCGGTCATGAATAATGCTTTTACTCTCATTGACGGAAAACCAAACGTTATCAAAAGAAATAATATAAATCTAGGCTTAGCTATTGATATTGAAAAAAAGGACGGTTCACATTCACTCATTGTCCCCAATATAAAAAAATCCAATACAATGAACTTCAGCGAATTTGTTAAAACTTATGATGATTTGATTGATAGATCGAGAAAAGCATTGATTGACCCTTCCGAATTTCAGGGGACTACAGTTACACTAACTAATCCCGGAACAATTGGGACTATATCTTCCGTGCCGCGGTTAATGATAGGGCAGGGAACAATAGTTGCCACAGGCGCTATTCAATATCCTGTGGAATATCAGGCAATGGCTCCTTCAACTATTTCTGCGCTTGGAATTAGCAAGGTTATGAATATAACAAGCACTTATGATCATAGAATTATTCAGGGCGCAGAATCGGGATATTTTCTTAAGGAGATTAATGACCTGCTCTTAGGTGCAAACTTTTTTTATGAAGAAATATTTGAAGATCTAAAGGTTCCCTTAGTCCCGTTAGCCTGGCAGAGCGATTCTCAATCCCAAACATTCGGTAATCATTCAAACAGGGAAGAAACCGAAAAGCAGGGAAGGGTTTTACAATTAATCAATCTTTACAGAGTGCGCGGTCATTTAATAGCAAGCTTTGATCCGCTCGGTTCGCAGCTTGCTTACCATGCTGAGTTAGACCCTGCAAGTTACAAACTAACTTTGTGGGATTTAGACCGTGAATTTATTACCGGCGGTTTCGGAGGCATTCCTACAGCCACTCTTCGTGTTATTTTAGAAATTCTTCAGAAAACTTATTGCGAAAAAATCGGCGTCGAGTATATGCACATTCAAAATCCCGCCGAAAAATTATGGCTTCAAAATAAAATGGAACCGGTTAAAAATATTCCTCACTTCGATGCGGATATGAAAAAAGAAATTCTTAATAAGTTAATTATCGCCGAAGCATTTGAGCATTTCATCCATAATAAATTTATTGGACATAAACGGTTTTCCCTTGAAGGCTCTGAAACTTTAATTCCTGTTCTTGATTTACTTTTAAATGATGCCTGTGAATCCGGAATTATGGAGATAGTCCTTGGTATGGCTCACCGAGGTAGACTAAACGTCCTTGCTAATATTATCGGTAAGTCATACGACTCGATATTTACCGAATTTGAAGACATTCCGGACGTAAATTCAATTGAAGGTTCCGGTGATGTTAAATATCACCTCGGGGCTTCCGGTAGATACAAAACACGAAACGGAGAAAGTATTGCGGTTTCTGTTGCCTCTAATCCAAGTCATCTTGAATGGGTTAACCCTGTTGTCGAAGGTATCGTTCGTGCAAAACAGAACAGGCTTGGTGATAAAAAAGAACATAGAAAAGTAATGGCGATTTTAATCCACGGTGATGCAGCTTTTGCAGGACAAGGTATTTGCGCCGAAACTTTGAACCTTTCTCAATTAAGCGGCTACCGTACCGGGGGCACAATTCATATCATAATTAATAATCAAATCGGATTCACTACTACCCCTGAAGATGCACGCTCTTCACAATATGCTACCGATGTTGCTAAGATGATACAATCGCCAATCTTTCACGTCAATGGTGACGATCCTGAAGCTGCTTTATGGGTAACAAAATTAGCTTTTGAGTATCGACAGCTTTTCAATAAAGATATTGTTATTGACCTCTTCGGTTACAGACGGCACGGTCATAACGAGGGCGACGAACCTGGATTTACCCAGCCGCTGTTATATGAAAAAATTAAAATGCATCCTTCAATAAGAGAAATTTATTCTAATACTTTAATTAAAAATAAAACTCTTACTCAAGATGAAATAAATTTATTGAATCAAGCGGCAAATAATTCTTTAAGTGAGGCGTTCGATAAGATAAAAAGGAAAAAATCTTCCTTTAGTGGAGATGTACCGCTCGCAGTTTCAAAGGAAAAAATGGAAGCTGTATCCCACAATAATAAAACCGGAATTTCTGAAAGTATGCTTGAAGAAATTATTAAAGGAATAACAAAAGTCCCTAAAGAATTTTCCGTTCATCCTAAACTGAAAAAATTCCTAGAAAAAAGGCTGGAGTTTTTAGACGGAAGTTCGGATGCCGATTGGGCAACCGCTGAATCAATAGCTTTCGGTAGTTTACTTCTTGAAGGTACTCCGGTAAGACTAAGCGGGCAGGATAGCGTGCGGGGTACTTTCAGTCAACGTCACCTTGCCTTAACTGACATTCAGACTGGTATAGAATATTTTCCGTTGAATCATATAAAACGGGGGCAGGGAAAGCTTGAAGCTCTTGATAGCTTTTTATCCGAAGCCGCTGTGCTAGGTTTCGAGTATGGTTACAGCACTGCCGATCCGTTAGCATTGGTTATGTGGGAAGCACAATTTGGCGATTTTGCAAATGGTGCACAGGTGATAATTGATAATTTTATAGTTGTATCTTTTGAAAAATGGAAACTTCCGAATAGCGTTGTAATGTTGCTGCCGCATGGCTTTGAAGGTCAGGGACCTGAGCACTCAAGTGCGCGCTTAGAGAGATATTTAACTTTATGCGCCGAAGACAATATTCAAGTTTGCAATTTAACTTCGCCGGCTCAGTACTTTCATGTTTTAAGGCGACAAATAAAACAGGCGGTGGGGAAGCCTTTAATTATAATGACGCCAAAAAGTTTGTTGCGGCTTCCGGAAGCTAAATCGAAAAAGGAAGATTTCATAAATGGAAAATTTCAGGAGGTCATTGATGATGGAATGGTTAATAAAAATTTAGTAGAGAAAATAATCATTACCAGCGGTAAAGTTTATTATGACCTTATCAAATTCCGAGAAGAAAATAAAATTACTAATGCAGCAATTATTCGCGTAGAACAGTATTATCCATATAAATCAAAATTGATAAAAGGAATATTGGCATCCTACCAAAATGCTAAAAAAGTTACTTGGGTTCAGGAGGAACCAAAAAATATGGGCGCCTGGAATTTCTTAGCCCCAAGATTGATTGAAGATTTGGCTGAAGGACAAAAATTGAATTATGCCGGCAGACCCGAAAGCGCAAGCCCTGCAGTTGGATCAGCAAAAAAATCAGCAAAGCAGCAGATGGAATTAGTTGCAGAAGCATTTAACTAACTTAAGGGCACTTCTAAAAACTTCAGTATTCTCTGCGTTAAATTTTTATAAAAGATAGTTTTTAGAAGTGCCCTTAAGTTAACCACCGTTAATCCTGCAGATTTATATTGCCCAGAAAAAGCAGCCCACGACTTTAAGTCGTGGGTCGTTTAACAAAAAGACTTATTTATTAACCGTTTCAACGGTTTCTAATACCTAAATAAAAACTATCATGCAACTTGAATAAATAATTTTATTTCATTGATATATTATCAGTTGTTGATTATTTTACAGACAGTAATTTAGAAAATTTAATTATCCGGTTTAACGTTGCGAGCGTAACTCAGTTGGTAGAGTGTCAGCTTCCCAAGCTGAATGTAAATTGAGTTTTTAGCTTAAATATCAAATCTTTTTCTTTGATGTTAACAAAATTGTTAACCAATTCCCCCGATAATACTCCCCATTACCTCACGAAAGGTCTAAATCATGTTTCTTTTCAAACGGAGCGGTTATTATCAAATTCAATACTTCGATGAAATTGACAACAAAATAAAGCGTAAGTCTACCGGCCAGAAGACAAAACAAGATGCTTTGAAATATTTATCCGAGTTTAGAGAGAATCAAAAAAATAAACCACGAAGTGAAACGATTTCTCTATTCAGATTCAGGAAAGAATATGAGACGTTCGCTTCCTTAAACTTCAGCAAGAAACACACCCAGAATATTAAGTTAGCCTTCGACAAACTTTTGGGTTATATAAAGCCGGACCTTCCCCTTACAAAACTAAATGGAAGAATTCTAGAGACTTTCTTCAGTGAATATTTCCAAAGGTCAAAATATGGAGCGTCACTCATCCACAGGGTTTTGAATTCGAGCTTTAATAAAGCAGTAAAATGGAACTACATCGAGGTTAATCCATTGTCCAAAATAAAACTTCCCAAAATTCCCCGGAATAATCCTATTTTTGTAACAATCGAGGAATTTTACGAAATAATGAAATTTGTTGACTCCCAGGATCTTAAAGATATTTACATCTTTGGATTTTTTACAGGCTGCCGGCTTTCAGAAATATTAAACACGAAATGGAGTAATGTCAATCTTAGTGACGGAATAATTAAGGTAAGCAATTCTGAAACCTTTACAACCAAAAGCAAGAAAGAAAGAATTATCCCCATTAGCATGGCTTTGAAAGAGATGTTAATTTTCCGGATCCCAAAGATTCAACGAATTGACGATGAATATATTTTCTATAAATTGCCCGGCGTTCCATATCTGCCGAATTACGTCAGCCATAATTTTAAAAAAGCCGTTAAGCAAGCAAAGGTTAATCAAAGTTTGCACATGCACTCTCTAAGGCATTCATTCGCTTCAAGACTTGTGCAAAACGGAGTTTCTCTTTATGTAGTAAAGGAATTATTAGGTCATGCAGACGTATCAACAACACAGCAATATTCGCACCTGCAGAAGGAACACCTTCAGAATGCCATCGATCAGCTCGATAAAATTTCTAAGATAGGGTAAGGATTATGATGATCCGGATAAAATTAAAATATCGAATGAGACTATGCCACTAAACTTAATTCTCCACAACAGAAACAAAGGCTGCCTGTTTGCCGGCAGAGGATTCGACTAAAGTATCGTTGGAATTAAGATCGTGCCTTAAAACGCATTTATGGAAGAATTCTAAAAACAATTTTCAACAAAATTAGGAGTTATCAAAATGGTTAGCAAAAAATTAAACTATGACGAAGTAATTAACCTCATAAACTTCAATATTCATAACGGAACTCAGGCAAAGATACCCGGGATCTTCAAACTCGTCAAGGATGAAGACAGGAATAAACTTCAATTGAAGTTGACGGATAATATTATGCAAATAATAGATGAACACGTGGAAATGTCTGCATACGATTATCAAACTATTTACTTCGTTCAGAAACTAACGAGAAAATTGTCAATTAAAATTATTGAGAATCTCAGAAAGCAAATAAAATCATTAAAAATTTCAGTAGACAAAGAAAACTCCAGACAAAGCAAACTTCGAAAAGTCATTTAACAAAAAAAAAGGATAAATTAAAATGAATGATCCAAACAGCATAGTAGATGAGGAACGCGCTGCCATTGAAGAACAGGAACCCACAATAATAACAGCAATGAGGGATATAGTTGACGTTTACGACGCAGGAGGCGGAACAATAGAAGAAGTCCTTCAGCATCTTTACAGCATTGCTACCCCGGATGAACAATATCCGCTTTATGAAATAGCAAAGTTATGTAAAGTGAAATTGTCACATATTCCGGAGAGATAAAAACACCAGATAATAAGGAGTGATGATTTAATGGATTCAGTAAACAAACTAAAGAAGTCCAGAAATGCTCATAAAATCAATTTTCAACGCTCATATAAGTCCTACACGGGACTTTCATTCCGGGTTTGACTAAAGGTACCGTAAAAGAACATGTATTTTTTGGATTAAATTTATTAGTTTTATATAAGGCTAAACTATTATGAGAAAAATTTATTTATTATTACTCTTTTTTATAATATTTGCAAATAATGTTTTGCCGCAAAATTATGAAGAAGAAATTCCCATTTTATCTTTACTTTCTAAACCCAAAGATGAAGTTATCCAATTTTACATTAAACAAGAGGGTATAGATAAACCCTACACTACATTCAATAAAGAAATATATTTTCAAAAAAGCGAAATGTTTGGTTTTGCATTAAGAGAAACCAAACTTAGCTTTTCCGAGGATAAACTCGCTAAGATACAATTACAATTTGTAGTGAATAAAAATAATTTCGAACAAACATTTATTGACTTGGAAAAATTTCTTCAGAAAATATTTGGTAAACCACTGGGCATAACATCTCTCCCACGAGATGAAAGTGTAAAATTAGATGGCGAGGTCGCGTGGCTTATTACAGACGGTCCGTCCACGGCCTATGGTATAACCGTTACCATATTAAATATTAATGACAATCGATATTATGTGTTTGTAACTTTTTCACGAACTGATTTATATTTAAATTTTTTAGATGAAAGAAAAGATAACGGCTATACTTGTAATGACAATTTTGAAGATGGACCAGTTGACTATAATGGTTTAATTGAAAATCTTCCCCTTTCTGATAGAACCTTTTACATAAAATTTCTCTCTCAAGATAGTTTTTTTGATACTGGCATATCTGTTCATGTCAAGATTTCAACTGAATTACCACTTAATGTTTCAACAGCTGAATTTGATATCAATATTCTAAATAAAAAAAATGAATTAATTGGAGTTGGAGATTTGGTCGCCACGCAATTTTATAATAATGAAACATTAAGTCTTTTTAACATTGATAATATAGATTCAAAACTCATTACTCGATTTAAAGTTAGAACAAATGATATTGACTTAAAACTTAATCATATTTTTCCCTCTATTTGCGAAAAATTATTTTATGTAATAAAAAAGTAAATGACACTTCAATCATTAAGTAAATCATTACTGAAGAATATATACAGCAGACAAAAGGAAATATTCCATGCTGCATCTCCAATAAATAAATACTATAAGATATCTTGTTAATAAGGGAAAATATTATAATATTGGAGTTGACAAAAACTATCAAATGAAATTGCAGAAAATTTGATGATCCTCTCTTTGTTCCGGAGTTATCCGGAGACCGGCTGCAATCGGTTTGATAACATTGAGAGGATTTTTTATTTAAGGGCAAGCTTGAAAACTTATGAAAATTTGACGAATAGCTTAAACGAACTAATGCTAAAAGCAAAGCCAAGAATTGATAAAATAATTGATGAATTTATTGTTTCGTTAACGCAACAAGATATGAAGGCACCTACCCCAGATCAACTAGGAAAATCATTAGGAGTGCATATACGGAGACAATTAAAAGACTGCTTTTTGAGTAAATTCCTCATTACATACAACCATAGGTATAGCAAAAATATAAATAAAACATTAGTCATCGATTTGTCGGAGTTTAATAAATTTGAATTAGATGAAAAAACGATAGATAGCATAATTGATGATGTCCTTTTTTTGCCGGAGGTAATGGGAGGAACAATTTCAGATTTTACCAGTGAATTTTGGAACTTGAAAGTAACCAATACTACTTTAAAAGAAATGAATGAATACTCTAGCAGCTTCAGTCACAATATTGACCTTACAAGAGGACCTTTAGCAAAAAGAATTCTTATCCTTTGGGACGAGAAAAGAAAAAACCGTAAGACTTATGCTTTAACAACTGCTTTTGATGATGCAGTGGTTGAGCTTGAAACGATAAACAAAGAGTTTGCAGCTAATTTTAGCGCAAAAAAATCAGTTTATTATGATTGGTTGAAAAAGTGGAAGAAATCGTACTTGACTAAAGAAAAAAAATTATTGCTTAAGCAACTTAACAACATCCCAGATATGACATTCTACAAAGATAAATCAGTCAATCAGTTTAATAAAATATAAGGGGAAATCGATTTCCTCTATTTAGGGAAATCGGTAACCCTTTCCTTTCAAAGATGCCACTTTTACCTTTTCATTGAAACTTTAGAGAATTATTTTTTACCTAAATCAAAAGTTTTTACAAGCCAGTTTACGGATTAGAGTTGCTGCCCTTCTCTAAAGTTTCACCGTAAAGCTGGCTTTGCTTTTTTAAAGGAAAAAGATTTTGCAAAAATCCGGGTTAAAAATATCCTCCTTTAATTAGATTTATAATTGAAAATAATTCATTCAACAAGGAAGGATTAAAAAATGCAGCACATAAAAACCAAGCAATTTACAACCTACATGCCTAAACGGACCTATGACCGACTAAGGGAAATTGGCATGGAGAAAGATTTGCGGGTTCCGGCAGTCGTCAGAAACGCATGTGAAGATTTCATTCGTGCAGAGGAAGATAGACGAGCCAAAAGACAAATAGCTGAAAAAAATTCAAACACGTTAGTTGAACAAGATTAATAAAAAAATACCGGTCACAAGATGGAAATTGCGCCGGTAAGGAAGAAATGATATATGAAATATAATACACCAATCAAGCTTTTGCAAACACGCATTCGACGTTTACCGGACCGCATTGAGGTTTATGTGCGCCAGAACCACTTCAAAGCGGGCGTGATCGACTTAAATAAGAAGGTTTTTATTTCTGCACATAGAACCCCTAAGAACCTGTTTTGGCTGTTCGGTCCTAGTTTAGGGATAAATGCAGAAATACTTGAAATTATCCTTCCTCGATTTGACGTCGAACGAATTCAAATCCCTTATCTCGGCAAGATATTAGAAACAAGCGCAAGTAAATATCGAGCACTTGGCTTAGTATCGCCATATGGTGATGATCGTATCGATAAGCAAATAGTACTATCACTTCTACAAATGAATATGGACAATGTTGATAAGTATTTAATCAAAGAGCCAGAGCCAAGCCTTTTTGAAGAGGTGGTAATATGAACTATTTACAGATGACACCCCAGGCGGAAGCAATTGAGCAGGCATATAATGGATTAAAATTAATTTTGTTTGATTTGAAATTTTGTGAAGGAAACTTCAAAAATTCAATTGATAAAAACGATGATATTTTAATTAAGAAAATTAACCGATCTGCAGATTCAGTTTACAGATGTGTGCAACATATCGAAAAAAAATATATCAAGGAGGTTAAACATGCCTGAAATATCATGGATAAAATTAAAGACTTCGATGTTTGATGATGAAAAAATTCAACTTATAGAAGCAATGCCGGAAGCCGATGCAATTTTAGTTATTTGGATTAAGATTCTCATTCTTGCCGGTAAAACAAACACTAACGGTTATGTAATGCTTGCCGAAAACATTCCGTATTCAACAGAAATGTTATCAACCATCTTTAGACGACCATTACAAATTGTAAAATTTGCCCTTAAAATTCTTTTAGATTTTGGCATGATTGAGATAACAGAAAGTAACGTTATTTGCGTTACGAACTGGCAAAAACATCAAAATATAGAGGGAATGGATAAATTAAGAGCGCAAAATGCGCTAAGACAAGCAAAGTATAGAGAGCAAAAAAAGCTTATTTCATCACAAAATCAAACAAACAGTAACGCAACCGTTACGTTACGTAACGCAATAGAGTTAGAGTTAGAATTAGATAAAGAAGTATTAATGCGTGAGTTTGAAAATTTTTGGAATTTATACAATAAAAAAGTTGATAGGAAAAAGTGTTTTCAGTTATGGAAAAAAGTTAAGAAAACAGACAAAGAAAAAATATTTAATACTTTACCAAAGTATATCGAAAATACACCAGACCTAAAATTTCGCAAAGACCCAAAGACTTATTTAGGTAATGAATCTTGGAACGATGAAATTTATACAAAACCACAGGTAAACAACAATCGAGATAACCAGACCGTTAATAATGGCATCATAGAATTGAGGAGTGCATAAAATGAATACAAAAACTATCGAAGCCATTGAAATCGAGAAAGAGCTTTTAGGCGAAATACTAATTAAAAATTCTATTCTTGATAATGTACTACAGCTGATCAAACCTATATGTTTTTCGGATCCGAAAAATTCAATGCTGTTTAAAGTGATTATGAAAATGTATGATGAAGGCATCCCAATTGATGAGATCACTCTTTACGAAAATACTAAGAAATATGGGAACTCCGGACAAATACCTGCAGAGTATATCGCTGGATTAAGAATCGAAGTTAATTCGACGGCTAATGCCGAATATCATGCAAAAATTATTTTAGAAAAGTATTTGCAGCGTGAGTTAATCGAACGAAGTCAAAAAATAATCGAAAAAGCAACCAAAGGGAATGAGGATGTTTTTGATTTGCTGAGCAGCGCAGAGGATGAAATATCCGGGATAACAAGAGACTTGCAGGGATTAAAAGAAGATAAAAGCCTTTGGGAAGATTTTCCGGCTTTAGTTGATTCAATCGAAAAAAGATATTCCGGGAAAGAACCAGCGGGATTGTTGTCAAGGACTTTTCCAGCACTTAACCGGATGACAGGCGGTATTCGGAAAAATGACTTCTTGGTTGTTTACGGCGAAGACAAGTCCGGCAAAAGTTCATTAAGTATCCAAGTAGCTTTAGACTTCGCCATCTATAATAGAATTCCCACAGGCATATTTAGTTATGAGATGTCAAAGGAACTCGTTTATTTAAAAGCACTCTCTAACAGGACCGGTTTAGAATATCGAAAGTTGAGAAGTCCAAAAGAAACCGGATTAACTCCGACTGAATTCCAAGACTTTTTAACCGTAGCTAAGGACAAGTTTGAGGATACAAAAATTTACGTTTGTGATGAACCGCTTGATAAAAACAGACTAAAAGCAAAAATGAAACTTTGGAAAAGGAAATTCGGAATCGGCCTATTTGTAATAGATTATATTTCCTTAATTCCGATATCTGAAAAATATGAGCGCAGGGATTTGGCTATCGCGGATCTGTCAAGGTTCTTTAAGCTGCTCACCAAAGAATTAGATTGCCCAATAATTATCTTAAGCCAGGCGAACGATTTTGGAAAAACAGCGGAAAGTAAGGCGTTGCTTCGTGATTGTGATTTTGCCTTACAGATTCAGAAACCTTTAGAATCCGGCATTTCGAGTGTCAAGAGAAAAGACGGAACGCTGTTTAACTTTAGCGAGGATCATTTCTTGACGACATTAACGCGCAGTCGTCACGGTAGAAATGGAATTCAGTTTGTTGCTGGTTATGTGGAAAATTCATTTGTTGAGATAGAAACAAACAATGATTATGCAGCTAATAACGCTGTTTATGAAGATGTTATTTAAAAATTTAGAATTAAAAAGTATTAGTACCATTTATTAATAAAACGAAAGGAACGAGGATGGACGCAAACCAATATGAACAAATGAAAGGAAATTCAGCTATCAGGGCGTATAAAAGCCGATATGGAATTTTCTTGAAAAACTTCATTGATTCGGTAGGGGCAATAAGCACAACACACGACACCTTGAAAGCGCGAAAATCGGAAGATATTATCGAAACGCGATTAAGAAAATCGACAGGAAAAATCTTAGCAGATTTGGAGAAAATGACGAACGATTTGAGGCAGATAATCGAGAGCGATTCAGTCGCCCAAATTGATACTTTTACAGAAGACGAACATTTTTTAAAAATTTAATTTAAAGGAAAAATCAAAATGGACTCACTCACAGAAAAACGGTTAGTTTCTGAAATTCATAATTATTCACGGATGCTTTCTCAAGATCTAAGTAACATGAGTAATAATCTTGAAAAGCATTCGGAATTTGCCGAATCAATGAATTCCGACAGATTTGGTGGTTCAATGGTTGGATTTAAGACCAACGTCATTAACCAGATGCAAAATTTGAATGAAACCTTAAAAAAACTTCAAGAATATTTAGGCGAGGCTCAAGAGATTTTGAACCTGGACGGGTTATCAAAAATAAATGACGAATTTTCCAAAGAATTTTAATCAATTGTGCCGTCGGTGAAGTTTTGCGAAAAGCTTACCCTTTTGACTTTAGCGAAATAAATCGACGGCAGCTTTAACGAGGAATTGTTATGAATGAATCTAATGACATTGGTTTTTCAATTCGAGCGAGAATACTTCCACAAATCGAGGGAGTTAATGAGCTTCAACAAAATTTAGATAATATAATCGGCCAAGATGGCACTCCTAGGGCAAACCCAGGAGCTGGAATACCGGTTCTTCCCGGTGCTCAATCAGCAGAAACATCAGGACAAAATACTCAGGCAGCTTTAACACCTTCCCAAATACTCTTAATCGAGCAAACACAAGAATTTCTGAAAAGATCAGGATTAGAGCAATCGCTTAAGGATATCCCCGACAAAATGGGGCGGAACATTAGCGATGTTGTGTCTTCTCCCGAATTCTTGAAGACATTAAACCCACAGCAGGCTAAAGACGCCGGGGAATGGCTAAAATATAGTCAAGGGCTTTACGAACCTCTGAATGATAGGATTAATGAAACCCTTCAAGATTTAAACGTTGATCTATCGGCGGGAAAACTCACAAAGAGCCAACAGGGAAAATATCTAAGAAAATTCGAACGAATAAAATCCGCTACCGATGAAGTCGGCACAAATCTTACCACTGATGCATCAAGCTTTTTAAAACCAGATCAAGAACACCTTGAAATGATTAGGTCTGCAATAAGTTCGAGTAAAGATGACGTCGGTGCAAATATCGATGAAGTCAAAAATAAATTTATCGGACTATCTGCAAGCATAAATGATGTAAGCAAAAGCACGAAAGAGGCACATGAGCACACGCTAAGCTTCTTTCAACAGTTTCAAAAAATTGGAGCTTTTGCGCTAGGTGGAGAGGCGGTCACTTCGACTCTTGATTATTTAAACACAACAGCAGAAATAGCAGCCAGAGGACAAACAGCATTTGATCTTACTTCGCCCATGTCGATGTTCACCGAAAGGACAGCTTTTGAGACTTGGAAGGATGTAAAAGAACGAACAAGAGATTATCAGCTTTACGGGAAATTGGCCGGTGGAGTAGCTGGTGCTTTAATTCCGGGAGGAGGTCCATTGACTATGCTTGTAGGTGAGCATTTCGGTGGCCAGATAGGTGGAGAAATTGCGAAACTGTCCAATACGCCCGAACAGGCAGAAACCGAAGAAAAGTTAAAATATTTAAATCAGAGTTATGGAGCAGCCGCGGGATTAGTGGAAGGCGCACGACCTTATGAAATAGCAGCACGTCAGATGAGCATCCGTTTTGGTGCTAATATGCGATCACCAGAGGGATATTTGGGATACGACGCAGACCAATATCTAAAAATGAGATCGGCACTTGCAGAGGGATTAGGCAGAGAAAACACTAGCTTAGAAAAAGAACAGATAGCATTTGGAAGATCGACCGGATTAAACCCGGAAGATTTAGCTCAGTTTAATATTGTGCAACGTTTAGGAGGCCAAAGTTCTAATGCTCAATATCTGACGTCAGTAGAACAAATGACGAAGCAGGAGTTTGGAAAAGACGCGGATAACAAGAGGATAATTGATGTTTTAGAAGCCATCAAAGAAATTCAAATGAAGCAGTTAACTCTCGGCATTGACAGCAAAACCGCTATTGAGTTCGGAAGGTTACCGGAGTTACTTTTAGGAGTAAACAACCCATTAGGACGCATGGGAGACTTAGGCGCCCAGACATTACAGAGCTTATCAACTTTAGGCACGGCAAATTCACCGGCGCAGGAAGCCATGTTATATCAAGCTTTAGGACAACACGGAATGTTCGGTGAAAAGGGATACCTTGCGAATAAAACCAGAGGCTTTTGGGATCCTGAAAATTTCAAAAACATCATGGAAACATGGGGAAAAGATTTTGCTGGAAATGAAAAGGGAGCTGAAGCAGCATTGTTTAACTATGCCCCTGACATGAACGCAGAGTCAAGGATTAAACTAGCTAGATTAATAGCCGGTGAAAAGATTGATGTTGTCACAAGTAAAAAGTATGAAAATGGTAACCTTTTGGACACGCACGAAGAATTCGGAATGAGTGATTATCTCAAAAGAATGACGACCGAACCAGCGAAACAAGTTACCGATGAAATTAAAAAAATGTTTGGCGATGCTTCAAAATCGGCGACAGAATATGAAACCACAGAACAACAGATCAGAAGAACGAATTTAGAAGCAGCGGAAAAATTCAAGGATACGATTTTAGATAGTCAGAGGTTACAGGCTACTTTTTGGAATAACATGGCACGTTCTGAAAGGCTCCAGGAGGGAATTCTCGAATCAGTAAAGAAAGGTTATGATCAGCTAAACGATTGGATGATACAACACGGATTTATTTCAGATCCGAAACAAATCCAGGCGGATTATAATAATAAGAAATATAATACTCTTTACAGTCAAGCAACCGAAATGCTTGGAGATAACAAATACAATCCAGAAGACTTAAAATCTCAAGGAAAATCGATTGACGATTACGAATCCTATTTAGCTAAGTATATTTTCGAACATAATCCCACATATAAACTGCAGGATGGGAAAGAAGGCCAGGGGTATATTTTAAACCGACTGAAAGCTAATTCAAAATTAGAAGAACTAAATAAAGAGGAACAGGAAAAATTAAAAGATATGGCAGCACCCGACTTAGGGATGTCTTGGAGACAGAGAACAGCAAAAGAGATTAATGATTCCTTACCGAGAGGTTATAATGCCACAATTAGCAGCGGATACAGAACAGCCGCAGAGAATGCAAGATTGCCACACAGCGTTTCGAATAGCGAACATCTAATCGGATATGCGGAAGATCTTAGTATCACAAAAGATGGCAAGCTTTTAACGAACGAAGAATTATATGGTGATAAAGCCTGGTGGAGAGCAACAAAGGCACTACAGAAGAAAGATCCTGATCTAGACTTTGGATTGTATTTCAAAAAAAATCCAATAGATGAAGCCAATCACATCCAAAGCAGATCACACGAGGAATCCGTAACCGGGAAAGGATCGACCTCCTATAATGAAGGATATGAAAATAACATCTTCAGTAATCGCTTAAACGAATTGACAGCATCTATTTCGGAATTATCAAATCGATTGGGAGTAGTGTTGGATAATAAAACGAAGGTAGATATTAATGTGAGGTCACAAGATCACTTCATTGAATTTCAGACAAAACAAGTCGGGGTAGGGTGAGTGGTTTTCATAAATGATAAAACCATCAAATAAAACCATACTATTAATGAAACCATAAAAACCACTTTGGAAACGAATAGTAGATAAAATAAAAAAACTATAAGGACGAAAAATGAAACAGTTAATTTTAAATGAAGAAGAAATAGAAAACATCAAGAGAGATCGGGAAGCCGGGAAATCAGAAAGAGATATTGCTTCGAAATTCGGGATTTCAAGGACGAAGGTAAGAAGCTTATTAGGTTTAGTTGTGCGAAAAAGGGCAAATGGTTCTACCGATGCTGTAAAGCTGAGAATTAAAAAAAACAAAGACCGGAATTTTTTAGAAAAAATAAAAGAAGTGGAAGTCAAAGAATATGCTGAAATCATTAGGGGAGAAGATGTTGATATTTTTGAAGGCATACGCCAATCAATGCAAGACATGATTAAACTAAATGCAGAACAAAAAGAAGCATTGGATAATATGATTGCTTCTCTTACGGAAGTAAGGGATAAATTTGACAGGATCTCCGATGCTGAAGCAGAAACAGACATGGATTTAAGAAAAGCCTTGTGGAAATTGATTTCTGAGGTAAGTAGTTATTATGGTCGCGGGAAATTAAGAATTGACAGCCGGAGAGAATTAGGCAGCTGGATAGACAGATACAAAGATTTCAATATGACGGCACTTCAATTCAATTATTATGGAAAAGTCATAAATTCAATATTTGAAGGAATAAACTTGTTAGGACCACTTGAGTATGAGAAGGTCAGAAATGCATCTATTGGAGTATTCAACCTCACAGAGAAGTATTTTAATCAAAATGAGCAGCAAGATGCGGTAAATTAAAATGTATAAGAAGAATTCAACAGCTACAACATTTACCGGACTTATAAGTAGTCCGGTTTATGTCGACAGCCAAACAACTTGCGGAATCATCGTACCTAATGATGTAGCATTTAATTCTATCACTCTATCCGTTCAGGTAAGCACAGATGGAATAAATTTTTATAATCTCTATGATGATACCGGAGCACAAAAAACTATAAGTATCGGAGCCGCTAGAGCAATTTCCTTATATCTTGGCAACTATGCGGGCTTTGCATATATACAATTTACCGCTAATGCAAACCTCAATGGCAAGGCAATAATGGTACTTTTTAGAGAAATGTATTGTAACGGTTATTTGTTATTAACTAAAAATTGATGTTTAATAAAATACTGTCCAGGTTTTTATACTCAAAAAGAAAAGAATTGCAAATTTTCTCTAAGAGAATTTCATCCGCAGGCATCATAACCAGGCTTAATCTTTCTAATCCGTATAATAATAGAACCATTAGGGTAAAAACCCTTTGGGATACTGGATGTTCAGATAGCAGCATTAGCTCGAGTGTTGTAGAACACTTAGGGCTGGAACCGATTGGCGATAGAATTCAGATGACATCCGCAGTTGGTCATCATTGGCAGCACCACTACAAAGTAAATCTTTATTTTGATGGGAACAACTTTATTAAAAATTTTACTGTTTTAGATTTCCCTCGTGTTGATGATGTCAATTTTTTGATCGGTATGGACTTAATTCAAAAGGGCAGATTGCTTATTGAAAACAACCGCGCTTCATTTAGTTTCATAGTGAGATGAGAATAAATAAATTTTCATAGTTAACTTGTCTAAAATTAATGAATTAGGTTACTGTCTACTTTATTGCACATTGACAATAGATTTTATTAATGTATTTTAGTATAAAAAATCAAATGACCAGATGAAAAAAGTTTTAATTTACGGATGAGCTCGGAAAGTTTATAGGCTTGGTCGCCTCGATTTCTTTCCGGGCTTTTTCCGTTTTTATGTTCTTTGAAGTAGTGGCAGGAGTGTTAATAAAAGTGTTAACAAAAACGTTCACACAAATATCCCATTTTATCGTTTGGGTGGAAGTAATATCATTTATTTATGATGTCCATTTTGTTGATTTGTGATTTTTGAAAAGCTTTAAAAACATTGATATATTATCAGTTGTTGATTATTTTACAGACAGTAATTTAGAAAATTTAATTATCCGGTTTAACGTTGCGAGCGTAACTCAGTTGGTAGAGTGTCAGCTTCCCAAGCTGAATGTCGCGGGTTCGAACCCCGTCGCTCGCTCCAGAAATAAGTTTACATTTGGAACTATTTCCAAAAAGTCTGATATTTGCCACGCGATTTTTTGATATTATCAAAAACGCAAATTCATTTTCCCGGGGGCTTAGCTCAGTTGGTTCAGAGCATCTGCCTTACAAGCAGAGGGTCATTGGTTCGAATCCATTAGCCCCCACTAGAAACCCGCAAGACAAGAAGTTTTGAGGGTTTTTTTATTTCTTGACTTTCTCTCAAGACAAGAATATCGTCCACTTTAATCAAATGTACTTCCGTTTTACTTCCTCATTTAACTAATTGTTTCGTTAATAATCTCAGGTCGCTTGAACTTTTGCAACTCTTCAATCGTTAATTCAGTACCAATGTTATTATAAAATCTATCAGCCGTGGATTTATGTTCATGTCCGACAAGCTCCGCTACTACCGATGCATCCATTCTACAGCGACTGGCAACATTCAGCTTGGGAAGCTGAAAAAGCTGAAGCACACATAGAAAACCTCCTGAAATTTGATTAATAAAAAAACCCGACTACTTCTTCGAGAATGCTAACTTGCCGAACTATTTATAGGAATATATTGCAGGTTAAATAGTAATTATTTAAGTTAATCTAAGAATTTATTGGGATAATGTATTTGACTTAATGAGGATACGAAAAATAAATTTCAGATTAATATGAATGGGGAAATGCAGAAATGCGCACGCAAATAAATATTCCCACAAAGAGTGAGAGCGGCGTACTTCCGCAGCAGGGGAACGCAAATATATTTCAAAAAGATAAATCGGAACAAGAATTACTAGAACATAGTTCGGTAAAGACTACGATGATTTATACTCATGTAGCAAATTTAGGAGCCAGTGTAAGAAGTCCATTAGACTGATGAAGCTTGTCTACCGGCAGAGTCTGTTGCACAACTCAAAATGTCATTTCGAGTTATTGAAAAAGGCATTGCCTTTATTTATTAAAAGAATGACCACTTGTGTCATTTCGAATCCGGCTTTAGCCGGTGAGAAATCTCACGAATAGCTTAGACAGCTAAGTAAATCATGGGATATCTCAGTCGCAAAGCTCCTTCGATATGACAGGGAGAAGCAGTTGTCATTAGTACCGGAGGGAGAAATCCCATTTTAGACAGTTTTGGGACCTCTCTTTACGTTCGAGACTAAATAGGAGAGTTCTGCAACACTCACGCCAGGCAGGTTTGATTTTTATTAGGCGGAAGAATTTTTCCATCTAATTAAGCTGAAGCAATTAAAATGAAATGTTATAAACATATAGAAATAAACAAATTATGGAGATTAAGCTTATATTTAATAGGAATGTTAGCAGGAAAATAAATCGGGTTAACACGCCGAATAAAATGCGGTCTAATCGGCTCAATTAATAGTCCAAACAAAATAGCCTCACTTTTGGGAATGCACCTCTTTCAGAAAAATGAGGGGCACAAGAACGCCCCTCATTTGACTAACCGAATACCTTCCCTATAAAGTGCGCATGAAAGCAACGAGATCTTTCTTTTCCTCGGCTTTCAAGTCAAGTTGTTGAATAAGATTGAAATACTCAACTATATCCTCAAGTGTGAAACACCTTCCGTCGTGCATATAAGGCGGAGAGTCCTTGATACCTCTTAATGGAAATGTTTTAATGGTACCATCGTGTGCCATCATCATTTCATTTGCAAGTTCCTGTTTATAAAAACGTTCAGCTTTAAGGTCATGCATACTGTTATCGGTGTAGTAGGGTGCTGGATGACAAGATGAGCACTGAGCCTTGCCGTTGAAAAGTGTCTCACCGCGTAGTTCGCTTGGGGTAGCCATTTTCTGGTCAAGTTTGCCGTAAATGTCAAGCTTGGAAGCGGGAGGAAAATCCAGTATCGCCAGGAATTCCGCCATGAAATGTACCTGGGAACCCCTTTCCAAAATGTTAACGCCCTTTTTAGCAGCCATGCATTGGTCTCCGTCGAAGTAGGCAGCGCGCTGTTCGAATTCGGTAAAGTCCTCTACGGTTTTAAGTGCACGCTGAGAACCGAAGAGCCGCTGGATATTGACTCCCCGCAGGGTTGGTGTTTCGATACGATGCCTAAATTCCTGCGGTCGAATGTCTCCAACAAGATGGTTAGCCCCGTTGGTATGTCCGTTAGCATGACAGTCAAAACAGGTTACGCCCAGCATGCCGTCGGGCCTGTCGGTACGCCGGTCTTCAGTAGCGTTGAATTGTTGTTGAGGAAACTGGGTAAGGAGGAGTCTAAGACCCTCAAGCTGCTTGGGATTCAGAATACCATTAAATATCTCATAGTAATTGTTGATCGTAATTAGTCGTCCTTTTGCCACATCGCCGAGGTCGGGCCGAGTTGTAAGGTAAATTGCTGGGGCTGGATCCGGAAGGATCCACTCTGGCAAATCAAAATCCAAATCAAAACGAACTAACCGGGGCAGTGGTTTTGTGATCATCTCCGGGAAAAGCATGCCACCCTCTCTATGGTCAGCAAAAGGTAAGGGTTTGTAAGGAAACAATCCCTTCTCTTTGATTTGCTCTGGTGTCATTTTATTAAGTTGTTCCCACGTTACTCCTTGGAGTTTGGCTGTTGGACCCACAGGGATAAGCTTACCCCCCGACATTAAGACATCTGCAGAGGTCTTTTTTGAAAGGTCATACCGGGAGCTTAATAATTCCATGTGTTGTTTGGCTCGCTCGGTTTTCACCGCCATGCGCTCTGCTTTGATTTTATCGAAAGTAACGGTCTGATTCGTAGGTCCATAGCTGGAAATGACTTTCCCTTGCTGTGCAAAGACGATCGAAGGGGCAGCCACAACTACGAACATAATGCAGATTCCAATCAACTTAATAAGAATGTTTTGTTGTTTGCTCATTTTACATTACTCCTTTTGTTAATAATTATGTTTTTATCACACTCTAATCTCTGATCTTTTTCTGTCACATCTCCTCCTTTCGTTTTGTTTCTTCAGTGCCCCGGGGTTGTTGGCCGAAATAGCGGCTCATGTTTTTAGCGAAAAAGAAGTCTGAATTGTTTCAACACATACCGAGGCATCTTTTTCATGGCTACATGGCACATGTACATTTTCGCCCCGCCTTTGTATATGGTTTCGATCATTGGCGAGCTTGACCCGCTGCGGGTCTTCATCCCACGTACCAGCCTTTCATCGAAGTTTGTTTTGTTCTGATCCTTCATTATTCACCTATTCATTTCTATGGCTGCAATGGCAGCTGACTAGTGTACTACGCAACATTTCGTTTTTAAATCTCTAAAATTTTCCAGTCCGTCAATGGCTTGGCATTGCTGCCCGAACTCTTTAGATCCGCCCACCTTTTCAAGGCTCTTGGCAGAACTTCCTAAGGTCGCCTTATCATTGGGTTCTAATGGCGACGGCGTTTTATCGATACGCCAAGAAATGCAAATCCAACAAATACTAATAGAACAACTGCACATAAAAAAGTTTTCATGTTATCACTGCTTAATATTGTTTTTAATTATTCTCTAAAATTTTTTTAGAGAGTTAGTCATTTTTATGAATTTCCAACTCCGCCCTGTCCCTCTCCTTACTAACCTGCCAGCCGGCAGGCTGGGGAGAGGGCAAGGGTGAGGTTTTTTTATTTCATGAATACCATTTTCTTTGTTGATAAAAAACTTCCTGCTTTAAGCTGATAGAAATACACTCCGCTAGGCAGATTCGCCGCATTCCACTTTACTTCATAACTTCCCGCTTGTTTTTCTTTATTAACTAATGTCGTTACTTCTTTCCCAAGTATATCATAAACCTTGAGCGTAACTTGGCTGAATGCTGAAAGCTGATAGCCGATCGATGTAGTCGGGTTAAATGGATTGGGATAGTTCTGATAAAGAATAAATTCTGTCGGATATGTTAGCTCATTTTCAACACCAGTAATATTAGGAGAAGCTAAAAGACTTTCGCAAGCGCCAATATCTGGTCTTGAATCAGCAGGACTTGGTCGTGAATTTCCCATAATACAAAATTGAGGTATATGATACCAGGCTCCACCTACTTCGGCAGAATCAAAACCGGCGCCAATACAATGTGAAGGATCGGAAAGACTATAATCTATCGCTGCTGTATCTTTAAATAAAGGATCTAAATCAATATTACTTTCATAAATACCGGAATAATTAGCTCCTGCTCCATTACCTCCAAATCCTTCCTTTCGTGCTTGAATATCGCAATAGAGAAAATGTGGATCTGACTCTCTATCTACCAAGTTTACCTGATTACCATCCGGGGATGTATTTCCCCAAATAATATTATTTATAAAAATTGGATCGGAATTACTATTACAACAAATTCCTCCGCCATGTGCTGCACTGTTATAAGCAATGGTGTTATTTATAATAATTGATTTGTCATTAATCCAACATTTAATTCCGCCGCCTTCACCTTCCATACCAAAAGATTTATTATAAATTATTATATTATTAGTTACTGTTGCATTTGAAGTCATATTGAAAATTCCGCCTCCAGCTCTTGTGGTTCTATTGTTAGAAATAATATTCCCTGAAATAGTCGGAGAGTTATATCCGCAAAAAACAGGACCATGCGGACCACTATTATTTGAAAAAACATTATTTGATATGATAACATTTGAATACCAAGACAAGATAGCACAGTCAGTAGTTCCAGTGTTGTTTAAAAAAGTACTATTTGTTATTATCGGTTTATTAGTACTGGCAACATAAATAGCAGCGCCTCTAGTTGCAGAAGAAATATCACCATCATTCATGTTGGATTCAAATAATGAGTTTGAAATCAAAATCTTGTCAAAGCCCTGAATATAAATTGCGCCACCACATCTATCGCGGCTAATATAAGCTCCTGTATTTGCTTTTCCGTATTTAAATGAACAATAAACCATTTGGGATGTATCATTGGTATTTGGAGTATTTATAAATCTTATCCCATGCCAACCTGCTTGTTTATCTGCGGCAGTAAATCTAATTGAATCTTTTTGTGTACCAACTGCAAACAGCCTGCCCTGTACATTAAATTTATAATGACCCATAAAAACAACTTCTACTCCTGGCTCTATTGTAAGAGTTGAGTCGTTAGGTATTGTGATTTCTCCGTTAATGTAGTATGGAGATTTTGCTAACGTCCATATTCCACTGACATTACCTGCAGCAATATCTGTATGAAATTTTGGGTCGTATTCCCAAACAGAATAGCTATTGGCTGTTGCCCAATTAGACGTTCCTCCAATTACATAAATCTTATTACTTATTACGGCACCAGCAAACAATGCTAAATTTATTGGCATATTAGACTTTGATTCCCACGTATCGCTATCCGGATCATACACTTCAACAGTTGCTAATGATGATCCATATTCCTTTTGCGCACCGCCTAAAGCATAGATTTTTCCATCAACTAAAAAAGTTTGGAAAGCAAATCTTGAAGTAGGCATATCTTTTTTCTTTGTCCATGTTTCCGTTTGTGGATTATAGACATAAACAAATGGAAATGAATTATAATATCCGCCGCCAAAAACATAGATTAAACCATTATATGCAGTTACAGAAACCACTCCGCCGCCTTCTGGCATATCCGTCTTTTTTGTCCATGTATTTGTGCTGGGGTCATAAGCTTCGCAGTTGCGTGAAGTATAATTACCTCCGAAGTTGTAAATTATTCCGTTAACAACTGCTGCTTGAGCACCAAGCCGGTTATCAAGCATATCTGCTTTAGTTGACCATGTATCGGTCAAAGGATCATAAGCTTCCACTTTTTTCTTAGAATAAGGGTAGCCGCCGCCTATAGCATAAATAGTATCATTCACAACAGCAGTTGAAAGAAATCCTCTTGCAGTAGGCATAGGGGCTTTGTCTATCCAGCTGTTTGTTGAAGGATCATACATTTCATTAAATGATAAATCGGTAATACCGGGTAACTTCGTTCCTCCAACAACATAGATTTTACCATTAACAACACTTGCAGAACCTCCCCCTTTAGGAATATCAGCTTTCTTCGTCCAGGCACCGCTTTGTGCATGGATATCATAGATAATAAAGAACACAATTATTAAACAATATTTTAAGAAATTAAGCTTTTTCATAACACACCTCTAAAATATTTATTTTAAAAACGTCATTTCTTTTTCGCATTCATAACCGCCTGCTTGCCCGCCAATAGGCGCAGCCTTTAATTTGTATAAATAAATCTCTTCTTTTACACCTTCCTTATCTGCTGCCTTTTTCTCCCTCTCGTAGGAAAGTAAAACAGAAGCATCAATCTTTAACCCATAAGTACCGGCTTCTTTAATTTCATCTAAAAGCGTTTTAATTATATTTCCATCAGCATCAAAAATTTCCAATTTAACTTTTGTTTTGTAAGCTATACAAAATTTTATCGAAGTATTATTACTAAACGGATTAGGAAAATTTTGCCCTAAATAGAATTTTGTTGGAGCTAAATTATTCGTATTTATAATACTTGAATTCATAAAAGGTAACCTTGCATCAACTCTTATAAGCATAATATTTCATTAGCGAAAATTCATTTAATTGGCAGAGTCTGTCAGAAAGATTCTTTGTGATTATTTGTGCCTTGGTGGCTGATGTTTTAATTAAAACTTAGCTTCAATTTGCCACTAAGGCACAAAGACTCTAAGATTAGCAAAATAAATTTGTTTTTTGTACAGCCTCTGCCTTTTATAAGTTATATTCAATGAGATTTGTAGAAGCCTTCACCAGCGCCAAACCAATATGTTGGCAGTACTGTAACTCCATCGGTATAGACTGTAAGCATAACAGTGGAAAAGAACTGCATTCCATCAATCGTTCCGCCTCTGCCATGACCTTCCAATTTGAGCGGTATGGTGTACACATTGGGTGCATCTGATCTTGATCTATAACCTTGATAAATGCCTTCCCAAACTCCACCGCCAACATCAGCTGTAGGGGTTAAAGTCCAGGACCCTTGAACAGGGCCTTCGCCGGTCACTGCATTAAATGTGGCGCTTAGATAATGAACCATTGTTCCATTCACAAGAGGATCAGCTGAAACAATTAATTCATTAAATCCATACTTCTTTATTTGCCATATGCCACCAGGTGTAAGTTTTAACTCACCTTCGCCCGTAATTCCCCTTATTGTATCAGACATGGTGAAATTATGAATAGTTGCTTTCTCCAAACGATTTTGATCTGAAGGATTTACCGGCGACTGCGTGTTTTCATTACAGCCGATTAAAATCAATCCCACGAATAATAGAAGTGCAACTGAAAATTTCAGTGTTTTCATAAAGTATCCTCCGGTTTTTTAATTTGTTATTAACTTTCACAAAACTCACTACCTTAAAAAATCGAGATTTAGTCTCGCATTTCAATAGAATACTATAGTGGTATAGAGTTCAGGAAAGATGATTTAATTGCACTTGCATGATAATATTCGGATGTAGGTTTATCTACCAGATATGCGGAAATAAATATCAATTTTGCATCTATGAGCCGAATCTTAACTATACGAAGCGTCTGCTTGCCGAATGTTCAGCAGGCAAGCTTCGTGCAGCATGGCTAAGAAGGTCAATTTTCGGAATTTCAGTTTCGATTCCGAATTAAAATCGAATATTAATTTCCATCAATACAACTTTTTAGAGTAGGCTCATTAGCGCAAATTATTATTTGCTTACTTTGGGGTGACAAAAAAGAATTGAAAATTCTACCCCGACGACAGGTTTACTAAGGGCTTCAGAAAATTAGGATAGTAAGAATGAGTAATATCATCCGATATTGCTTCAGTGTAAATGATTAGTTAATTTTAAATAAATATAAAGTTAAAAGGAGTATTTTTATGGAGTCAGTTGATATATTAGCTCAAAAAGCAATCGAGCTTCGACCTATAGAACGTATTCAACTGGTTGAAGCTATTTTATACAGTCTCGATAAACCTAATCCGGAAATTGAAAAGAGTTGGATTGCGGAAGCAGAGGCAAGATATGAGGCATACAAACGCGGAGAACTTGAAGCAACTGATTGGGATGAAATTAGAAAGAGATATATTCGTTGAAAGCTAGATTACTAACCCCTGCTAATATTGAATTAGATGAAGCAATTAAATACTATGATCATCAATTGCCGGGATTGGGGTTCCGTTTTTTTCAGGAAATTTCATCAGCTATTGAACGAATAAAGTTCACTCCTGAAGCGTGGTCAAAAATAAATGGACACACCAGACGGTGCATGATAAAAGGTTTCCCCTATGCTCTTTTCTTTATAAAGGGAAAAGAAGAAATACTTATTACGGCAGTAGCACATCTCCATAGAAATCCAGAACACTACAAGGATAGAATTAAATAAATTCTTAACTTAAATGAGATTGCCCATATTGCGGTGATATTGCGTGGGAGTAACACCAAATTGTTTTTTAAAGCATTCGGCGAAGTATGATGGATTATTAAAACCTACCTCAAGCGCAATCTCAGAAATATTCCCGAATATACTCTCTATTAGCTTTGCGGCTTTATGCATTCTTGTACTTTTGATTAATTCAATCGGCGGCTCACCGATAAGCGCTTCAATTTTTCTAAGTAGCAATGATCTGCTTACTGCCATATTCTCTGCAAGTTTTTCTACGCTGAATGAAGAATCGGAAATATGCTCATTTATATTTGTTATGGTTCTCTGTAAAAATCTATAGTCAACAGGTGTAATATTTACTTCATCAATCTCAAATAATCCATTCTTCCTGAAATGTTCATGGATTCTTTCTCTTTGATCAATTAGATTTTTTATCCTTGCTTTTAATTCTTCGGTATCGAAAGGTTTAATAATATAGTCATCCGCACCGGTCTCAAAGCCTGTAATCTTATCGTCGGTTGTAGCCTTAGCGGTTAAAAGAATAATTGGAATATGGCTTGTTCTTTCGTCAGATTTAAGTTTATTACATAGCCTAAAACCATCCATCTTTGGCATCATTACATCGCTTATAATCAAATCTGGTATCTGCTCAATAGATTTATTCCAGCCTTCTAAACCGTCTGCTGCTTCAAAAATTTTGTAATCTGCCTTCAAATTATTTTTTATATAATTTCTAACGTCGAAGTTGTCTTCTATGATTAAAAGAAGCGGTTTAGCGCCTTTACCATTAATTAAGTATTTAGAAAAATCAGTATTAGTTTTTTCTTGTATAAACATCTCATCCGGAATTAAATGACTATCTCCTAAACTTGCGGATGTTTCTAAAATTTCTTCAGGTTTCAAATGTTTTTTCCCTAAAGGAAGGCTTATCGTAAAAGTTGTACCCTTACCTTCCTTACTTTTTACCTCAATCTTACCTTTGTGCAATTCTACTAATTCCTTTGTCAAAGAAAGCCCTATCCCGGTACCTTCTGTCTCTTTTGTATGGCTGCCGTCGACCTGGTAGAAGCGATCAAATATCTTCGGAATCATTTCTTCCGGAATTCCAATTCCTGTATCACTAATAGTTACATCAATATATTCTTCGCCTTTTGTTATGGCAACTTCAATACTGCAGTCATCAGGAGTAAACTTGAAAGCATTTGAAAGAATATTAGTGATTATTTTTTCAATTTTATCTTTATCAAATAATAAGATAATTTCATCTTCGAGTGAATTGAATTTCAAATTTATCTTTTTTCGTTCTGCATAGGAACAGAATGATTGAAGCTGTGCTTTTATTATTGGCACAATGTCTTGCGAGCAAGCTTGGAGTTTCATGCTGCCTGATTCCAGTTTAGATATATCAAGCAGTTGGTTTACCAGTACTAAAAGCCTCTTAGCATTTCTTTGAACAATTTTTAATTCGTCTATAACTTTTTCATCTTCAGTCCTTTCTATAATCTGTTTCACCGGCCCAAGTATTAGCGTAAGCGGTGTTCTAAATTCATGAGAGATGTTTGTAAAAAAACGGCTTTGTATCTCCCGCGCCTCTTGAAGCAAATCAATTGTTTCGGATAATTGGTCATTTGCTTTCTTTAGTTCAGCAGTTCTTTCTTCTACCTTTATTTCGAGGTTATTCTTATAATCCTCTAATTTTTCATATTCCTTTAATAATTCCTCATTTGAATCAGTTAATTCCCAAAACGCCTTATTAATACTAAACAGCCAACGGAAACCTCTTCTTATTCTAAAAAAAATGTTTTCTTTTTTCCATGTCATTTCATATATGGCACCATTAGGAATTAATTGTAAGTCTACTTTGCAGTCTTTAAGCCCTGAAAGTATACCCAGTTCTTTGATAACACCTTTATTCCCATACGCAAATTCAGGCATGTGCTCATATTCTTCTCCAACTAGCAGCGTAAAAATAATTTTTTTGGCACCAATGAATTCTATTTGCATCAACTTAAGGCCTAAGACATGAGATGTAATTCTTTGAAGTATTTTATCGGCAAACAGCTTGGAAATTTTCCTTGAGCTGAAAAGAAAAAATCCTACTAAACCTATAACCATCAAACCCCTTCTTACAAAATCAGCACCTATGCCCTCAAAGTCCTCTAATGTGAAATGAGACCTCATATTAGAAATTATTTTACAGTAAACCCACCATTCTACTCGTTCCCGTTTATTTAAGAAATATGACTCATCGTAAGGAGTACCGATTAAGAAATCTTTAAACGCTAATCCTTTTTCTTTAATCGCATTAATCACTGGGATAAAAAGAGTATTTGAAACTTCTTTTTTAATTAAACTGTCTCTCTTTACTTCAAACTTTATTTTATTATTTGTCATTCAATCCCTCTTTAAGATAAATAATACATTGACGGGCTTTTGTAAGACCTTATAAAGTAAAACTATTTCATCCATTATTCTAATCTCCCAAAAGATTAAAAATTATATCGGAAAAATTCTACTTCGCCGAGCTTATAAAGATTCTATAATGAGAAGTTTTTTATATTTACTATAACATCCCCTAGAATATTAATTTCATTATGTAAGTAGTTAGCGGAATTAAATTAATTTGAAGAATGGATTTTAACTACTTTTCTTATATAAAATTATGAATAAAAAGGAAGAATTTCAATAATGAATTAAATGACATAAAATCCAGGAGGAGTTTCGTCATAACTTTAAATTAGAAAAATATTTTCAAGGTTAAATTATTTAGTAAAATGGCGATGCAAACGAGAACTTCTTTTAAAAAGATGTCATCTCTATCTTAAAAGGTTTATTAAAATTTTATTTCAGCAGTAGCAGCTTTTTCGTTGCAGTAAAATTATCTGCCTTTAGTTGATAGAAATATACTCCGCTGGGAAAATTATCTGCATTCCATGTTACTTCATAATTGCCTGCCGGTTTCTCTTCATTAACCAACGTAGCAACTTCATTTCCAAGAACGTCATAGACTTTCAATGTTGCATGGCTGAAGGCTGCTAGCTGGTAGCTGATTACTGTCGACGGATTGAACGGATTAGGGTAATTTTGCTCAAGTTTATATTCTGAAACCAATTTAATGTCTTTATACAGTGTAACGGAATTGATGTAAAAATTAATTCCTTTAGTCTCATTCTCACCTACTGTAATTGGCGTTATGTTTTCAGGTATGTCCATTTTAAAGGTTATATCAATCAAAGAATAAGCCTTATCTATCCCGTCGTACCATTTATAACATAAATTAATATTTTTTATTATAATAGCTAAGACGTAATATTTCCCGGGTCTCAATCCGCAGATTTTATAATTGCCATCTAACCTATTATTGTAATTAGAGTAGGTTAATAGTTTTGACATATATCCAAATTCATCAAATGCTACTAAAATGTAACCGCCTAAGTCATTTGACACTTCAGCGTTACAATTATAAAATGTTCCCGATATACTTCCCGATGCTTTTTCCATCTTAAAATTGTTTAGCTCAATATCACTTTTAGGATTAATAATAATTAATTTTGTTAATGAGTCATTAAAAGCATTACCATGTTCATAATAAGTTACCGCCATGCTATCAATATTAGGATTTTCATTTGTACACGATGATATAATTGCCAATTTGTAATTACCTGGATGTAAATTCATTTTATATCCGCCATTAAATGAAATATAAGAAGTAGTTACAATCCCTACATCAGTTAACAATGTTTCTTAACTTAAACAGTGGAAACAATGCAATCCAAAAAAAATAAATTTTACATACCCATCGTACTCTCAGCACTTTTCTTTTTCATTTCAATTTCATGTAAAGATGGCGGAATAACCGAACCACAACCTTCTATATTGACGAAAGAGACCATTGAAAAGCTACAAGCAGCCACCGATAAAATAATGATGAACAAGCAAACACCCGGCATGATGGCATATATCAGCGTAGAAGGGGAAGGTGAATTATATATAGCTCGTGGCGTCTCTAATTTGGTTACAAACGAACCGATGAATGTTAATGGCTATTTTAGAATTGGAAGCATAACAAAAACATTTACTTCGGAAGCTGTGCTTATATTGGCAGACGAAGGCAGAATTGATCTGAACAAATCAATCTCTTCTTATCTGCCCGATCTAAAAATTCCAAGCGGGGATAAAATCACTATTCGAATGCTCGGGAATATGACCAGCGGATTGTTCGACTACACAAGTGATATGAATTTTTGGAATCTTTTAACAAATTCGAATGGACAGGCAATCTTCACACCGGAAAAACTACTAGATATTGCCTTCACTCACCCCATACAGTTTGAACCGGGCACAAAATACAACTACTGCAATACCAATTATATTTTGTTGGGTTTATTAATCAAAAAAGTAACTGGGAAAGAGGTAATAGATGTTTTTAATGAAAAAATGTTTCAACCGTTGGGAATGAAAAACACATTATGGCCAAATACAAGTTACCTGCCTTATCCATATATTCACGGCTATTCCTCTTTAGTGGATGTTACAAACTGGAGTCCGTCAGGTGGAGACGCAGCGGGAATACTTATCTCGAATTTCTCCGACCTGAAAATATGGGCAAAAGAATTAAACGAAAGAAACCTGCTTTCAAATAAGATGAAAAATGAAAGAACTGCTTGGATTGCTAGTACATTTCCAGGCTTTGACTCGGGGTTTGGTCTCGAGAAATACAATGATTGGGTAGGTAAGGATGGTTCTATTCCTGGTTATAACGCCGAAGTATGGTACTATCCAAGTAAAAAAATTACAATGATTATTAATTCGAATTCATGGGAAGGCGATCCTGCACTCACAACATTTTTTTCTTTTGTTGACATCTTAACTCCGACTAAATAAACTGACCGGCTGAAAGTTCAATAAATATTAAATGAAGGAAATAAAATGTTATACCCCAAGCAATGCAAAGGGAGTTGATTTTTATCATGGTATTGAATATAATATCACAATGAAAAAATATAAAATAGCTATCGATACAAATGTCATAGTATCATCCTTGCGTTCAAAGAATGGTTATTCTTACAAGCTACTTTCAATGATTGAAGATGAAAGAATTAAAGTATTCATTTCAGTCCCGGTGATTTTAGAATATGAAGACACTATCAAAAGAGAAAAATCAAATATTATATTTAAAAAATCTGAAATCGATAATTTTTTAGATTTTATTTGTCTAATTGGTAAGCAAAGAAAAATACATTATTTGTGGAGACCATTCTTGAAAGACAGAAAAGATGATATGTTTCTTGAATTAGCTGTAGAATCCGAATGCGATTTTATAATCACATTCAATAAAAGAGATTTTGAAGGGACAGAAAAATTTGGAATTAGAACATTAACACCGAAAGAATTTTTTAAAGTGATAGGAGAAGAAATATGAGCACCATAAGTTTAAGATTACCGGAGTCATTACATAAGAAAGCTCGTGAATTAGCACGGAAAGAAAATACTTCAATAAATCAATTAGTTTCTTCGGCGCTTGCAGAAAAAATATCAGCATTAATGACTGAGGAATACATAGAACAAAGAGCAAAGAGAGCAAGCAAAGAAAAATTTAGGAAAGTTCTAAGTAAAGTTCCTGATGTCGAGCCAGAAGAATATGATAAGTAAGAAAAAATTATCAACTAAAATTAAAGTCGGAGTAATACAAGGTTTGCCAAAAATGCTTATACAACCCGATTTTATTTATTATAATTTTCTTGCAGCTTACAAAGTAATTATTCAGATTGACAATAGAATTTATTGGGATAACGTATTGGCTTAATAGTGGATACGAAAAATAAATATAAATTTGTGCAAAGGAGTTACGTATGAACAAAAATCTGATCGCAAGGGCTTCCATGACCACCAACGCTCTCGGCGCCAAAGTGTGGGATGCGCTCGTGAATCCCGAAGCCATCAAGCAATACATGTTTGGCACTAATGTTGTCTCGGACTGGCACGAAGGGAGCCCGATTGTCTGGAAAGGAGAGTGGCAGGGTAAAGCTTACGAGGACAAAGGCGTGATTCTTCAGTTCAATCCGGGGCAAACAATTCAGTACAGTCATTTCAGCCCACTTTCTGGTCTCCCTGATAACCCGGAGAACTATCATACTGTAACCATCGAGTTGTCTGGCGAGGGAGATCAAACCCGCGTCTCGCTGGCCCAAGACAATAATCCGACTGAGCAGGCGCGCGATCATTCCGAAAAGAATTGGGAGATGATGCTCACTGCCCTGAAAAAGTTCTTGGAGCAATAGGCTGCGTGCGTGAAGAGGCTGGGGCCATATCCCAGCGCGCCGCCCCGTTAGGTTTACAAGCAGCAATCAGTTTTTCTATCTCTTGAAAATTGTAATTATATGTGCTATCATTACAATATATGATTATAACAAAGGTTAAACCAATCTTACAAACGAAAGCAATTATCAAATGAAAATCACAATGATTGGTCACAGCACAGTTTTGATTGAGACTGGTGGACAGAAGATTCTCACAGATCCCTACTTCGGTTTATGGGGTAACATAGCCTATGCCCGTACAGCTCCTCCTGCAAAGACACGAGAGGAACTTCGAGATGTGAATCTGGTACTCATTTCCCACAACCATTGGGATCATACTGACAGTAAGTTCCTGAAGTCTCTTGGGGAAGGCGTACCAGTTCTCGCACCCAATAGAACGAAGTGGATGACAAAGCTAAAAGGCGCAAAAAACCCTATAGGAATGAAAACCTGGGAGGAGAAACGCTTCGGGGCAATAACTATAACAGCTGTGCAAGCATTGCATATTGCAGCGACAATTGGGTATGTAATTGAGAGTGAGGGGAAAAGGATCTATTTTGCGGGTGACACCTACTATCGTCCGTTCATGAAGAATATAGGACAACGGTTTCAACTCGACGTAGCATTGATGCCGGTAACGACATTTCGTATCCCAATGACAATGGGAGAAAAAAGTGCAGTTCATGCTGTGCGCGACCTAAAGCCAGCCATAGTCATACCTATCCACCTTGGAATCAGACCTCGCTCACCCATGCTTCGAACAAGTCAAACCCCGGAAGGTTTTGCACGATATGTGCTTGAAACGAGACTTGAAACTAAAATAGTTGTCCTGAATGAGGGAGAAAGCTGGACGTTATCATAGCACTGACCGGTATATGGGGAGATTGTGCCTAACAATTCACAAAATGAATTTTGCGAAGTGATTTTACTTCATCAAAATTAATTTCTTCGTCTCAGTAAAACCCCCCGCGGACATTCTGTAAAAATAAACTCCACTTGCCCATTGCTTGCTTGCAGTATTCAACTGAGTTCTGTAATTTCCCGCCTTCTTTTCCTCATTTACCAAAGTTTTTAATTCGTTTCCTAAAACATCATAAACCTTTATTATAACAAAACTGGTTTTAGGAACGGAGTAGTTTATTGTTGTTGTGGGATTAAACGGGTTTGGATAATTCTGATCCAACTTAAATGCTGTTGGTAGATCTATTGTATTTATTTGAAAACTTTCGAGTGCTGGATTTGTGATTACTATACTCTGACCATCCTTCACTACTGTGTTTATCAGCGCTCCGCCAACCCTATCTCTTATACTTAAGTTTCCTCCCTCTACTTTCAAAGTTACCGGATATTCTGCCGATTGGATATGAATATCTTTCGTCCCATTACTTAAGGGCAGTTCTAAAAATTTCAATACCTGCCGGTAGAGGCTGTTGCACAACTCCAAAATGTCATTTCGAAGGAGCCTGCCTGTCCGGTAGGCAGGTCTTCGAGCGCCTGCCCCGTATGCGGGAAGAAATCCCATTTCAGACAGTTTTGAGACCTCTCTTTACGTTCGAGACTCAATAGGAGAGTTCTGCAACACTTTCAACAAGAAGGTAGGTTCTCTGCGTTAAATTTTTATAAAAGAAAGTTTTTAGTAGTGCCCTTAATTCTCCTTCTTTATAATTTGATGATAAGATGATTTAAGATAGAGTGCACTTTATTTTTGAAACCTATTTAACCTCTCTACAGAAAATCAGACTAAAAATTCTAAATAATTATGGCGAGTAATCAATTTTACCGTGCTTTCCGAATAGGCGCTTAAAAACTCCTTGGGGACGGCAAAATTATGTTTCTTCCATTTAAATTCATAACCTGACAATATTCCACCCGAATCTTCAACGTAGTCGATTTCTTTTCCGGCGGTTGTCCGCCAGAAATAAATATTAGCCGTAATCCCTAAATTATTATTACGCTTCACTCTTTCAATAACCATAAAATTTTCCCACAAAGCGCCAACGTCTTGTCGCAAAGAAACCGGATTAAGATTATTAATTAAGGCGTTGCGCAAGCCAAGGTCAACAAAATAGATTTTTCGTTTCTTCTTTAATTCATTTCTAATATTGCGGGAAAAGGGCCCGACTTGAATTACTATATAAGCTTGCTCTAAAATTCGGATATAATTAGCAATGGTTACTTTATTTACGCCCAGCAGTAGCGCTAATTCCGTATAAGAGACTTCACTGCCGATTTGCAACGCCAATGCCTGTAAAAGTTTCTCTAACAGCTCAGGGTTGCGAATATCTTGATAAGCCAGCACATCCTTGTATGAATAACTTGTCGCCAGTTCACGCACCCGCTTTTCTCTGTCCGGACCGGCAAAAATTACTCCCGGATACATACCAAAGATCAATCTATCTTCTAATAATCTATCCATTTCCAAATGGGAGTATATCTGTTCTAACTCCTCAATGGAAAAGGGATAAAGAAAAAATTCTATTTTTCGACCCGTCAGCGGTTCGGATATTTTTCCCGATAATTCAAAAGATGAAGATCCGGTGGCGATTATTTGAGTAACCGGGAAGTTATCGGCGAAAAGCTTTAAAGTTAAACCAATATTTTTAATTCGCTGTGCCTCATCGATAACCACTAGCCGGCTCGAACCGATGAATGATTTCAGTTCTGTTGAAGTTTTATTGGTTAAAGCCTCTCGAACATCAGGCTCATCACAATTTAAATAAAGTGAATCATTCTTATATTTTTCCAAGATTTTTTGCACTAAAGTAGTCTTTCCCACCTGCCGGGCACCATAAATAGCCACTATTTTACCTTTAAATAGCGCTTCCTCCAGATCTTTTTGAATATGTCTTATAATTATCATATGTATTTGAGCTATTATATTAACCTAAATATATATCATTTGCGTCAGTAAGTCAATTATCTGGAGTCTGTATAATATTTTGTGTAAACCCTCTCTACTATTGTAACAGTTATGTTTTGCAAGATACATCTAATCCGTACATCTCTTGAACGTGTGCCTGTATGTCCCGTACTGCCATTTCCTTGTCATACTAAGATGGCACGGCAGCCACAATTACTATAAGTCAATTAGTAAGTCACCTTAGCAAAAAGTTATTATTACATAGTGAAACTCCGAGGTTTTCCTAAACCTCGGAGTTTTGCACTTCACTTCTTTTATATTTGAAATTGTCTGCGTAACATGAGTTAGTAAATCATTTCAAAATAATTTGAAATAAAAAGCAAAAACTCCTAAAGATGCAAAAAGACAATAGTATCCAAACCATTGCCAACGTCCGCCTTCTAATAACCGGGATAGTAATTTAAGGGCAAGTAGACCGGCAAGAAAACTGAATACCATACCAACCATACTTGGAATAAAAAGATGCAAAGTTGAAACATTGCTATTCACTGAATGATCTTTTAGCAATCGATAGGCTTCTTTAGCAACAACTGCTGGGGTTAATATAACTGCTAACGCAAAACTAAATTCCTCAACTTTTTGCTTAGGCAAACCAAATAATAAGCCGGTAGAAATAGTAGAACCGGAACGGGAAAAACCTCGGAAGGGAAGGCAAACGCCTTGTATAATTCCTATCCAGATAGAATGCTTTGCAACTATGTCTTCATTTTTTGCAGCTTTTGATTCATGCAAACCGGAATATATAATCATCAGACCAACTGCCGCTAAGGAAATAGCAATTAAAGGAAGGTTGGAAAATAAGTCCTCGATTTGCATATTTGGGACGTTTCTCATAAAGACTTTTTCGATAAGTTCTTTTAATCCAAGCCCTACAATCCCTGTAAATATTGTTGCAATTACAAGTTGCTTCGCAAAATCGCGAAGTTTTTCCTTTGAAGTAAAATAATCCCGCTTCCATCCTTTCCAGAAATAAACTAAGACGGCAAACATAGTACCGGTATGCAGCATAACAAGAATCATAGTCATTTCAGGAGACGATGGATGCAAACCCATTAATTTTTCAGCAATGATTACATGTGCAGAGCTTGAAACAGGAAGTAATTCACATGCTCCCTGTATGATTGCAAGTATTAAGACCTGGAAATAATTAAGCATAAAAATAAAATCCATTGTTTTTGAAAATGCAAACTTAATTAATACAATTTAAACTAACCACAATAATTATATACTCATGTTACGAACCTTTGGAATGCCTGTCTTACGAGACTGTTGCACAACTCCAAAATGTCATTTCGACCCTGCCTACCGTCAGGCAGGCGGAGGGCCTGTCCCGTATGCGGGAAGAAATCCCATTTTAGATAGTTTTGAGACCTCTCTTTACGTTCGAGACTAAATAGGAGAGTTCCGCAACACTCTCTACCGGCAGGTAGGTTCTTTGCGTTAAATTTTTATAAAAGATAGTTTTTAGAAGTGCCCTTAATATTAAAAACAAATAATGATCATTTGTATGAAATCGATTAAAAGGTATTATAGCAGCCCACGAATTTTATTCGTGGGTAAAAGAAATGAAAAGAATACCTTATAACCGATTCATCGGTTTCTTGGTTTCTCAATTGCCATTTTTATAATGATATAAATTCTTGTTCGTATATAAATGTTAATTTTGAATATGGTATTGTCTACAAACGTTTCGCCCCTCCGGGGCTCTTAAATATTTTTTTGGGGATAATTATTACTACTAATGTATCGCTCTCTTGGGGCTTCTTTGATATAATAATAAATTATTGTGCAATTTGATATAATCACAATTCATTATGCGAAACACAAAATTGCAAAACATGAATATGCTCTCATAATTGTTGATTCCCCGCAAACCCCGCAAGCGGGGCAAACGTGGCATGCCCGCAAAAGTGTAAGAACCGCAGAGCGGTGACATATTAGTAGAAAAAGATAAAAAAAAGAATAAAGCTCCGGAGGAGCGACATATAATTAATTTTTAGAAGGGCATTATCTAAAGAATGTCGTTGGTATTTGTGTCGCAACTATGTGGCTCTTAGATTCTTGTTGCGACAAATGTGTATGTACGAAATATGATGGATTGTTCTGTAGTGTACAATATAAAATAATAATCCCGCATAATTTCGCAGGTTATTATAAATTCCAAAATTATTTTGGATAGCAGTGACTCATGTTACGAACCTTTGGAATGCCTGCCTGCCGAGGCTATTGCACGACTCCAAAATGTCATTTCGACCCTACCTACCGTCAGGCAGGCGGAGGGCCTGTCCCGTTTGCGGGAAGAAATCCCATTTTAGACAGTATTGATACCTCTCTTTACGTTCGAGACTAAATAGGATAGTTCTGCACCACTCTCTGTCGGCAGGTTGAAAAAATGGAGTTATGGAATAGACTAATTTTTTCCATTTCCCATTTCCCATATTCCATATCCCATATCCCATATTCCATATTCCATATTCCATATTCCATATTCCATATTCCATATCCCATATTCCATATTCCATATCCCATTTCCCATATTCCATATCTCATTTCCCCCTATCGGCCATTTTGTCATACCTAAAATCTTTTTTCCCTATGTTTTGCCAAAATCTACCAGGCCTCTGCTAGGCATCTGCCAAGCCTAAAACATGCCTTTAATTCTTATTAAATTATTCTGGGAAAAAACCGGTCAAAATGTCACACTCATCCACATATATTGGTGTGACAGATAAAAAGTATTTACCATTTTTTATCCATCATATTCAATCTCCCGATTCACTTGATTTGTGCAAATTCTTCATGCTCTTTTTTGAATCGTTCGCACAATTTCTTAATTTAACCCTTCTAAAATTGTAAGAGCATTACAACAATCTCTTGTTCCCAAAGGAATCAAGATTTTGTAAAAATGAATTTGTTAACTTTCTATGAGCATTTATCAACGTAAGATGATTCAAAAGCTCAAATTGCTTTAATGTTTAAACATTAAACCAAGTAAAAATAATAAGGTGGATATATGAAGAATAGAGTTTGGCAGATTTTTATAATTCTAATTCCGGTTATAACCATAATGATAATTGGATGCAGTAAAAATGGAAGCAATCCGACCCAAACAAATATGAGCGGTAATATGCAGGGAAAAGTAACCAGTCAAACAGATGGTTCTGCAATCAGCGGTGCTTCTATTCAGACTAACCCGGCGACAAGTTTAGTCTTTAGCGACCAATCAGGAAATTTCTCCATAAATGGAATAGCTGTCGGCTCCTATACTGTAAAAGCTTTAAAAACCGGATACGTTAACGATTCATTAAATGTCTCTGTTACCTCGGGGAAAACTACAGTAGTAAATTTTCAATTAGCTGAACCTGATACAATTCCTGCAGTGGTAACATTATTATCACCCGGAAATGACTCGTCGAATGTGCCGATACCACCAACATTATCCTGGATCCCAAGTAGTGGAGCATCAAGCTATTCATTACAAGTATCAATTCATTCTTCTTTTGATACTCTTATTGTGAACGGTAGCGGATTGACGAAGACAAGTTATCCTATAGGCGGTCTAAGTCTGTCTACAACCTATTACTGGCGTGTAAGTGCAACAAACCAATATGGTACTTCCAATTGGTCAGCACCATCATGGTCTTTTACTACTTCGAATATTTATGGCATTCCTTGTCCGGGCATTCCGACTGTAACCTATGAAGGTAAAGTTTATAATACTGTGCAGATCGGCAGTCAATGCTGGCTAAGAGAAAATCTTGATGTAGGATCAATGATTTATAATTTATCAAATCAAACAAATAATAACCAAATAGAAAAATATTGCTATAACAATAATCCCGCAAATTGCGATACGTATGGAGGCTTATATCAATGGGACGAAGCGATGCAGTATGTTAATACTGAAAAGGCGCAAGGTATATGCCCAAGCGGATGGCACATTCCGACTTTATCAGAGATAAGCACTTTAAGAGCTTCAATTCATAATGACGGTAATTCATTGAAAGATGTTAGTCAGGGAAGCGGTATCGGAACCGGTACAAACACAAGTGGCTTTTCTGCACTACTTTCAGGTTCCGGTTCTAACAGTGGCTTTAGTAGTATAGGAGATAATACGAGTTTTTGGGGATCTACGCAGTATGATATTTCTACAGCTCTTGCATTGTACTTGACAAGTTACGATGGTAGCATTGCCTTCAGCTACTTTAGCAAAACAAGTGCTTTTAGTGTCCGCTGCGTGAAGAATTAGCCTGAAGGATATCTTACAGGTAATTTTATTAAGAGATATTGAATGAAATATATTTCTATAGCAATCATACTCCTTATCGTTAGTGCTGCTCATGCACAAACCATTAAACTAATTGTACATGAAATACAGACAAGCAAGGCTTATATCTATTCACTTCAAGGAGAAAGAACTGATCTATTAGATTCGGTTGAATCTAATAAAAAGGATGAATTTGTTTATCACTTTAACATAGCTAAATACCATACTGGCTTTTATCGCATAACCTTTGGAACAACCCGGTGGATAGATTTTATCTATGACGGAAAAAACATTGAGATAAAAACAGACGCAAATAATATTTTGGATAGTTTGCATGTTGACACCTCTGAGAGCAACCGGCTATATTATTCATTCATAAAGATTAACAAATTATATAAGACTAAAACAGAGTTGCTCCAACTTATACTTGCGCGCTATCCAAAAGATGATGAATATTATAAGACAACCAAGTCCACACTTTCTCAAGTTCAGCAAGAATACTTAAATTTTATAGATAATACTTCTCAAGCAGATCCGGGTTCCTTTATAGCAAGGTATATCAAATCTTCTCAACTACCGGTTTTTGATGAGAGTCTGCCCCCGGATAAACAATTAGATTTCTTAAAAGCACACTCTTTAGATAATGTAGATTTTCAGGACGGCGAATTAACCTATTCAGATCTATTCACGAGTAAAACTATAGAGTATTTAACATATTATCGCAATCCGCAATTACCAAAAGAACTTCTTGAAAAAGAATTTATTATTGCCATAGATACAATATTAAATAAAGCTAAGGTTAATTATAGAGTTTATAAGCAAATTGTCGAATACTTAATAGATGGGTTTAAGAAATTTGGATTTGAAAATGACCTTAACTATGTAGTTGATAATTATGTAATAAAGGACAATTTATGTTTGGATGATGAAACTGAGAAATCAATTCAGCTTATGCTGGATCAAGATAAAATTCTTCGCATAAATTCTACTGCACCAAACATAATAATGAAAGATACTTCGGGCAATCAAATTGACCTGGGAAAAATAAAAGCGGATAATATCTTAATATTATTTTATGCAAGCTGGTGTCCTCATTGCCAGGTTATGATTCCGAAGCTGGCGGAATATCTAAAAAGCCATAAAAGAAATAGTTTGAAAGTATTAGCTATTTCCTTAGATACAGATAGAAATGCTTGGATAAATTTTATTAGGAATAATAAATTAAGCTGGATAAATATATCTGATCTTAAAGGATGGAGCGGTAAATCTGCATCAGATTATTTTATTTATGCAACACCAACAATGTTTTTACTTGATCGAGATAAAAAGATAATCGGAAAACCTACGACTATAGCCGGGCTTAATAAATTGTTTTAAACATTACGTATTCGGATACATCTGAAGGGCAAGAAATTTAGAAATTAACCGTAAACTGAGTCACATAACTCCATCATTATATCCTTTTCATCTTTGAAGTTCGAGCAAAATTAGTTAAATTTTAGTTTCTAAATAATAGGAAATTAGTGGAATGAAACGTCTTCTCTTATTAATTGCTGTAATCCTTTTTTTTAAGATAAATCTATTTGCTCAAAATCAAGATATACAAATTGGTGCAGGGTTAAATGCAAATAGGCTGACAACAACTGGCTTTTTCGATTATTCGGATCCACAAGCCGTTAATATAAAAGTTGCTGTATGGGGATTTGTTAGATACCCCGGTAAGTATATAATCCCGGCTTATAGTAATGTCAACGATCTTTTGTCTTATGCAGGAGGACCTACTGATGCGGCTCATTTAGATAATCTAAAGTTGTACAGGACAAACAAAGATTCATCTCAGACAATTTTTAATTTACATTATAAAGATTTCCTAAATTATGCGGATGTAAATACCGTACCGGCTAGAGTCCCAAAGTTAATGCCGGGAGATATTCTTTTAGTTACAGGCGAACCGAGACTATACTTTAGCAATTATTTTTCAATAATTGTCACTACAGTTTCTACGCTTATATCAATTGCAACGCTTGTTTATTTAATAGTGAAAAAATAAGGGAAAGTTTTAATGGAATTTAATAATAGCGGCTCCGGTAATAATTCTAATAGCGATAATATGGAAAGTAGCGCGTCTCTTAAAGATTATATAAATTTAGTTAGAAATAACCTATTACCAATTATAATAATTGTAGTTGCTGCTACTCTAGCTGCAATTATTTATGCAGTTAGTTCAGTTAATATTTATAAATCCACTACATCATTAAAAATTTCTAAACCGCAGGGTAGTCTCTTGTCTTCTTCCCTTATGCCTGATTTGCAGAGTTTTACCGATGACCGGTTTATATCAACTGAAATTGAAGTAATGAAAAGCAATAGTGTTAGGTATAATGTTGCCCAAGCATTAATAGACTCCTTTAAAACAGTTTCTCCTGATAGTTTCTATATTATATTAAACCATAACTTTAAATCTCAGCCAAAAAAATTATTATCTAAAAGGGCAATAGCCGACCTGCTGAAAACCGCCGTTACAATAGAACAAAAGAGGGGGATTGATATAGTCGATATTTCTGTGGAATCTCCTTCGCCTTATGAAGCAGAGCTTATTGCTAATCTATATGCTCATGCATATAAAAATTTTAATCTTGAAGCAAACCGTAATCAATTAACTATAGTCAAAAATTTTCTGGCAGAACAATCTACAGAAAAACAAGCTGATTTATTAAAATCGGAAGATGCTTTAAGTATTTTTCAGGCTAAAAACGGTATAATTGCTCTTGATGCACAATCGACTGCGTTAATTCAACAGATAGCTGACTTTGAAGCTCAAAGAGATGATGTTAAGATTGATCTCGCCGGCACGATTAAAGTGTTGAGCCAGCTAAAGGAAGAGCTTGTGCAGCAAAATCCCCGGGTTGCGGCATATCTCGAAAGCTTAGCTTCCCAATCATATTTCCAGGCACTGCAGGAAGGTTTAGCAAAGTTGCAGGTTAATAAAGACTTAGCTTTAACGGATAATTCACAGATCGATAAGTCTGCAATGATCAAACAATATGATGATCAGATGGCGGTTCTAAAAGAGAAGCTAAATGAAAAAGTTGATGTCTTGAAAAAAGGAATGTTTGCCAGTAATCCGGATGAAATCAAAGATTTAACACAAAAGATTATTGAAGCTTCCGTTAAATCAAAATCATTAGCAATTCAGCTTGACGAATTAAATAAGATAATGGCGAAATTTGATGTTCAGTTTAATAAGTTACCAGAAACTTCAATTGAATATGCACGGCTTGAAAGAAACAGATTAGCAGACGAAAAGTTGTATTCTTTGCTTGAAGAAAAATATCAGGAAGCTTTAATCAATGAGCAATCGCAGCCGGGAAATGTATTTATTGTTGATAAAGCAATCAGACCGCATACTCCGGATAAACCTAATCGCAAATTAATTGTTCTAATAGGATTTGTCCTTGGTGCCGGTCTTTCTTTCGGTTTTGTCTTTATTAAAAATTATTTTGATAATACAATAAAAACTCCTGAAGATATTCAGAACAGAAATATCAATGTACTTGCTTGGATACCACAGATAGAGGGCTTGGGTGTTAACGGCAATAAAGACTTTGAATTTATAGTTGCAAAAAAACCGGATTCGATTCCAAGCGAAGCGTTTAGAGCTTTGCGTACCAGAATTCAATATTCTAAAATCGGAAGCGAAGCGCTTAAAACAATTCTTGTGACGTCTTCAGCCCCATCTGAAGGTAAATCAACAGTTGCATTAAACTTAGCAGGCACATTTGCACAATCAAATAAAAAAACTTTACTTCTTGATGCTGATTTAAGGAAACCAAGAGTCCACTCGATTTTTAAGGCAGATAAATTTCCCGGTGTAATAGACTATCTATTTGGTCAGGCAAAGTTGGAGGAAATTATTCGTCCTACCGGATTAAATAATTTAAGTTATGTAACTTCCGGAACAATTCCACCTAATCCATCTGAAATGATTGAATCAAAACCGATGCAGGATTTTTTGGCCGAAATGAGGAAACGGTTTGATGTGGTTATACTTGATTCTGCACCGATTGTTGCAGTGACGGATTCCGAAATACTTTCAACACTTGTTGACGCTACTCTGTTAGTAGTTTCAGCAGAACTGACGGAATTTGATTTGATGACTAAATCAGTCGAGCTGATTAAAAACGGCGGTTCTTCTTTTATTGGCGCCGTGTTGAATAACTTTACTTATAAGAGCGGTTACGGATCATATTACAAGTATTATTACTATTATTCTAATCAAACAAACGGAAAGAAGTCGCATCGCTCAACTAAATTAAAAGCCTAAATATTTCAATGAAGCTAATATAGCAGTAGCAATTTATGATATTAAAAGCCCACGGAAAACTATCGCGGGCTTTTTATTTTAATTACTGTATTTATTCTCTTAGAAAATTTGTTGATATTTGTTGTGAATATAAGATTGGATAATATTTCGGCTTTTCTAACAATAAATTCATCCATAAGTGTAGGGAATTTAAATTTCAGGGAGGTTTTGTTTCAAGTCTATATATTCATAATTATAATTAAATATTAATACTTCTGTTAGAATAATAATGATCGATAAAAATAAACTTAAAAAAATAAGATTAATAGTTTCTGATCTTGACGGCACTTTGCTGAATCACCAAGCATTAATTGGCGATGAATCCAAGAAATTAATACACGAGCTTATTAAGCATGAAGTTCAGTTTTCATTTGCTTCAGGAAGACTGCATTCTGCATTGATCCATTTTGCGGAAGAATTAGATCTTAAAATTCCTTTGATATCACTCGATGGCTGTATGATAAAAAGTCATCCGGAAGGGAAAATTATTTTTGAATCTTTTGTAAAAGAAAAATATATAAAAAAGGCGATATACTTGGCAGATAAATTTCTTCTAAATATTGCGCTTTGCCATGCTGATGCAATTTATTATACCGAAAATAATTCAATAATTCCCCGGATTATGGATAAGTTCGGCGCTAAATATGAGGAAGTCGATTCTTATAAAAATTATAGCAAAGAAACTTTAGAAGTTGTTTTTGCAAGCGATTATAAAGACAACTTAAAATATGTGAAAGATAAAATGAGTTTCCCGCATTCATTAGGATTAAGCGCTTCTTATTTCAAATCTCAAAGTCATGAAGGTATTTACAATCTAGAACTTCGGCGTCAGGGTAGCAGCAAAGGTAAAGGACTTCAGAAATTGATTAATTATTTAAAAGTAGTACCTGAAGAGAGTGCAGTTATTGGTGATTGGTATAACGATGTTAGTCTTTTTGAAACTAAGGCAGTAAAAATTGCTTTATCCAATTCTGTTCCGGAGATAAAGCGAATGGCAGATTTAGTAATGCAAAGGTCTAATGATCAGGATGGAGTAGCAGAATTTTTAGAGTTAGTGTTAAAAGCTAAAAAAGATAAATATTAGCTTAATAAATTTTTTAGTATATTAAATAATTATAAAATCATGTAAACAAATAGTTGGTGATGAATAATTCAAAATTAATGTTTAGACGCAATCCGACTTACGACAGGTGCCCTTCATGCAAACAAGCTAATGCTTTGCATCGCTCAAGGGCGAGAAATTTGAAAGAAGAAATAATTAAAAAATTTACTTTCTTTAAGATTTATCGCTGCAGAAACTGCGGGTGGCGAGGTTACTTGTCGACTTTACGGGTCACCTTTTCGACAATGAAATATTCTATATTCTATATGCTATTGCTAATTTCCGTTATCATTGTCGTCAGGGAAATTTTAAGCTTTGTTGCAAAATAAATTTTTGAATATAAATTCTTCCTATTATTAGAAGAATAATAACATCCCATAAGTTTCCCCTTCTCATTTTAACGAAAAACGGAGTTAGAATTTTAAGCTCATAAATATTTTTTGTCGTTCTGACGAAAATATATCCTTGCCATTCTCATTCTGCAAAGAGCCTGTCCTAGAAATAATAGTCAGAATCTCTAGGCAATATTAGTATAGGAGCCGTATCAATTCAGGAATTATATGAAAAAGCCCACAAGTTAAATACTCGTGGGTTTTTTCTTTTAAGTTATTCAGGCTTTCTTACTTCTTGAGAGCTGCATTCGCCTGTTTCATCTGCTGCAATTGCTGAATCTCAGTCTTAATGCCTCCGGCATTCGGATAATAGGTCTCCAATCTCTGAAGGATACCGATAGCCTTGTCATATTCTTTTAAGTTCACGTAAATCCTTTCAAGAATACTATAAGCATTGTATGGTGATTGCAAATCATTTGCACTTACATCAAGATTTTGAAGTGCTTGTTTCTCAACATCAGCAGCTATCAGTTTGTACTTGCTAGTGTCTCCTGCTGCATAATATAAATTTCCTATGTCATATAAGAACCGGTAATCTATATCAATATTTGACTTAGGAATTATTTTGTCCATTTGATCCAATGTTGCTATGCACAAACTATCGTTCTTTGCTACGTTCAAATAGTAATAAGCAAGACGAACATAAACGTTTCTGTAATTCTGAATAAGTCTTGTTTCTGTCTCATCAAAGAATACTCTCTTATCGTTTATCCCTCTAAACTTAAAACCGGGTAAATATGTTTTTGAGTATGAAGGATTAATATCAAATAAATCTTTGTAAGTAATATTCGCATTGACATCATTAGCCCCGACTAATCTTTCAGGAACAAGCCGGGAGGCTAATCCTTCCATATCAAGGTAATTGTCCATTCCGATAAAGCAATCCTGCGAGCACGTCGAGGCGAAATAGATCGGGCGGTCCCACAAATTATTTTTAACTATATCTAACACTACCTGGTCCTGAATTCTTATTGCTTTTACATCACCGAACTGCAGCGTATTATTCATAGTAAAGGTGATGTCTCCGTTCTTGATTACCGAAGTATCAGTTACGTTAAATTCTTTAATGGCTTCCTTCGACACAGGGATTGAAATTACTTGCGGTTGCCACTGAATCGGCTGCAACTGCTTTATTTCATCATTGGACATACCGAATTTTACTTTCATCGCTCCGTAAGGCGAATTATTTTTTAATTGAAGATTATACCAATCGGTATTTGCAAGACTTAAACAGACAACCCTAATATCTTGCCTTACACCCTCTACATCCTGCAAATACCACAACGGGAAGGTATCGTTATCGCCGTTAGTGAATAAGATAGCATTTGGTTTGCAGCTTTGAAGAAGATTGTATGAAAAATCCCAAGGGAGCCAATTGTGCGAGCGATCGTGTGAAAAGTAATTTGTTCTTAACATATTGCCCGGGATTAATAATAGCCCCAATCCAAGACACGCAAAAACCGCTGTTCTTGCCGTAGAAGGATTCTTTATTTTCTCGATTATCAATCCGGCTATCTCTCGAATTCCTATTGCAATCCATACTGCGAATACAAAAAATGCTCCGGGGTAGAAATAGAATCTGTCGCGCGGTTGAGGCTGCTGCTGGTTTTGGTAAAATGCAATTAAATAACCCATGAAGATAAACAAGATCAGCCAAGCTGACGCCATTTTCCAGTCTTTCCTAAAGTGGAAATAGAGTCCCAGCAGTCCTATTAAAAACGGTATACCGTATAGCTGGCTCCATTTAACACCGGCATCCTGGTTAGTGGAGATCTTACCGGCAAAATTCCAGAGAAGATAACGGTTAAACATGTGGTTTAACTGGTAGCGCCATATAAAGTCCAGGTCACTGCTGTAATTTGTGTATATGCCTTGCTGGTTTGGTTCCTGAGAGAATCTTCTTTCGAAAATAGGGAAGTCGCCATATTGTTCACGGCCAAGGTAATACATCAATTTTTTGAAATTATCCGGTGAGTTTTCGTTCATAGGGGTATGTTGACTGGAGCGGATAATTATCATCGCATAAGTCGTAAAACCAAGAAGAGTAAACAAAAGACTTAATGATGCGACATGGAGTATTTGTTTGTTTTTCTTTGCCGACCAGAAGGTAACATAAATCAAAACGGCTAAAATTATTACAAGAATTAGTAGATTTGTCGCTATATCGGGCCCGCCTATTGCAAGTAGAAGTGACGGGAATATTTTTACGACTCCCGGATATGCAACTGCAAGAACAACGGCACCTATCATTAACGGTACATAGAAGGAATTTCTGTTAAAAACCTTTTTCCATGATGCGCCCATAAAAATAGCTGATACACCGAGCATTATCCATTTGAATTTAGAATCGAAGGCGTGAAATTGTTCTGATGTAGGCGGTGTAGTGCTTGTTTGGGATGCCCATAATCCAATGGCAATGACGAGAAGAATTCCAATATGAATTAAAAATAAGTAAGCCGATTTTTTGTACATCTCATCGTCGGTTACATATTTTCTCATTACTACTACACTAATAAAGGTAAGCACGGCAAGAACGCTCATCAAGTGTACGCCTGTAGAAAGGCCTATTAGATAAGCCATCAAGATTATATATTTTTCATTTGACTTAACATTTGCTTTTTCATACCAATCCATCATCAACCAAACCACCAAAGAAAATAGCAGTGTACTTACCGCGAAATAATTTGATTCAACTGCATTAAACCAGAAAGTATCGCAGAATGCAAAAGCCAAAGCTCCCGTTGCAGCAGAAATATAAGTTATCAGTGCATCGGGGATATCTTTATAATTCCTTCCTCTATAACTTTCAATTAATTTTACAGCGCTCAAATAGAGAATTAAGACGGAAAAAGCTCCTGCAAGCACAGAAACCGTGTTAATTCTGTATCCAATATTATGAGCAAACGGAAGCATAGAAAAGAACCTTCCGATTATTAACCAGAGTGGTCCTCCTGGCGGATGCGGGACTTGTAGAGAATAAGATGCAGCAGATATTTCACCCGGATCCCAAAAAGAAACCGAAGGCTGAACCGTAAGGAATAATACCGTTGCAGAAATTAAAAAAACTATGGTCCCGATTGATCTATAGGTGGACTTTAAACTCATAATTTTACCTTTGATAAGAATAATTTTGTTAAAAGATGGAACTAACTTATTGAATTTAGTTGAATTATTCACTACTAAGCAGAATTATTTTTATAAAAATTATCCCCGTAGTGTTTTGAATAATTGGAAACGCAATTTAGACGAAGGAAATAATTAGAAGTTGTTAAGGGGGCTGCTAAAAATTACATTTTTTGATATCCTGAATTGATAAAACATCTAATATAGCTTTCCAAAAATCAAAATTTATACCATATTTTTATTGAGCGCTGCATTAGTGTTCTGCAAAGAAAATTTTTTTAAGGTATTATCCATAAGTTTTGGGGTGTGCCAAATTTGGCAAACTTTTTTTATGAAATAATTAGGTAGGAATTAGAGGGGTGTTTTAGGCTTGTCATATGCTTGGCAGAGCGGAGGTGGATTGAGGAAAAATAGGTGAAAAAAGATCTTAGGTGTGACAAAATGGCCGACGAGGGAAAGAGTGGCAAGAAACGAGTAACAAGTGACAAAGTGACGAGTGATAGGATGATGGAATTGGAGTAGTGGAGGGATGGAGTTTTGGAATGATGTAGGAATGGAAATTTGGAGTGATGTAATTTTGAAGGGGGGGATTGTTTTAGTCGCACTGATGAGAGTGATGGGAAAATAATTTTAATTATTTGATTTCAGAATGAAAATGTTGAAAAATAAATTGCACACCAAATAGGGAATAATTATATTAACATTGATATAAGGGATTCATATGAAAAAAATTATTATACTGTTTTTTATCATAGCCTTAATTAAAACAACCTATCCTCAAGTATTACTATATTCCAAATTACCTGCCGATCCAATAAATGATTTATATTATGTAAACGATAGTGAAATAATAATAGAGCATTAGAGTGTGGTAGAAGTGGCGTATTAATGGAATACGATTTCAACGGAACGGGGGAAATTACGTATTCAAGTGTATTAGCTTCATATACTAAAAAGAGTTTAAATGATATTAGCGTATGTGTTAAAGATGGCTTCCCGTATGTTTGGATAGTTGGCGAAGGTTTTACAATATTATACAGACAATACGAAAAAATTATTACTGCAGTAAAAGATAAGGAAATAGTATCTAACCAATTTGATCTTCAACAAAACTTTCCTAATCCATTTAATCCATCAACTGAAATAATATATCAAATACCAAAACCAGGATTAGTGCAATTAAAAATTTATGATATTCTTGGCAGAGAGATAATTACACTAGTGAATGAGGTACAGACATCAGGAGTACATAAAAAAATTATGCATGGAGAGTCGTGGCCAAGCGGGATATATTTTTATAGATTAAAAGCGGGTGATTTTATTTCAACAAAGAAAATGGTTTTATTAAAATGACTAGCCTAGTTTAATATGAATTGAGTTTGGGAAGGTGATGGGTTTGCGATTGCCTTTGCGGAATAGGATGGTGTTAATGGCTGATTCGGATAGAAGGTATTCTTGAGATAGTTTATATGCTGAATTACCAAGGGATAGTTTGTTTCGTAATGATCGGTAATGGTTCTTAATTATAAAATTTCGAAGGGCAATTTGGTCTATCAAGCTGTAGGCTTTTTTTTGTTGAAAGCAGGGGGTTTCCAAAAGTTCATCAACATTTAGAATATATAGATTCCTGCTTTCGCGCATAGGCGTCAACTTAAGAATCTGTTATATTATAATATTGAGGATAATATTATAATAGAATAGCGTAAATACTGGGGAATTTGTTAATCCTCTACGAGGATTTGCCACTGTAGAATAAACCTTTTCCTACAATAATTTGACCTCTACGAGGTCTAAAAACATCGTGGATGTTTGATTATTGTAGAAACAAATTAATCCAACAAATAAACTATCCTCGTAGAGGATAAATAAATACTCAAATAGCTTTTTCTGTTTACGCTCCATTACGTAAAATTTTTTAATCCCGCAAACGGAACAGATTACATTTATTTGATGTCGTTCGGGTGAGGAGATACTATAAAAAGAAAATGGAAATAGGTTTTCTATTTTAATTGGTCTTGCTGGTAGGTGAGATATTTAATGATCAATAAGTGTCATTAAGCTATACATGGGATTTCTCCTCCCTTCGGTTGTCGAAATGACAACTTTATTTTTGGGATTTCTTCGAACAAGGGAGCAGGGGCAGATGGAATTGTGGGATATTACCGAAAATTTAATTATTTCACTTAGTTTTGGATAGGAATCATTAGAATTATTCTTAAGGGCACTTCTAAATACTATCTTTTATAAAAATTTAACGCAAAGAACGCAAAGAATACGCAACGTTCGCAGAGAATATTGAAGTTTTTAGAAGTGCCCTTAAATTAAAATTGATAACTAAAGCTTCAAATTTTAATTTTGAAAGTTTACTTGTGACAATATATAGAATTTAATTTTGAACAGATATGTTAAAAGTTGGGGTGACTTAAAGATTTATGCTTTCTACTTTTCCATTTTTCATTATCTTTGAATGTCAAATTTCAAAATAAAATAAAATTAGAGGTTAAGTTTGAAAACATTATTGTGCTCGTTTTGGGTTGTATTATTTTTATCGTTTAATTCTTTTGCGCAGGATAGTCTTGCCGTAAAGGATACTATTACAACTGCAAGCGGATTAAAATATATTGTAATTACCAAAGGAACGGGTGAAAAAGCTGAAGCGGGTAAACAGGTTGAGGTTAATTACACAGGCTATCTTACAGACGGAAACATTTTTGATTCCTCTATAAAAAGAGGCGTTCCGTTCGACTTTATACTTGGTGAAGGAAAAGTAATTCGGGGATGGGATGAAGGTATCGCCTTAATGCACACCGGCGATAAATTTAGATTTATAATCCCTCCTCAGCTTGCTTATGGTGAAAGAGGAGCAGGCGGTGTTATTCCTCCAAACGCTACCCTTATATTTGATGTCCAACTTTTAAGTGTTAATACTCCGAAGCCTTCTATTGCCGACACTCTGCTGGAAACTATTTTTGACCAAGGTATGGATGCCGCTGTTAAACAATACCATCATTTATATCAAACAAAAAAAGACCAATTTAACTTTAACGAAGGTGAACTAAACAATTTAGGATTGAGATTACTTTCAGCTAAGATGGGTAAACAAGCAATTGAAATTTTCAAGCTTAACGCCGAATCCTACCCCAACTCGTCTAATGCTTTCAATAGTTTAGCTGAATCTTATTTTCTTGACGGTGATAAAGACTTAGCTCTGCAAAATTTTGAAAAGTCAGCTAAGCTAAATCCAAAAAATACTTATGCGACATTGATGATTCAGAAATTAAAAGCTGCAAGTAAAGAGGATAAAAAATAATTATATCTGTCCGAAATAAGATGCTATATGTTGTCCCTACGGGACTTTTAAGGTTTATGGAATAATTTTATTTTATAATAGAGTCGAACAAAACCTCCGAGGTTTAGGAAAACCTCGGAGGTTAACTTCAGAGATTAACTTTAGAGGGGACTAGAACATGCATATAGTACACAATTTCGCAGGTCATTATAAGCTCTAAAATCATTTTAGACAGAAATGAAAACTTTAGAAGGTAGTATGTCTTTAATTGAACCAGATTCATATTTCTCTATCAAATTTGAAAATGATAAATTTATTTTTATCGATCAGACAAAGCTTCCTTTAAATGAAGTCTATGTAGAAACTGATGATTATGAAAGGATTGCCGAAGCAATAGAAAGGCTTGAAGTAAGAGGGGCTCCGGCAATCGGTATTTCGGCAGCATATGGGTTAGCGCTTTCGCTCAAAAATTTATCTACCGTAAATCCTGCTGAAAGATTTTCTTTAGCTTATAAACGGTTGGAAAAAACAAGACCTACGGCAGTAAATTTATTTTATGCCTTGCAAGAAATGAAAAAAGTCTTTCAGAGCCATATAGGATCGCAAAATTTATATCAAGTAGTCTTATCTAAAGCAAAAGAAATTCATCAGAATGATATCAATTTTTGTGATAGGATAGGTGAGAACGGTTCTAAATTATTCTTGAAAAAATCTAACGTACTTACGCATTGTAACACGGGGAAGTTTGCTACCGGTGGGGATGGCACTGCTTTCAATGTTATCAAAAAAGCATTTGAAATAGGATTGGTAAATTTTGTTTATGCGGACGAAACCCGCCCGCTATTGCAAGGTTCAAGACTAACAGCGTTTGAGCTTGAGAAAAACGGGATTCCATTTGCCATCCAAACTGATTCAATGGCTGCCGTTCTTATGCAGCAGGGTAAAGTTGACCTGGTTATAACAGGAGCCGATAGAATTGCTCTTAATGGTGATTCGGCTAATAAAATCGGAACTTATAATCTTGCTGTGCTCTGCAATTATCATAATATTCCTTTTTACATCGCTGCACCAACTACTACAATTGACCGAACTATTCCTACCGGAGCTGATATTCAAATTGAATTCAGAAATAAAACTGAGATCATTAATTTTAATGGATTACCTGTAACTCGCACAAGTTATGAGACCTTTTCACCAGCTTTTGATGTGACTCCTTCTCATTTAATTTCAGGGATCATAACAGAAGAAACGGTACATCTTTTTCCATACAATTTTCTTTAATGAGCGAAATAATAAAAACAGAAGCCGTAGTTTTAAGCAAACTAAACTACGGCGATACAAGTTATATCATTTCTCTTTATACAAAAGAGTTGGGGAAAATTTCTGCAATCGTCAAAGGAGCAAGAAGCCCTAAATCTAAATTGGGGTTAATAACCGATCCGGTAAATCATCTTCAAGTAGTACTCTATAAAAAAGATACACGTGAACTTCAAATTATTTCAAGTGCAGATTTGCTTTCAAATTTTACGGAGCTGAAGAGTGACTTTGACAAGCTCAAATATTCTCAGGCGATTATTGAGCTCGTAAAAAAATTAACCGCTGAACATGAAACCAACTCAAGGCTCTTTCATGGAATTGTTAGAATCCTGGAGCTATTAAATTCATCGGATGAAAAACCGAATATTTTGTTCGGGAGGTTTTTTCTTTTCTTCATTGAAGAACTGGGATATGAAATGTCTCTAGAAAGATGTTCTGTATGCGGTAGATCAATTGAGCCGGATGCAGGGGTTTCATTTAATTTCGGGACGGGTATTTTGTGTCACGTCTGCAGGAAAGAAAAAGCGGAATCTTATATATTTACACCGGAACTTTTTAACTACCTGTATTGTCTAAAAAGCAGAAAAAAAATTGAAGTGAAAGAAAAACTTGCGGATAAAGCAATTTCATTCCTGGAAAATTATTTAAGGTATCATGTTCCTGATTTCAAAGGAATACAATCATTACAAATTTATAATTAAGAGGTTAATTGAAGATTTTTACCAATGCAATAATGCAGAGTTAATAATTAAAAAATTTAAACGGAGAAAATAAAATGAAATCTAAAAGCTTTTGGAGTGCAATTGCTTTGATAGCTGTGGGGATTGTATTCGGTGCAATCTTAGTGTCCGGATTTAGTTTAGTCCGACCAAGTTATGCCGATATAAGTCTTGGAGCGCCTAATGCACCAGTAAATCTTGACGCCGATGCTTCGTCATTCAGTAAAGCATTTATTGAAGTAGCAAAAAATGTAACTCCTGAAATTGTCCAAATAACCGTTGTTGCTAAGGCGGAACAAAATCCTCACGGAAATTTCTTTTTCTTTCCCTTCCAAAATATGCCTAAAGAAGAAGAGGGTTCGGGAAGTGGAATTATAATATCCCCGGACGGATACATAGTAACAAACAATCACGTTGTTAAAAATGCAACTTCGGTTAAAGTAACTTTATCTGATAAAAGAAATTTTACAGCAAAAGTTGTTGGCACAGATCCTTTGACAGATTTAGCTGTTATAAAGATAGATGCTCATAATTTGCCGGCAGCTTACCTCGGTGATTCGGACAATCTCAAAGTCGGACAATGGGTAATGGCTATCGGAAATCCTTTAATGTTAACCTCTACGGTAACTGCCGGAATTGTTAGTGCGCTTGGCAGAGGACGATTAGGTTTAATAAATAATAAATATGGTGTAGAAGATTACATCCAAACAGATGCTGTAATTAATCCTGGAAACAGCGGCGGTGCCCTGGTAGATCTTTCAGGTGCAGTCATTGGTGTGAATTCTGCTATCGCAACAAGCGGGACCGATAGCTTTATCGGCTATGGTTTTGCTATCCCTATCAATATTGTTAAATCTGTCGCAAAAGATTTAATAGCACATGGAAAAGTTGACAGGGGCTATATTGGCGTAGAAATTGGCGATGTTGACGATGCAATGGCTAAGTCTTTAGGACTGGATAAACCACAAGGCGTTATTGTCCAAGGAATCGTTCCCGGTGGAGCCGCTTCTAAGGTCGACATTAAACCAGGCGACGTGATCTTAAAGATCGATGGGAAAGATGTTGACAAAGCTAACGACCTTCAAAGTATTATTGCTTCAAAAACTGCCGGAACGACTGTCCATCTTTCTCTTTTCCGTGATGGAAAAGACATTGAAAGAGATGTTGTCCTAAAAGAAAAAGATGAGGAAAGCAGCAACAAACCGGCTTCGGATAATAGTACTTCGAGCAATGATAATGAAAAGAAATCGGTAACAAAACTTGATAACGTTGGACTAACGGTTAGAGATCTAACTTCGCAAGAAAAAACCGATTACAAAATCGGTAATGGTGTAATGATTACAAATGTAGCTCAATACGGTGCAGCTCAAGATCAAGGACTTTTCCAGGGAGTTGTAATTGTTGAAGCAAATAGAGAAAAAGTTACTAACGCTCAGCAATTCAAAAAAATATTAGATAGTAAAAAAGGTTCTGCTGTATTGCTAAAGGTTGTGGATTCCAAAGGCAATAGTCGTTTTGTCGGATTAGACATCCCCAAATAGTCCTGAATAAATAATTCCCAAAAACGCCCGGTTATTCGGGCGTTTTTTTTATATTTGCATTAAATTAATTTTAGGTAAATTCATGATAAGATTTCTTACCGCGGGTGAATCACACGGAAAAGCTTTAACAACAATCGTTGAAGGATTCCCTTCCAACATCAAAATTGCAAATGATTATATCAATTTCCATTTAAAGAGAAGGCAAGCCGGTTATGGTAGAGGCTTGCGAATGAAAATTGAAACGGATACGGCGGAAATATTATCCGGTATTAGATTCCAAAAAACATTGGGTTCACCGGTTTCATTATTGATTAAAAATCGTGACTGGGAAAATTGGACCGAAAAGATGACGCCGGATAAAAGAAAATCTGAAGTTGAAAAAATAACTATCCCGCGCCCCGGTCATGCTGATTTAGTCGGAGTTTCAAAATATAATTTTGATGATATTCGAAACTCAATTGAAAGATCAAGCGCACGGGAAACTGCCGCAAGAGTTGCAGCAGCTTCAATAGCAAGAAGATTTTTAGAAGAGTTCGGCATCTCTATCGGAAGTTTTGTCGAAAGTATCGGCGGCATTTATCCAAAACAAAATTTTGCTTCAAACCTTTTTGATAATAACTTATCGAAAAATTTTAGTGGATGGAGTTTATCTGAAAAGGCAGATATAAGCGATGTGAGAGTTCTGGATGAAGATCATGAAAAACAAATCATCAACAGAATTAAATTAGCTAAAAAAAGAGGTGATACTTTAGGTGGAACCTTTTATGTTGTGGCTACAGGTGTGCCGCTGGGACTTGGCAGCTTTGTCCATTACGATACCAAGCTTGATGCGGAGTTAGCGCATTCTGTAATGTCTATTAATGCTGTAAAGGCAGTGTCTATCGGCACCGGTTTTGAAGCCGCAGAAAAATTTGGGTCGGAGTCTCATGACGAAATCATTAAAAGAGGTGAGTTGATTACAAGAAAGACAAACCGGGCAGGTGGAATTGAAGGCGGAACATCAACGGGGCTTCCTATAATTTTGCGCGCGGCAATGAAACCGATTGCTACTTTAATGAGTCCGATTGAAAGTATTGATTTGAAAAACATGAAAACTGTTGATGCAAGACGTGAGAGAAGCGATTTTGTAGCTGTTCCGGCTTGTGCTGTAATAGCTGAATCAATGGTAGCCTGGAGTCTTGCTAAATTCTTTTTAGAGAAATTCGGAGGTGATTCGCTGGAAGAAACAAAAGATAATTTTAATACTTACACTAAAAAATTATTTAACCGTGTCCGGAGAAATTTTAAAGGATAAAGAATATTATGCTTGTTGTAAAAAAATTTGTTTTCAACATTTTCTCGGAAAATACATTTATTATTTGGGATGAAAAAACAAAAGAATGTGCCGTAATTGACGCCGGTTGTTCCGATAAAAGGGAAGAAGAAGAAATTGAAAACTATTTGAATAAAAATGAATTGACTGTCAAATATCTTATTAACACACATTGCCATATAGATCATATAATTGGAAGCAAATTTGTTAAAGAAAATTTTAATCCTCAGTATTTAATTCCGGAAAAAGATTTACCGATGCTTGAAAGAGCAGAAGTTCAAGCTGCAGCATTTGGTTTGAAAATAGAAGCCCCTCCAAAACCGGACGGGTTTATTCCGATGGCTGAGAAATTATTTATTGGCAGTTCTGAAGTGCAATTTTTATTTACACCGGGGCATACCCCCGGAGAAATTTGTCTATATTTTGCAAAGGAAAAATTTTGTTTAACGGGTGATGTCCTTTTTAAAGATAGCATTGGCAGGACTGATTTATGGGGCGCCGATTATGATACATTAATCAATTCAATCAACTCTCAATTATTAACTCTTCCTGACGATACACTGATTTATCCTGGTCACGGAGATAGCAGCCAAATAGGTATCGAGAAAATGCAGAACCCGTTCTTGTTGATATAAAGGCGCTGTTTAGATATATTCACTTAGAAAAATTTTCAAAAAAAATACTTCTTCATTATGCGGTATTGTTAATGAGCAAAAAGGCTTATCATAAAAATTCGCGGATTTTGTTAACCGGATTATTTTTCATTTGGTTAATATTATTTGAGTTTGTTATTCCCGGTAACGGTTTTTTGCCAAAGCCCTCGATAGTTTTCCTTTCTTTTGGTTCACTTATAAAAGATTATCATCTCTGGAGGAACTTCGGGGTTACAGTATCCGAGATTTATTTTGCCCTGATAATTTCTTACTTCGTAGATTGGCTTTTGTGTAAATATATCACAGGGAATGAATGGTTTTTCAGCGCTTTGGATGCTTTCTATAAACTCTTCAAATTCCTTCCTGCAGTAATCTTGGGAATGTTTTTGATTTTATGGTTTCCGAATTCAAACTTTAACGGAGTTATCTTTTCGCTGCTAATTTTTATAATCCCAATGGCAGTGAAGGTAAAGGAAGAATCATATAAGGTCAAACCAGAATATATCGATGCGGCAACTTCTCTTGGTGCCGGCAAGAATGAATTATCCAAGAATGTCATTTGGAAAGCTGTGCAGCCTTCGCTATTAAATTACATTTTTGAGCTTCACTATTTAGCCTGGCTACTCTTAATTGTTTTTGAATTTATGAAAGGCGGATATGGATTGGGCTCAATTTACCGGGATGCTCTACGCTATAAAGATTTATCTGCATTATTCTCGATTTCTATTATAACGGGAATTACAATCTTTGCCGGTTTTTATTTACTCAAATATTTTAAGAATAAATTTATTCACTGGAGTAATTTTTGAGCGGTATGAATGCGCTTTTAGAAATAAAGAATCTTTCAAAACTTTTTCACGGTCCTGCCGGTTCAAGGATTCATGTTTTAGATGGAATCAATTTTACAATTGACTCCGCCGGAAATGACGACAGATTAACTTCAGTATTATCTCCAGCCGGAGCTGGTAAGACAACCCTTCTAAAGATCATATCTGCCCTCGAAAAACCGTCCAGTGGGGAAGTTATTCTAAAGGAGAAAAAATATTTACAACCGGATGGAAGTATAGTTTATATTCCCGAAAACGCATCTTCATTCCCCTGGATGAGTGTGAACGAAAATATTGAATTTGCTCTTAACTTAAAAAAGATCAGCAAGGAAGAGGTTAAGAAAAGGAAAGATGAAGTAATTTCATTGGTTGGTTTAAGCGGTTATGGAAATCATTATCCTCATGAAAAAAGCTCAGGGTTTAGATTCAGAATATCGCTTGCCCGTGCACTTGCAATTCAGCCGGAAGTAATTTTGTTGGACGATTGTTTCAAAAATCTTCACAGTGAAACTAAGAAAGAGCTGCATGATTTAATTAAATCTATTAAACAACAATTAAACGTATCCTTTATTCTTGCAACATCAAATATTTCTGAAGCCATAGACCTTTCCGGCAATATTTTGTTGTTGAAAAAAAATCCCGGTAAAATATTTCGTCAAATTAATGTTATTGAATTTAATAAAAACCATCAAGGCGAAGATAAAAATGTTTCTCTTAAATCGGAGATTGAAAAGTCTTTTGAACATGCCGATGAAAGGATGAATATATTTTAGAAGAAGACAGAAGACACTGACTCCTGACTACTAGCTTCTTACTCCTTCTATGATAATGGATGCGTAAAGTAACTTAGTAAATAATTCAATCGAAGCTATTCAATGAAAAACAAAATTGAAGAATTATTAAAGAAAAAAGAAAAGGCGAAGCTTGGTGGGGGGCAGGAGAAAATCGACAACCTTCACGCAAAGGGAAAACTTACCGCACGCGAAAGGATTGAACTCCTTGTTGACGAAAAAAGTTTTGAAGAAATCGATATGTTTGTTAAGCATCGGGCTACTGATTTTGGCTTAAATAAACAGCATTATCCGGGTGATGGAGTTGTTACAGGCTTTGCAAAAATTGACGGAAGGCCCATCGCATTGTTTAGCCAGGATTTTACGGTTTTCGGCGGCTCGCTGTCTGAAACTCACGCTGAAAAGATTGTTAAAATAATGGATATGGCGATGAAGCTTGGAATACCGGTTATCGGATTAAATGATTCCGGCGGAGCTCGAATTCAAGAAGGTGTGGTTAGTTTAGGAGGTTATGCGGATATTTTTCTTCGTAATACTTTAGCATCCGGTGTAGTTCCGCAAATTTCTGTAGTGATGGGTCCATGCGCCGGGGGAGCAGTATATTCGCCTGCAATTACCGATTTTATTTTCATGGTAAAAAATTCCAGTTATATGTTCGTAACAGGGCCTAACGTAGTTAAAACCGTTACGCACGAAGTAGTAAGCTTTGAAGATTTAGGAGGGGCAGAAACGCATGCATCTAAAAGCGGCGTAGCTCATTTTATTTATGACAATGAAGTTGAAACTTTATTAAATGTCAGACGATTGCTGGGGTACCTACCCTTAAACTTTAAGGACAAGCCTGAGGATAAGGAATTTGATTTTGAAAATCTCAAACCGGAATTAAAGTTTGACGAAATCATACCCGATAGCCCGAATAAACCTTACGACATGAAACAAATTATCAATTTACTTGTTGACAATGATGATTTTTTTGAAGTCCATGCAAATTACGCCGAAAATATAATCACAGGCTTTGCCAGAATGGGGGGAATATCGATTGGAATAATTGCAAATCAGCCTGAGGTTCTTGCAGGAGTGCTTGATATAAATGCCTCGGTAAAAGGTGCTCGCTTTGTAAGGTTTTGCGATGCATTTAATATACCAATTTTAGTTTTGGAAGACGTTCCCGGCTTTTTACCAGGTACAGAACAAGAGTGGAACGGCATAATCCGTCACGGAGCAAAATTACTATATGCCTTTGCCGAAGCAACGGTTCCAAAAGTAACGGTTATTACTCGTAAAGCATACGGCGGCGCTTATGATGTAATGAATTCGAAGCATATCCGGGGAGATTTTAATTTTGCATGGATTTCAGCAGAAATAGCCGTAATGGGACCTAAAGGCGCGGTAGAAATTATCTTCAAAAAAGAAATTGCAAGTTCGGAAAACCCTGAAGAAGAATTGGAAAAGAAACTTTCCGAATATATTGCCAAGTTTGCCAATCCATATATTGCCGCCGAACGGGGCTTTATTGACGATGTCATAGAGCCAAAGGAAACTAAGATAAAGCTTATTCAAGCGTTTAGATTATTGAAAACGAAAGTCGATACAATTCCCCGAAAGAAACATGGGAACATCCCGCTTTAGGCTGAATTTTTCATTTTTTGGCTTATAGAAATACTAATAACACATCTAACGAAGGATTTCCATTTGGAGAAATGGAATGTTGGAGAAATGGAATGTTGGAATAATGGAAAAAATTAGTCCATTTCATCACTCCATTTTTCCGAAGGTTGAGTAACATTAGTAATAATTATTCGTGTAAAATTTTATGATTATTTTTTTTATCATTACTTGACATAAGAAGGGGAAATAATTAAGTTATTAAGGGATTTAATAGAGGGAAACAATTCCTTAAAAAATCCGAAGTTATTGTAGCAAAAAGAAAACGAGATGGGTAAACTTTTTACATAACAGTGATGGATTTCCATTGGAATCAATAACAAAAAATAATACAGCGGGAAAGTTGCCGGAGTCGCATTTCAATAGAATACACGATGCTTGGGGGATAAAATTAAGATTTAGAGAAGCATCAGCCGAAGTACCACAAAAGCAAAATAAGCCAAAACTTTTAGATAGAGCAAGCATTGATTTACGAGTGAAGCATTATTCACGGAAGACGGAAGAGAGTTACACTTCGTGGATAAAACGATTTATTCTTTTCAACAACAAAAAACACCCTAATGAAATGGGAAAAGATGAAATCCAAAAGTTTGTTAATTATTTAGCAATTGAAAAACATGTATCTGCATCGACACAAAACCAGGCATTGCAAGGAATACTTTATCTTTATAAAAACGTATTAATGAAAGATGTGGGCTGGATAGAAGATATAAAAAGAGCGA
>JAKAFW010000085.1:0-4406 GCA_021817845.1 Bacteroidota bacterium
TCTGCGCTGTGTTTTCTTTTTTCTGACGGCATTTTGATACTCCTGAAGTTTTGTTATACATAAGTTAATTTTTCAAAAGTATCTTTCCAACTTAAGCATTATAGTTGCTTAATACTCTAATAAATACTTTAGTAATAGTGCCGCACAAATATCCTAACACAATCCGCAAAGAAATTTATTACCAATTCACAAAGCTAATCATCACTGACTTTTAATAATTCCATTGACTATATTTGTTAAGTCAATCATTAGGAGAAATGAAAACAGCAAATTATATATTAAAAATTAACGGACTCACAGTTCCCAGGGGAACTATCTCTATTCTCGCATTAAAGGAACTGATTGATATACTTGTTGAAAGCTCCGAAAAGGCATTAAGGCTTTCAGTAGAAGGAACGAGTTCTAAAAAGGGACAACTGCCTGCATGGTTAAGAAACTCGGTAGACTATACTATTACAGGTCTAAGAAAGGGTTCTACCAAAATATTAATTTCTGCGCCGGAATTAATTGAAACTGCGCAGGAAGAATTAATGCAGCCGGATTTGTGGAATATATTACCTAAACAGGATGATACAGCGCTTTCTATCCTAATTAGAGCTGCAAATGATGCTATAAATAAAAATAATGAAAGCAGCTATTTGGACAGCAGCCTTTTATCGTCGCTTTTATCATTTGATAATTTTATCGGCAGCTATGCAAAGTCATTCGAGTTGTTTTCGGAAAACGGCAGATCTGAAAAAATAAAAATTGAAAGTAAACAAATTGAAAATATAAGAGAGTTCAAGAAGAAGATACCCGAGCAGCAGAAAGTAATCTTAAGCGGGCTTTTTAATGAAATTGAGCATACGGAAGGTAAGTTTAGGCTAAAACTTAATGATGGTACTACAATTACCGGCGAAATAGATAGAGAGTTTATTGATAAAGAACGGATGCGCTCTCTATGGGGTAAGACGGCAACAGTAAGAGGCATCGCGGAATTTAAACCGAATAAATATATTAGATATATCAAAGCGGATTTAATAAAGCAGTATGAAGAAAGAGAAAGCATATTGTTAAATAATACTTCGCAGGAAGAACCGTTATTATTATTTGAAAGAGTACAGCCGTTGAAACAGCTGACTAATCCGCTTAAAGAATTATGGGGAGCGTGGCCCGGGGACGAATCAATAGAAGAGTTGCTTAAGGAATTAGAGGATTGAATTATTACCTTCTTGATACCGGGATATTGCTTGGATACATGCGTTCAGCACCTTATGCAAAAACTGCCGAAGAAAAATTTAACCTGCTTTCAAATGAAACCATATCTGTTATTTCTGTTATAAACTATGCTGAAATATACGCACTGTCGGAAAGAAACAGTTGGGGGAATGCCAAGCAAGAATCTCTCAAGAAGTTGCTATGTTCATTGCCTATAATTTATATCAACAGTGTAAGTATTGCCGAGAAATTTATCGAGATAACTCTTTTCTGTCAGGGTAGACATCCCAAATGTCCCCCGGGATTTACTTCCAAGCAATTAGATGATAATGACAGATGGATTGCCGCGACTGCTTCGTTATTAAATGCTTCTTTAATTACAACCGATAAAGATTTTTTACCGCTTGATAATGAATTTCTGAAAGTGGAGTATATTTCCCCCAAATAATTGATTCTTGGATACTCAGAGCTATGTAAATAAAATCATAAAACCTAAATAATAATTTTATTGGTAAACTAAACTGGCTGCAAAATGAAAATAAAATTATCAGCTTTATTGATAGCTCTAATATCAATCACCGCTTGCCGCATTATATATCCACATGACAAAATAGTTGAAGGCGCTTCCGAATTTTTAATAGAGCGGGCTAACTACAACTTCATTCATATTTTTGATAATATAAGCTCTGCCAATGATAATCATTTCAGTATAGGACTTTTATTTGATATGCCGCTGGTGCTGATATTTTAATAAACTTTTGAACTAAGGCTAATCATTCAATTCCGTAAACACAATTCGCAAAGAAATTTATTGAGAATACACAAAGCCGATGCAGCCTTCTGAATTCAGTCATACCATTCAATATGGTTTGGTAAAAAATTGTTTTAATTTTGCACCATAAAGAAAATGTATTACAGACGAAAAATATTATTAGCGCTGCTTCAAACCTTTGGGAAGAAACTGCCTAAGATTGATTTCCAGAAATATTTATTCCTTTTAAATACAAATAGGTCCGAACCATCCTTCGAATTTATTCCATATAAATACGGATGCTTTTCGTTCCAGGCTAACCAGGATATGTCTACTTTAACAAAATATAACCTTGTTAAGGAATTAGAAAAAATTTGGGAATTAAATGATAATACTAATTACATAAACAGCTTAAAGACAAGCGATAAAATTTCACTCGTAAATCTTCATAAAAAATACCGCGGACTAACCGGTAACAATTTAGTTAAATACGTTTATGAAAATTATCCTTATTATGCTATTAACAGCACCATTGCTGAAGAAATACTGGATAAGGAAAAATACGATACCGTTCTTAAAAACATACCTGATAAAAACGAATATACAATTTTTTCAATCGGGTACGAAGGGAAATCGGTTGAAGGATTTACAAATCAGTTGATAAGAGAAAATGTAAAGGTATTATGCGATATCCGGAAAAATGCCCTTAGTATGAAGTACGGATTTTCAAAAAATCAATTGAAGCATATTGTTGAGAATGTCGGGATAAAATATGTACATATCCCCGAACTGGGGATAAACTCTGATAAACGACAGCAGTTAAATGCTAAAGAAGATTACGACATATTATTTAAAGACTATGAGGAAACTACTTTACCGGCAAATAAAAAAGCGTTGGAAGAACTTTACGAGATATTTCTTTCCAATAAAAGAATAGCGCTAATGTGTTTTGAAGCCGACCACAATTTTTGTCATAGAAGCCGGACCTTAAAGGCTTTAAGTGAACTCAATAAAGGAGAATACGAATTTAAACATCTTTGAAAGGGTACCATGAGAATAAAAGTCTTAATTACCGTCAAAGCCTATCCTGCAATTTCCAAAAAATACAACGAAACAGTATGTACCGCCGGTTTGACCGAAGACGGCAAATGGATTAGAATTTACCCAATACCTTTCAAACAGCTTGATTATAATAAACAATTTAGAAAATATGAATGGGTAGAGCTTGATCTGGAAAGAAACACAAGCGATTTTAGACCGGAATCTTATCGCCCCCATAATTTATTTCTGAAAGATTTGATTTCTCATGGTATAATTGAATCCGACGGAGATACATGGAGGGAAAGAAGAAAGTTTGTAATTAAAAGAGTATTTACAAATTTAGAACTCTTAATAAAAGAAGCGAAGAACAAAGACATATGCACTTCATTAGCCGTATTTAAACCTGAAAGAATTTTGGATTTTACTTTTGAACCAGCCGAAAGAGAATGGAAAAAAGAAAAACTTGACTACTTAAAATTTAAAAAGCTGCAGATGAATCTATTTGAAAACGAAAATGAAGATGATATTTCCGGCTTTGAAGTTGTTAATAAATTGCCGTATAAATTCTCCTTTACCTTTGAAGACGATTCAGGAAAAAAGGCCAAACTTATGATTGAGGATTGGGAAACCGGTATGCTGTATTGGAATTCTTTAATCAGTCACGGAGGCGATGAGAAAAAAGCATGTGAAGATGTTAAGAAAAAATATTTTGATGACTTTGCACAAACTAAAGATTATTATTTCTTTTTAGGTACGACAAAGCTGCATCACCTTGTTGCCCCAAATCCTTTTGTAATTATAGGCGATTTTAGACCTAAGCATATTGTTCAGGAAAGTCTTTTTTGATAAAAACTTATTCAGATAGTTTAATTTTAAAATGTCTTCCGATCAATCATAGTGATTTTTTTATAGCTATCAACTAAATCATATAAATTTTTTTTGACTAAGCAATTATTAGCATGTGTAATCAAAGCCTAATCGCGCAACATGAAAGCTACCAAAATTTGAAATCGTATCAAATGGCGGAGATAGTATACGATGGTACGGTAAAGTTTTGTGAGAGATTTATAAGTAAATTTTCCTGCGCCAGGGATAAAAGGTATAGGCAGGCAATTCTTAAACCTGTGTTTGAAGGGAAATTTGCGTAGGAATTTGATTCATCAAATTCTTTATAACCATACATGAATTTCAATTATGAAATTCGATAGATGTTAATTAATAAAAATAATTATTTAGGAACATCATAAATGATGTTCCTACGTGTTATTGGTTTTTGTATGAATGTTTTTTGGTTCTGTAGGAATTTCATTCATGAAATTCTTTAACAATAATTGAAATAACAATGAACATAAATTATATTTCTGTAAAAAAATAAATTCATATGTATGATGAATTTTGAAAATGGAAATAATTTAAT